>CALUVE010000047.1 GCA_944324135.1 Candidatus Gastranaerophilales bacterium | reverse complement strand
GCAAAAAAATTGTGAGAGCAACGCTCGAAGCAACTGAGCCGGTGAAAATTGAATAAAGATAAAAAATTTATGGCAAGGTAGCTCAGTTGGTGAGAGCGCACGGCTCATACCCGTGAGGTCGAGAGTTCGAATCTCTCCCTTGCTAATAAAAAAGAGATAGGTTGTTTCCTATCTCTTTTTTTAACTAATATAACGATGGTGAATAATTATGAGTAATAAATATAAATATCTATCTAAGTTGCTGGGGCGAAATGTTAATAGTGATAAAGATATTTCTAAATATGAAGTAAAAGTAATTAAAAATGCACTTGCAAAAGCTTGGGAAATTAGAAATTTTGAAATTCAACTTTACTGGAAAAGAGCTTTATATTTTTGGGGCTTTATCGCTTTAGCTTTTTATGCTCCTATTTCAATATTGAAATTAAAACAAGATTTTATTGTTTATCCATTATTCAATAAATTCTTTTTTATCACCATAATTTGTATTTTAGGTTGCTTTCTTTCATTTGCCTGGTATTTAGCCAATAGAGGCTCTAAATATTGGCAAGAAAATTGGGAAAGGTGGATAAATATTTTAGAAGAATATAAATATGGAAAATTATATTCAACACCTTTTGAACAAGAAGATATGACTATTTCTAAACTGGGTGCCGGAAGATTTTCATTATCCAGAATAAATATTATAATAAGTTTAATAATTATATTTGTTTGGGGAGTCGCTGCCCTTTTCAGTGCTTTTAATATTTGTTCAGCACATAAGTTTTGTATGTCTATAATAACTCTTTTAGTGATGTTTTTATTAAATTTATTGTTTTATTATAATGTTCGCGGACATTAAATAATTACAATCATATTTATTTAACTCCAACGCAATATTATAAATTTATTTAGAATTTGCTCTAGTCTTTTCTCTAAGCAAAAACTTTTTAATATGCCTTTTATTTGTTAAAAGTTTGTGACAATCCTTGTGGTCTACAAATTGTGACGGAAAATCTAAGAAATTGTCATAACACATATTTAAGGCAAGTATAAATTCATTAGGTACATATACATCTATATCATCAAATTTCATTTCTTTTAACGGGAAAATGTCTGAGGTTTTATAATATAAATTTTGTGTTGTATCAAACCAATCAAATGGATAAATAACATTGGCAGTTGCAACTTGATTTTTTTCTGTATATTTATCAAAAATTTTATTTAGAATGTCCAGGTCTTTGCTGTTATCTTCATACATTAAACCTTTATATCTAGCTATAGTATGATTTTCAACAAGTGGATGAATTTCATCGTAAAGTTGGCGTCTTTTTTTCCAGTATGTTTTGAGTGCTTCTTTTTCACATTCTTCTGTGTAGTCAAACGGAAATAAGTCAATAAAGATGTTAATCCCGTTTTTTACGTTTAAAAATCTGGGCATTCTGCAAATATTTTGTGGTAAATTGTTATTGAAATGGTAAACAATTTGAAAATCTGTATCTTTTAGAATTTCTTGCAATCTATACATATCATTACGCATTATCCCTAAGTCAATGTCATCATCCCAAGGAATAAAGCCACCATGGCGAACTACTCCTAATAATGAGCCTCCTCTAAACCAATACGGGATATTATTTTTTCTACATAATTCATCAAAATTTTTTAACAGGTATTTTAAATATGATTGGACTAAAAGAGTATCTGCAGAATTACATTTTAAAGATTTAAATGCTTCAATGACAGCATCTCGATTTTTTTCTTCTGAAATCAATGCCTGCCATATTTTATTCATCATTTGACTATTAGTTTTTAAATTTTTAATAAGTTGCGATTGGGAATCCATATCACGTAGTTTATGTTTTATGTCTCTGATATGAAATATCATTTTGATATAATTCCAAAGGTTTATAAGGTTTTTCTTTTTCATATGAATAATTCCAGATTATGTATGTGGCTAAAATATTTATCTTCCTTGAGTTTTCATCATAGAAAATTGTTTTAAATAGGAATGGATAAATAAAAGCTGACTTGTGCTGAAAGTTTCAATAAGTTTATTGATATCTCGTTTTAGCTCCTCATCAGTTTTCATTATTTGCGGTTCAAAGAATTCACCGAGTTCACAGTTAAAAATTTCTACAAATTTAATCAATGTGTTTAACGATGGCAAGGACTTTCCGCACTCAATTTGAGCAATTTGCCTTTGATTAATGCCGGCTTTTTCGCCTAGAGCAAATTGGGATAGTTTCAGATGTAACCTATAAGCACGAACTTTTTGCCCTACATATTTTTTTACTTCTGTCTTGTCCATTCAAATCCCTATTCTCCTTATAATTCTAAAATCAACGCCTTTATTTAAAAATGTTATATTAAGTTGTAAAATATATATTTTTATGATATTTTATGACATATAAAAATATTTTACGGATTATGAATAACTTGGAGAAGAAAAGTTGATTTTAAATGATATGTTAAATATTTTTCTTGTTACGTATAATAGGAAGAATAAATTAAAACAAACACTGGATGCACTACTGGCAGAAAATTCTCCAATAAAAAATTTTAAGATAACTATTTTGGATAACTGTTCTACTGATGGCTCTTCTGAACTGATAGAAGAATATTGTTCTAGATATACTAATTTAAAACACATACGGCGTAATAGAAATATCGGTGGTAATGCAAATATTGCAGGGGCATTTGAATTAGCAAAAGCCAAATATATGTGGATTCTTTGTGATAATGATAATTATTGTTGGGATAGTTGGAAAGAAGTAGAACAGGCTATGGCTGAAAATGCCGATGCGATATTTGTTTCAACATTCAATTGGCCGGATGTTGATATTGCACATGCTTTTGTTCAGTCGACATTTGTTCCGGGTGTTATTTATAAAACAGCTAATATTGATGATAATGTTATGGAAAATATTGAATATAATATTTCTCATATGTTTCCTCATGCGGTTTTATTTGGGAAGCTTGTCAATGAAAATAAAGATTTAAGGTATGTTTCTAAAGATATAGTTACAATAGGACCAAATGAAAAAAATGCATTTTTTAGAGGGAATGATAGGAACGCGTTACATCCTATAAGGCGTAAGTTAAATTGGGATGTAGGCTATGCTTTAACTTTACTTTTTATTAATGACAAAAAACTGCGTAACTATATCGCAACGCATAAATTGAATAGTTATAGTATTAATACAATAACTATAATTAGAGCAAATAGTTATTCTTTATATAATTTATTTAGCATTTTTTATGCATTAAGTACTCTCCAAAGAATATTATTTCTTCTGAAATATATATATTCAAAAACTCTATTTTATATAATGTATATTGGTCCTATTTATAAACGTGATAAGAATATGATTTATTATAAAAAAATACAAATTCGTTTACTGTATTTTATAAAAATTACATTTAAAACTAAATTAATACAACGAAAAAAAATAAAAAATAATTTTATAAAAGTGAAAAAGATTACATTAAAAGAAAAAGGAATTCAGAATGTTTATTAGTTATTTTGAACCAATTTATTTACGTGAAAGATGTGATGTTTATATACCTTATTTTTACAAACAATTACAAGATTATAGAATTGAAGAAGTAATTTATTTGACGAATGAAGATTTTTGGCATTCTATTGAGGAATGGAAAAGTAGAAATTTGTGGCAATTAACAAAATTTGTACAGAGATTTCATGAATTTACTATTCCAAGTAATGAAACTTTAAAACGAGCAAAGAAAGAAATAATACCACTTGAAATCTTTGATGAGCTGCTTAAAATGACTTCCAATGATAAATTTCAAGCAGAAAAAATATTGTTAACCGAACCGTATGTGCCATTGGTACAATTCTTTGAGAAAATATTTGAAAAACTTGTAAGAATGTATAATATTGAAGGTGTTTTTACGGCAAAAAACTGTCCATCATTAGAAGTTGTTGCGAAAAAATATAATATACCCGTTATTCATTATGAAATTGCCGCTTTACGTCCTTATAATTATCAATTTTTAGCTTATTATGATTATAGTGGTGTAAATGGTAATACTTCAGCTACAATTGGCTATAATGAATTTTCAAAAGAATATGATAATAACAAGTTCAAACTGTTATCTAATAATAAAATTTTGAAATTACTTAGCAGAAATAATTTCAAATATAAAAAAGTGCCAACGCCGATACATAAATATAAGATAGGTGCTGCTCTACAAATATATAACGATTCTAACCTTATTGCATTTTCAAACGGATATACTTCAGAAAAATTGATTGATCTTTTATGCAGCAAGTTTGATATAGATGATATTATAATAAGAAACCATCCGTCAACTGTTGAAAGCAAACTTTTATCTTTCAAAAATATTGATCATTCAAAAAAAGCCGTTGAATTTATCAATAAATGTGAAAAAATTATTACAATTAACTCCAGTGTTGCTTTTGAAGCTGCTCTTTATGGGAAGCCTGTATTCATACTTGGTCAATCACCATATGAAATTCTTTCAGAAGATTTGAATGATTTAAATAAAAAATTTAATTATAAGGATATAAATACTTTAGAAAGAAAGAAAAAAATTAATTATCTAACATTTGTTTATATGATTCCTTATGAATTATTATTTGATTTAGAATATATTAGGTATCGTTTATCAAATCCTAAACTAACTGACTTATATAAGTACCATTTGTCATATTATAAGGAAAAATATAAGAAGTTACCTGTTGAAAAAGTAAACTTATTACAACAAATTTTTTCAGTCAAAAACAAGAATAATCACAAAGTTTTAAGATTGTTAGGGTTTAAAATTAAATTTAAACGCAAGAAGAAAAATGTTAAAAAGTTAAAATATTCTCATTAAACTCATCTCTGTCCAAAAACGGGAACATATCCTCCAAACTAGGTGATACCATAGTTCCGTCAGGTAATTTTCTTGCTGAAAGTTTTGGAGAAAAAGCATATTCTTTTTCCACCATTACTTCACAAATTACAGGTTCTTGCATATTTAACACACTTATGAGTTCTGAACTCATGGTTGACGGATTTGAAATTCTTACTGATTTGAGTCCGAATCCGGCTGCAAGTTTACAAAAATCAGGAACACTGACGCCGCTGTCAGCACCAGAACCTGTCATGTGTCCGTTAAAGAAATTCCGTTGTGTTTGTCTGATGGATGAGTAGCCGGCATTATTTATAACAAAAATTTTCAATGGAAGTTTATTAAATACCAAAGTTTGAAGTTCTTGAATATTCATCATTATAGAACCGTCACCGGTCAGACAAATAACATTTCTGCTGCCAGCTTCGTAACAAGCGCCAAGTGCTGCCGGCAGGTCATAACCCATTGATGCATCACCGGAATTCCAGAAAATTCGTTGGTCTGATTTTACAAGTGCAGTTTGGTGTGTGCAGACACATGCTGAGCCATTACCGGCAATTACTATATCTCCCTCTTTTAGAACATTGCTCAAGGTATGAACAAAATCATAAACATTTATAATTCCGTTTTTAGACTGATACTCGGAGGTATTTTCGAAGTTGTATTTGGCTTGGAGCTTTTTGGAAAATTCAAGCCATTCTTTAACATTTAATTTGGGGAATTCATTTATAAGTGCTGGTAAAAATGTTTTTAAATCAGCATTGATTTTCAAATCAGGTGCAACTGTTGGTTTTTCAAGTTCAGCACTGTCAATATCGACAACGATTTTATATGCATTTTTAGCAAAATTTTCCCAATTGTAACTTACTTGGCGGATATTGTTACGTGTACCTAAAAATAAAATTACATCTGCATTTTGTAAAGTAAAATTGCCTGCGCGTTGTCCTACAGTTCCAATTCGTCCGCAAAAATTCTTGTGATCTGACGGAAGTAAGTCCATACCGTTGAATGTTGTAACAACAGGGATATCTGTAGTCTCAAGCAGATTCAAAAAATTTTCTTCCTGTTTAGCAAGTCTTAGCCCGTAGCCTGCAACAATAAGAGGGCGTTTTGCCGATTTCAATTTTTCGACGACCTGTGGCATTTTTAAGTCATATTTTTTTACCGGTGGCGGTGTGAATTCTTTTAAAGAATTTTCATCAATCATTGCACCTTGTACATTCATCGGAATATCCAGCCAGACAGGTCCCATTCGGTCTGTTGTTGCTTCATAAATGGCTTTATCAAGATGATATTTAATTTCATTTGGCTCAGTCACCATTTGGGCATATTTTGTTAATGGTTTTACAACGGAAATTATATCAACCTCTTGGTCGCCTAATTGTCGGAGTGAAATCTCTGGGCAAGATGCCATTGTTGTAGAATATTTCACTTGTCCTGAAATATAAAGAACAGGTACGGAATCCGTCCATTGTCCGAAAACTCCGTTTAAGCAGTTTAATCCTCCCGGACCTGTTGTCACATTTACAACCGCAAGTTTTTGGTTAACTCTTGCATAACCTTCTGCTGCGATAGCACAAGCTTGTTCATGGTGGTTTGCCGTGTATGGAATGTATCTTCCGAGGCTGTCATTAAGGTGCATAGCACCGCCGCCTGATACCATAAAAAAATGTTCTACCTTATGAAATTCTTTTAATCTTTGGGCAATATAATCTGATAATTTAATCATTTTTCATATTCCTTTCATTTAAGCGTATGCTATTCCCCATGAGAGGTATCCCCCCCCCCCATGAGCGTAGAAGTCGTTTGATTTTTGCTGTAGGTTTTTCAACAATATAATATGTTATAATACCAACCAGACATGTTATTATCACGTATAAAATCAACGCAGAAATAGGGTGAGCTATAATAAATCCACTACACTGACAATAATTTTTATACAAAATGCGGAATACTACTTCCTGCATGACATACATTGAAAAAGTATAAGTGCCGAGTTTATAGAAAAATTCATTATCAGTCAATTTACTCAAAATTCCTTTTTTTAACAGGAACAAAATAAATAAAATTGACATAAATATGATAAATATCATATCATTTGTGAAATTAATATTTCTAAATAACAAGTTATTAATAATAAAGCCAAAGAGGTAGATTTCCAACGCTGAAATCAGCACAAAAGTTATTTTTGACTCAACACCAGGTTTATAGTTTTCATAAAACAAAGCTATAAAATAACCTAGTCCCATTTCCGCTAGACCGCGTAACATTCCAATATTAAAAAAGCTATTTACCATTTTATAATGTTGATTAAAATGACCGGCATTCCCATTTATCAAAAGGATAAAAGAGAAAAAAGTTATCAATGCAATTGTAAGATTGACATATTTCCTTTTGAAATTTTTTATAAGATAACAATAAAACAATGATACCCAAAAGAGGACCGAAACAAACCAGGCTGTCCCGTTATCAGCAAGACATAGTGTCATACCTGTATTTTTTAGCATAAATAGATGAAGGATATTGGCATATTTATGATATGTTGTCCAATGAAATAATGATAAAATCCAAATACAAAATATTGCAAACGCGGGAACACACCATAGTCTTACTAATTTATTCAGGGCAAAATCTTTAAAATCTATATTCTTTTGGGCAGAAAAGAACAAGAAGAAACCGGCGATAATGAAAAACATTTCAACAGCGATATAACCTCTTGCTGTTGCAGCATGTGCGTGTGCATACACATGTGGATATACGCCGTACAATGTATTTTTATGAAGCAAAGTATGAAAAGTTATAACGATTATTGTAAAAATTAGTCTTAAAAATCCAATATTATAAATCTTTTCCACTTAATATCCTTTCATTTTATATTTTGTTAATAACAAAATCAGCGTTCTTAATTAATTCCGTTTTATCTGAACCATATCCCCAGAGAACGCCAACAGATGTTATCCCTGCATTTTTACCTGCCGTAACATCACTTACCGCATCACCTATCATAACCGTTTTAGTTTTATCCAAACCATATTTTGAAATGATGTCGTTAATCATCTCTTCTTTTGTTATTTGTTTCCCGAATTTATCTATTGTATAAACATCATCAAAGATATTTGGAAAAAATTTTTCAACGAGACGCATAGCTGGAATTTTAGGTTTAAATGTTGCAATAAAAAGTTTTTTCCCATCTTTTTTTAAATTGGTGACAAAATCATAAATGCCGTCATATAAGACACTTATATCATTTTCATCGTAATCATAAATTGTCCTGAAATTTTTAATAACTGAAGAAACAATTTCCTCATCTGTCAAATCAGGCGCAATAATTGCAATAATCTGTCTTAGCGGTGGACCAATTACATCAGAAGTAAATCTGCTTTCATCTACTGGATAACCGGCATTAAGAAAAGCTTTTTTAAAGCAAAGTAAAACTTCTTCTGATGAATTTATCAATGTTCCGTCTAAATCGAAAATATAGTTATCAAAACTATTAAGCATAGACACCGCCGGCTTCTTCTATTAATTTTTTGTATCTTGTTTCAAGCATTTCTAAACGAGCGGCGTCTTCTTTGAATATCATTCCGTAAAATTCACGTTTATTTTTAAGCCACATAAGTTCAAATCCGACTGCTTTAAGGATGCCTTTATCAGCGTGTTTGTCAGAAAGTGCTTTTTGTGCATCAAAGATTATTTTTCTTGTTTCAAATCTTGATAAATACGGCAACTGTTTAAAAAACGGTAATGAATGTGCAGAAACGCCTCCCCCGATAACCATATCCTTGTTAACTTTTGCCATTTCAGAAGACAGAACTTTTGCTATATCAAGTATTTTGTCAGAATTTATGTCTTCTCTTGTGAGTCCCATTGAACCAGTCATATCAACACGTCCCAGAACAACTCCGGCAATGTCTGCAAAATATGGAGAGTCAACCATTTCTTTAATGTTGGCATAGCCTGTAATTGTTTCAATGTTAATTAAAAACTTAATTTCTTCCCTTTCTTCTTCTGGAAATACAAATTTTGTAGCTTGAACATATTTTTGCATTGCATAAGGAGTTTCTATCATAGGTGCAACAATTGCGTTAACTCCAATTGTTCTGGCATCATACATGTCTTTTATTGCTTCGCAGCCGCCGATTTTAATTGTGAGGTCAAGTCCTGCTTTTGTTACAACTTCTTTTAATCTCAAAGCTTCTTCAAGTCTTGTTCCCTCTGCTTCAAATTCTGCTTTTATTCCGACAACGTGGTGATTTTCTCTTAAATCAATTAATGTATTAACCATTTTCTTTTCTAACTGATTCATTATTTTCTCCTTGTGTGATTATATTTTTTGTAAATTCATTTCTATATGGTGGTAAAGTTTTTTCAAGCCATCTTGCATATTTGTAAATTGTATATCAGGAAAATTTTTCAATAATAGAGCATTACTGCCTGTATATTCATTATTCATAACCGGATTTTTTACAATAATTTCAACAGGCTTTTGTGCAAGTGAATTAACAATTTGCGCAATTTCAATAAGACTTATACTTTTGGTCGGGGTAATATTTAAAATATTATCCTGAGGTATATTTTCAATAAAATAAGCTATAATTTTTTCCATATCTTCTACAAAAAGATAGTCAAAAATCACATTCTGATTAATTTCAATCGGTTTATTATTTAGTACGCAATTAATTGCAAAAGATGGAAAACGTGATTCTTTTTCACCATAACCATAACAGGCAAAAATATTCAAACATAGAACATCTTTTCTAGCTTTGATTTTTTGAGCGATAAGCATTTTGGACTTGCCGTAAAGGTCAGTTGGAATTACTTTTCCGATTTCTGATTCTTCGATTTTGCAAATTGGACGAGATTTGTCGTACATTGCTCCTGAGCCAAATAAAATCATACGAACATCTTTTTCTTTAGCTTCTAAAAGATTATCAACCATAGCAAGATTATCTTCAACAGTGGTGTCTCTATCCTGTATTCCTCTTGCCCCTCCTGTTGAACCGCAGTGAATTATAAAATCAATTTTGTGTTGTGCAAAATAATCATCCACTGCATTTTTATCGCACAAATCTAATTCAAAAGATCTTGGTGTTAATAGATTATACTTAGTTTTTAAGTATTCTTTTAAATTTTTGCCTATAAAACCGCCGGAGCCGGTGAGTAAAATAGTCTTTATAATAATACACCTGCTCTTTCTTTTATAAATTGATGTATAGTATCTGAAATTTTTGTAATCTCTTTTTCGCCAAGCGCCGGGAATGTTCCGACCCAGAAAGTGTTATTCATTATATAATCAGTATTTGGCAACTGTTTATAATGTTCTTCTGTCAAATCTTTTGAGGACATTAATTCACTATCATTAATCCTTAATTTTATATCATTTTCAACAAAACAAGGCTGCCTTAAAATATTCCCTGCGAAAAGTTGTCTTGTACCTACCCCATTTTTCTCAAGAAATTCTACCATCTCTTGTTTTGTAAAAGGAGAATTCGGCTTAACTGAAATTAAATACCCAAACCATGAAGGTTTTACCCCTTCTTTAACCTGTGGTAATATTAAAAAACTTGTTAAATCAGAGAGTTTTTCATTAAGCATTTGAGCATTTTTTCTTCTCTGTTCTAAAAACGAATCAAGCTTATCAATTTGCGAACAGCCAAGAGCTGCCTGCCAATCTGTAATTTTCAGATTATAACCAATATGAGAATATGTATATTTGTGATCATATCCATAAGGAAGATTCCCAAGCTGTTGAGAGAATCTCTTTCCACAAATACCGTCTTTTCCAGGAGGGCAACAACAATCTCTGCCCCAATCTCTAAAAGACATGATTATTTTGTACAATTGTGAATCATTAGTAACAACAGCACCGCCCTCACCCATTGTTAAATGGTGGGCAGGATAAAAACTAAAAGTACCAATATGCCCTATTGTACCAATTTTCTTTCCTTTATATTCTCCGCCCAAAGCGTCGCAGCTGTCTTCTATAACCCACAAATTGTATTTTTGCGCGAGTTCCATTATTTTATCTAAATCATAACTGTTCCCCAATGTATGTGCTAAAAAGATAGCTTTTGTCTTTGGAGAAATTGCAGCTTCTATTTTATCAGCATCAATATTATATGTACCAATTTCACAATCAATAAATACAGGGATAAGACCATTTTGAACAATTGGATTTATAGTCGTTGGAAAACCTGCTGCAACAGAAATAACTTCATCACCTTTTTTAAGGCGTCTGTCACCAAGTTTATGTGAAGTTAATGCCGATAGAGCAAGCAAATTTGCACTTGAACCGGAGTTTGTGGAAAGTGTATATTTTACCCCAAGATAATTCGCAAATTTTGTTTCAAATTCTTTGTTGAATCTTCCTGCAGTAAGCCACATATCAAGAGAAGCATCTATCATGTTCAAAAGTTCTTCTTCTCCGAGAAGTTTTCCGCTCGGCGGGATATAATTGAATTCTCTTTTAGAACCATAAACTTCTTTGTAATATTCTTTTGCCGCTTCTTTTACTTTATTGCGTAACTCTTGTTCCATTTTATACTTCCCTCGTATTCTTCAATTTGTTTTATTGTGAAATTAAGCATATTTTCTTGATTTGAATAGAATTTTTTATACCAGTCAACGGTGTTTTTTATCGCATCATCAGCATTGTAAGTTGGAGTCCAGCCTAAGATTTTTTCAGCTTTTTCAATATTCAGCATTAAAAGTCCTGCTTCATGCAGCGGACTTTTTTCTCCTACAATGACTTTTCCTTTTCCGTAAAACTCTGTAACTTTCTTAGCAACTTCCGCAACCGTAAGCACGCTCTCTTCATTCGGACCGAAGTTAAAACCATCTGCGTATTTCTGTCCGTCCTCCAATAACTTTTGGCCTAATAAAAGATATCCGCTTAGAGGCTCAAGCACATGCTGCCATGGTCTTACTGCAACCGGATTTCTGATTTCTATATCAATCCCATCGTTAATCCCTCTTATGCAGTCAGGGATTAATCTATCTAAAGCCCAATCACCGCCTCCTATAACATTTCCTGCTCGTGCTGTCGCCATTGCATAACCATCTTTTAAAAATGAACGTCTGTAAGAGGATGACATAATCTCTACACAACCTTTTGAAGATGAATACATATCATATCCGCCCATAGGGTCATCTTCTCTATACCCTCTTTGAATTTCTTTGTTTTCATAACATTTGTCTGTTGTTACATTAACAAAAGCTTTAACAGAGGAACATTTTCTTGCAGCTTCCAAAACATTTAATGTACCTATCACATTTGTTTGATAAGTTAATAGTGGTTCTGAGTATGATAATCTAACAAGCGGCTGTGCTGCTAAATGAAACATTATTTCCGGCTGAAAGTCAGAAATAGCTTTTTCTAATTTTTCAGAATCAAGAATATCACCAATAATTGATTTAGAGATTTTATTTCCAATATCTAATTTTTGAAACATTGATGGATTTGTGTTAGGAGAGAGTGAATAGCCGCAAACTTCTGCTCCAAGTCTCGTAAGCCATAGTGCAAGCCAGCTCCCTTTAAATCCTGTATGTCCGGTTAAGAATACTTTTTTGTTTTTATAGATATTATTAAACATTTAAAGCCTCTTTTTTAGTCTGCCATACAGCCCAAGGGGCGCTGCCGTTCTGCCACATTTCAGTAAGTTCATTTTTATCTTTTAATGTATCCATCGGTCTCCAAAAACCGTAATGTTTATAGGCATTTAATTGTCCATCACGGGCAAGATTTTCAAGAGGTGCGCGTTCAAATGTTATTTCATCTCCTTGTGGTATATAATCAAAAACTTCCGGCTCACATACAAAGAAACCGCCATTAATCCAGGATTCTTCGCCTTTTGGTTTTTCCATAAATGATGTTATCATCCCGCCGTCTTTTATTACCAAAGCTCCAAAACGTCCTTGCAGCTGTACGGCTGTCATTGTTATAAGTTTGCCTGATTGTTTATGTGATTTGATTAAATCAGTAATATTGACATCGCTTACGCCGTCACCATATGTCAGTAAAAATGGTTCATTGCCTATATAATCTTGTGCTTTTTTAATTCTTCCGCCGGTCATTGTGTCCTGTCCGGTATAAAGCATCGTAACTCGCCAAGGTTCGGTTTGGATACGATGAATTTCTACAGAATTGTTAAGCATATCAACAGTAATATCAGAATATTGTTGATAATAATGCACAAAATAATCCTTTATCACATGTGATTTATAGCCGGTTAAAATTACAAAATCATTGAAACCATAGTATGAATAAATTTTCATAATATGCCACAAAATAGGTTTTCCACCGATTTCTACCATTGGTTTGGGCATTAGTTTGGTCTCTTCACTTAAACGGGTTCCCAGCCCGCCGGCTAAAATCACGACTTTCATTATTTCCTCTTAAACTCTATTTTTTTAATTAAAGTAACGTCAAAGATATTGAATTATACTCTACTTACGATATCACAAAGAAAAATATTTTTGCTTCTATTATTGAGAATTATTACAAGAGAATTTTTGTGCTATAATGTATCTGCAAAATTTAATTTTCAAAAAAATCGGGACGTGGCACTCTGCCGAGAAAAACCTGACTAAATGTCTGGTTTTTCGAGAGGCACGGTAGCGTAGCTGCCAAGTTTCGAAAAGAAAACAAAACAAATTTGCATTATAGGCAGCACACGCTAACAAGCTGCCTGTGACAATTAAATAATTTTTCAAAAAAATCGGGACGTGGCGCAGCTTGGTAGCGTGCTACCTTGGGGTGGTAGAGGTCGCAGGTTCAAATCCTGTCGTTCC
>CALUVE010000046.1 GCA_944324135.1 Candidatus Gastranaerophilales bacterium | reverse complement strand
CCCACTTCGTTCGCGCTATCGTCCGCAGATAACATTTCTTCTTCTTTTTTAGATTATTTAAAAAATTATTTTTGAAACACACTCCCCACTTCGTTCGCGCTATCGTCCTCAAATAACATTTCTTCTTCTTTTTTTTTAGATTATTTGAAAAATTATTTTCAAAACACACACCTCACCTCGTTCGCGCTATCGAACACAGATAACATTTTTCTTTTTTATACAGGAATATGTTATAATTTAGTTATGGCTAAAGTAAAAACAAAATGGATATGTCAAAACTGCGGATACGAAACTGCCGGATATCTCGGCAGATGTCCGGAATGCGGGCAATGGGGAACTTTTACTGAAGAAGTTCAACAGGAATCTAAACAGATTAACATGACACCGCAGGGAATTCTTAATACAACAAAACCGGAACTCCTGTCTGATATACATATAGGAGAAGAAGTTCGCGTAAGTACAAACATAAAAGAATTTGACAGAATCCTTGGCGGAGGACTTGTCCAAGGGTCACTGGTGCTTATTGCAGGAGATCCAGGTATAGGAAAATCAACAATCCTTTTGCAGACAAGCGGACAACTTTGCAAAAACGGTAAAAAAGTGCTGTATGTTTCTGCTGAAGAAAGCGCCAGCCAGCTTAAACTCCGCGCTCAAAGACTCGCCATAAATTCTGATGCACTCTATATCTACCCGCAGACCAATCTTGAAAATATAAAAACAGAAATAGATAATATTTCTCCGGATATAGTTGTTGTAGACAGTATTCAGGCAATATACTCACAAACAATAACAAGCACTGCCGGAAGTGTCTCGCAAATACGAGAGTGCTGCAATATGCTTATGCAAATCGCCAAAAATCAAAATATTACAATAATTGTAATAGGGCACGTCACAAAAGACGGCAATATTGCAGGCCCAAAAGTTCTTGAACACATGGTAGATACAGTAATATACTTTGAGGGCGACAAATACAAATCTTATAGAATGCTGCGTTCAATGAAAAACCGCTTTGGCAACACTTCTGAAGTCGGGATTTTTGAAATGCACACAGACGGATTAAGAGAGGTTACAAACCCTAATGAACTATTTTTAAATGAACGTTCACAGGTTGCGGCACCCGGAAGTGCTATCATAGTAACAAATGAGGGAACTCGACCTCTGCTGGTTGAAATTCAAGCGTTAGTCGGAACAACCCCGTACCCGACCCCGAGACGAGTCACTAACGGAGTTGATTTGAGCAGACTTCTGCAAATCCTTGCTGTACTTGAAAAACGCGTAGGACTTAACCTATCCAAACAGGATGTCTATGTGAATGTTATGGGCGGGATTGATGTTGATGAACCAAGTGCAGATTTAGGGATTGCACTTGCTGTTGCAACCTGCGCAAGAGATGTTGTTGTCGACCCGCAAACGGTTATTATCGGCGAAATTGGGCTTTCCGGCGAAATTCACCCCGTAAACGGAATAGAAAAAAGACTCAAAGAAGCTGTAAATTCAGGGTTTAAAAAAGCAATCATCCCGTACGCCAACAAAATTAATTACGACAAAATAGAAATTGTTCCCGTAAAACGGCTTATGGACGCAATTGCAGCCTGCGTATCCCCGCAGTAAGCTATTCGGCATTATTTTTGTTTTTGAACACCTTTTGCATCTTTTACAATAAATGGTCTGACAAATGCCCAAGTCCCGTATAAAGATGTCAATAAACCGGCTGCCATAGTTCCTTTAAATGGGATTGGATGCTTTTCTCTGTTTATTAATCCGCCTAATGTAACAAGTGTTGTACCTGTCATAATCCCTAAATATCCTTTAAAAATAGTCCTCGGAACAACTATAGTATCTGTCATATCGGAAGAATTTTTAACTTTTGATTGAATATTATCAAGGAAAGACTTTCGCTCCGGTTGTGTTTCAACCGGATGATTTCCAAAAGATGTATTCAAGGATATCTTTGTTACTTGCATAGCAAAATTATAACACAAAAAGAAAAATTGATTTTTCAAAAGAAAAAAACTATAATAAAACTTAACGGAGGTTGGTTAATTTGAAAAAAACAGGGTACACACTTGCTCAAACACTCATACCTGTATGTATTTTGATATGCATTTTTGGAATGATAGTGGCAAAATGTGTAAAATATGGTAATGAGCAAACTTATATATCGCAGTTAAAAATTGCATATCAAGCTTTAACCGAATCTTATATGACAACTTCCAACCTGTACGGCAATCCTAAGTTCTGGCATTTTTCATCTGAAAATCCGAAAGAAAACGGATACGTAATTCTCTTAGCACTGTCACACGGAATGCGTGATATGAAAGTCTACACGGATGAATGCGGATTGGAATACGAACACAGCGGATTAGACGGGAAAATTCCGGCATCTTTCACAAGTGACAGGATTAAAAAAAATTATTCTAGGGCAATTATAGGGAAAAATTTATTTTTATACGCAACAGGCACCAGCCCGAATTGTGATATTGCATACGGTAACAGCAAACCGCTGCAGAATGTTTGCGGAGAAATAATTGTAGATTTAAACGGGATTAATAAGCCCAACATTTTTGGACAAGATACATATTTATTTTATATAACCGCAAACGGCATAGTACCTGCAGGCTTGACTGATGACGAAATTAATTCATTTGATAATGGATGTAATCTCATTAATTCGCAGGGATACGGATGCACCGCCTGGGTTTTGATGAATCAGAACCTTGATTACCTGAATTGCAGCAACCTGTCCTGGGATAAGACAAGCTGCAGATAACGATACGGGAACAAAGCCCCCGCTCGATGAAAAATACACAAGCTTTGTAGCATCGTCGTTTTTCCTACCTGAATGTATTGACTTTGTAAAAAATGCAAAAAAAAAACGACTTTTTGTAGTCGTTGGAAAATCAATAGGGAAAAAAGGAAAAAGGGAAAGGAATTTTTTTCAGTTATTCGTATGAATAGTGTAT
>CALUVE010000045.1 GCA_944324135.1 Candidatus Gastranaerophilales bacterium | reverse complement strand
TGATAATATATGCTGGAAAGGAGGTTAAAGCTATGAAAAAAAAAGAAAAAGAACCGGATAAATTAAATCAATGCCATTATTCGACGTTTCAAAATATTTTTTATTGTCTAAAAAATACTATTCATTGCTATTTTCCGTTATTGTGCTGGTGTGTGATTGCAATATTGGTAAATGTGACATTACCGGTTTTGTCAACATATCTTCCAAAAGTGGTTATTGAAAAAATTACGGATGGAAACAGTTTATTGGAATTAGTGATGATTATCCTGGTATTCATGGGTTGTATCGCTGCGTTGTCCGGAATCGGTAAATTTTTTACCAAGTTTATTTATCATCAAAAATTTCGAATGAATACTTTTTATCTTAAGCGCGTGACTTTAAAGGGATTGACAACCGATTACAGTAATCAAGAAAACGGAATATTTCGTAAACTACAAACGGAAAGCTTTGCTTGCTGCAACGGGAACTATTCTCCCCTTACAAATATCTATGATGTCCTGATTAATCTATGCACAAGTGTTTTGGGTTTATCCGTTTTCTGGGCAATTCTTGCTCAGTTAAATTTATTTGTTATTTTGTTTTTGATTGCAACAACTGTTATCAGTTATTTTTTGAATCAGAAAATAATGAAATGGACGGATAAAAATAACCATGAGCGAATCGGATATGAACAGCGACTAAATTATATCAATACAATATCCGGTGATATTCGCTCTGCCAAAGATATTCGAATGTATCGGATGGCTGTATGGCTTTCGGATGTTTACAAAGAGAACATGAACGGAATGATTGGATGGTATAAAAGACTGACAAGCAAAACATTTGGTGTGGCTGTGTGCGACAGCGGTTTGTCTTTGCTGCGTGAGAGTATCACCTATTTTTATTTAATCTATCTCGTATGGAATCATCAGATATCTGTTGCTGATTTTGTTCTTTATTTTGGTGTAGTTGCAGGATTTTCCATTTGGCTTAGCAGTATATTTTCACAGGTATCTTTACTGAACCAATTAAATTTAAAAATTAATTACTTTCGTTCTTATCTTGAATACCCGGAAGCTTTCCGCAGAGACAATGGGGTTAAAAACCCAACAGACGAGTTTTCACGATGCATTGAATTGAGAAACGTGAGTTACCGGTATGAAGGTGCTGACCGATTTGCACTGCATAATATTAATCTTAAAATTATTCCGGGCGAGCATTTAGCAATTGTTGGTCTGAACGGTGCAGGCAAAACAACTCTTGTAAAGCTGATTTGTGGATTGACAGAACCGACAGATGGACAAGTGTTATATGACGGCATTGATATTCGAGAATATAACAGAACAGAATTTTACAAACTTTTTTCTGCTGTTTTTCAACAGTTTAGTATTCTGCCGGTAACTATTGAAGAAATTGTTGCCGAAACGCCGACAGAAAATTTGAATCATGGTAAAGTCAAAGATTGTTTAAAAGCAGCAGGCCTTTGGAATAAGATTGAACAACTTCCCGAAGGTGTGAAAAGTCAATTTGGGAAAATAATTTATGATAACGGTGTAGAATTTTCCGGTGGTGAGGTGCAAAAGTTGTTACTGGCACGTGCCTTGTATAAATCGGCTCCTATTATGTTGCTTGATGAACCTACGGCGGCACTTGATCCCATTGCTGAAAGCAATTTATATGAAAACTACAATCAAATCAGCGAGGGAAAAACTACTGTATTTATTTCTCACCGGCTTGCCAGCACAAGTTTTTGTAACCGTATTATCTTAATTGAAAACGGAGAAATATGCGAGGAAGGCACACACAATAACCTGATGAAACAAAAAGGAAAATATCATCATTTGTTTGAGACGCAGGCAAAATATTATCGAGAAAAAACCACTGAAACGGAGGTGGCGGAATGAATAAAATGTCTATTCGCAAACGTTTTGCTGTCACTGTACGAGGGTTCGGAATTTTGAAAAAATATTGTCCTGGTCTTGTACAGGGAAAAGCGTTGTATGAGTCGATCAATTCATTGCAGCCCTTTGTTACTGTGTGGATTTCTGCCAGAATTATCAATGAGTTATCAGCACAGCAAAGAATTAAAAACATAGTAGGATATGTGGTTGGTATTGTCTTAATCAATTTTGTTTGTGCTGTTTTGAAAAATAGTATCAATCGGGTTTGTAATGAAAAAGAAACACAGATGTGGAATTGGTTTGGTAAGATTTTTTCAGACAAACAGATGTCATTAGATTTTGAAGACTTGGAGAATGCGAAAATTCAACATCAAAAGCAAGAAGTTGAAGAAAATCTTTATATGTTCGGTAATGGTTTGGCGCAACTTGTTTGGGGGACTTCGGGACTTGTCCGAGCCAGCATGAATATACTTACTTCTCTTACAATGATAGCGACACTCTTTCTTTCAAAATCCGGAAATACAAGCATAGACAATCCTATTTGGAGCATCATTATATTGTTATGTATTGTGTTGGGAGGACTCAGTAATTCCAAAGCAACAGTAAAAGAAAATAAAGTTTTTATGAAATGGTGTAAAGATACTGTTTGGTTCAATCGAACATTTATGTTTTTTGGCAGAGAATTGTATATGAATCCTGAAAAAGCAAAGGATGTCCGAATATATAAACAAAATACCATTGCAGCAAAAGCGTTAGATAAGCTAATTGAGAGGGATAAAGAAAATCAGGCGGATATTTTTAAAATGTCTATATCTCCGGCTATTGCATGTGTAATCATCGGATTGGCAAATACTGTATGCTATCTTTTTGTTGCAATCAAAGCGTTTTTCGGTGCATTTGGTGTTGGTAGTGTCGTGCAATATATTGCAGTTTTGCAAAGGCTTGGAGACGGATTACAGGAATTAATGTTTATATTATCAGATAATGAAGTGTATTGTATTCATTTGCAAAAATTATTTGATTACTTAGATATTCCTAACCATATGTACCAAGGTTCTCTTACGATTGAAAAACGAGATGATAACGAGTATTATGTTGAATTTCATAACGTATCTTTTAGATATCCAAATACGGATCATGATGTCCTTAAACGTGTGAATATAAAATTTAAGGTCGGAGAAAAATTAGCGGTTGTGGGTATGAACGGAAGCGGAAAAACCACTTTTATTAAGCTGTTGTGCCGTTTGTATGATCCAACAGAAGGAGAAATCCTTTTAAACGGGGTGGATATCCGTAAATATAATTATGACGAGTATAGGTCGATTTTTTCTATGGTGTTTCAGGATTTTCAGTTGTTTTCCTTCAGCCTCGGGCAGAATGTGGCCGCCAGCGTAAACTACGATGCGAACCGTGTAAAAACCTGCCTTGAAAAAGCCGGATTTGGGAATCGTTTGAAGGAAATGCCCCAAGGGCTGGACACCTGCCTTTACAAAGATTTCGAAGAAAACGGCGTGGAGATTTCCGGCGGCGAAGCACAGAATATTGCCCTTGCGAGAGCATTATATAAAAACTCGCCGTTTATTGTTCTTGACGAACCGACCGCAGCCCTTGATCCTATTGCGGAAGCAGAGGTTTACTCAAATTTTAATAAGATTGTTGGGGATAAAACCGCCATATATATCAGTCATAGGCTTTCCTCCTGTCGGTTCTGTGACGAAATCGCCGTATTTGACAACGGACAGATCGTCCAGCAAGGTAGTCATGACGAGCTTGTTGCTGACGAAAACGGGAAATACCATGAGCTTTGGTATGCCCAAGCGCAGTATTATACAGAAAAATCATAAAGGTAGCCCATGTGGTTGAAGGCAATCACATGGGCTACCTTGCATTGTTACCGATTCAGCGCAACGGCACCCCAGCTATGTTGAGGAAATTAAAAATAATTACATAGGGGAAAAAGGGTTTGGTAGAATGGGAGTTGCGTCCAACCAACTATTACAACGAATACCAGGAGGATTTTTCGACGAAAGAAAAAATATTAGAAGTTTGCAGCATACGACGTGAAAATGTCAATATTATATCGTATTTGCAACAGTAAAAAATAAAACTGAAAATATCAATATTATTTATTTCTTCGATAGATTACAGGAGAGAATCCCCTCA
>CALUVE010000044.1 GCA_944324135.1 Candidatus Gastranaerophilales bacterium | reverse complement strand
TGAGGGGCTAATTGTCACCCTGAACTTGTTTGACTACTTTTTCCAAAATCTATGATTTTGTGAAAAATGTCCGGTTTTCCGCAGGGTCTTAGCTTTACGTCATTCTGAGCGTAGCGAAGAATCTCCTGGTTTTAATAAAGAGGCAGAGGGATGCTATTTTGTCACCCTGAACTTGTTTCAGGGTCTTATCGGTGGAAAGATTCCGAAACAAGTTCGGAATGACATTATGTTTATTTAATTGTCACCCTGAATTTATTTCAGGGTCTTAGCATGTTAAAATTTGCACAAAAGTTCTTTGCCATGTTCATTTCTATCATTAGTATTAATGCAAACGTAACGTTTGCCCCTCTACCTCGGGGATGCTAGCTCGAACCGGCGAGGTTACGAGCCGTGTGAGACTGTATGCCGACTCCGTCGGCTGAGGGGGTGGGGGTGAGGGGCTAATTGTCACCCTGAACTTGTTTGACAACTTTTTCCAAAATCTTTGATTTTGTGAAAAATGTCCGGTTTCCCGCAGGGTCTGAGCTTGTCAAATTCTGTACAAAAGTTCTTTGTCATGTTCATTTCTATATTAGTATTGATGCAAACATAATGTTTGCCCCTCGCCCCTTGCGGGAGAGGGGCTATTTCATTATGCTCTTGATATACTCAATCGAACGATTTGCGATTAGTTCAGCTTTTAATCTTTTGTTCTTGCGCTCTTTTTTAGGCAGCTCTACTGGCTCGACTATCCCCCAGTTTGAATTTATTGGCTGGAATTTGTCATGGTTTTCATCTGAAATATAATGAGTTAACGCCCCAAGCATAGTCGATGCCGGCAGCTGCAAAAGAGGCTCTTCATTAATATATCGCGCCATATTGATTCCCGCTAACAAGCCGGAGGCGATGGATTCTGTGTAACCCTCTGTTCCGGTAAGCTGTCCCGCAAAAAACAGATTTTCCCTTTTTCTCGTCTGTAGTGTGCAATTCAACAGCCTTGGAGAATTTATGAACGTATTTCTGTGCATAACCCCGTATCTTACTATATTTGCGTTTTCCAGCCCCGGTATAGACTGCACCAGCTCTTTCTGGCTGCCCCATTTGAGATTGGTCTGAAATCCCACAAGATTGAATAATGTTTTGGCTGAATTGTCCTGCCGCAGTTGGACTACCGCGTAATTTTCTTCGCCGGTGCGTTTATCGACAAGCCCGACCGGTTTCATCGGCCCAAATCGCAATGTGTCCACCCCGCGAGATGCCAAAACCTCCACCGGCAGGCAGCTTTCAAAAAACTTTGCGTTCTTCTCAAATGTCTTGAGCTCTATCCGGGGGGCATTTATTAATATATTGTAAAATCTCTCATACTGCTCTTTGTTCATTGGACAATTGATATATGACGCCTCCCCTTTGTCATAACGGCTTGCCCAGAATGCAATATCAAAATTTATGCTGTCCTTTTCTACAATTGGCGCTATGGCATCGAAAAAGTATAAATAATCACTCTCTGTAAATTCTTTTATTGATTCAGCTAACGCCTCACTAGTCAAAGGCCCAGACGCCATGATTACATTTCCCTCTGGAATTGAGCTTACTTCTTTTCTTATCAAATTAATGTTTTCATTACTCTCGACCAGTTCCGTAACCTGCTCTGAAAACCCCTCTCTGTCAATTGCCAGAGCGTTCCCCGCCGGCACCTGTGTCCGGTATGCTACCTTTATAAGCTCTCCCCCGAGCAATTCCATTTCACGCTTCAAAAGCCCGCTGGCATTTGTCGTGTCGTATGAGCCTAAACTGTTTGAACAGACAAATTCCGCAAGTTTCTCCGTTGTATGCGCACCTGTCATTTTTTCAGGACGCATTTCATATAAATTAACTCTTATTCCTCGCTTTGCAAGCTGCAAGGCCGCCTCGCTCCCTGCTAATCCTGCTCCTATTATACTTACTTCGCGTTCTTTCATATTTATAAAAATACCATAAATATACTTTTATTTTTCTTTCTATAAGGTTTATTAAGAAATATTTCACTTTGATATTATAATTGTAGTAAAAAACTTGAAAATTTTATTATGATTAAGTATAATAAATACACTTGTTCAAGAAAATCATTTATCTTATTTGTAAAAATTTATTAATACTACCCGATGAATAAGCAATAAATTTGATTGAACGTTTTTAATTTATGTGTAGTGTAGATATGAAAATATAAAGTAGGGAAATGTCAGTAAAAGCAATAACTCCATCGTTGAACAGGGTTCAATATAAAAATAATAATACGTCTGAAACACAAAACAGACCGGTTCAGAATGCACATGCCGCAGGATATAATCCGGCGTTTGGCGGATTGTCCGCAGGTATAGTCAGCTTAATGGATTGGATTGAAGCAGGTGGATTTATTACGTCGTTTATTATTCAAGACGGACTTGGCATGGTCGCCCCGCGTATCGGAACAGGTTTGCTCCGAGGCAGAGGCAGTATTGACCCTAAAACAGGCGAAAAACGCGGATGCAACTGGGAGTTTGCCCGCCGTGAAGCTTTGCGTGAATTATTAAGCGGTCCGAGCGCTTACTTTATTCCGCTTGCCATGATTACAGGTATCAAAACTCTCGGCAGAGCTAACAATGTTCCTGTTGATTTGATTAACGGCTACGGCAGCGAATTCAGCAGATACACGCAAGAAGCTCTCGCTCAAGGTAAAACCCTTAACAAAAATGATTTCTATACGCAAATCTTCAAAAACCTTTTGACAAATTCAACTGACGGTTCTTTAAGACCTGAAGTTATAGATGAAAAAGCTGCGGCTTATGCTCAACAGCTGAGTGAAATTGACGATACAAGCAGCAAAAAGGTTCGTAAAGTCCTTGTTAATAACCTTAAAGAAGACTTTATCAACACAAGAAAATTACATAACAGCGTAATGGTTGACGACACTGTAGGGGTAATCAAAGCTGACGATAAAGACCTCACAAAAGGCATCAAAAAAATCCTGAGCACTCTTTCTGATTACACTCATGATGCGCTGCATTATACAAAAAAACATTTGAAAGACAATACCGCTGATGCGGCTGAAAAATTAATAAATAACTTCAACCTCAAAAGAACCGGAACAAGAGTTCTCAGTAATTTAGGCATGTGGGGCGCGGTGTCTGCAGGATTTATCCTAATCCCGAAAATTTACAACTTTGGGCTGAAACACGATCCGGGTCTTGTCGGAACTGCTGCAGAAAATACAGTGACTGACTCCCCGGCTGATGCAGCTAAACCGGATGCTAATAAAGATACCAAAATAGCAGATGCGGCAGATTCTGCAGCACAGGATGCTAAACCTGATACTAAACAGGTTTCATTCGGCGGCTGGCAGTCAAAACTCGGTAAAACAGTTTTAAATAACAAAAAACTCGATAATTTATTGAAAAATTTTGAATTTGATAACGCAGCAATGCCGGCAAACGCAATGGCAGCAGCTCTGTTCGGCTTCTGCTTGCCGCCTAGATATATTGATGCAAAAAGTAATTTTGAAAGAGGTGAAATTCTCTTCCGCGATATTACAAGCTTCCTGGCAATCCTGTTCGGCGCTAAAGCGTTGTCAAGAGTGTTCTCTCAAACTTTCACAAAAATGTCAGGTATTGCTCTTCAGGTACGTGACGAGGGTTATGAAAAACGCTCTATCCCTGGTAAAATCTGGCAGTATTTCTCTGCAAACAGCGATATCGCTAACCTGAACTCCAGACAGCTTGAGGCTAAATATGCTAACCCGAGTTCGTCTAAAGAGGGTATCCTCGGCATGATTGACTTTATCCAGAAAAACAAAGGCGATGTTCGTAAAGCTTTCTCTATTGATAAAGGTATAAAAGAAAATATTGAACAGCTCCTTGGCGGCAAATCAATTAAGCAGGCTACTGTTGATGAAATTAAAAATGTAATCAAAACTAATGCCGACAGTGATGCTGTTAAAAATATCTATAAAATCCTTGATAATGTTAAAGGCAACAAACTTCTCGGAAGAGCTAAACTGCTTAACAGTCTGTTTGATGCACTTTCAACATTCGCACTTGTTCCGCTGTTTATGATATGGGTATCACATAAATGCACAAAAATGACAAAAGAACGTTCTGAAAGACTTGCTAAAGAGGCAGCTGATGCGGCAAATGCAAACAAGCCCGAACCTCCTAAAAATCCGGCACCTGTTCAAAATGTAACAGCAGCAGCTGATATTACAAACCAACCATCTATGCAGGGATTCTTGAATAATTTATAAAGACATAAAAATTCCCTCGGAAAAGAGGGAATTTTTGTATACAAAATAATTTTGCGATTATGCGATATTTTCTTTATTACTTTGAGTCAAATCAAAAACGCTTGTATCCATAGGAATAGATTTAGTATTATTTTGAGCAAT
>CALUVE010000043.1 GCA_944324135.1 Candidatus Gastranaerophilales bacterium | reverse complement strand
GGGGGCAAACATGATGTTTGCATTGCTGTCATTCTGAGCGAAGCGAAGAATCTCATAATTTTTTTTAGAAAGAGGCAAACATGATGTTTGCATCAATACTATTTCCGCAAACTGAGATATCACCTTTTGAAGATGTTCAAGAAACTTTAGAAGTCTTTTAAGATGCGGCTTTTACAACGTCCCGTAAGAGCTTCACAACAATTCTCCTCTACCAAAGTTTTTAATTCCTCCCCACTCTGTGGGGGAGGTTAGGTGGGGGGCAAACATGATGTTTGCATTGCTGTCATTCTGAGCGAAGCGAAGAATCTCATAATTTTTTTAGAAAGAGGCAAACATGATGTTTGCATCAACATTATTTCCGCAGACTGAAATGCCGCCTTATGAAGATGTTCAAGAAACTTTAAATGTCTTTTAAGATGCGGCTTTTACACCACCCGTAAGAGTTTCACAACAATTCCCTCGCCCCTTGCGGGAGAGGGAGAATTTCTTAACGAGCGGATGCGAGTTCTAGAAATTCGGGTGAGGGGTACAAACATGATGTTTGCATCAACATTATTTCCGCAAACTGAAATGTCGCCTTATGAAGATATTCAATGAACTTTAGAAGTCTTTTAAGATGCGGCTTTTACACCGCCCGTAAGAGCTTCTCAATTTACACCCCTCTACCTCTGGGATGCAAGTTCGAACCGGCGAGGTTACGAGCCGTGTGAGACTGTATGCCGACGCTAGTCGGCTGAGGGGCTGGGGGTGAGGGGTACAAACATGATGTTTGCATCAACATTATTTCCGCAAACTGAAATGTCGCCTTATGAAGATATTCAATGAACTTTAGAAGTCTTTTAAGATGCGGCTTTTACACCGCCCGTAAGAGTTTCACAACAATTCCCCTCGCCCCTTGCGGGAGAGGGGCTCGTAATTTCCGACATTTTGAATCTGCTTAACAAAACAATCCGGAATCTTTACACAATAGCAAATTTTATAGTGCTTTTGTTTTATATGAAATAAGTGTAAAAACAATTGAAAGGATTTTGTGTAGTGAAGATTTACCCCGGATTACAGGTTTTGAATACAAGAGAACAGAAAAAAACAAATACTGCCTCAAATGAACAACCATCAACAAATTATGTAACAGCAAATACTTTAATCCCGCAATTTAACGACTATCTTCTGGCGTTCACAGCCCGCGTGGATAAGGGATTAGAAAGATTTTATGACACCAACAAAGACCGTATGCCCAAAACCGTTCGGGATTATGTTGAAAACCTCAATGACAAATCCAGTTTAACCCCGCTGGAAGCCCAGAAAAACGCTTATGAACTTCTGGATATCTCGCAATCCATTGAAGATATTAAAAGTGCATATCCGGACGAACCTTTATTTAAAGATTTGATTAATCCAAACCAGTCAAAAGCAAAACGCGGGATTTTAAATTCCGTTAAAGAAAATGAAGAACTGCTTGCACTGGGCAACCAGGGAGTATTGAAAGATAAATCAAACCTTACTGTTTATCTGGTTAAAAAGATTTTTCTTGAAGATAAAACCATTGACGAAATAAATCAGGATTTAGAAAAAGACCTTGACGAAGATTTCAAAGCAGATTTCAAATTCAAAAATCCTGACTCTCCGTATATTTACGGGTCTACCCTTGCCTCACTTGGAATTAAAACCCCGCAAGCCGAATACCGTCAGTCACTCCGCTACACAAGAGATGGGTATTCTGATGCTGTCGGAGATAAAATTTCTGAAGGTCAGCGTGCATTCTGGGATTCCCTGTCAGATGAAGAAAGAACAGCCCGCAACAAAAAATCCGTAGAACAGTTTGAAAACTGGTGGAATTCTATGACAAGAAACCAGATTCTGGAACTGATAGCAGACCAAACCTCGGAACTTGATATGCTAAAAGCTTTCAAAAATCACCGCCGTGAATTGGACAAAGAATCCGATAAAACCACCGCTCAAACCAAAACAGATTCTGAAACAGCAGAAAAACCTCGTAAACACAACCGCGTAGGCTCGACTAAATTAAAACAGGATGAATTGTTTATAAAATGGGCAACAAATAACCTGAAACTTTATATGGAAAGCCTGACAGAAGCAGAAAAAGATTCTCTCCACATAAAACGTATGCAGCGCCTGAGTAAACGCTGGGCTGAAATGTCCCCGACAGAACGGACTGATTATATTTCCAGAATGAAATCCGGCTCAGAACCGCTCCGCTACACAATGATAGATGCGTGGAATCACAGCTCTGATTTGATTAAAGACCTTTCAATGCACTTAAAAGAAAATCAGATATATAAACCCGCTGATTTACTCTATTCAACGCAAGAATTCAGCGAATTCCAATCACGTGTTATGACTGAATTCTGGGAAAAACACCCCGACCACGCCGAAAAACTCGGGGCAAATATTTTGCAATCTCAAGAAAAAATCCAGAGCGCTATTCAGAGCGGAACTTTTGAAGAACTGAAAAAACAGATTATGCGCGATAAAAATCAACGTATAAAAGAAATGGAAAAATTCAAACAATCACTTACCGTTGACAAAAAGCCGCAACAGACAGAAGAAATACCTGACTACTTTAAAGATTTTAAAAACACTTACTACCACGCAGTAGGCGCACAGCTCAAAAATCTTCCGCCAATGTACGTAAACGATTACTTCAAAATAATTCAAAACGGCTACACACAGGAAGAAATTGAAGCCTGGACAAGAAATCTCAAAGGTGAACCGCAGAACCCCGGTGATAAAGAATTATTAGAGCACATAAGAACCACAGAACCTGAGGACGGCAAACTGATTAACCGTGCTCTGGAAGCTGCAGGCGCTGATATTCTCTATAACTGCACCCGTAATCCGGAGGTTTATCTCTTTTCTCACTCTGATGTAAAAGTTGCGCTCCAGCAGATAACAAGAGGCGAACAAGAAATAAATATCGGCTCTCATAAACTTTCCAAAATGTTTACAATGCCGTTAGTCAAAAAACACATCGACACAAAACGGCTTAATGCACTCTACAGCCAGTTCATAAAACCGCTCACAGAAGATGAAATCGATAACATAATCAACGGCTTCTTTGACTACACCGGCGGAGATGAAACCCTTAAACAACTGGAAAAATACATACAAACTTACGGCAAATCAGCCAATATCATCTTTTCTGATAAAAGTATTTATTCCAAAGATATAAAAGCTGCGATGTATGAAAAATTTATTGATAACATGCCGTCAGATTTGTACGACAATGTACGCTGCTATTTAAACACAAGCCATACACCTTTTGAGCGTGAGGAGAATATCAAACGCGCCAAGATGGCTGTTAGCAAACGTTTTGATTTCGTTCCGCAGATTTTTATGGATAATTATCTGGCTGAATTCGGCAAACTATTGAGAACAAGTTCAAGAATAGACTACGAGGACTTTATCAATATTTATTGCAAAAAACGTAAAGACCCGAAAGCAAACGCAAAACTTGTTATTCTATCAAAAACCGATTTTGATATGAAAAACAAAATAAGAACAATTGCAATGGAAGAAATTCTGGCAGATATACTATATGAAGCAACAGGCAACACAGATGTATACAAACTATCATTTGAAGAACTCTGTGACAATATTGAACTGTTTAACTTAGTGAAGAAATTCCCGTCAGAAACCAGACACTTTACATTAAATTCCACAAAAGAACAAGTAGACCTCACCGCAAACAAACGGCTTAATATGGTAAACATTCAGGGTAAATACCTTGATTGTGTGAATGAAATTATTGACTGGATAAACACAGATGTAAAAAATTCTGAAAATGCTGACCTAACTGAACTGATTTACATTCTGAATCCGGATGAAAATATGCCTGAAAAGGATGCTGCAATAGTTGAAAGACTGAAACTTCACGGGCTGCACATAGATATGTCAAAATTGGGATAAAAGCAATGAAAACACAAAACAAAAGCACAACTGCATTCGGTGCAATACATACAGCAAATGCCCGACTGCTACTTCCACAATCCGCCGAGACTTTCCGGATATACAAAACGACACATGCAGATAAAGCATTCATGCAGCACTTGCAAGAAACCGTAAAATTAAACGAACTAATGCCGCAAATTCCGCAAGCCAAGATTGATATCTGGGAAGAACTATTTAAACTGGCAACAGACTTCTCAACATTTTCAGGCAAAACAGGTTTTATGATAACTAACAAAAACACACCCTGCGGACTTGCTGCCTTTACCCCGAAACACCTTGATATAATCTGCACCTGGCCGATAGAAACAGGGAAAAAAGTTCCTTATGCTGGTACAGTATTAATGAAAACCGTATTTGAAGAATTCTTAAAAAGCAAAAATAATTTTCTTAAATTAACAGCCGTCACAAACGGCCCTTTCAGCAATGTATCAAAGTTTACACGCCTCGGATTTAAACAAACCGGAGGAGAAAATTATGCAACAGCAATGCAAACCACAAGGGATAAAGTTATTAATGTTCTCGAACAGCTAAATGAAAAAATCCAAACGACAACACTATCTTCACCGCAAATAGTAGACCTTTTCAGCCTCTAGCAGTTATTTTTCCTGAGTAAGACAGTCAATCCCGCCGTTAGAATTGAGCGCAGCTTGTGTTGATACAAAATAAACTTTATCTATACCTGCTTTTTTCAAATATTCTTCTATTTCAGCGTCCAGCTCCGGAAACTCTGATTTATTCGTTATATAAAACGATTGACCTGTTTTGGTTGAAGTACCGCCAATACCATTCATATAATTTGTCAAAGCCGTAGTTTCCGTAGCAAAAGCAGGAATTTTAACAATTTTATATCCGGCTTCGGTTAGATAATCTCCTGCCTCTTCTCTAATATCTTTTGTTTCAGCTGCATATTGTTCCAATTTTTTTATTCGAGAGTCTAACTTTCTCAATTTAATTTGTTCCGGCGATAAGTGACCTGAATCTTCATTCTGATTTTCCGGTGGCATTTCTGATTGTAATTTTTCTCTTAACTCTTTGAGCATTACAAGCCCCTGTTCATAATCAGGAACCGCAAATTCGCCGTTATGTAAAGGTCTGTACGACATATCTATATGAAAATCGTGCTGCGGGATATAAGTAACCTGTTCGTTTTCCAAGCCCAAATCGCGTGCTATATAATTTTTAACTTTCTCAACATTTTCAGGAGTATTTTCCAGCCCCATAAGAGTCAAGGTAATGTTAATTGAGCTTTCTCCAACGACAGCCGCCGGAGTACCGTCTTTCTGCTTGGTATTTAAGACATTACCGCCCTCCAGATAGCTTGTACCGAAAAATCTTTCCTCCGGATTAACATCTAAATCAAATTGCGAACCGGAATACAAAAGTCGTCCCTGATTTGTATTATTCTGATTGCCTCTTGCGCTTTTAGAATGAAATTCCGGCGCGTCCAAAAATTCTTCCGGTGACGAATAATAAGGAACATATTTTTTGCCGTCAGCACGTCTGATACTGGAATCTTCAATCCAAACGTCGTCACCGCTTTCTATTAATTCAACATCAAACCCCTGCTCCTCGCCTATTTTTTTCATCTCATTAACAATCTGCTGATGCTGCACGTTTGACGTCTTGGAAAGCTGGATAGTGCTGATGTTTCTGTCCAAGCCCTCTGACCAGCTTTTTTCAGGAACATTTTCCTGGGCATTTTTAATATCTTCAAGTTTGACCGCGCCGTTATCCAGCTGTTTTTTAAATTCATTGATTTCTTTTTCATCAAGAACTTCATCTTTATTAAAAAGTCCGTCAATATAATTCAATATTTTGCTTAAAACATTTAATTCCTCTGCCTGAACAACGCCATCACCGTTATCAACCATAGAGAAAATTGAATTCAACGTTTGATTATCAGTCTTTAAATTGCTCCAATTCTGACCATAGTAAGTGTTAATATCACAAACTTTACCGTCTTTATTTGCGAATGAGAAAAGTTTTATAAGCTTTTGGTTAATAGTTTCTATAGCGCCCATAATATGAAACCTTACTACATTAAAATATCGGCACGAATTAGGACAAAATTTAATAAAAAGAAATAACTTTTACATTATTTAATATTTTTCAGGTCACCGATGTGAGTCTTTACGACCGTGTTCGGGATGGACTCTGCCGAACAAAACCTGACTTAATGTCTGGTTTTGTG
>CALUVE010000042.1 GCA_944324135.1 Candidatus Gastranaerophilales bacterium | reverse complement strand
ACCCCTAAAATCCGCTACACAAGCCGATTGCCCGAAATAATCGCACCATCTGTCATACGCAAAGCACTCACTTTATTTGTACACTCACTTTATTACACCCGAAATAATCGCACCATCTGTCATACGCAAAGCACTCACTTTATTACATAAAAGGACTGGTACAAACCAGTCCTTTTTATGTAAAAACTCCCCAGGTTGGACTCGAACCAACAACCTACCGGTTAACAGCCGGTTGCTCCGCCATTGAGCTACTGAGGATTATCTCTTCTCCGCAACTTAAATCAGTTGGGGCTTATGTGATTATTATAAAATAAAAAATTTTTATTGTAAAGTACTTTTTTTATTTTATTGATGATAATTTTATCAGGTTATCAAAGTCTTCGTATCTGGCAGATAGCTCTGCAAATGTGCCAATATCAACGATTTCGCCGTCTTTCATGTACACAAGTTTGTTGCATGATTTTAGTGTTGATAATCTGTGGGCTATAGCTATCATGGTTTTGTCTTTTGCTAAATTTTGGTTCAGCATATCTGTTATATCATGCTCAATTTTTACGTCCAATGCAGAAGTCGCTTCATCAAATATTATTATATCAGGGTTTCTGTATAGAGCGCGTGCTATTGCCATACGCTGTTTTTGTCCCTGTGAAAGTCCGCTTTTACCTATTATAGGCACTGCATTTATTCCGTCGGGGTAAGTTTGTACTATATCATATAGCTGTGCTAATTTTAAGGCTTTTATCACCAGTTCTTCATCTATTTCATTTTCAGGAACTCCCCATGCTACATTTTCCTTGAAAGTTCCGTCTATCACTGTTATCTCCTGTGCTACATACGAGATTGACTGGCGAAATGACGGATAATTTTCATCTGTCAGTTTTATGCCATCGACAAATATTTCACCGCTTTGTAGTTTTAGCAACCCCATGATTATATCTGCAAGAGTGGTCTTTCCGGCCCCGGATAATCCTATTACTCCTATAAAGTCGCCTTTTTCTATTTTTAGTGAAAGATTTTTTATTACAGGTGTGTCTTTATAAGTAAAGTTTATATTGCGTAGTTCAATGCTGTCTTTGAAATGCCATACCTTTGACGGTTCTGCTTTTATGATTTTGAAATTAGCAAGGTTAAAGTTTTCGTAGTTTGAATTAAGTTTTTTTACGTAGTCTCTGCCCATGTTTATTGCTGACAAGGATACTTGTACGCGATTCAGTGCAGGTGCTATTCTAAATATTGCAGCAGCTACAATTGCAAGTGAGGTAACAACTTCTGTTGAATTCCCAGGATTTTTTATTGAGATTATTGCCGTCAATATGAAAAGAGCTGTGACAATCAGTATTTCCACAATATAAGGCGGAATTGACGTGTAAAATTGGAAATCTATTAAAAGTTTTGACATTTCATTGGAGATATTAACGTTTTTGTCATAGAAATATTCTTGTTTTGAAAAGATGATAATTTCTTTCAGGTTTGTGAAAATATCATTAAAATCACTGTTGTATAATTTGCTGATTTTGTTTTGTTGCTTCCCTATTAAAAGTGTCTTGTATTTAAAAAATTTATCCTGAAGAAACAGGCTTATGACAATAAATCCTATTGCTGTGAAAGCTGCCAGCGGAAATTTTATCAGCAGCAGGCTGATTATGACAAATATAATAATTATATTTGTCAGCAGGTTAAAACATCTGAGTACAAAAGAATCCATTGCATTTTCAACAATATATCTGCATTCATAAGCTTTGTCAGTGTCTGAAAGATTAAGATTTCTGCTGTAATCGGAGTATAAAAAATATTGTAAAAATCTGTTTTTTATATCACGCTTCCAGTAGGTAATAAATTTCCATTGCATTTTCAGGAACCATATCATAAAGATATTTTTAAATATAAATATTCCTATGATTCCCGTTCCAATAAGCATTGCATTACCGAAAGGACTGTGTATGTGTGTGATATTTTCAAGCGTTTTATAAATTGGTGACCCTGCAAATTTTTCCTGATTAACCAGCAAAAGTATAACCGGATAAATTAATGCTATACCTGCAAATTCCATAAATGCAGCTATTGATGACAGTATGAAAAATCCACACATTTTGATTTTTCTGCCTTTGCCAAAATATTTTATAAATTTTATCAGATTTTCACAATACATTAAAGCCCTACCCGGATATTTATTAATTAATTATTAATAATCATGCAATATTAAACAAAATATTATATAATCATGGTATAGGAGGGAAAGCTATATGTCAAATCCGATACTGAATGACAGATTTTTAGAAAAAGACAAGGTGCATTATGCAGAACCTGTCGCTGATGAAACCGCCGCCAATAGCAGTGACGATATCCGCGGATATCGGGAAAGAGCTTTTATAGCCGAACCTATGACTGTTAACGGTGCGATTAACAAAACATTTATATTATTTGGATGTTTATTTTTGGCTGCAATGTACACGTGGAATTTAATGGTAAACGGTTTTATGGATAAAGCTGTTATGCTGTGTTACGGCGGTGCAATTGTTGGTTTTGTTCTTGCTATGATACTTATTTTTTCAAACGCACGCGGTGCAAAATTTCTTGCTCCTGCATACGCTGTTGCTGAGGGCTTTTTTGTAGGCGGTATTTCTGCTATGTTTGAATCTTCCTGGACAGGGATTGTGATGCAGGCTGTTGTCGCTACGATGGCTGCGCTCGTATCAATGCTTTTGTTGTATAGGCTGAATATTATAAGAGCTACTGAAAAATTCCGTTCTGTTTTGTTTATTTCGACATTATCAATTGCAGTTATTTATCTGATACAATTTATAGCTTCATTTTTCGGACGCGGTATCCCGCAAATTTTTACAGCAAGTCCGATTGGGATTGGATTTAGTGTAATTGTTGTTGCAATTGCTGCACTCAACTTAATCATTGATTTTGATTTTATTGACCGCGGTGCAGCGATGATGTTGGAGAAAAAATACGAGTGGTACGGTGCATTCGGGCTCATGGTTACGCTTGTATGGCTGTATCTTGAAATATTGAGACTGCTGGCTAAAATGAGCAGCAGAGATTAATCAAAAAAGCTCCTTTTAAAAAAGGAGCTTTTTTAGTACATATTAGTTTTTCTTCCATATAGATGCCATTGTGCCGTCTGAATTAAAATAAACCGGTGAAAATTTATGTTTTTCCAGTGTCTTGTACAAAATTTTACCGGATTCCATGTTAGTGTGGTCGCAGTAGTGTTCACCGAGTACGAATAGTCCGTTTTTAGTAATTGTTCTGTCTATCTGATTAACGACATTTTCCAGGGTCGGAACTAGTACTTCATTCGGTCTTGCAAGTTTAAAGTCCAGAGGACCTCTTTTTGTTGTCAGGTGATACAGTGCATTTCTGAAAAATAGGACGTCTGCAATTTTTTTGGGGAATAATTTATCGAGTTTTAATATATCGCAATAGAAAAAGTCACAGCAGTTTGCTTTCTCCGGTTTTATTTGAAATGCTTTTGTTTCAAAATGCGGAGTTGTTTCAGGAAAGAATTTTTCCCGCAGCCGGTTGTATAGCGGTATTTTTTCTTTATAGTCCGGAATTTCTGTGAAAAATTTATGAAAAAGTTGTTTATATTCTTCTTGTTTTGCGCTTAGAGCTTTTGTCTGCGGAAAAGCAAGGTAGTCATCATTAAATGCTGCCATCCCGTATTTGTATGCGGAAACTGTTTCTTCGGTGCCGGAAACTTGTTTTATGAAGAATACACCTTTTTTAGCATCGTTAATTGCTTTTTTACCAATGTCAAATCCTATCAGATTTATCTTCTGTGGAATTTCGTCCAGCATCATAGCTATTGTGTAGGTCTCATACCCTTTAGAACAAGCTCCGTCCAGAATGTTTATTACAGGTTTGTAATTGAAAGCGGTTTTAATATATTTTTTGACAAATTCTATAGTTTCGGGTTCTCTAAAAAATGCTGTTTCCTGAATTAATTCTTTCCTGATACCTACAAATACATCTTTGCCGAGTTTCTCTACCGGTGCGACTCCGCAAAAATTTATCTGATTTTGCAGAGCAATAGAATATTTTTGACTATTAGGAATTTGTATATCGCATATGCAGTTCATATATCTTTCAAGTTAGAACAAATTTTAAATTGCTATTAATTTAAAAAAAGTTACAAAAATTTACTCATGTTTCTTTTATCGGTGTGTAAGTTATAGCATTTGTGCTGAATGTTACGGGTGCAATGTAACCGTCATTTTCCCGTCTGCAAAATATTTCTACATAACCTTTGAAAGATGGTGTGATTGTTCCGATTTTCATAATGTACTCCTTTTGTTTTCTATAATACAGCTACACAAGTTCTGAATAAATTTTGCCGTCCTGATATTTTGTGATTTTTACTTTGGCTAAAGTATTCAATAAATTTTCATTCTTTGAATTTATAAGTACCGTCAAATAATTTTTTGTTACACCTTTGAGTAACCCTGATTTTTTGTCCGGATGTTTTTCTATCAGAGCTTCGTGTTCTACCCCTATATTTTTGTTTATAAATTCTTCAAGCTTACGTGCAGAAATTTCTTTGACCACTGAGGCGCGGCGTTCTTTTTCTTTGTCATCAACTTGCTCAGGCAAAGACGCCCCGACAGTCCCTTGCCTTATTGAATAAGGGAAAGTGTGTATTTGCGACAAGCCGGATTTTTCAAGATTTTGGCGTGTGATTTCAAAATCCTCTTCACTTTCGCCGGCAAAACCTGTTATGATATCGCTTCCTAAAAAAGGCCTGTCAAACATTTCATTAATTTTATCAATCTGCGTCAGATATTTTTCTACAGTGTAAAATCTGTTCATTGATTTCAATGTTTTGTTGCAGGCTGATTGCAGTGAAAGGTGAAAATGCGGGCAGAATTTTTCTGATTTACTCAAAAATTCCAGTAGTTCATCTGTTATCTCAAGCGGATTTAGCGAGCCTAATCTGTAGCGCTGAATTGTTGTTTTTTCTTCAACTTCTTTCAGTAAATCCAGAAGTGTCAATCCGTTTTCTCTCCCCCATAAACCAATGTGGATTCCGGTGAATACAATTTCTTTGAAGTCGTGTGATATAAAATTATTAATTTGTTCAAGAATAAACTGGATATCGGCACTTCTGCTTTTACCTCTTGCAAACGGAATTATGCAATATGCGCATCTGTTGTCGCAGCCGTCTTGAATTTTCAAGCTTGCACGTGTTTTTGTTGTATCAATGAGAACAACCTTGTGAAATTTTGAAATCTGCATAATATCAGATGCCAGACAGTGGTTTGTTTTGTCAGAAATTAAAATATCGTGCAAATTCAGTTTTTCATCATTCCCGATAACATAATCTACAAAGTCATTTTTGAGAAGTGCGTCTTTTTCAATTTGGGCGAGGCAGCCTGTTAAAATTGTTGTGATGTGCGGATTTTTGTGTTTTGCCGCACGTAAAAGATAAAGTGCTTCGTTATCGCTTTTGTGGGTTACTGTGCAGGAATTTAATATGTAATAGTCAGCATCTTCTACAGAATTTACTTTCGTAAACCCGTTTGATATTAGATTTTCTTCTATTATTGAGCTTTCAAACTGGTTTGCTTTGCAGCCCATTGTGTGTATGTAAAATCTTTTCATTTCTGTATCATATATAAAACTAAAATTATTGTAAATATTTCTACATATATCTATTAAAAAAAGCAACTTTTTTTACTTTCCGGTTTAAATTATGTATAATATTTTGTGTATTTAGTGTGAAAGGTGTTATATGAAAGTTGATCAGGTCAGTTATAATGAAGCTGTAATCAGAAATATGGCCGCAGTAAAAGCTGAACAGGAGTCTCATTACAATACGCGCCATAAAATTCTGGCGGGCGCTGTTCTTGCAACTCCGTTAGTTGAGGGTGCTGTCCATATGATTAAAAGTCCAAAACTTTCTATTAACAATACTGCAATATTAAATAGCGAAAAATTCGGACAGAATTTAGTAAACCATGTTAACGCAGGACTCCCGTATGTTAAAGGTGCAGCAGCCCGTTCACTGAATGGTTTGAAAGCTTTTGGAAATCTCGCATCTTATCTGGTGGCAGGAGCTCTGGTATCTGAAGTTTCAAATAAAATTGCCGATAAATCAGAAAAATATAATAATTTTATAAAAAATAACGGATTAGTAAATTGGTTAGCAATAGCTGGCGGTGCTGTCGCATTAGTTGCGGGTGCTAAAAAAGGTGTGGGTGTTATCTTTGATAAGATGAAGCCGGAAACTGTAGAAAAAATGTTCACCAAGCTCACCAAACACTCTGATGCTTTCAATAATAACAAACTTGTAAAAGCAATTTCTAACGGATATAACAGCCTGGCAGGCAAATTTTCTGCGGACGCCCAACAAAGAATTAAGAATATTATTTCTTATGCAACTCCAACTGTAATTTTCGGCTCTGCTGCAGGAATTCTTGCAAACCGTTTAAACTTTGCAAATAAATTCAGAGCTAATTATGACGAACTTAAAGATCAGCAGCTTGCCGCAGCCGCTGCTGATGTCGCAAAAGCTTCGTAATTAAAGTTCAATTTAAACTCTATTGTTATTTTGTTTTTATTATAAAAAACGAGTCCGGAATATTCCGGACTCGTTGTATTTTTGCTCAATTGATTTAGATTATTACTTCATCAATTCGCCGACTGCTTTGTAGACAGCCATTCTTTGTGCAGCATCTTTTTCAGCCTGTGCATAAAGTTCTTCTGCAGCTTCAGGGTTGGTTTTTACAAGTGATTTGTAACGACCTTCTGATCTGATGAATTCCTGGTAGCTGCCTTTCGGCTCTTTAGCATCCCAGCTGAACGGTACTTCGTTATCAGGGTTGTATCTGTATAACGGGAAGTAACCGGCTTCAACAGCACGTTTTTGTTCTGTCTGTGTCTTAGACATATCGATACCGTGAGCGATACAAGGTGCATAAGCAAAGATGATTGACGGTCCGTTGTAAGCTTCAGCTTCCTGGAATGCTTTCAGAGTTTGTGCTCTGTCTGCGCCCAATGCAACTGATGCTACGTATACGTAACCGTAAGACATACTCATCAAGCCCATGTTTTTCTTGTATGTTTTCTTACCGCCTGTAGCAAACTTCGCAACCGCACCGGTTGGTGTTGATTTAGAAGCTTGACCGCCGGTATTTGAGTAAACTTCTGTATCAAGTACGAGGATGTTTACGTTTTGGTTTTGTGCCAGAACGTGGTCAATACCGCCGTATCCGATATCGTTTGCCCAACCGTCACCACCGATAATCCATACTGATTTATCTGTAAAGTAATCTTGAAGTTCTCTTACTTTTGCTAAATCAGGGCATTGTACATCAGCGTATTTTGCAAGTGCTTTTTTAGCAGTTTCTTGAGCTGCAACAGCTTCATCTGTTTTTGAATTGTCGAAGTGTGCCATTGCGCCTTCAAGTGCTTCTTTCAGGTCGGCAGGAGTTTTGTCGTTTTCAAGAACTTTTTCAACGTAAGTTTTCAAAGTGCTTCTGTTTTGGTCAACGGCAAGTCTCATCCCAAAACCGAATTCAGCGTTGTCTTCAAACAGTGAGTTAGCCCAGGCAGGTCCTCTTCCGTCCTTGTTAGTTGTGTAAGGAATTGTCGGGAATGTACCTGAGTAGATTGAAGAACAACCTGTTGCGTTAGCAATGATTGCATTTTCACCGAACAATTGTGAAACAAGTTTAACGTAAGGTGTTTCACCGCAGCCTGCGCAAGCGCCTGAGAATTCAAACAACGGTTTTCTGAGCATTGCACCTTTGATTGTTTTTGTTGTGTTTTTGCCCATTACGTTGTCCGGTAATGCATCAAAGAATTCTTCGTTAGCCATTTCACCTGCAGCTTCTTCTTTTTCTATAGAAGACCAAGTGAGAGCTGCTTTTTCAGGGTTTTTAGCCATCGGGCACTGGTCGATACAAACGCCGCAGCCAGTACAATCTTTGCAGTATACCTGAACTTTGAATTTTTCACCGTGGTCATTCGGTTTAGCATCAACAGTAGTGAATGAAGCAGGTGCGTCTTTCAAGTTTTCAGGTTCCATCAGCTTAGTTCTGATAGCTGCGTGCGGGCAAGCTGATGCGCAGATGCCGCACTGAATACAATTTTCCGGATTCCATTTCGGAACTCTCGGAGCAATTGCACGTTTTTCCAAGCAAGCTGTGCCTGTCGGGATTACGCCGTCATTTGACATAGCAGAAACAGGGATGTCATCGCCTTTTTGTCTCATTGACGGTTCAATGATTTTCTTAGCAAAGTCTGATGCATTGTCAGGGATAAGTTTGATGTCTTCTGCGTGAGCTACGCCGTCCAAAGTTGTCGGAACCGGTACTTCTTCGCAGGCATCAACTGCTGCATCAATCAAGGCAAGGTTCATATTGACAACATCATCGCCTTTTTTCTTGAATGTTTTCTTAGTCATTTCTCTCATACCTTCAAGAGCTTGTTCAAACGGTATGATTCCAGAAACTTTGAAGTAAGCAACCATCATAACTGTGTTTGCACCTTTGCCGCGTAAGCCAGGTTGTTTTTCAATAAGAGCTTCTGCGTCAATGTTGTAGAATTTGATTTTTTTGTTGATGATGGTTTCCTGCATATCTCTTGTAAGGTGAGCAAATGCTTCATCTTTTGTATATGGAGAGTTGAGCAGGAATGTGCCGCCTTCTTTAATACCTTTCAACAGGTCATATCTGCCGATGTATGCATGAGCTGAGCAAGATACAAAGTCAGGAGCTGT
>CALUVE010000041.1 GCA_944324135.1 Candidatus Gastranaerophilales bacterium | reverse complement strand
GTTGATCCGCTGATGGAATTTGTTCCTGATATGCACCACATTCTGCAAAAAGTAGTTCCTATGTATATAACAAACACAATTTATCAATCATTGCTGGAAGCTCAGGCAAGTGAACTTGCATCTAGAATGACATCTATGTCTGCGGCAAACAACAACGCAGAAAAAATGATTCAGGAATTGACAATCCAGTACAACAAAACACGACAAATGGCTATCACAAACGAAATTGTCGAAGTTGTATCCGGTGCAAATGCACTTTCCTAAAGTAGAGTTAACCTCATCCGTTCAAGGAATATCAGCCGGCTTTGAATTGAGTTTGCCTATGAGAGTGAAACACCTTTCATTGCAAATTCTTTTAAAAATTTCCGGTTATCATTGTTCAGCATTTGCCCGTTGGCGGCAGAATCAGCCTTAAGTGCTGCAAGGCGTGCTTTACGTTTAGCTTCAGATTGTTTTGTCATGTGAATATTGAGTTTAGGAATACCGAGTCCTAGAATCAAACCGGAGTATGCGTAACCGATAGCCTGAGAGAAATTCAATGCACGGAGTTGCTCTTTCAAGGAATCTTTTACTGCAGGGTCAGTAATTTCATTGACTTTTTTAAGAAGTTCTCTGACCGTAAGAGCTTTGCCGTCTTTTACTACACTGATACCCTGCTGCTGGAGAGTTGACATGAGAACTTCATCACGGGTTTTGAGAGAACTGTTGAGTTCATTTTTAACCTTACCCCAGAATGTTTTGCCGGCATCATCAAGCTTGTTGACAAGTTTTGAATTAAATATACGAGCTGAATACTTAGAAACAAGCGCCCCAAGTACAAGCAGGTTCAAGAATCCAAGTGAATCTTTAACGGCAGATTCACGGAGTTCATCTTTATCACGTGCAGCAAGTAAACGTGAAGTAATTGTCATACCGTAAACAAATTTCAACTGGTTGATAGTAGGCATCATACCCTGGAATTGCAATTTGCTTGCGAATTTACGAGGATTTGTTGTAATGGTAGAGAGAGTACCTGCGCCAAAAATAATCGCCATAATACATTTCAGAACTTTGAATGAATTTGATTTATCTTTCTGACGTCCCTCAACCCCGACAAAACCGTCACTGCCGGTTTTCTTTTTAGTCAGGTACATATTGATAGGCTGAGTAGAAACACCGACCAATGTTGCTATACCAAGACCGATTTTAGAACGGGTACTGTTCATACCGCGCAGACGTTTTAATAAATCATTGGTCTCTAATTTGGCAGCAGACTTAAATTCATTTAAAGCTTTATCAGCTTTGAATGCGTTTGTAAGATTAAATATATTTTTAACAAGAGTTTTCAAGGTATTAGCAGCATCTTTGCCGCCTTTTTCAGCAACCAGCAGAACATTCTTCTCACCACCGGTGTAAGCTGTTACAACATTATAAACATATTTTGCGACATCATCAGGCAAAACAGTTTTTGCATCTGCATTTTTTAAAGCATTAAACAGAGAGTCACTTACAAGTTGTTTAGCCTCCTGCGGGATTTTCACATAACCTGATGTTTTATCTGCATCGGTATTAAAGACGCGTATTTTGTCTACGATATTATTAATATGTTTTTTCAACACAGCATCACTGTCAAAATCTTTGCCGTCAAAGGAGTGTACAGCATCATGCCAGCTTTTTGCAATTATATTCAAAGTACTGTCATCAGCAAAAATCTTATGAGCTCTGATTCCAAATTTATGATTAAGACCGGTTGCAGCAGCAACTGCAAGACCGCCTAAAGTACCGTATACACCGACAAGAGAATGGTTTGTGGTACCGGTGGCTTCACGACGACCTGTTTCTAGACCTGCGGCAGGGCCTCTGTCTCTAAAGTCAACCCATGTCCTCGGGATAACCATAGAGCCTAAATCAACAAGGTTAGCGCCGACGGCCTGATTTGTATCGAGATAACGTAGACCGAGAGTGAAACCGCTTTCCAGAGTTTCAAACACACCTGTAAAATGTACATCAGAATGACCGGCACGCTTGTTGTCGGGTCTGCTATTTTGTATTCGGGGAGTATTTAGTTGTTGGATGTTCATAACGCCTTTTCTACTAATTAATAGTTCTTGAAGAATGATTGGAATGCCGGTGAATCATTTTTTATCAATTCACGCGTGAATCCGTCTGTTGCTTTTGCATTTTCGGCAGCCATAGCTGCAAGTTCTGCTTCTCTCTTCTTATTAGTAGTCGTTCGCGTATATAACGGAATAAATACGCCTAGTGAAATCAATGAGAATGCGATATTGCCTAACTGACATACCGTTCTCAAGTTCTTAGCCTTGCCTGTGGCTAGTTCATCCGAAGCTTTTAAAGAAGTATCTTTTACCCAGCTCCAGAATTTCTGTAATGAATTTGCATCTTTCTTAGGATTTCTAAGTCTGTTGATTAATTTAACAGGGTTGCCATTTTCATCTTTAATACCTAATTTTTCTATATAAGATGCAATACCTTTAGCCGCATAATCTCCGAGGAAATACAAACTGCAGAAAGTTGCAATATCTCTGACAGTTGCTTCCCTGAGTTCATTTTTGTCATCAGCAGCGCCCATACGGCTTGCAAATGTTGCGGTTGAAATTATTCTCGCCTGATCCATTGACGGGAATATGCTGTTAAATTCCAACATTTTAGCAGTCGGCATCTTCATCATAGAAAGAAGAGCAACGCCAACCATAGAACCGATTGAGATGAATTTTTGTTTAAGAAGAGCAGCAGCTTCTTTAGCATCTTTTTGAACGTGTTTGCCCTTTGCGGCTTCGTCTTTTGCATAATCTTTATAAATAGGAGCACCTTTAACCCCTGAGCTGCGTTCGGTCAGCCATCTGTTGATAGGCTGCATTGAGATTGCAAGCGGAATTACAACGCCAAGACCGGCAAGGGATTTATACTTAACAAGTTTCTTAGCTTTTGCAATATACTCAGAGAATGCTTGTTTATCAGTATCAGCAATTCCTGCCTGCATAGAACCTTTTATGATTTTTAAACCTTCTCCGAACAGAGAGGAGAAAGTATTTGAGAAGAATTTTTCCTGTCCGAGGAATTTAACGTTTTCGTTTATGTTTGTTTCTTTGACAATAGCTTTGATAGCTTTACTTATCTTTTTAGCATCAATCTTTTTGCCGTCAAAGAGAGCATCTGCCATATCATCAAAGTATTTATCAAATTTTTCCGGTGATGCTTCATACAGCGCTTTGAATGATTTTTTACCGTCTTTTGTAAAGTCACCGTCAGCACCCTCTAAGGAATTAAAGATATCAACAATAGTGTTGCGGACTTTTTGTTTGCCTGTGCCTTCAGCTTTTGTATAGTAATTATTAATTACATCAAGAGTATCAGAGTTAGCCCATACTTTTGATATAGCTGCATTACCAAAAGCACCCATAACAGGCTTTTTCATAGCGGCAGCCAGACCCCAGACAATAAAGCTGGGAATGATACAGTTAACAATCAAACCGGAAGATTCACGTCTGAAAGCCTCCATACCTGCAAAAGCATTGGATTCTTTTGTCTCAATAATAGTACGCGGGACTATTGCTGTAGATAAATCCAGAACTGAAACATTTACCATTGGGTATTTTTCACAGTACTGAACCCCTTTTATAACTCCGTTACCGACAGTTTGAAACATAGCAGAAACTGTCTCGCCAAATCCTCCAAAAGATGTTCTGGTATCTGACATAACTCTGCCCTGTTTTTTATAAGGGGTATTATTACTATTTACATTACCTAAATTAATCTTATCAATCATAAATTATTCAGTCCGGCTTTCTTGCTAAACTATTATAACAAGAGCACAGTGATATTAAAAGCCGTGCAAAAAAAAACTTGCTACCTGAGGCGCAATTGTAAAGTTAATATAAAGATGGGAAATTGTATATTTTTATAAAAATAAAGCATTTTTGAATATTTTTTTTAAATTTTACGCTTAAAAATCGAAAAAAATATTCAAAAACACGAAAAAATATAGATAAATTAAACAAAAAATTTTTGTAAAAAATTGTAAAGATTACAATTAATATCACAAAAAAACATCAATTTTGTTTAAAATTACGTACAAATTCAATGGCATGCTCTTTTGTCATGACATCACCGGACAATTGAGCTTCATGGAGTTCATTTATGATTTTCCCTAAAAGAGGAGACGGTTTGATATTCAAAATCTGCATAACTTCATTTCCGGAGAGAAGTTTCGGGAGTGGCTCCAGGGAATCTTTCACAGAAATGTAAAAGTCCATCAGCTTCTGCAGACCTGAAATATTTTCATTTACCATTGTCTCCGTTACAGCCTCACCGCGAGCCGAAAGCCTGTCTGCAACAGCTAAAACAATAATATCAATAGCATTTGTATCCATTTTTCTCACAAAGCGCATCAGTGATTTTTCAGTAGCATCAGGAGCAGAAATCACCTGAGAGGGATACATGTGGTTTTTAATCATAGACGCAATGTATTCAATTTGTTTATTTGAAAAATTCAACTTTTTTAAATAAGGCACAGCAAGTTTTGCTCCGGCATCATCATGTTTGATAAATCTGTGGCGTCCGGTATCCTGTTCAATCGTCCAGGTAGAGAATTTTCCAATGTCATGCATAAATCCTGCGTATTTAAGGAACGCAAGCCTCGAATGAGCACCAAAAGAAATTTCATCAAGGTGGGATTTAACATCGCCTTGAGCTTCATCATAATATAACTGGATTTGACGAACAACTTCCAGAGAGTGGTGAAACAAATCAAGATGGTGGTGAGTATTAGGGGGAACTTTTTTCAAATCTTTCACAAAAGGAAACAGCATTTCTAAAATACCGGCGTTATCAAGAGCTAAAATAGCATCATAAGCGGCCTTTCCACCAAATAGCTTCAACAATTCATAGTTAACACGTTCTACAGCAGGCACTGATAAAAGTTGTGAATGTTTTTTTACTATATCTAAAAGTTCATCTGATATAGCAAATCCTAAAACAGACATAAACCTGAAAACTCTTAAAATTCTCAATGGATCATCGACAAAATTATCCTCTGAAATCGCATTCAGAGTCTTTTTAGAAATATCACAGAGCCCGCCAAAGTTGTCGATAATATTGAGCGAGCGTAAATTTACTGCAACAGCGTTGATAGTAAGGTCACGACGCGCTAAGTCTTTATCAAGAGAATTTTCAACAGGATTTGTAACATCAAAAAAGTTAATTTTATCAGAAAGAACCACACGATAAATTTTGTTTACTTCATCAAGCGGAACAAAAGCCGCGTTGAAAAAATCAGCAAGACACAAAGAAAAATCTCTTGCGTCAGCCCCTAATACAATTAAATCCCTGTCCGGCGACACTTTTCCCATAGCAAAGTCACGCACTGCACCGCCTACAAGATAAATATCTTCATTAAAATTATCTTTTATTATATTTAATAATTCATCATTTTTAACTTTATCAATAATTTTCGTATTCATAAATAACATTTCCAAGTGCAACTGTGACAGCAGTTTCAGCTCTCAATATCAAATCACCGAGAGTAAGCATATTGATATTTGGATTTGAAGCAAAAAATTCAAATTCTCTATCGGAAAAGCCCCCCTCAGGCCCGATAATAACAAGAACTTTTTCATCTTTTTTAATCGGATTAGATGAACATAGCTTTCTCAAAGATAAATCAGCCCTGCGCTCGCAAAAAGCTATAATTCTGTCAAACTCCGCACCGCCAAGTAATTTTTGAAGAGTAGTCAGCGGTTTACAAACCGGTATATCAGCTCTTTCACACTGCTTTGAGGATTCAAACATGACACGCTGCCATTTTTCAATTTTTTTATCAATTACAGATGAATTCAATGCACAATTATCTGTATAAATAGGATAAATAGCACTCACACCAAGCTCAGTGGCTTTTTCAACAACAAAATTCTGTGCGTCAGAGTTTCTGAGCGGAGATTGCGCCAGATAAAGCGAAAACTCCAATTTTCTTTTTGATTTATAACTATTTAAAATTTTAGCGGAAACAGAATTCTGAGTAATATCAGTAATCACTGTTTCATACTGAATGGAATTTTCATCAATCAAAAGGAGTTTTTCGCCTGTTTTTGCACGCAAAGACTTTGCTATATGGTTGTAATTATCTTTATCAGAAATTGTGATAAAATTATCCGTAACAGCATTTGAATCTATAAAAAAATGAGGCACTACGAACTCCTTTCTTAATCAATAGTATACCAAACAAAAAATTAAATTAAAAAAAGTGCTTGCAAAAAAAATTTCTTCATGTAATAATAAATCTTGCAAAAGATAAATAAGCGGGGGTAATTCAGTGGTAGAATGCCTCCTTGCCAAGGAGGATGTCGCGAGTTCGAGCCTCGTCTCCCGCTCCATAAAAAAGCTCCACCTACGGTGGGGCTTTTTTATAGATTGAGCTGTTGAAGTAAAAAATGGTTTAGGAATATAATGGGGAAATTAAAAATAAATTACGATAATTTATACATTTTATTTATTATCGCAATTGTTGTCACCGGTATAATTTTGAGAGTTATATTTTATTCATACGCAAGACCACTTTACGTTGATGAAAGCTCGCTTGCTCTAAATATTATAAACTTAAATAATTACTTTCAGCCACTTAATCACGAACAGGCTTGCCCGCCGCTTTATATATATATATCAAAATTGGTCTACCTCACAGGTAATATTTTGAATATTAAAGGGGAATATTCTCTAAGACTAATACCTCTATTATCCTCTATTTTATCAATACCTGTTTTCTATTTTGTTGTAAAAAAAATACTCACAACAAAAATCAGTCAAATTATAGCCGTATTTTTATTTGTTTTTAACCACAGAATATGCTATTACGCGCAGGAATTCAAACAATACAGCACTGAAGTTTTGATTTTTCTTCTAATAATAGCAGGATTTTTATATATAGATACCGAAAAAATCAATTTACGAACCAAAGTACTAATTGGATTGCTCCTTGGAATTTGTATATGGATTTCCAATGCTGCTGCTATAATTGCATGCGCAATCGGAATTATATACCTGATAAAAACAATAACAAAGAAAACCTGCTGGAAAGACTTTGCTGTATTAATCCTGCCAGCAGGAATAAGCGCATTACTATACCTTGTGATAATGCATAAAACAATGGGAAACGAATATTTGTACACATACTGGGGAGATTTTTTCATAAAATACAATTTAAGCAACCTGCCTGATATTCTGGTTGCAAATTCCAGATACTTTTTTGCAAGAAAGTATATACCACTTATCCTTGCACTACTCGGATTTATATTTTTCATACGAGCCCCACAGAAAGAAAAAAATCTTCTTATTACTCTACCGGTTTTGATATTAGCAGCACTTTCATATATGCATATTTATCCGCTGGGAGATAGAGTTGTGCTCTTTTTACAGCCTGTCTATGTAATATATATCTGTAAAACAGTTGAAGTAGCACTAAAGGAAAATAAATATCTGGCATTTGTAATATTATTCCTGGCATTAACGCTCAGCATGCACAATTTTGCAAGAACATCAAAAATAATCCTCACCAAAGATTATATATACGAAAACATATATGAATTACTAAAACAGAGCGAACCGTATATTAAATCCGGAGACACACTGTTTGTAATAATAGATAGATCTAATTGGGAATATTATATCAGATTCTTCAATCTACCGGACGTAAAGATAATACGCTACTACCCCGGACTTGATGCAAAAGATCAGAACCCTATAAACAGGAAAATTGAATCCGCCATAGAGCGAACCCACCTCGATTTCTACAAAAAAATTGCAGCACTGCCAAAGAGCAACTACTATTTTCTTATGGCAGGGGACTTTAACCGCGACTACAACCTTGAGGTCATAAAAGCCTTGTCAAGAAAACATAATGGTCAATTATTATACATTGATAATAAAAATAACGCACTATTCCACATAGAAATCAAATAACAAAATTAAAATTGACTACCATTTTTTAAAAATAAAAAAAGCAGCAAGGACAATAAAGAAAAAACCAACAAGATAGTTCCAGCGGAATTGTTCTTTCAAAAACCAGACAGAAAAACCGCTAAACACAACAAGAGTAATAATTTCCTGAATAGTTTTCAGCTGAGCTGCTGAATAAACTTCATGCCCTATTCTGTTTGCCGGAACCTGAAAACAATACTCAAAAAAAGCAATTCCCCAGCTGACAAGAATAACAATCCACAATGCAGGAGATTTGAATTTCAAATGTCCATACCATGCAAATGTCATGAAAACATTGGAAATTGTAAGTAAAATAATTGGAGCAATATGATTATACATAGTGGTACACCTTAATAATAACGTGATTACGGTATAATTATACAGCAAAGAAAAAGGAACTTATGTATATGTTTCAACAAAATATTATTAAGAGATAAACATATTGTCATTCCGAACTTGTTTCGGAATCTTACCAGTTATAAGCCCCTGAAACAAGTTCAGGGTGACAAGTTTAGTCATTATTCTTGGAATTTGCTATATAAATTTCAAGAAAAAAGTCTTGACTTTTAATTTTTTTCTTAATAGAATGAAATCTGTAAGCCGGCATAGCTCAACGGTAGAGCAACGGTTTTGTAAACCGTAGGTTGTAGGTTCGATTCCTATTGCCGGCTATTTTATCGGAAATTTTCCGGCAAAAAGCCCTTGTGGCAGTTAGCCTTTGTGGCGCAGGGGTAGCGCACTCCCTTGGTAAGGGAGAGGCCACGGGTTCAAATCCCGTCAAAGGCAATTTTT
>CALUVE010000040.1 GCA_944324135.1 Candidatus Gastranaerophilales bacterium | reverse complement strand
TAATCGGTATTGTTGTGGGCACATCATCCGACATCGCGGACATCGGCAAGCTCTCCTACAGAAAAGACCCTAAAGTCACTGTGACTGAACAGCCTAAAATTGATTTGTCTGATGATACGCCTGAGGTACCACAAAGGATGGCTAAACCGGCTGGCGAAACTCCGGTTGAACCGGTAACGGTTAAACCGGCTGAAAATCCGGAAGTTAAACAAAAAGCGTTGCCGCCTTTAACAAAAGAATTTAAATCCAGATATGAACGGCTTGAGGCTGAAGAACAGCAATTTGTACGAGATGTTCTTGCGATTACAGGTAAACTGGATAACGACGGCTATGATAATCTTTATTTCTACGCTACCGAACCACCTGAATACAGGGAAATTTATCTTGATATTATAAAACAACGCGGTAATATGGATGGTAATTTGTTTTATATTGAAGATGTTCTAAAATCTCCATTGAAAGACAAGATGATAGCGCTTGCCGGTGCAGGATTTGATTTATCCACGACTTTGCGTTTGAATGTATATCCGGATTTGAAACCTGAAGATGTCGATGGAATAATACAATTTGCAAAAGAGTCTCCGGAGTTTGTTAAGAATTTTGGCGTAAATATAATTGATTATTGTGTCCAATGTCAAAAAAAAGATGTTCCGTTTTCAGTGCTGAAAACAATATTGGCTAATAATACAGTAAAGAATTCTACTCCTCGTTTTGCAGAATTAACAGTTATTGAAATGCTTTCAAATGCAGCTAATCAAGATGACATACGTGTTTTGGAATATCTTGTTGCTGATAAATCAACTGTCAGCGGCTACAAATATAAGGCATCGGAAATTGTTGAAATAATGAAATCACCGGAGAAAAAATCTCAAATCATATCTGCATTAGATAATAATACAACTCCGAAAAAATCTTCAGTTGTCCGTTCAGAGCGTATCAAATCTCAAAAAATAAAAACACGTCCAAACGAAAACTATATAATAAAGGATTATCCTGCAAGTACCCCGAAAGAAACAATATTACGGGATGTTCCCGCCGGAGAGGTTGCCCAGATCGGCGGCAAATTATATGCAAATGACGGTGAGGGAAATCTTGTTGAGATAAAAATGCGCAAAGAAACATTTGAAAGGCTCTTTCCGCAAAAAGATAAATTCGAAATGCATCAAGGCCGCGTAGGCAACTGTTATCTTATATCAGCATTTAATGCTGCTATGCAGTCTCCAAAAGGAAGAATTTCACTCTACAAACTGATTGAAGAAAAAGACGGTGATATTTATGTTAAATATCCTGAATCAGCTATAACAGTAAAATTTAATGACGGAAAACCTGTCTGGCTTTCTCCTGTCGGAATTTATAAAGCTAATGGAAGTATTTCTACTTTTCTCGGGAAAAGTCAGGTTGACGGGTGTGACGGTATAAAAATTCTTGAGCAGGCGTATGCACTCCAGCGCAATAAATATGGAAAATCAGGTGTTCTAAGTGCTAATGATATTTTCTTTATGACGCGTGAAATGCAAAGATCAGACAGCGGCGGCTCCGAGCTGGCTCTAAAGGATATTTCAGGGCGTAATAACGTCACTGAAAAATATTTTTATTTCAATAATTTAGATTATCAGAAGCAAAAAGGCGAATCATTTGATGATTTAGTTAAAGTTCTGGAAGAAAACGACCCGAATACATTACTGTTCATCGGTGTCGAAATTGATAAATTTAATCTTGGCTTGATGCAAGGTCACGCTTACAATATATCATCTTACAATCCTGAAACTAAAACTGTCGGAATTATCAATCCTTGGAATACTTCTAAAGAAATTCAAATTCCGCTATATGAATTAGCAAATATCGGTTCCTGTGTATCTGCTGTAAAATTTAATTCTTCATTTGCGAATGACTATAATCCGCAGTCCCGTACAGAAGTTTTAACACCGCGTCCGGATGGTGCTGAAAACGTACGGATGCCAGCACCATCTTCCGATGCTTCTGCTATTGGCAGCAAAATACTCTCCCTAAGAGATGTTGACGGCAACAGTATGTTCTCAGAACGGGATATCAACCTTATAATGAACAGATACTCTCCGGAAGAGATAAAATCTTTGGATAGAATTTTTGACCTGATTTCTGAAACGTATAGCAATGACAGATTCCCGGATGTGCGCATTGGCGAAACATTTAGCTCCATAGTTAATAGTCGTTATTTACGTTCGACCAGAGATTTTAAATTTTTCGAGGATGTTCTCAATTTTAAATCAGATCCGGATGTGCTTTATGATATAGAAAGTGACAACCTGTTTGCAGATCTTTTATTTGATGATGTCGCGGCAATGAAAAAGTTAATGGAAATATCTAAAGAAGGTGACAATTCACTTCTGCAGAATATACATAACATCAGATATATAGTAGATGTTATGTCAAGTAAAGGGTTTGACAGTTTTGATATTGAAGCAGCTTTTAAAATGAGAAATGAAAAAGGTGAACCTGTATTAAATTTCGCAGAATTTGAGATGTACGATATGTCCGGGTGGAATAAACTCAATTTGCCACTCTCTCCTCAAAAACTCGAAAATTTGAGAGAAGTAATTCAAGAAAGATTCCAGGGACTCAGCGATGAAGACTTGAATAATATTCTAAAACATGTGAAAGATACAGCGTCTTCACGTGTTTTAACCCAGGCAATGGCGGTTAAAAACAACAAAGGCGAATATATCTTTGATGAGTCTAAAATTATGATGTTCCTGGATTATTCAGCCAAAAATCCAGAAACAAGATTTTTCCTTGATCGTTTGTTTTCTAATCTTCAGGGAACAACATCAACTAATTTAGATGCTCCGTTAAAGGAAATTTTGAGTTATGTAAAAGATAAAGAATCACTGTATGTTGTAAATGAGTTTATGAAAGTGTTCCAGAAAAAGAGCGATATAAATTGGCGTGCAATCGGAAAGGTTTGCTACAATATCAATAACTCCTCAAATCCGGCTCAGTTAGAAAGTGCGATTATAAAAGCCGCCAAAATGTTTGTTGAAAATGATAATGTATTATATACGTTTACACAGGTAGACAGTCCTGAAAAAGTGTTACTGGTTGACGCTATGTTGGAAAAATCTGCTAAAACCCGCGATTTAGATGACGATGAAGGTGTAATACAATTCACATCACTTGATATGTCTCAAATCTTGGGAGCTTATAATAGAGGGCTTGACGCACAAATGGATGCCGGTGAATTAAAAGATATTATGCTCACCGCGATAGAAAAAGATGTTGATCCTGCCGTGATTACAACTATTCCTGAGTTTAAACAACGCGGCTACAATGAAAGTGTAATGAATTTTATACTAGATGCAGGTGCTGTTAAGGATAATAAAAACACATATAAATTTAGTCAATATGGTATTGATGCGATAATCGAAGCTTCCGGCGGGGACGCAGGTATATTAAATTATGTGAACAATCTCGTTAAAGATTATCCAAATATTACGACAAAACAAATTATAGACCATATCAGCAATAAAGAAATTACATTGCCGACCTCTTATAAATATCCGTTTTCGGAAAACGGAGAGTTCAGAGATCAGTACAGCCGTATTATAAAATCTGCGATATGGAAAAACTTGCCAAATGAGAAACAGGGAAAATTGTTCTTTTATTTCAACGAGCTTGTGAACAAAGACCCAAACAGATTTGTTCGTCTGGTAGAATCCGGATATTTTGAGCTGGCTTCTGAGGGCAAGGTTGACATAAACGATTTGATAGATAACATTGGAACAAACAAGTTCTTCTCAAAACATTATCTGGAAGATGTCAAAAGACTTTCATCCGGTGAACCTTTAGTAAAAGAATTCCCGTCCGGTACAGATTTAAAAACTTTGACCCAATCAGTTCCGGAAGGTGAAGTTGGCTATGTTGACGGTAAATTGTATGTTAACGACAACGGAAGTATGGTTGAACTTAAACTCAATAAAGAAACATTTGAAAGACTTTTCCCGCTAGAGGGACGTTTTAATACTAAACAGCAAAGCCTTGGTGACTGCTGGCTGATTTCAGCTATAGATAACCTTATGGATTTACCGGCAGGACGTGCAAAGATTTATCAGATGTTCTCCCAGAAAGGTAATGATATTTTTGTCACACTTCCTAATAAATCTCATGTGTACAATCCTGAATTACAGCCGGACGGCTCTTATGCCCTGACTAAAGCAGAGCTTGTAGATTCTCCTTATATAATAAAATTAACCAACGGAAAAATTCCTGATAACGGCAGTAAACAGGTTAAAGCTTGTGATGGTGTAAAAATGCTGGAATTTGCATATTCTATTAAACGCAGCGGCAATCAGCCGAGCATGTCCCCTTACGAATTTGAAGAACTTGCTGATGTATCCAAGCAAATGGAAAGCTTAACCGGAGGTCTGTCTCGAGAATTTATTGCCTCCATACTCGGATACCGTTCTGACATAAACGGGAATTATTTTAATGTTGATGGTGATATTGTCGGAGGTGTAATGCCGACATCCAATGGTATTGACTACTCACTTGCTATGATTCGTGCAACAGCAAATGACAGAAATACTCTTTTATATGCGTCAACTCATAATATACCTGGAGAAGGCCCTATTGAAAAACGTATGAGTCCGGCGTTTGATTTGTACAGTAATCATGCCTATACAATAAAAGGGTATGACGAAGATAGCGGGCTTGTCTATTTTACGAACCCTTGGAATGCTAATACCGTTGTAGAAATGGATGTTTATACATTCCTGAAATATATTGCTAATACAAACTATTTAAGGCTATAATATAAATACTATGGATTACAAAGACGAGATGAAAAAACTGAATATGGCTATTCGACAGGCGGAAAGCTCCGGCATGCCAATATTAGGTTTCTGTAAACGGCAGATTGAAATTCTCGAAAAAGCACACAGTGAATTTCTTACACAAGCGCAGGCTGAGGGGTATAATCCGGATACTAGTTTAGACATTTTGGAAGTAGAAATAAAACAGCTTTCTGCAATGAAACAAATAGCACAAAAGGCTGGGCTGCCTGTGGAGAGCTATGATGAGCGCATCCGTGCTGCCAGAGTTAGAGTCCTTGGCGAAGAAACAGTAAAATCTTACTTTGATTGATACAAGAAAATTTTGCACAACAAAGAAATGCGTTTGACAATAAACGTATAACTAACACTTTTTCCAACTTGTAAAACACTAACCGGCGAAATTTTAGCGGGAACAATAAGCCTCTTTACTTCGTCATAAAACTTGGCGGAATTTATCCTTCAGTGGTTAACTCTTCCCAGATGCTAGGAACTACGATTAACGCAGTGTAAACGATAAAACCAAATAAGATTAAGTTAATAGCTTCCATATAAACCTCCTATGGCTTACATATATATTATGCCCATTTTAAGCGATTTTGAAACATTATTTTTAATTATCGTGAACATTAACAGCGGTTAATTTAGTATATAATAGAAGAAAGAGGAAAAAAGTGAAAAAGAAGTTAAAAGTATTATTCAATAATTTGTGTTGTTCGGTATGCCGGAGTGGATTTGACGAGGATTCAATCACAATAAAGCGGCAGGAAAACGGACTATTAGTGGTAAATTTAATGTGTGCTAACTGCGGTAAAAATTTCGGAGTTGCATTTGTGGGGCTATCTGATATTGAGGTTAAAGATGAAAGTCTTATTCCGTTGGAAGTACAAGAGGGCCCTGAGCCTATAACCTATGATGATGTGATAGATGCACACAGATTTATAAGAGATTTAGACGAACACTGGCAAGAACATTTACCAAAGATAAATTAGCAGCCTTATGTATCAGTATAAGTGTGAGCAATTAGCAAATCCCACAAAAAATTTTCCAAACTGCTGCATACTTGACTTTTGCTTTTATTTGTTTTAAAGTTAGTCATGCCTAACATTTAACAAAAGAAAAATATTAATGAAAATTCAGACAATAGCAAAATTTGTAGATCAACCCGTAATATTAAACAAACTACAGCAAAAAATGCCTGCAGCATTAATTGGCATTGGAACGGCTTACGGGATTTATGATACTTTTGCACATTCTAAAAACGAAAACAAGCTTAAACGGGGGATAAAAAACGCCATCATCATTTCAAGTACAATTACAGCATCCCTTGTTGGAGCAAGAGGTTTAAAGATAAGCGGCAGAAAAATTATCAACGGGTTAATGGAGACTACACCGCTTGATAAACTCCTTGAAAAACAATCAAAAGCAGTCAATCATTTCATTTCTAACAAAAAGCCGCAGGATTTAGACCTCTTGAATATTTTAAACAAAGCAAGGACTTCTCATCTTTCACTAAAAGACATAGAAACTCTGTCAGCTAAACTTCCTCAAGATGCTGATAGAGAGTCCTTGTTCAAGGTTATTTTACCTGAGAAAGAAAATTTGGATTCGAAAGAGATATTCGGGGAAATAAAACGTCTTTCTCTGCTTGGTGCAATACCTGTCGGCGGCGGGATTGCCGGCGGGATTGTTGCGGATTCGGTCACAGGAACTTCTTCAAAAAAGAAAACAGCTGATAAAATAAAAGAGGGATTTTATCAGTATTTTGCAAACATATTTCTCTGTAATGTGGGAGCAGGCGCCGCTTTGTATGCGTCTGAACAGCTTGCAAAAGCAAAATTGATTAAACCGCTGAAACCTGCGCAAAAATTAGTTACAATTCTTTCGGGGATTACGGCAACCGGTATAATTGGCGGCAGTTTTATAGCAAATTATTTGAGTAAAAAATTAATAAATCCGCTTTTCGGGCAAAAAACTGACCATAAACTATACGATGAAAGAAAACCCGAATTAACAGATATTGCACTACATGCGGATGACATAGCAACAGCCGGTGTTCTATCCGGTTTTAAATGGATAGAGCCGGCTCTTCCTTTAATGTATTTTGTATCAGGGTACAGAGCAGGAATTGGCTATAGAAATGTAAATAATTCTGAGAATTAAATTGACATGGGAGTGCTGTTATCATAGGATTTTTATAGAGGAAATGGAGTGAATATCTCCAGCTGCTGGCGCAGCCGTAAAAGCCGGAACACTCAAGAAAAAACATTCCACGCTCAGGATGGAAGAGTTAATAATTTTCTTTAGTGTCCTCTGCTGGAAAGTCAAGCGAGGATTTTTTAATGCAGTTAGCTGCAAGACAAGCAAATAGCGCAAGAATAGGAACCTGTCCTCACGGTATGCCGCTTGGAGCCTGTCCGATATGTAACGGAATGGGCGGCGGAGGAGGAATGAGAAAAGCCGATTTTTCAGCAAAGCCGGGCGAAATGAGCTGGAATGAGTGCGCAGCAATCGGCGCGTTTCTAAAAGCTCAGCAACAGGCAAAAGACGCCAGAGCTCAGGATGCTCAGAATTTTGCACAAAGGGCTGTTGCGTTTCAAAATTCAATGACCGCAGCACATCAAAGACTCTCAGAGCTTGCTCAGTTTTTCACTAAGAATACTCCTGCAATTATTGCAAAACCGGCGAATTTTGTCATTAATACTCTCATATTGGGTTCTGTGAATATTTTACGGAACATACCGGCGGCAATAGCTAATTTTACACAAAATATCGGACAAAAATTAGCTGACATCTCTGATAAGCTTGCAGCAGTGTACGGAGAAGTCAAAACTGCAATAGCAAAGAAAATCTCTGAAACTTTAAACGAAGTTAAGAAAAAAATAAAATCATTATTTGCAATATTCAGTCCGCTGGATGCTGATAATGATGATAAAAAAATTGATGAAACAAAGAAAGCTTTTGAGCTTAAAACTTTTATACACAGATTGTATAAAAAATTAACCGGAACAGAAAAGGATTTGAACAAAGATGAACTCGATTCAGTTTAATGATGTGGAAGCACAAAGACAGAGAAGATATTTAACCTCAACACAGAGAAAAAAAACTAATCAGACAAAAGAGGGTGTTGTCGTTAATTCGCTTATAAAAGATAATGCAAACAGCACTGAGTGCAATTTGAATGATACCTATGATTCACTTCTAATTTCACGAAATATAGAAATGCCTGAAAAGTTATACGAGAAGAATAGTTCCGGTGAAAAAAGCCTCCTGCCGATTAGTGCAATAGCTGTTGGGGTTATGGGCGGAATTACGGCACTTACCGCATTTATCAGTAAAAATATTTCTAATAACCAGAGTATTGATGAACTTAAAAAACTCCCCGACTTGACCAGAAACTGCGCTCTTAATGAAGAAACCCATCAGGCACTTTACCATATGATAAAATGCACTAATAAAAAGACTATTCTGGCAGGAACAGGTGTTCTTGCGCTTACTGCGATGGCGTTTATGGGTAAAACTTTCCTTGAGGGATTTCGTGATGTCTGGGTTAAAAAACGTGAAGCGGATATACAGAAAAATCTTCAGGAAAAATTAATCGATATTGAAACACAGTCATTCTCCGGAAAAATCCAGATTGTACGGAGCATGATGTCTGAAAAAGCGGCTGAATTCAGCAAATATATTTCTAATGATAACGAAGAAATTCTGCCGAACTTCGGCAAAAAAGTATTTGGAGATATTTCTTTCAAAGGACGAAAAGATAATCCGAAAGCAGAAAAGGATAACAGCAATGTGAATTATTTTCTTCTCGGTGCCGCAACTTTTGTCTCTATAGTAGGACTCGGGTTTGTCGCATTGAAAAACTTAACCAAAGGCAAATCAGGTATTGAAACCAGCATTAAAACAACCAGAGATGCGATTGATGAAATTATTAAAGCTTCAACAAAAGAGACTGCAGAAAATGATAAAGCAACTCTTACCAAACTCTTTGACTGGATTAATGCATCCGATTCAGAGATTAAAACAGCCTTGAAGAATTTGAAAGGTTCTCCGGAAGAAAAAGAAGAATTTACTAATTTTATTATAAAGAAATTGAGGACATCTACAACCAAGGTTGACAGTGCTGTCGGCGGAGACGGCACTCCAAAACCAACATTCTATTCGCACGTTGATGACTACCGTGCTTTCTTCTATAACTATCTTTTAGATACCAAAAATCCGTATTTCAAGCAGCTTTTCTTCGGTATAACAGGTTTGACAGCTATAGGATACAGCGGGAAACTTGCCGGTGAAGCTATTAAAGATGTACAGGTAAAGAAAATCAATGCCGACACAGAAGCCGATTTGCAACAGCGGCTAGTCTCTACTGAATTGAGAAACTTCAAAGCCAAAAAAGATGCCTCTGTTCAACCACTAATGCAAGAATTTTACAAACAGGTCGACAACGGCAAACCAAAAGAAGAATTGAAAGTAATGGCTGATAATATATTATTTGAAATCAAAAACGGTGCTCCGTTTGTTTATTCATAAGGATTTATAATATGGAAGTTAGACCTGTTACAAATAATACATATATATATAATAATACATCAGTGCAGCAGCCAACACCGCAAAGAAATTATTGCCTATTCGACAAAAATAAAGTCGATTGCTTTGTAAAGCAAAAAGAACATGCTCTGCCATACCTTAATGATATTCTTTTGCATTCCAATAACGAAGAGCAAATAACAGAAACCTTATATATATTAGACAGGATGCTTGAAAACGGTACTCAAGGTGTGGATAAAATGTATCCTGCCCTATCCCGTTTCAATAGAACAAAATCGCCTAATATACAGACATTTTTAGCAGGAATTTACAGAAAAACACAAATTCCTGATGCTTTTGGTCCTTTAGTTAGTATGTTAATCCAAAATTCTCTAAACCCGCAGCCATCATGCTTTGATCCTAATGAAGAGGTTGGAGGTGCAATCCTAGCTTACCTTTCGCCCCGTTTTCGCAACTGATTTTTCACCCCAATTGTAACAAAAACTTAACAAAAGAGGTCAAAAAATTAAAGTTTTAGGAAAGAAAAGCCGAAAACATGAGTACTAA
>CALUVE010000039.1 GCA_944324135.1 Candidatus Gastranaerophilales bacterium | reverse complement strand
TTTACTTTGGCAGAAGTATTGATTACTCTGGGTATCATCGGCGTTGTAGCTGCTATGACAATGCCTACATTGATGAACGCAACTAACGGTGCTCAATACAAAACAGCTTACAAAAAAGCATTATCAGTAATTTCACAGGCTATCGTACTTAACCTGGCTCTTGATGATTATGATTTAGGTACTACAACTTCAACAGGTACAGCTGCTGCTGATTTTTCAATGTTCAACTTGTTGAAAAACAGAACTAATGTTGTAAGAACAGAAACTGGTTCTATTGCTGGTTATGCAGCTATCCTTGGTTCTAATGCAAATTCTCAAGGTTCAGCTGATGATGGCGTTTTAGCTAATAACTATACAATGTTCTTCAATGATGGTATTATGTTCACATTCCCGAACACTGCTCAAAACTGTACAGAAGCTAATGCTGCAGAAGATATCGGTAAAGGTGTTGCAGGCGGTGCTTGCCGTGGCTTTATTGATGTTAACGGTACAAAAGCTCCTAACAGACAAACAGTTTGCAGCTCTGGCGATGGTGATGATTGTATAGTTGACAGCCCTGCTGATATCTACCCGGTTGTATTCTACGATCAAGGTGTATATCCTGCATCAGATGCAGCAAGAGCTGTATTATACAAAAAATAATTTGTTAGTATAGTTAACAATATAAAAAATGCGAAATCTTTTTCAAGGTTTCGCATTTTTTGCGATTAGATTTGTGTGCCGGTCAAAGAAACTGTCACCCTGAACTTGTTTCAGGGGCTTTGCCCGTTAAAATTAATGCAAAACTTTTTTATCATGTTTGTTCTTTCTCACTCCGCGGGGGAGGCTAGGTGGGGGGCTTAAAACTTTGGTAGAGGTGAGAATGCTGAAAATCTCTTACAGGCGATATTTCAGTCTGCGGAAATAGTGTTGAAGCAAACATCATGTTTGCATACTCACTTTCGGACTTTCCTGTTATAATTAGTGTATGAAAAATTTCAGGGTTTGGATTGGGTATTTGACACTTTTCATCATTGCTTTCAGCATGTTGTATCCTTTTTGCGCGATGGTGAATCTATCTTTTACAAACGAGGCGAGTATTTTTACAGGCGCAGGTAATCTCATCCACACTGATTTTACGGCGGAAAATTACAAGAATGTTTTTTCCTCAATACCTTTGAGTAAATATTTTCTAAACAGTCTGATTGTCGCTGTGTTAACAACTGTCGGACAGGTTTTGTTTGCATCAATGGCAGGGTATGCCTTTGCACGGTTGAAATTTCCATATCGCAGCGGGTTGTTTCTGCTTATTTTGATAACAATGCTGGTTCCGCCGCAGGTAAATATTATTCCTCTATTTTTTCTTATGAGAGAGTTTAACTGGATAGATACTTATCAAGCTTTAATATTGCCGGCGTTGTTTGGCGGGTTCGGAGTATTTTTGATGCGGCAGTATTTTCTTTCTTTCCCTAAAGATTTGGAAGAATCTGCAAGGATTGACGGATGTAATATTTTTCAGACCTTTTATAAAATAGCATTGCCGCTTGCTTTGCCGACTGTTGCGACGTTAGCGATATTTACGTTTGTGACCAGCTGGAACAGCTTTATGTGGCCGTTGATTGTGACAAATTCTGAGGGAATGCGCACTTTGCCTGTAGGGCTTGCTATTTTCAAGGGGAGTTTCAGAGAAGTCACCCTGTGGGGGGAACTTCTTGCGTGTTCCGTAATTTGTACTATACCTGTTATAGGGGTATTTTTGTTAGGCAAAAAATATTTTATAAATGATATTATGCAAGGCGGTGTTAAGGAGTAAAGCCGTTTACAATATTAGCAGTTATTTCTTTAAAAATAACTCCGGAGCATCTGAGGGCAGAATTTCTTTTTCACCGATAAATAATCTGTCTCCGGGTGCTATGGAAATTTTTTCAAAAGCATTTTTTAATGTACCGAGGCTGGTGACGGCTCTCATTGGGCTCTTGTCAGTTTTGCCGTATTCTGTGCAGATTGTCCAGACATCATTTTGGGTGTCATAATGATAATGTGTCTGGCTGTTTTCAAATTTGTGGATACAAAATTGTGTCAAATTCTGCACTCTTTCGGATATCAAATCTCTGAATTTGTAAAACAGCGGGATTGATAGCGGATTTGAATCAAGTTTTTTCCCGCCTAAAATAAGTCCCCTTTCAGGATTTTTGACAAACCGGATTAGTGAAATAACATTGTCGTTTGCTTTCCTCTGGGTTATTCTGTCATCCCAAAAATGAAATCCCTCGCCCTCGCCTGTCGACGGTTTTGTAATTCCGCCGCCTGTGCAGGTTCTGATATCAAGTGAATAAAATTCATCAGCTTTCAAAATATTTGGTGTGTCGTGGAAGTATAAAATTTCATTCTTCTTCTGCATTTTTGTGAAAGTTTTCCACGGCACAAATTGAATTTTTGAGGTAAAAGAGACATTGTTATTTTGCATATTCCTATAAAACCGGAACAGGAAAAAAATTGCTATTTAGATTTTTTATGATGGTACCATTCTACAATGCCGATGTGCGCAGCAGTCAAAATTCCTGCTGCGTATGCAAGATATTTGTGCAGTTGAATTTTTTTATTTGCCGCCGCAATAGCGCTTCCTACACCCAGTGCGGTTGCTGTGTAGCCTGTGATTTTTACATAATTTGTCCGTTTTTTAGGTGGTTGTGCGGCTTTTGTTGTTTGTATATCTGACGCTACTGCCGGTATTGCCATTTTTTACTCCTTTGTTATTTTAAAATTAGCACGGCAAATTGTTTTTTGCAATATAATAGTAGTATGTTAAAGGCAGATTTACATATACATAGCAATTACTCTGACGGAAGCGATTCGCTCGTACAGCTTGTCGAAAATATTTCAAATAGCGGAATTAATATTTTTTCCCTCTCCGATCATGATTTGATTGAGGGATGCAAAGATATTCAAAAGCTTATTCCGCCCGAGATAACTTTCATCCCCGGAGTTGAACTCACCTGCAAGGCGCGCGGAAACAAATGTCATATATTAGGTTACAATTATAACCTTGATGATGAAAATTTGAACGCTTTGATTGCTCACGGCAAACTTCTACGCAAAAATAAACTGGAAAAAAGAATAAATTACCTGAAAGAGGTTTGGAATATTGAACTTACAAAAGAAGAACTCGACTGGTTGTATTCAAGAAAAAGTGTTGTAAAAATTCATCTTGGAAATATTCTTGTAAATAGAGGGCTTGCCCGTGATAATATTTCCGCTATGAAAAAGTATCTGGACGGCTGCCAAACCGGTAATTCCCGCTTTGACGGCGATGAGGCAATCCAGACAATAAAATCTGCCGGCGGAATTCCGGTCTGGGCTCATCCGCTCGGCGGCGAGGGAGAGGTTCATCTTAAGAAAGATGAATTTTTACCGCGTTTGAAAACGATGATTCAATGCGGTATTCAGGGACTTGAATGTTACTATTCAAGATATTCGCAAAACGAAATTGAATTTTTAGTTGACTGCGCAAGAAAAAATAATCTTTTTATTTCCGGCGGAAGTGATTACCACGGCTCTAACAAAGATGTCACCCTGGGACAGCTTAATTCCGATAACAAACCTGTTGATGCAAATTGTTTACTATTCTCACTAGCAAAAAATAATATTCCCATGTTTTATGGATTGTATGAAAGTAAGTTCTGCAAACGTAACATTTACCTCAAAACCGGAAGTTATAAATGAAGCCCGTAAAGTAATGCATATTATAACATCAGATTTTGCTGCTGTTTCCGGTACAAAAATTTCTGAATTCAAATGCGCGCAGGGAAATAATAGTTTTCAATCGCTTGCAACCAGAGTTAATGAGCGGATTAAAACTTTTATAAGAACACCCTTTTGGGAAGAATATATGAAACGTCCTGCCGGAAATTACTATCAAACACTTGTCGAAAATATCCAAAAATACAGGGTCGCAAATTGTGCTGATTTTGCAAAATTGTGGAATCTTCTTGCTAAACTTAACAAAATAGAGTCAAAACCTGCGGAACTCCATCTGGTAAGCAAAGATGGAATGCTTAAAGGCGGTATCGACCACGCAATCCATATTATTAATCTCCGGAAAAATGCTGATTTGAAATGCGAAAAACTCTCAAAAATGAAAGATGTCTTAATCGTTGATCCGTGGCTCGGGTTTGTTGATTATGCACCCAATGCAGAACGAAAATTTAAATATGATTTCGGAAAACTTTTCAAAATTCCGGAGGACTGCGATGTAATGCTTAATCCTTATGCCGGTTCTGCTCCTGAAGTTACAGAAAGTATGGCAGAGTTTTTTAAGAAAAATTTCCCGCAGTTTTTTATTAAAAAATAATTTCAATACGCATTAAAACGGAAAGGGGCTCTTCGCCCCTTTCCATCATAAAATGAACTAAAAGTCAGTATTTTTAACTGATGTATATATAAAGTAAATAAATCCGGTATAATTGCTCAATATTCTAAATTTTGTTACATTTCTCTACAATCCTTTAATTTTTTTAAAGCTTAATGAATAATATTGTTATATTAGTCAAATAAGGGGTGATAAGATTTATGATGAAATTTTTAAAAATCTCAGGGATAGTACTGGCTGTTATAATAGTAGCTGTTTATGCAGCTTTTCTGTTTGTTTTGCCGAGAAAATTGGATTTGAATGTTTATAAAACACAGATACAGGAGCTTGCGGAAGAATATACTCATTTGACATTGAGTCTTGGAAATATTCAGGTTGTGACAACTCCTGCATTGGAAGCAGGTGTAAAAATTGATGATATAAGTATAAAACTTCCGGATGGTTCTGAGCTTGTTAGCGCAGACGGTTTAAAGACAAAAGTTTCTTTGCCTAATTTGCTGCTTTTGACTGTCAGAGTTTCAGAGGTCGCTCTCACTAATCCTCAAGTTAATGTCGAAATTGCCCCTGACGGTTCTCAGTATAAATTGATGAATGTTGTTGAACGAATTATCAATGAACAAAAACAGAAACAGGAAACGACTCCTCCTGTCGAGACTGAAACAAGCTGGTTCAATCCGGCATGGATAAAAATTAAAGTCCCGAATATCAAAGTTTCAGATTATTCTGTTCTTATAAATGATTTAAAATCAAAACATTATCTAAAATTACGCGGGGATGAATTAAAAGCATCTTTTAACAATATGAAAACTTTCAGAGTCAAAACTGATGCTGAATTTTTAAGTGATGAAAATGTTAATATTACGGCATCTGTAGATTTAGATTCTTTCATTCCGCCGGCAAGAGAACTTGATGAAGAGGATGATCCTGATTACAGAGCTGATATGGGGTTTGTCAATCCTGTGCTTTTGTATAGAGATTACAATTTGAAGACTGACGTCAATGCAAAAATTAAAGCAAGACAGCATCATGATGGCAGAATTTCTCTCCACGGGTTTGCATTTGTTGAAGATCTTACTATGAATATTTCGGGTTACACACTGCCTGAAAGCTTTTTCAGAGTCAAACTTAACGATGAATCCGCCGATATTGATACAAATTTATACATCACAAAAGACAAAAATATAACACTTGCCGGAAATGTTAATTTCGGCAAACACCCTAAATTAAATGTCGATGTTAACAGTAAAAAAATCTATTTTAATGATTTGATTGTTTTGACAAAAGCCTTTATGGATACATTAAATATCAAAAATGATCTGGCATATCTTAAAGGTAATGGTTATCTGGCTATACATACCAAGATAAAAACCAATTTTAAAAAACTTAGAGCAAACGGCGCGCTTGTTGTAAGAGACGGTGCAATTTCTAACAGCAAAATCGGTTTGTTGTTCAAGGATGTTAATGCCAATATAATCTTCCGTGATAAAACTCTGGAGCTTGTTGATACTCATTTGTTTGTAAATGATTCAATATTGAAAGCAGAAGGAAAAATTGACGAAAAATCTGTGGCGGATATTTCTTTGTATGCTGAAAAACTTCCGCTTGCAGGTTTGTTTGCGGCTTTTGCACCGGTTGATGCAAAGAAAGCGTACAGCGTTAATTCTGGTAATTTATTCCTTGATGCAAAAATCACAGGTGAGTTGAAAAAAGCTGTATCTAACATCAAACTTGGTTTGTCCAATTTGAGTGCGTCTACAAAAGATAATTCACTCAGAGTTACTAATGGAAAACTTGATGCTGAAATTGTCAGCGATTTTAAAAATATTACGGGTAAAATCAATAATAACGGTTTAAATATTTATCTGACTCCGACAAATTCTGTGATTTCTAATCCGGAATTATCCGTATTGATTGATGAAGAAAATATTACACTGAATCCTCTTCTTATTAAGATTAATAAATCTTCTGTGGTTGATTTTTCCGGTGTAATTTCTCAATATATGAAAAATCCGTATATAAATCTTGCGGCAAACGGTAAATTGTATGCCATTGATTTAAAACAAATACTTGGAAAAGCCGTAGAACCGTTTATCAGTGCAACCGGTGTGCTGCCGTTGAAGTTTTCTCTCAGCGGTGATTCAAACCGTCAGGATATGATTTGTCAGATTAAAGCTGACAGACGCAACTATATTACACCGGTTGACATTCAATCAATAAACGGTCAGCAAAGTATTTTGCAGGCAAAAATTACATTTAAAGGCGACAGGTTAAACATCAAAGATACCGGTCTGTTTGTAAAAACTCTGCCAAGCGTATTCGGGGATGATTTTGATGCTAATATAGCCAATTCTAAAGAAGTTGCTGTTGTATCCGGCACAATTACCAAACTCGATACACCTGAGCCTTTTATAAATCAGATTAGTATTAATCTTCCGGAAAATTTGAAAGTTCATATTTGTGCGTTTAAAGATTCTATTTTGGACTTTGGCGGTAATCTTCTTGTTTACGGGCAGTCTATTGCTCCAAAATACAAGGGTGGATTTTTCGTCCGGAATATGACTATACCTGAGTTATTAACAACTTTGAAAAATTTTGAATTGAATTTTGCATCACATCAATTGATGCTTGCTGTGCAGGATTTGATTTTAAACGGTTCTGATATTCAGGTTACGGCTGATGCAAGTCTTTTCCCGTCACCGTTATTTATCGTTAATAACCTGCGCGTAACTTCCGGCAATGTTGATGTTCCGAGAATGATGCGCGTCAGTGATGCCGCTATGAAGTATGCTCCTCCTGCAACTCCGGGGGCTGAGCCTGCTGACCTGCCGGTATTGGTTAGAAACGGTTCTATTGATTTTAGATATATTTCTTCCCCTCCTATTGTTTTGAACAATACTACAGGAAGAATATCCGTGAGAAATAATATTTTCTATCTGAATAATCTTCTCACTTCTACAATCGGCGGCACAGTGCGAGGAGATGTTTCTGCTAATCTTTTGACTATGCTGCTGAAAGCTCAAGTTCAGGGGACAAACTTTAATGTAGAAAGAACTTTCCTTGAATTGATGAATATGAAAGATACTCTGTCTGGAACAATGGCATTCAGCACTGATTTGGAAATTGACGGAGCCGCTAAGACCCAGGCAGAACAGATGAAAGGTATCAGCGGAACTGTTGATTTTGAAATAATTGACGGACAGCTTGGACCTTTCGGAAAACTGGAGAATTTGATTCTTGCCGAAAATATTCGTGAATCAGAATTTTTCCAGACAGCGCTCGGCGGGGTTATTGATTCATTAACATCTATTGAAACTTCGCATTTTGACCGGCTTAGCGGACATATTATTATGAATGACGGTATTGCAAGTTTGAAACCGATTACATCAAGCGGCAAAATTATGTGTATGCTGATTGACGGTGATATGAATCTTTTGACAAATATTGCCGATATGAAACTCAGAGCCAGACTCGGTTCTCAGATATCCAATATGCTCGGGCCTATTGCGGCAGTCAACCCGATTAACCTTGTAAAAGCAACGCCGGGGCTGAACGTTGCTGCAGCTAAAATGTTTGCGATTTTCTGTGAACAAATTACAAAGCAGGAACTTGCTGCAATTCCTGAGTTCGGTAAAAACTTCAACGATATGAGTACTACTAATTTTCAGGTAGTGCTGCGCGGGGATACTGCAAAACCTCTGTCTTTGATTAAATCTTTCAAATGGCTTGCTACCTCAGAAGATATAGCAAGTGCCGAAAATTTTGTAAGTACTCTGCCGCCTACAGATCCTGAAAATCCGAACGCTACTCTGGAAGAATTGCTCGCGGCTCAAGCTGAGGCTGAACGTATTGCTAACGAGAATATTTTCCAGAAAGCAGTCAGAAAAACAGGCGAGTTCTTTGTTAATTTCAAAAAAGATAACAAATAAACAGACAGTGGCGGGGTAAGTGATTATCATTATCCCGCCATAAAACATTTAAAGTTTGTAAATTTTTTATAATTTACCTGTTCGGGTTACTATTTAAGTTTAAAATTTGTGTTAATATATTATGGGGAGATTTAATTTTGATAAAAGTCTTCTTATAGTTTACTTTACTTCTCAATGTGACTTAGCCGGACATTGGAATAATAAAAAGGAAAACAGTTATATGGGTTCTGGTAAACTTTTTAGTCAAGATACTGTTAATAGCGGCAGACAGCCGGCTTTTGATTTATGTAAAACTATTTGTATTGTCTTAATGATTATGTGCCATGTATTTTATCTTGTAAAATACAACAATACACCATCGTTAACTGCCACTTATATTGCACATAACCTTGTAAGGCTGCTTGGTGCACAGTTTTTTATGTTTAGTATGGGGCTCGGGATTGCTTATACTAAAAACGATTCACCAAAGTGCTGTTTTCGTCGCGGGCTGATACTTTTACTTTCAGGATATCTTCTTAATTTTTTGAGAGAAGTTTTGCCTTGGATGGTGTTTGGCAGTTATCCGATGACGGGCGGTATTCTCGCTCATGACAAGTTCCTTATGCTGATAAGCGGGGATATTTTGCAGTTTGCCGGACTTGCATTTTTCTTTTTCGGTATAGTGAAATATTTTAATCTGTCAAACTGGGTAATTCTTATTATAACTATTGTTTTGACGGCAATCGGCGCATTTTTTACAAATGAGATTACTATTAAACTTACGCCTGATAATTTTTATTATTCATTTATCGCACTGTTTATTCCGATAAAGAATTTTACAGCTGCAAGTTACGTATGTTTTTCTTTTTGTAACTGGATAATTTATCCTGTTGTGGGCTGGCTTTTCGGAAAAGTTCTGAAAAGGTGCAATAATCCTGACAAATTCTACTTGTATCTTCTGGGTATTTCTATACCGCTTTTGCTTTTAGCCTGGTCTGCGTTTGATGCTGCAGGTAAAAATATGTGGTTTATATTAATGAACCCTATGGTTTATCACCAGCAAAATCCTGTTATACTTGCAGTTTATATGAATATAATTGCCGTTGCAGTCAGCCTTGCGCATATATTCTCATGTTACTTTGTCAGATTTAAGTTCTGGGGCATTATAAAACACTTTAGTAAAGAACTTCCGACGCTTTATATTGTTTCATGGGTTATTATAGGCTGGATAGGCGGCTGGCTTAAAATGAATAATAAATATCTAACAAAAGATATGGATAATATCCTTGTACTGTTTATTATTGTACTTTTACTTTCCGAAATCTATATCGGCGTTAAAAATATTCTTAAGAAAAAGAAAAATTCATAAGCAGCCAGTGCGATTTTTTATAAGGAGTATATTATGAATTTATCAAAAGTTGGTGTCAGCGATGAAATATATGCGCCGCTTGAAAGTCTTATCGAAGCACAGCAGAAAAAAGGAGTTTCCAGAGAAATAATAAAGCTGGACTATGGGCAAACAGGCGTTGATATTTTCGACGGCAAGAAAAATATTTGTCTTGTTAATGATAAGAATTATCTTAAAGATGATAAATTTATGAATAAAATAAAGGTGATTTTTGGAATAGTTAAACCTAAATATAATTATGAAAGCGGGGATTCTCTCAAAAAAATTATGATGAAATACCTCATGAATAACGAAACCATTAATGACGGACAGATTCAAACCTTTTTTGGTAAAAAAGGTTTTGAAGTTCTTGAAGTTTTCAAAGTTATGGGATATGTAAAAAATATAGGAAGTAAATTGCGTAAATTTTAATAAAAAAACTAAGATTAGTAGGTTTTGGTAATCTTTGATTACCGAAACCTTTTTTGATGCGGTAAATCTGTGATTTACCACATCCTACTTTACTTCAAAAGTCTAAAAATCGTTTTATCCGTGCAAGTTAGTAAAATTAGGGCAAACGGCGGTTATAATTTGGTTTTCAGACAAAAATTTGTGAAATTTTGAGGACATTTGTGATACCCAAAAGAGACTTTTCGTCCTGTTTCATGTCCCGTTAAAATACAACCACATCCTACAAATCTATTTTATACGCACTTTGCGATTGGGGAGAGAAACATAAACAATAGTGTTATCACCACCTTTAAAGTTTGTAACTATTGAATTTTTTCACTCTATGTAAAAAGTTACATTGTTTGATTATTTTTGGACAGTTCCGGCAGGTTAAAACCTAAACACAAAGCCACTTTACGAGGCAAAATCATTTTAACCGTACAGGATTGATGTAAAAAGACAAATGGTTTGATTTAAATTTACAGATGCTTTGATTATTTTGGTAAGGTTTATTGTAAAAAAATATTGTTTGTGAATAAAAATCTTGTTGAAA
>CALUVE010000038.1 GCA_944324135.1 Candidatus Gastranaerophilales bacterium | reverse complement strand
CTCTTTTCGTTGTCCTGTCATTTCTTCTCGAATCAACAAGTTTTTTCGTTTTCAGCTATTCTGTTTTCAATGTGCGTGATTTTATATTAACCGATTTCAGAAAACTTTATTCTCTTTTATCGGGGTCGTGTAAATCATTTGCAGCATATTCGCCGCAAGTTCAATTATTAATTAGTAAAAAAAAATAATCAAGTATTTTTTCTTAGCTATTTATAATTTCTATATAAAATCTAGTGTTTTTTAAAGTTCGCTGTGCTTTAGGCACATGACTTATTCTATTTAAAAAAAATTTTAAAATCAAGAGTATTCTTTAAAAAAATTTTCAACTTTTTTGCTATAAAAGCGGAAAGTTTTGATAACAGCGGTTTTTCGCAGTTAATAAAACTTTATAATTGTTATTTACGGCAAGTCATAATCAAATATTCAGACGCAGTTATGCAAAAAAAGTTCCTGATTTCCTCAATTAATTAAAGGATGTTTTTTTCATGAAAATAGTGCATACTATTATCAAAACTATCGGAAGAAATAAGAGAGGGAGAAAAATCATGATGAACACCTTAAAAAAATATTCAATAGCGCTGGCTGTACTTGTTGCTTGTACAGGTACTGCGTTTGCTGACGGCAATGCTTTTACGCCAATTAATTTTGATGATACTTCTTACAACAGCACTCCGCCGAGCACTACTCCGAACTTTGCAAATCTTTCAAGCAGCAATTCCGCTGCCGGTGAAAACGCAAATGTCCAAAGTCTGCCAGGAAACAGCAAGATGCAAAATGCTATTTTGGAACTGGACAATGCACAAATTGATGTAAGAAATGATCTTTTGAATTACAAAGCTAAATATGCTGACATTGATGCGCAGTATCAGGTTTTGAAATCTGAAAGAAAAGCTCTTTCTAAACAAATTAAGGATATTGAAAGAAGAATCAAAAAGATTGAAAAAGATAAAGCTAATATCAAAAAGAACATGCTTTAATTTCAATAGTTTCAGTATAAAAAAGAACCGTCATTAAAAACGGTTCTTTTTTTATCGCTATATATTATAATTATTACTTTATCGCACCCATTGACTTTGTAATCTGGGAATGAATTTTATTTGCACGGTAGAGATACGCGGTTAATTTTTCGTAACTGGCGGTAGTTTCACCATAGGGAACTTTCATTGCGATTAGTTCATCGACATTTTGGTTAATACTTCTCAAAGTATCAAGAGAATCGCTCAAGTCCATGATTGATTTGAATTTTTTGGAGACTTTTGTAATAATTTTTTTTGAGATAAACTTTTGCATTCTGTCAATTACAGACTCTTTTGGTTTTTGTTTTATTTTTGAACCGGCAAGTTTTTCTGCAAAGTTTCTTTTAGAGTATTGTTCTTTCAAATCTGCAATTTCTTTTTCAAGAGTTTTTGCCTGAATTTTTAATTCCATAACGTCAAGCAATTTGCCAAGGAGTTCGGCTCCTTTTATTTTTGAATTTAGGGCATCCAGCATTTCTGTTTTTTCGGCAATTTTGTATTCCAATTTAATAAACTCATCACCGAGTTCGGCTGCGGGATTATTATTCAAAAGATTTGAATCATAGTCATTAAGCTTATGACTGCTCATAAATGGGAGAGCTGCCGGATTCTGGTTTTCCAGAATACCGGGTTTCCGGCTTCCGAATATATTTGTAACACTTTCTACTTTTTGGTTATTGTTATCCATACTATTTATATTTTAACTCAAATATTATCAGCTATTCACCTGCAAACGGTGGAATATTATGTTATAGTGTAAACTTTCTTGTAATACAAATACACGCCCCCGCAGGTTAGTATAATATTTGGCATCCAGGCGGCTAAGAATGGGGCAAGTGCGCCTGATTCTCCAAAAGATATAGACAGTGCCCTGATTAAGTAATATACAAAAATTATCAGGATACTGAACAAAAATCCTCTGTTATAGCGGACTCTTGGAGGGGTTATTGCCAGCGGGACGCCGATTAGCACCAGAGCTATTGTTGTTACCGGCAAGGCAATTTTGTCGAACAATTCAACGCAGATTTCTCTGTACTGTTTCGGAGCCAATTCTGTATTTTTAAGATATTTTATTAATTTCGTAAAATTCATTTCCCGCGCAACATTTTTATTTAATTCTTTTGACATATCAAGTCCGAATTTTACAACCGAATCATCAAAAAGTGTTGTGTTGAGAACTTTTCCGTCATCACCGACTGTATAGATTGCGCCCTTTTCAAAATTCCAGCCCTCAGGAGATGTTTTCCCCTCTTGCGCCTGAAGAATTTGAATCGTACCCTCTTTTGAAGAATCCAATACTGTTATGTTATGGAGAACTTTATCTTCACAATATCCGACATAGAACAATCGTTTCAGACCGCCATGGTCGTTCAACTCTTTAAAAACAAAATTCTGTTTGCCGTCAGGAATATTTTTCTGTCCGAGCGCCCAGAGTGCCAAATCTTTTGATTGTTTTGACATAACCGGAACTATACTTTCATTTATTATAAAACTGAAACAGGACATACAAATTGCAAAAATAAATATCGGCTTTGCTATTCTATTAAGTCCTATCCCGCAGGCGCGCATTACTGTTATTTCCGAATCCAGACTGAGTTTATTCAATGTCATAACCGTTGCTAACAGCACGCCCATAGGAATTGTCATTACGATAACTGACGGAAGGTTCAGAATAATCATCATAAATGCAACTTTGAACGGAATGCCGAACAATGATATCTGCTTGATGAGCGTGATAAATGTATCAGATGCGAAAATGATTGATGTAAATACGCAAACCCCCATCAAAAACATTTCAATAACCTGTCTTAATATATATATATCAAGTAATGAAATACGTTTTATCGCACGATTAATCTGTTTAAACATAGAGTAATAATAGATTAAACAAAAAAAATAATCAAATTGTTATCTATTCATTGCCCGAATAAATTCTGATATAGTTCCAGTAGCTGCGGAAAACTTTTTTTACATAATCTTTTGTTTCCGAATACGGAATTTGTTCTACAAATTCATCGGTATCATTGTAATAAAGAGAATTTTTCCATCTGTTAACAGAGCCTATCCCGCCGTTATATGCCGCAACTGATGATATATCAAGTCCGTTCAGCATGCTCTTTAATTCTGCGTAATAATAATTCCCCAGTTTTATGTTTAATTCAGAATCAAATAAATCGTCTACGGATTGGATATTAACGCCGTGTTTTGCTCCTATTTCCTTTGCAGTAGACGGCATAAGCTGCATCAGCCCGCCTGCACCTACCGCACTTTTTGCTTCAGGATTGAAGTAACTTTCTTCTCTTACTATTGCAAGAATCAAAGGTGAATTATTGCCGACTTCTGAAGAATATTTTTTTATGGTTTCGTAGTAATCAATCGGGTACACCAGACGCCAGCGTAAATCATATTTATCCGGTTTATCGTCAATTTTTTCCATAGCATCTCGCGCTACTAACATTGAATGCGAATAATCTCCTTTTTGATAATAAATCCAGCTTTTTATGAATTCATCATCATTCAACTCAAACAACAAATCATAATCACCTATATCTGCAAGTTTGATATTGAGTTTCGCGGGTTTGTCATGTGCGTAAGGATATTTAACCTCTTTTTCATTAATATAATTATTAATAATGGCAGAATGCATGTCATTTAAATTCAGATAAGCTCTATAGGCATAATAATTATCAGGATATCTTGCTATTACACCTCTGAAATAGCTTACATACTCATCACGGTCGCCGCTGACTGCTTCTGTAATTTTACCCATCCAATACATAACCATAGGGGCGTATTTTATATTGTTGTATTTATTAAGATAGGAACGTCCGTTTATTTTTGCCGGCACGTAATCTTTGTTTTTTACCTGAATCATGAAAATATTTGCAAGTGCATCACCTGCGTACTCACCCGACGGAAATTTATTATACAATTCTCTGTAACAATCCAGCTGTTTAGACGACGGGGCGCTTTCACATTTTAAATTTAAAATGTAATCTCTGCCGGCTGATGCAGGATATGAATACAATTTTGAAAGAGCAGCATAATCATCTCTTTCTTTTTGTACGTATAAATTTACTGCATCTTGTAAATCCTCAATATCAACATCACCGGAATGAAATGACAGCCCGTATTCGGTGAGAGCTTTCGCTTTTGAAGTATTGCCGTCTCTGAATGAAATTTTTGCATTTAATGCCCAGGATTTAGCCGCAGGGACATGGAATAGTGCTTTTTCCGCACTGGTCATATCGCCGGCAAGATAATAACTCTTTGCTAACAAAAGATAATCTTTTGTACTGAGCGGGAGTGATGCTGTTTGGATTTCTTTCAAAATATTTTGTGACCACCTGCCTGAGGGTGACTTTTCCAGATAAGAAATATAATAGTTTTTAACAGAGAGTTTTTCTTCTTCTGTCAAACTATCAGAAGAAGAAAGCAATATTTTTCCGAGGAAATATTCTGATGCTATACCGTAATCCGTGTGGGGATTTGTTTCAAGAATTTCTTCAAAATATTTTTGTGCAAGTTCAGCTCTTGATTCCGTAAGCAAACGCGCCGCATGGTATTTTGAGCGCAGGCTCAATCTATGCTCTGGATAGTTACTGAATAAAAATTGGTATTGTTTTACTGCTGCGTCATAATCGCCCAAATCCTCAGCACATTTTGCCTGACGGTAAATTGCAAGCGGCTTTAAATCAGAAAAAAACGAAATTTTGGAAAACTGATAATAAGAATTTTGAAAATTACCTGTCCTGTAATCTTCAAAGGCCTGCTGATAAATTTTTGTGGCTCTGGAGGCTGAATTGACCATTGTAATAACGCCCCCCGCAGATGCCAGCCCAATTCCAAGTATAACGGCTATTATAATAATTTTCTCTTTGTTGGATAGAGTGTTCATATATTATAATTTTAACAGAAATTTGAGATTTTCAAAATTTTTTATTTTTTTTTACAAACAAAAAAGCAAGGCTGTTACACCTCGCTTCTTCTGTAACTTGTATGGCTGGTACAAGTTAGGAACGAACCTTATTTTGGTATCGGCATATCTGCCGGATACAGACGGATTCTACTGTCGTAAACTTCCGCAATATCATAATTTCCGCCGCCGGGGATATAATTATGGTCTCTGATTGCTCCGTCTTCAAGATTGTATCTTGATTTAATTTCTCCGTAAGTTTCGACTCCGAACAAACCTTCATCTTCCGGATAATATTCATAATAACCGCCGATTGTGAAAAGATTGAGGAAACCTTTTTCTTCCGGAATCCATTTTAACCTGCCGGATTTTAAATCTTTATTCATAAAGTACTGTGCAATTTCAACAGGATCTGTCAATCCTTTGTCTTTAATTTCTTTTTCTTCAGCAGACATTCTTGCATTGTGTTTACGCTTGGCTATCACACTTTCGCTTGCTGAACCTTTCGGGATTACAAGATCCTGACCGATATAGATGTCTTTTACGCTTGTACCGTTTGCAGCCATGATGTCTTCTACGGTTGTGTCATATTTGACTGCAAGTTCAGACAAAGTCATGCCCTCTGTAACTTGAATTGTGATACCGTTTCCTTTATCACCGCTTGAAAAATCAATTACAACTCCGCTATCACCATTCTGACCACCGGTGCCGCCAGCCGGAGTTTCACTGTTGACGCTGGCTGCGCCTACGCCTTTTACACTTTCTAACATGATTTGTTTCTCCTTAGATTGTCTTTTTTCTTCTTCTGTTTATCTATACGGCACAAATCATAAAAAACTTTAGGATTTATTTACAAATCGTTACACAAACAATCAAAAATTTTATGCACAGGCTCACAAAGTTCTTGTGCAGAAATCGTTTCATCCAGCTCCAGTGTGATAGTTTGAATGCCTCTTTCAACACCTGCATACGTTCCGAAACTTCCCGGCGTCGGATAGCCAATACTCGCTTCTACGGGATACTTAATTATGGAAGAGATGATTTCTGCGGTCTTTTTAGCAGGGCCATCGTAGTTTACTACTTTATAAGGGGCATGGATAGTTAGTATTATTTCCGGCTTATATTCTTCCAGAACTTCTGTCACAAAACGGGTTTCTATTTCGCTTGCCGGAGCTGTTCCGCCGTAATATAAAGTTGTGCTGTCGTCACAGGTTGCATTTTCCCCCTCATTTTTGCCCCAGTTTTCGGTCGGGAAATTACGGTTTAAATCAACACCGTTTGCATTTGTACGGATATTTTTCTGCATGCCGTCAGGGTTGAGGCATGGAATGAAAAGAAGTGGACTTTCTTTTTTTAAATATTCATCAATGATGTATTTCCCCTGAGGTTCATCCCCGTGGAAAACACCTATGACCAGAATATTTTTATGATTAACACTTCCGACAAGTTCTATTTTATTTCCGTTTTTGGTTTCTGTCTGTTTTAATATTTTCATTATTCAAATAACGCGTTTATAAACTCTTCCGAATTGAAAGTTTTTAAGTCTTCCATTTTTTCACCGACACCGACAAGTTTGACAGGTAGTTTCATCTCCTTTGCGACGGCGAGCACTATAGCCCCCTTGGCTGAGCCATCCAGTTTGGTAAGAGCTACAGAAGTTATATTTACGGCTTCAGTGAAAACTTTTGCCTGCTGCAGACCGTTCTGACCGGTATTTGCATCCAGAACGAGTATACTTTCTCTCAAGCATTCAGGTGCATTTTTATCAATTACGTTTTTAATTTTTGAAAGCTCTTCCATCAGGTTAAATTTATTCTGCAAACGACCAGCTGTATCAACAAGAATAACGTCATAATTTTCATTTTTAGCTTTTTGTATAGCTTCATAAACAACAGACGCAGGATCAGCCTTATCCCTGCGGACAATATCAGCTCCGGCACGCTTTGACCAGATATCGAGCTGTTCTTCAGCCGCTGCGCGGAATGTATCTCCTGCTGCAATTAATACTTTTTTCCCCTCGTTTTTGAATTTGTATGCAAGTTTTGCGATAAGAGTAGTTTTGCCGGCACCATTGACACCTGCTATAAAATAAATATTCAGACCCGCAGGATTGTAATTAAGAACATTTGAACCGGCGTCAGAGAGCGTTTTCATGAATTCTGTACGCAGATAATCTTTAACGGCTGACGGTTTAATCCTGTCTTGATTACGAAGTTTATCGACAAGTTCAGCAGCATAATTCACACCCAAATCTGCACTTATTAGAGTATCCTCCATATCGTCAAGAACAAATTCCGAAAATTCTTCTTCCTCTCCGACTGCATTCACAACATTTCCAACAAGCGCCTGAGCAGTATTGGCAACAGTCTGCTTTAAATCATTGAACTTGTCTGAAAAGAATTTAAACATAATGGAATAATAACATAAAAATAAAACCGTTGACAGAGTTTTCACTTTTTTTATGTTTGTCATATAATTTTTTTATAAGAATTAGCTTTTAAGGAGAAAATATGAACGAGCTTTTAAAAAAATCGGCAGCTGAACAAAGCAAAGCCTTGAAAAATAAAGAAATTTCAGCAGTGGAATTAACAAATGCCGCATTTGAAAGAATTGCGGAGGTTGATGATAAACTCGGCGCATTCAATTCTTTGACTAAAGAAACAGCGCTTGAAACTGCAAAAAAAGTTGACGAAAAAATTGCAAAAGGCGAAGAATTACCGCTCCTTGCCGGTATTCCGCTTGCATTGAAAGATAATATGAATCTGGTTGGTTCCAAAACTACCGCTTCCAGCAAAATCTTAGAAAATTTTGTTTCACCTTTCAACGCAACCGTTACTGAAAAATTGCTCAAAAACCTTGTGCCGATAGTTGGTAAAGCCAATCTTGATGAATTTGCAATGGGTTCTTCCAACGAAAACTCCGCATTCAAAAAAGTGCACAACCCTTGGGATTTGAATAAAGTTCCGGGCGGCTCATCAGGCGGTTCAGCAGCAAGCGTTTCCTCCTGCGAAGCCACTCTTGCTCTCGGGTCTGACACCGGCGGTTCTATAAGACTGCCTGCATCTTTTTGCGGGATAGTCGGGATGAAACCCACTTACGGAAGAGTTTCACGTTACGGATTGATTGCATTTGCGTCATCTCTTGACCAGATTGGGCCGTTCGCAAGAACTGTTGAAGATGCAGCTAATCTTCTTGAGGTCATTTCAGGACATGACCCTAAAGATTCTACATCTTTAAATCTCCCTGTAGAACATTACGCCGCGGATTTGAACAAATCCCTCAAAGGCAAAAAAATCGGTATTATTAAAGACCTCATGACAGAGGGTCTGGAAGAGGATGTTGAAAAAGCTATCAACAATGCTATTGAGACTTATAAATCACTAGGCGCTGAAGTCGTTGAAATTTCTCTTCCGCACCTGAAATATTCAATCGGAATTTACTACATTCTGGCAACAGCAGAATGCTCCTCAAACCTTGCAAGATTTGACGGTGTAAAATACGGTTACAGAACTCCTGATGCCAAAAATCTTATGGAAATGTATACCAAAACCCGTGCAGAAGGATTCGGGCCGGAAGTTAAACGCCGTATAATGCTCGGTACTTACGCATTATCTTCAGGATATTATGATGCCTATTACAAAAAAGCTCAACAGATGAGAGCGCTTGTAACAAAAGACTTTGAAGAAGCTTTCCAAAAAGTTGATGCACTCATCTCACCTACCTGCCCGAATACAGCATTTGAACTCGGAGCTAAAGCATCTGACCCGCTGCAAATGTATCTGACAGATATTGCAACAATTTCTGCTAACCTTGCAGGTATTCCGGGTATGAGCATCCCTGCAGGTTTTGACAAATCAGGTATGCCTATCGGATTACAAATTCTTGCTCCGCAACTGAAAGAACGTGACCTGTTCAATGTTGCTTATCAATTTGAACAATCCCACGATTATTATAAACAACTTGCTAATGTATAAAATAATAAAAAAAGAGGCTTTAAAAAAAGCCTCTTTTTTTATCTCAAAGTTTTCTCAATATCTGAATAACACAACTAATAGCGCAATAAACAACAAAAACAGAAACCACGGAAATCTGTTTAGCAATCCGCCATTATAATTTTCATCAAATTTTAATACGATTTCTTTATGCTTTTGCAGTTCTTTAACCAGCCCGTAGAGCGCACTTTTTCTCTGAATATTAATAGCTTTATGCTCACCGTTTTTGTAACCGATTATAATCTCTGAATTTATTGCGATTAAAGATATAAACGAATCTACCATAGTAGCTGAAATATAACTTGGTTTGTATAATTTCAAATAAATATATGAAATCTTATCCAGACTAACAGGTTTTTCATTGTCAATTGCGATAGTTCTTGCGGCATCATCAATCACGACCTGTTCATGCCCGCCGACATCCAGCTCATCTTTTGCCGGCAAAAGTATAAACTTCACGACCGGCAGTCCGGCTAACACAATAATCGGAATATACTTAGGGAATTGGTAAAATAGCACAAGCTCAAGACTTATTATGAATAATGCAGTCACAATAAAATACATATAAGAAATATTAAATATAAAACTGTTTTTTAACTGTATTTTAAAAACTTTTTTAGCCACAACTGTCTCCGGAGTTTACAGCTAATTATAGTTTAAACTGCGCAAAATTTTAATCCTATAAAAAAAGGATATGCTGAATAGCATATCCTTTTAGATTATTGGTGAATCGGTTATTATTCTTTTGTAAACTCAGCATCAATAACATCATCGTCTTTTTTGCTGTCAGAAGATGAAGAAGATGCGCTGTCGCTGTTAGCTGTGTTTTGTTCCTCTTTTTGTACAGCTTCATAAGCTTTTTGAGAAATACCGAACATAGTCTGCTGCAATTCGTCTGAAAGTTTTTTCAATTCGTCAGCACTCTTGTTTTCATCAATAGCTTTTTGAAGAGCAGCTTTTTGTTCGTCTAATTTAGATTTATCAGCATCATCAATTTTACCCTCAAAATCTTTTACGATTCTGTCAGCAGAAGCGATTAAACTTGCTGCATTATTTTTGATTTCAGCTTCTTCTTTTCTCTTTTTATCTTCAGCTGCGTTAGCTTCAGCTTCTTTAACCATCTTATCGATATCAGCTTCAGACAGGTTAGAAGAATTTGTAATAGTAATTTTTTGTTCTTTGTTAGTAGCCTTATCCTTAGCTGAAACATTTACGATACCGTTAGCATCAATATCGAAAGTTACTTCGATTTGAGGCAAACCTCTCATTGCTGGCGGAATACCATCAAGTCTGAACATACCTAAAGATTTATTATCTTTAGCCATCGGTCTTTCACCTTGAAGAACATGGATATCAACAGCAGTCTGGTTGTTTTCAGCAGTAGAGAATACCTGAGATTTAGAAACAGGGATTGTAGTGTTTCTAGGAACCAACGGAGTCATAACACCGCCGAGAGTTTCAATACCGAGTGTCAGAGGAGTTACATCCAACAATACGATATCTTTAACTTCACCGGCAAGTACACCTGCCTGAATTGCAGCACCGACTGCAACAACTTCATCAGGGTTAACTGACTGGTTAGGTTCTTTACCTGTGTATTCTTTAACCAACTGTTGAACTGCAGGGATACGTGTTGAACCGCCGACAAGAACAACTTCATTAATATCTGATTTAGAAATACCTGCATCAGACAAAGCTTGTTCTACCGGTTTTTTACATCTTTCCAAGAGGTCGTGGCAAAGGTCTTCAAACTTAGCTCTTGTTAAGTTAAGGTCTAAGTGTTTAGGGCCGTTGGCATCAGCTGTGATGAACGGCAAGTTAATATTAGTTTCAACAACTGATGACAATTCGCATTTAGCTTTTTCAGCAGCTTCTTTAACACGCTGCATTGCTTGTTTGTCGCCTTTAAGGTCAATTCCTTCCTGTTTTTTGAATTCTTCGCAAATCCAATCCATAACTTTCTGGTCAAAGTCATCGCCGCCTAAGTGTGTATCACCTGAAGTTGAAAGAACTTCGTGAACACCGTCGCCGATTTCAAGAACAGAAACATCAAATGTACCACCGCCTAAGTCGAATACAAGAACTTTTTCGCTCTTTTCTTTTTCAAGCCCGTAAGCGAGAGCTGCTGCGGTCGGTTCGTTTACGATACGGAGAACATCAAGACCTGCGATTTTACCTGCGTCTTTTGTTGCTTGTCTTTGAGCATCGTTAAAATATGCAGGAACTGTAATTACAGCTGATGTAACTTTTTCTCCAAGGTATGAACTTGCATCATCTGCCAATTTTCTCAAAATCATTGCAGAGATTTCTTGCGGAGTATAATCTTTGCCGTCAATATTTACTTTATAATCATCGCCCATATGTCTTTTGATAGAAGCGATAGTTTTATCAGGGTTCAAAATAGCTTGACGTTTAGC
>CALUVE010000037.1 GCA_944324135.1 Candidatus Gastranaerophilales bacterium | reverse complement strand
AAAAAAATATGCCGCAACTCACTCTGCCGAGCAAAACGATTGAGTATCGTTTTGCTAGAGGGAACCAAGGACTTCAAAATTCGTAAGAATTTTGACAAAAAAATATGCCGCAACTCGGAATTGAACCAAGGACACAGGGATTTTCAGTCCCTTGCTCTACCAACTGAGCTATTGCGGCATATTCTATTAACTTGTCACCGGAGTTGGTAGAGCAAGCTCTACAGATTATAAACTCCGTTCCGTTTCACTCCACTGGGGGAGCTATTGCGGCATATTATATTAACTTATCAAGTTATCATTTGTAACCAAAATTTTCAACCAGTGTCTTAATTTCAGCCACATAAAATATTATATTTGCTAAAAGTTGACAGTCAAGAACTTTTTATGAATTACCCTGCGGAGCGAGATACAGAGTAACATTACGCCCCTCAAGCTGAGGTTTTTTCTCAAACATAATAGGGCAATCTTTCAAATCTTCCATGAAACGGCCGGCCAAATCAAAAGCAAGGTTAGAATGCTGCATTTCACGCCCGCGCAGCATGATAACAATTTTCACCTTGTTACCTTGAGAAATAAACTTCTGGATACTTTTAATTCTGACCTGATAGTCATGGGTATCAATTTTATAACGGATTTTAATTTCCTTAACTTCAACAGTATGTTGTTTTTTCTTGGCTTCTTTAGCTTTTTTCTCAAGTTCGTACTTATACTTTCCATAGTTTAAGATTTTAGCAACAGGCGGTTCTTGATTTGGGCTGATAAGAACTAAATCCAAATCCGCATCATAAGCCATTTTTAGGGCTTTTGCAGTTTCAACAATACCGCGGTTTTCACCGTTTTCATCAATTAATCTAACCTCTTTTGCGAGAATTCGCTCATTCATTATTGCCAGATCTTTACCGGCTCTGTTATTATCGTTAGCTATGGTAGTATCTCCTTTTATTAAGTACGTCTCTTTACCTTTAAATCATAGCACAAACACGGGATTTTTACCAAGCATGCCGCTGTATATTTTTATGTAACAATATGTAAACATTAATTATTTACGGCTAAAACCAACACTCTACACGGAATTACAGAAAATAGCCGGAAACACATGATTAAAGTTTTTATAAAAATATGACGATATATACAGTGTTAAGAATCTTACGGAATAATTAAATAATAGGAGTATCAAGAATGATGACAGAAACAAAATCAAATTTGTTTGGGACAGAGATGAGTTCACTATTGGAAGAAAGCTTTAAACCTGAAAGACAGCTAGACATGGAAATTCCAATCCAAGCACTATTTGATGACTTTATGACATTTATCTCAAAAGTTGACCTTGAATAGTCAACTTTTCCCCTGAAAGATTTTACACAAAAACTTAAGGAGCTGCTTAAATAAGCGGCTCCTTTATTTTTAACTTAACATATACTGTTAAATTAACAATAAATATAGTAAAATGTAGGAGTACAACACATGCAGAATAATCTAAAATAAGAAGAGTAAAATCAGAGGGACATGATATGAAAAAAGCAGCAACCGTATTAGCAATAGCCTTAATCTTATCACAGCCGGCATTTGCAGGGTTTAAAGAACACTATGATTTAGGTCAGCAGTACCTGACAAACTATCAGTACTCAGGTGCTATTACGGAATTTAAAAGCGCTCTTAGAATTAATTATCTGGACAATTCAGCGCGAATAGGGCTAATAAATTCATATCTTGCCAGAAGCACACATTATGCAAATAAGGAAAAGGACTGGGAAAAAGCAGCTGATGACCTGAGGGCAGCACTTTTCTATATGGTTTACTACCCGAGCAAAAACAATGCACAAAATTCAGCGGCATACGTCCCGCAAACAACCCAAAACTTAAACATCTGTCTTACCAAATCCGGCTTTGACACAAGCCCGAAATCAAGATTTGAGAAAGCAAAACAATTGAGGGCAGAGGGTAATTTTGCTGCTGCAGGGTATGAATTTAACCAAACCTTAAGCGATAAAAGCTACATAAAAGATGCATTTGAACAAACGGGCGACATCATGAAACTTCTTGGTAATGACCCGAAAGCTGCGGAATTTTACAAAAAAGCCGTAACCGTAGACCCTACAAATATTGCGCTGAGGCTGAATTACGCAAAAATACTCGACAGACTCGGCGACAGCAATGCAGCGGTCGAAGAATACAATTACATTTTGACAAAAAATACAGACAACAAAGAAGTACTTTATTCACTTGAACGCATATACAAAAAGAAACTTGAAGAAAATCCAAATGATGCCGACATAACTTCAAACCTCGGCGCAATTATGCAAAAACAGGGCAAGATGGATGAAGCGCTCTCATACTACAGAAAAGCAGAATTTATTAACCCGTCAAATATCAACACTCGTCTAAATGTCGGCACACTCTATCAGCAAAAGGGCGACTATAGAACAGCCATAACAGCGTACGATTCAATACTTATTCTTTATCCGGACAATGTAAATGCAAATCTATATAAAGCTCAATGTCAGGCTGCAATAGGAGAAGATAAAGCCGCACTTGCAACTTTCAAAAAAGTTCTCGCGCTGGATCCTGATAACACATACGCACAGAACCAGATGTTTGATGTAATGAAAACAGCTATGACAACAGAGCAGTTTGTAGATTACGTAAAAAAGAATATGTCAAAATCCAATCCGGCTGATATCATCTACAACTACGCACTTGACAAACACAAACAGAACAAACTTGACGAGTCTATTGCACTGTATAAGGAAGTTCTAAAAATAAACGATGCAAACCCGGAAGTTTATGTAAACCTTGCAATAGCACAGGGACAGCAAAAAAAATATGATACAGCCCTGACTACCCTTAGCACTGCACAACAAAAATTCCCTGATAATAACGAAATAAAAAAAGCAATAACATCTATAAAACTACAATCAACCGATACAAAATTAGCACAGGCAGCAGAGTTCTTTAACAACAAAGATTACCAGAATGCGATAAAAGAATACCTTTCAATAAAACCGGAAACAGTAGATTCAATGCTGGGTGCCGCCTCTGCATATCAAAACATAAATGATACAACAAATGCAATAAATTATTACAGAAAAGCTCTTGATTTAAAACCTGGAGATTCTGATATAGCATACTACATTGGAGCTCTATACGCCGAAAAAGGCGAACTCGACAATGCTAAATCCTACTTGAATAAATCACTGAGTTTAAACAAAGATAACGCAAAGGCATCAGAATTACTTGCAAACGTAGAGTCACAGGCAAATTCTGATATGCTGAATAAGGCTATGACGCTGTTCGACAACGGCAAATATGCAGAAAGTAAAGCTATTCTAACGGAACTAATCAAAAAAGAGCCTAAAAATGCTTATGCCTACTACTATCTCGGGATGATTTGCGATGCTGAAAATGACAAAAATACCGCTATAACATATTATAAAAAAGCAATTTCCTCAGATTCAACAATGCAAATCGTAAACTATATGATAGCTGTTGATTATGATACAATGGAACAGTACAAATACGCATATCAGTATTACTTAGCATACGCATCATCTGATGCTGCGGAGGACGAATACAAAACCTACGCAAAAAATAGAGCCGAAGAATTAAAAGATTATGCAAAATAATAAAGTTTCAACATTAATTCAAAGCCGTGTATCGCTTGCCCCTATGGCAGGAATAACGGATTACGTCCTAAGGGGATTAGTGAGAAAATATTCCAAAACAGCGCTTTTAACCACAGAAATGATAAGTTCGGAAGCTCTAAACCAATCGAGAGAAACAGATATTACAATGATGGATGAAACCCAACACCCGATTTCATACCAGCTGAGCGGTCACAAACCTGATTTAATGAAAAAAGCCGCAATATACCTTAGTCAACGAGCAGATATGATAGACATAAACATGGGCTGCCCTGTAAAAAAAGTAGTAGGCGGGCAGGACGGATGTTCATTAATGCGAAACCCTAATCTTGCAGCTGATTTAGTGAAAGCGATAAAAGACGGTATAGACAAACCCGTAAGCGTAAAATTCCGCCTCGGTTACACCTCGGACGAGATGAATTACGTAGAATTCGGAGAACAAATGCAAGCCGCAGGGGCAGATTTCATAACAATTCACGGAAGAACCCGCGCCCAGATGTATTCCGGTAAGGCCGACTGGGGCAAAATTCGCAAATTAAAAGAAAATGTTGATATACCTGTATTTGCAAACGGAGATATTGTATCTGTAGATACAGCAATAGAGGCTCTTGAACAATCCGGCGCCGACGGGGTAGCAATAGGCAGAGGCATTCTCGGAGACCCGACACTTATTTATAGAATAGAGCATTGCCTAAACACCGGAGAAAAACTGCCGCCGCCGACATTAGAAGAAAAATTAGAGATTCTGAAAGAGCACCTTGATTTAGAGATAAAACTACGCGGTGAAGCTCTGGGGATTAAATTTGTCAGAAAATTTTACCCATATTATATCGCAGGAGTAAAGAATGCGGCAAAAATCCGCGGACAGCTGGTTTTAGAAGATAATTACGACAGAATTATCAATACAATAGACTCGCTTAAAATTATCGCGTAATTAAAACTACATTCTTTCAGGTGCTGTGACAGCCAGAATATCCAGTGCATTTTTTATGACTGATTTTACGGCATAAACAAGTGATAATCTTGCTTTTGTAAGCTCTTTATCCTCTGTAATAACACGCGTTGCATTATAGAATGAGTGGAATTCAGAAGCTAGTTCCTGTACATATCTGCAAATTGTATAAACCTGACGGGTTTCTGCAGATGTTTTAATCAAAGACTTATACTCTTCCAGCTTAAGCACCAATTTTCTGCAATCGATAATTGTAGAAGAAAGTATATTTTTATCGAAATTATTGAAAACCTCATCAAGTTCTGCAGATGTCAAAACAGGCGGCAGAGTTTTTCCGGTTTCTTTATCTGTTTTTTCTGCAGTAGCATTTCTTAAAATAGAACAAGCTCTGGCATGCGCGTATTGAACGTAGAAAACAGGGTTTTCGTCAGAATTAGTTTTTGCCAGCTCAATATCAAAATCAAGAGTTGTATCAATATTACGCATTGTCATCCAGAAACGAGTTGCATCAACACCGACTTCGTCAATCAAATCTTCAAGAGTAACCATATTTTTACGCTTGCCCATACGAACTTCATTGCCGTTTATCACAAGGTTAACAAGCTGACCAAGAAGAATTTCCAATCTTGAAGAATCATACCCAAGAGCTTCAAGAGATGCTTTGACACGGGCAACATAACCGTGGTGGTCAGCCCCCCAGATATTTATAAGTCTGTCAAAACCTCTTTCAAGCTTATCAACGTGGTACGCGATATCTGCAGTCAAATACGTATTTGAACCGTCAGCCTTTTTGATTACACGGTCTTGATCATCACCGTAATCAGAAGATTTGAACCAGTCTGCGCCGTCTTTTTGATAAATCTTACCGCTCTTTTTCAACAGATTAACACACTCATCAACTTTGCCTGACTTGTGTAAATCAAGTTCTGAGTAGAAATTATCAAAATGAACTCTGAAATTTTTAAGCAAAGCTTTTTGCAAATCTTCCATCTCATATTTGGCAAAATCAGACAGGATTTTTACATCAAGCTTGGTAACATCATTGTTTACAGAATCCAAGAGAGATTTTTGAGTTGAAATGAATTTTTTAGCTACAGGTATCAAATAGTCGCCCGGATAATAATTTTTTCTTTCTATTTCATCGGTCGGGAAATCAACATCTTCGCCAAGTTCCTGACGGATACGGATTGCAAGAGAATTACCGAGTTTATTAATCTGGGAACCGGCATCATTTATGTAAAATTCCTGATAAACCTCATGCCCGTAGAAGTTCAAAAGATTTGCGAGAACAGACCCCATTGCAGCCCAGCGTCCGTGCCCTATATGGAAAGGACCTGTCGGGTTGGCAGAGACGTATTCAAGAAGAATTTTTTCTTTTTTAATATTATCCGGTTTGCCAAACTCAGAACCTTTTTTATAAATTTCATCAACAAGATTAATTAAAAGAGTTTTTCCGGCCTTGAAGTTGATAAAACCACCGATTACAGAATAATCGTTATCTTCGCTGTCAACAAATTCAACAATTGCGTTTGCAATCATAGGCGGAGCAATTTTTGCACTGCGTGCAAGTGAAGAGACATTTATTGCATAATCGCCAAAATCAGCGTTTTTAGGGCGTTCAACATTCAGGAAACCCTTTGTATATTCAGTCATTGCGCCGAGTTTGCCGGCATTCACTGCATCTACAATTGCATTTTCAATCTTATTCAAAAAATAATCTTTTATCATCTTCTAATCTCTCCATTAATCTTTTTAAGAAAATTATACCTCAAACATAATCAACTTGCATTTTTAGCGAAAGTTATATAATATAAAGAATACAAAGGGGGCTAAATCGTGAAGTGTTACAAGGCTAGATGGATACTTACATCAAAAGATGAGGTTCTGGAAAATAAAGCAATACTCGTTGATGAGGGCAAAATTGCAGGAATAATTCCTTTTGAAGAAATCAATCTAAAAGAAGAACTTGTTAAAGATTTGGGAAATGCGGTTGTAACACCTGGATTTATAGACCTTTTTACCCAGCTGCAATACACCAATATAAATACGGCTAAACCTAAAAGTTTAAAAAATAAGGTTAAAAAATTTTTTCAGACAATAGCTAAAAAATACACTTTTGCCGGAGTTCGCACTGACAACTACTCAAGAAAATTGGCTGATATTCTGAGCGCATATTTTACAATGGATAGAGCTGAAAAAATTGAATCTTTTAAAGACGGGCTAAAACATTCAATCATAGCAGGCACAACCTGTATAGCACAAGTTTCCAAAGAAGATAAATACTTTGAAATTTTAAACAGATGCCCGATTAAGAACTATCTATTCTTTGAAGTTTATTCAGACAGCCCAGAAAAGAGCAAAAAAAGCTTTAAACACCTGAGAGGAAAAGTTGAGAACTTAATCTTTCATAAAGGGGAAAATACCCATATCGGGATAATGCTGAATTCTATATCAGGTGTACACAGAAAACTCTGGCAGCTTTTTTCCAAATACTGCCGCAAACACAATATGCTTTTGATGACACGTTTTGCGGAATCAAAAGATGAAACGGAATGGCTGGAACACGGTTTTTCTGATATAGACCTGCTTCACAAATTTATGGGGTTCAAAAAAATATCACCTTACCTTAAAAATATAACACCTGTTGATTACCTGAATAACCTCAAAGTTCTGACAAGCAAAGTTATTGTCGCAAATGCCAATTATATTAATGACAAAGAACTTGAAAGACTTTCTCTGACCGGAGTAAAATTCGTTTATCAGCCTTACTACAGCGAAGAAATCTGCAATAAAAAATTGCCGTTTGATATTGTGCTTGAATACTTTAGAGGAAATGCAGGAATTTCCACTCAAAGTTTCAAAGCAGACAAAAACTACAGCTTACTCAAAGAACTCGCCGAGCTGAATGCAAACACAAATCTTGATATAAAAGAATTAATTAAATACATAACAATTTACCCTGCAAAAATTTTACGGCTTGATAATACCATAGGAACAATAGAAGTGGGCAAGGATGCGGACTTCAACGTGTTTAAACTTAATGACGGCGAAGATTACAGAGCCCTAATCAAAAAAGACATGCCGTATTCAACATACTCAAAAGGCAGAAAAATCGTTAAACGCGGTGAAATCAGATTCAGCCTCTAAAATTAAAAGCCTGTCATTCTGAGAGCTTTTGCCCGAAGAAGCTTACTTTTTTAGATACTTCGCTATCGCTCAGTATGACGCAGTTTTGAAAAATTTTTTGTGGAATTTGTTGCTATACAAGTCCCATCTTTTTGCTATTGTAATTGAAATATGTTTTTGCTAAAATTTGTCCATAGTACGAAGTGTAAATAGAGGGGATATTAAACTATGACACAAAGAGTTTTATTATGTATTATGGACGGCTGGGGAATAAGCACAGGCGCAGAAAAATATGACGCCACTAAACTCTCTCATCCGATTCACGTTGATGAACTTGAACATGATTATAAATTTATAAAATTACACGCTGATGGTGAATATGTAGGACTTCCGCACGGACAAATGGGAAACAGCGAAGTAGGACACCTCAACCTTGGTGCCGGAAGAATTGTTTATCAGGATCTTTCAAGAATTAACAACGCAATTAAGGACGGATCTTTCTTTAAAAATGAACGTTTTTTAATGGCTATTGACCACGCCAAAAAGAACAATTCCGCACTCCACATATACGGACTTGTATCAACAGGCGGAGTACACTCCTCTTTAGACCACCTGAAAGCCCTAATAAAACTTGCTTCTGACGAGGGGCTGACAAAAGTTTATGTACACGCTTTCCTTGACGGCAGAGACACTCCGCCGCAGAGCGCATGCACTTATCTTGAAGAAATAGAAGCAGAGCTTAAAAAACATAATCTTCCGCCGATTGCAACAGTTATCGGCAGATATTACATTATGGACAGAGACAACCGCTGGGATAGAGTAGAAAAAGGTTACAACGCACTTCTTCTGGGTGAGGGTGAAAAAGCATCTTCTGCCTGCGAAGCTGTTAGAAATTCTTATGCAATAGGCAACACCGATGAATTTGTACTCCCTACAGTAATCGGGGGCGAAGAAAGCAGAATTCACGACAATGATGCTATTATCTTCTTTAACTACCGTCCGGACAGAGCTAGAGAAATAACAAAAGCCATCAACTTCACTGATTTTGACGGGTTTGAACGCAAAAAAGTTCTCAAAAATATCTGCTATGTAACGATGACAAGCTACAATGAAGATTTTACATATCCGGTAGCATTTCCAAAAGAACACCTTGTAAATATACTCGGTGACGTACTGGAAGCAAACGGGGTTAAACAATTCAGAACTGCTGAAACAGAGAAATATGCCCACGTAACATTCTTCTTTAACGGAGGAATTGATGAGCCACAGCCTCACGAAACAAGAGTACTTGTTCCATCCCCAAAAGTTGCAACTTACGATATGCAGCCGGAGATGAGTGCTCCGCAGGTTTGTGAAGAAGTTTTGAAAGCTGTTGATAATCCAGAATACGGATTTATCCTTGTAAACTTTGCAAACCCTGATATGGTTGGACATACAGGGGTTATTGAAGCCGCTACAAAGGCCTGCCACGTTGTAGATGAATGTGTCGGTAAAATTGCAGCAGCCTGCAAAAAACATAATATCATTATGCTTTTGACAGCTGACCACGGCAACTCTGAAATGATGGTTGACGAAACAACCGGCAAACCGCATACTGCACATACAACAAACATGGTTCCGTTTGTTTTGATTAATGCACCTGCTGACGTTGAACTTAAGCAAGAAGGGGCATTATGCAATATTGCTCCGACTGTCCTCCAGCTTATGGGTATCAAAAAACCTGCTGAAATGACAGCTGATTCTTTAATTAAATAATGGATTAACTTGAAGTATGACAACAAACAATGAAAATATTTTAAATATTGATTTTTCATTCAAAAAAAATAATGTAGATGAATTGTTTTTCAACCTCAGCGAAAACCCTGAGGGGTTTAAGAATAAGGACTTCCGATATACTCTGAGTTTGATTTACCAGATAATAGAAGACGAATTCAAAGATGTATTTCTGAGTCCTTATACACCGGCTAGAAACACTCACTTCTACTTAGTGAATGAAAAAGACAAGTTGTCATTCTTCGTTACTCCGACAAACAATTTTCAATATTACCTCAAATCAAAAGGTTCTCTTTTCAGATTTAACTCTCAGGTAATCAATAATCAGGTAGGATACGCAATGGCACTTGATCTGGTTATGGATTACTTTGGTGGATTCGGCGATATTGTGGAACTGGATGCCGTGACTCCTACATTCATTTATATGAATGCACTCACTCACTTTGTGTTCAAGCTGATTGAAAAATTGTACTTCATACCGACAGTTAAAAAACACAATAATATGTTCAGAATTGTCTATGAACCAATAATTTCCAACAATCAACTTGCACGCATCATCAATATATTTGAAGATAATATTCCTGATGACCTGTTCATCAAGGGCGAAAAACCTAAAAATTTCGTAACTGATTTCATATACAACTATCTGAACTACGTCATTTACAAATTCTTAGGGATAAAAGCATACAAGTTCAAGGATGTAAAATCCGGCACTTATATGATAAAAGACCTTGAGCAGCGCGCTGTGATGAAAGGGGCAGACATCGCAGAAAATATTGCGCAGTGGTTTGATGAACTTTATCTCGGAAAATACGATGTAATCCCGTTCTTCCAGATTGAAAAAATAGAAGATGAACTTTTCCGCCTCAAAGTTCATATCAGAAACAGAAAAACAGATGAGACTGTGCTTATTGATGAACTTTATAAAGACGGAAAAGTATTTGGCGCAAACGCAGCTGATATTGGCAAAATCGTTGAAAAACAACTTAATTACGCAATACGCTATATGCCGGAATTGGAAGAACTGTTTGAAGATGAAGAAAAATTATATCTTGATTTAAATCTGAATGAAGTTTACAAAATCATCACTCAAACTGCCTACTACCTGCAGAAAGCACAAATCGAAGTAATTTTACCGAAAGAACTTGTAAATATAGTTGTTCCGCGTGCTTCCATCAATGCTAAAGTAAAATCAGCACGCTCTCAGGATTTGGCAGACATATTCAACAATACCTCCTCTTCAGGAATCACTCTTGACGATATTCTTGATTTTTCTTACGAAATCGCTATTGGCAACGAAAAAATATCACTGGAAGAATTTAACAAACTTGTTGAAAACAGCAACGGCCTAATCAAATATAAAAACAAATATGTCCTGATTGATAAAGATGAAAGCAAAAAAATCTTTGAACAGGTTGCCAAAGCTAACTTTAAAAATCTTTCAAGAATGGAACTCATCCACGCATCAATGTCCGGACAACTTCAGCAATATGAGTTCGACTATGACGAAGCCTTTGCCAAAATCATTCAGGACTTCACTAAACCGGTTGAAGTAACAGTGCCGAAAACTTTGAACGGAGAGTTGAGACCGTATCAGCAAACAGGTTTGAAATGGCTGTGGACAAACGTTTCTAAAGGTTTTGGCGTTTGTATGGCTGATGATATGGGACTTGGCAAAACCATACAGATTATCTCTCTAATACTTAAGCTCAAAGAAGATAACCAGCTGCAAAAGCCCGTTCTTGTTATATGCCCGACAACACTTATCGGAAACTGGATGAAAGAGCTCCAGATGTTTGCTCCGTCACTTGATGCTGTTATTTACCACGGGGCTGAAAGACAACTGGATGTAAAACACGACATAATTCTTACCACATACGCTATTATGAGAATTGATGTTGACGAGTTGAAAAAACAAAACTGGGGCATGATTATTGTTGATGAAGCCCAGAATATCAAAAATCCGGATACCGCGCAAACTATTGCCATAAAAATGCTAAAAGCTGACATCAAAGTTGCAATGACAGGTACTCCGGTAGAAAACAGACTTACAGAGCTCTGGAGCATTTTTGACTTTATTAACCGAGGCTATCTCGGCACGCTCAAAGAATTCCAAAAAAGTTATGCTATTCCAATAGAACGGTTCAAAGAAACTTCAAGAGCCGCTAAACTCAAAATGTCAGTTTCTCCGTTTGTTCTCAGACGTCTCAAAACTGATAAAAATGTTATATCTGATTTGCCGGAAAAAATGGTACTCAACGAATACTGTTATCTGTCTAAACCGCAAGCAGTTCTTTATGAAAAAACTCTTAATGAGATGATGGAAAAAATCAGCGGCTTTACAGGTATCAACAGACGAGGCAATATATTCAAACTCATCACCGCACTCAAACAAATTTGCAACCACCCGTATCAATTCCTTAAAGGCGGAGAAATCAGCCGTGAACTTTCAGGTAAAATGGACAAATGTATTTCTACTGTCGAAAGCATTCTGGAACACGGTGAAAAAACTCTCATCTTTACTCAATATAAAGAAATGGGAGATATCTTGTGCAAAGTTATAGCGGATGAATGTAACACTGAGCCGCTGTTCTTCCACGGTTCATTAACAGTTCCGCAAAGAGAAGAACTCATAGACAAGTTCCAGAATAATCCTGACTGCAAAATTATGATACTTTCGCTCAAAGCTGGCGGCACAGGACTCAACCTCACAAGCGCGACCAATGTAATCCACTACGACCTGTGGTGGAATCCGGCTGTTGAAGAACAGGCTACAGATAGAACATACCGCATCGGACAGGATAAAAACGTTATGGTTCACCGCATGATTACACTCGGAACTTTTGAAGAAAAAATTGACGAGATGTTGAAATCTAAAAAAGAACTCGCTGACCTTGCTGTCTACGAGGGCGAAAAGATTATCACTGAACTTTCTGATGAGGAAATCTACGAAATCTTTACACTTTCTGCATAAATTTAAAATTATGCTTGCACTTTTAAATTCAGTAAGTTAAAATTATATTAGTCGAAATGTATAAAAGTTCAAGTTTGGAATCTTGAACGCAAAGAAAGAGGTTAAAAATGAAAAAAGGAATTCACCCTGATTATAAGAAAATGACAATCAAATGTGTTTGCGGTAACGAAATTGAAACAGGTTCTGTATTAGATGATAT
>CALUVE010000036.1 GCA_944324135.1 Candidatus Gastranaerophilales bacterium | reverse complement strand
GGCGCCAAAATAGGTACAGATTTCTTAATCTCATACGCCGGAGATTTAGCAATGATGGGAATTCTTGACACACACGACGATTGGCAGTCACTCCTCAAAGCTAACTTAATCGGTATTGTAGTTGCAACAAGCTCCGATGTCGCGGACATTGGCAAGCTCTCCTACAGAAAAGACCCTAAACTTCCACACACTGAACCGCCTAAAATTGATTTGTCTGATGAGACGGCAACACCAAAGACATCAGGTGAAACAGACGATATAGAGAATCTTTTTATGCCAATTGACCCGCCGCCGGTTAGACCTGAACACACATCCGGGGCTGAAATTAAACCACCGCCTATTCCCGGAGCACTTTCTGCTGAAGACTTGAAACTGTCAACACCGGAGACATTACGCAAAGATTTATTAGACCTAGATTATATTGATGAAGGCAAATTCTGGAACGAAGCACAGCTCGATGTTATATTGAGCAAATACAGTGATGAAGATTTGGCAAAAATTACGCGCATGTTTAATTATATAAAAAAAGAAAACGATGCCAACAATAGTACTATTCTTGCACTTGTATCACAGCGTCTGTTAAGTATCGACAGCAAAAATCTTGATATAGTTGAAAGAATTTTGAAAGAACCGGGTACGCATAACTCTGAAGATTTGATTGATGCTTCAATTACAATTTATAACAGACTTAATTTTGTAGGCCCGTTAAAGTTTGAAACCATTAACCAACTGTTGGATTTAAAAGAAACCTGTGACAATCCGGCTTTGAATATTGATAATATTCTGATTCTTATGGAAAAACCGGAGAACTATGCGGCACTTATGAAAAATCTCCCTGCTATTTTGAACGCAAAAGACAGAGCGGGAAATTATATCTTTAACGGCAGATTTTTAGACGAAATCAAAAAAGACAGTCCTGAAAAAATTGCAGCATATCTCAAAGCAGACGGAAAACTCGGAGAAGGCATTCCTGAGGCGTTTGAAGAATACCAGTATGTAAATAGAATTCTTCTTGAAGAAATTCAAAAAGACCCGACATTAACCGTAGACAAATTTAAAACAAATTTAAATGCGAGATATGAAAAAATAATAGCAGACTTTAATTTCAAAGAAGAAGCTTTCAGCGCTTTTCTCGGCTCACTTGCCGAAAAATATTACAATCCGTCAGCACTCCAATATCAGGGTATGAGACTAAAAGCACTGGAAGAAAGATACCTTGCAATAGACGATGACAAATTAAAACAGCTTGTCAAAGAAGAACTCTTAAAAGAGCAGAATTTTGAATCAGGTAATGTAAACTTGGTTCTGGAAGCCTACGACACATTCAACGGTAACTATGCGTACATTGGTGACAAATTTGACATGCCGAGATTCCGGGAATATTTCAGATTTCTTGCACAGAAAAATCCTGACAAAGCAAGACAATACGGTGAAGCCGTTAACAATCCTGATATGAAAATAAATAATCCGGCATTTGCTGACTTTGAAAAAGAAATAAAAATCGACAGAATGCGTACATTCATCCAGCAAAATTCAAAAAGTCCAATCAGCGACCATTTTTACTATGAATATTATCTAAAACAAACGGATATCCCTGCAGATTTGAAAGAAAAATGTATTCAGATTGATAAAAAATACGGCACAAAAATCTTCCTGTCAAAAGAAAGTGATATAGACGCTCTTGAATATCTGGATGCAGAACTTGAAGAATGGAAACGAGTGAGCGACGGAGAAGCCAAATATCCGGCAGTGTTTGATTTTTCTAAAATAAAACGAGATTATATTGACAGAAAAAGCGCCTACGGTCAAAGTAATGCTATCGGATACCAGAACGGCTCAGACAACACTATTGCCCTTAACGGTCTGAGTTACAATACAATAGCATACGCACTGCGTCATGAACTTACTCACGCTAATGATTTAAAAGACGGATTTAGGATAGACCCTAAATACAATCTTAAAGAAATAATGCCGAAAGACAAAGACGGCAAACCGATTTATAAAGACTGCAAATTTAAAGAGGAATTCCGCCGAGCAGGGATTCCGGAAGATCAGATACCTTATGCCTATAACAACACTCTTGAATTTATTGCCGTAGCCTCAGAGGGCGATATGAGCAAGTACTCGCCTGAGTTTAAACAAATGCTGCTGGATTTTGGTATGCCTGAATGGCAGCTGAAAATGAAAGATTTCAGCTACTGGGATAGACACAGAACCCATAGTTTTGACAAACTATGTGAAAAAGCGGAAGAAAAATTCCAGATAACCGAACAAGGCAGACAAATCATTAATGAACACGTAAAAGATATACGCAAACGTGCACTTGAAGTTGAAGATGGTATTGTCCAATTTATGTATGACAACAACCTTGGTACACCTGAAACAATGGTTCACCGTGCAAAAAGTGCAACAAGTTTGTACGATAAAATTGCAAACTACCTGACAGATAACGCAAAACGAAAACCGTCAATAAAAGAAGCCGTAGATGATGTCCGAGACGCAGTAGGCGTCAGAACAAAACTACTGAACGGCGATTTCAGCAAACATCCGGAAGTACAGGCTTTGCTGAAAGCCGGTGATGAACGCGGTGCTATTCTGCGCGCGGCTGAACTTCAATCACAGCCTATGGCAGATAACATAAAAGAATATCTCACCAATTATGCAAACGGAAAGACTGATACAAAACTTACAAGAATAAGCAACTATATGGGAAAAGACGGCATCCCGTATTTCTCAGAACGTCAGCTTGAAGAAATTCAGCGCCACGCAGCAGCATTAAAAATCTACGATTTCTCTGTAGTTACAAGAATAGACGAAAATGACCCGAACTTTACACCTGAGCAAATCAAAGCCGCCAACAAAAAAGCAACAACAAAAGTCCGCGGTTCCGGCTACACCGCGCTCCAGATGAACTTTGAAACCAGAGACGGCGATGTATTTGAATGGCAATTACGCGGTGAAAAAGTCAACGTATTTGGAGAAGCCGAACACGTCCCGTATGATTTAAGAACAGGCAAAGATATTTCAGCAGGCAATCCGGATCTTGGAAATTTCTATGCTCCGATAAAAGATTTGCTCTCAAAAGAAAATATGACAGAAGCTGAATTTGACGAATACAACGCATATCTGACCGCGCACTACGAACATTTGAGAAAACTAGAACTCGGTTTTGACAGTACACCTCCTGTCCTGCCGGAAAAATTTGATATACGCCTGAGTGCTGAAAATCTTGAACTCCTCCACGACTATGCAGAAAAAGTAAAAAAAGGCAAAATGACAGGCAGACAGGCACAATCGGCTTACGAACGTGAAATTTTTACAGACCCGGCACGCCCTAAAACCCAGATTTTAGAGGGCGGTATCCGCGCGGATGAACTTGATGAAGTCGCACCATTTGGCCCGTTCAAACCGCAAACTGAAACCAACCCTCCGGCTCGTCCTGATACCAGAGCGGCAGAAGCCCCGAGAACAAATTTTGAAAATATAGAGAAACTCATTGACGTTTACGAAGAAAAACTCTCTGACGGCGATTTGTTGAATTTGAAAAAATACCTGACAGCAAACCCTGACAAACAGCCGTTAGTGGAAAATGTTCTCCGTCACTTTGACGAAATGATAAGAATTAAAAACGAAGAAGATAAAAAGCTGGGCGGTATAGTGCTTTTTCAAACTAAAGGTGAAGGATACAGTGACTTGTTTGATTGTCTGCGGGAATTGACTCCTGAAAAAGAACAATACATTGATTTTTACTTCAGTCTCGGAACTATAGCGCGAAAACACTCAAATCTGAACACAGTTTCCAGTATAATATCCTCACTGCCGCCTCAAATATGTAAACTAGCAGAAAGCGTAGCGCAAGAAATACCGGAAGTCACAAGCGATGTTGACACTTTAATATTGTGGACAGCATTAAAACATGTTAATAAAGACACCTACGACAAAATGTTCGGTTTAGTAAAAAAATATCCCGATTTGTCGGACAAGATGGATATGGAAGCCATCGTAGAAAAAGTTACTCAAGGTGTTGATATGAGTATGAAATTAGAGAAAAATTATCTTGTCCAAAAACAGCTCAAAGAACAGTTTCCTGATTATGCGGATCATATTGATGACTGCTCAAGATATTTTCTGAACCATGAAGATATAGAAAGTTTAAATCTGGTCGAAGAATTTAACATAAAACGCGAAATTGATGCTATTCCGACAACAATGGATTTTGATGGCAGCTGGCAAAAACGTCTGTCAGATTGTCTTGTCGGACACAGATTTGGTGATGACATTAATATGGATGTCCTAAAATCACAGGCTGCATTAATCAAAGGTTTGAGCGAAATTAAAACAGAAAACGGCGCTCTTCTCGATACAATAAATATCAACAACTTATATAACGTATTAAATAACTTGACAAACTACAACTATACTATAGATGTTAAACAAACTCTTGATAATATCGAAAAATTGAAAGATCTTACTATTGAAACACAAGACGGTCCGAAAAAAGTTTTCGGAACAGACTGGACAGCAATGGTAAGTCTTGATAAAGTTGTCAGAGCACAAATGAAAGATTCTGACGGCAAATCCTATGGAGAATATGTAGATGTTGATAACACCATTAAAGTTGTTGAATTTTTGAACAAAACAGGTTATTCAAAAATGGATAATGTCCACGAGATAATAGGAAATCTTGAGTATAACCATACTGATATATCAGATTTGAATACAGTGAGTGAGGCGCTTACAAATATTAAATTTATAAACTCAGCAGGAGAAACTCTGAACCTTTCAGATGTCATAGATTTTGAAAATTTGAGGAGTCTTGCTCAAATGGCAAAATTTGATTCCGAAACTTTTGACGCAAATGTTCAGTTCATTAAAGAAAATATTTCAAATATTCAAATAAATGACGCTTCTGATAAAGAACTTCTCAAAATAATTCTTTTAAATCCTAATCGTATGACAGAAGCAGGATATGATTTGCACAGTTACATAAAAGAGCATATTCTCTCTCCAAACGGCAATCAAAATGTACCACCGTTTGATATAAAAGACAGCAATGAACAAAATATTTATATTTTAGGCTTGAAAGATGAACATGGCAATGGTATTTACTACAGTTCAAACGGCAGAGTAGCTCCTGACTATAAAACAGCAGCACAAATAGCATATAATTTAGCCGCAAATAAAGATATCCCTAATGAAATAAAAAGAACTATTAATGTCAGCTCTTATGCCAAAGATACTGAATTGTGCGAAGAAGGAATTCAACTGTACAAAGATTTGGTTAAACACGGGATTCAAGATTCCCGTGAAATTAGACGGGTTTTGCTGAACCGCAATGAATATACAAGAGAAACTTTAAATAAGATAGCAAATGACCCTGAACTTAATCAAACCACGCAGTCAATTCTGATGGCGCTGCAATGCGCACAACAACCTAACAATATTGACTTATATAAAAAATTAATTTCAAAAAGAAATTTAAACGATACAAGGAGTATTTTGAAGCTTTGTAATGAAAAAAGCAAAAGAGAACTTGCATCACATCTGCTTGATATTGATGCGGAAATTAATAAGCAAGACCTGGAGTTGTTCTTCGCATACGGACTAAATAAGCTTCCTAAAGAAGCAATCGGCGAACTTTATACTTCAGGGGCACTCCGTAATAACAATTTACTTTCGTCAATAGGACAAGGAATACGCTACAATCTTAAACTTGATGAAAAAGCTTTGCAAGAAAATATTGAAATCATAAAAACTTTGGATAAAAATGATATTCAAATAGCTTTCAAACAGATTGCCGATACAATTACAGATCCGGCAAACAACAGAATGACTGATGTAAAAAGATTTTTGGAATTGCTGCACAAAAATATGTCTGAAGAACAATTAAGCAACCCTTACTACTTATACGACAAATCTGCAAAAGAAATTGCAGATAATCTTGAGATGTTTGAAGGCATAAAAATAAAAGACGCAAGGGGTAAAGAGCGACCTGTATATTCTATACTTAACGAAAATATTATCAATTTAAAACCTGATGCAGCAAAAAAAATAGCGGATTTCTTGCGTTTATTACACAACACTGAAGTTGTAATAAACAACCGTAATGTAAAATTAATTGACATTATGAATCTTAACGGACTGGCAGATATTTCAAAAATCGAAAATTTCAAACTTGACAAGATTGCAAAAATATTCTCAGCACATCCTGAATATGCCGGAACTATCGACTGCTCTACAGTAGTCAAACTAAACGATTTCGCAGATTATCTGGATAGAAAAGACTTGCAGATAAATGAACTAAGCATTGCTGAAAAACGCAACTTGATGAAACTTCTTATTAAATATAACGCAGACCTTTACGACCCGACTTTCCAGAAAATGATCAACTGCGACCTGATTCCGCGTGACAAAGACAGCTACTGTTCAACTCTGCCGAAAATTATTAAATCCCTAGGTTTGGATACAACACCGCTCACCCGTGAGGTTAAACAAAACTACTTTAAAGCAATGGATGACCTTTCAGACCCGAACGGCGCGTTTATGAAAACAAACCTTGAAGATTTAAACTTCAAGCTCGAACTCACCTACCCGAGAGATACGTTTATTTCGCACATGCAAGAGTTGATGAAAGACCTCTCACCTGAAGAAAGAATGAAAGCAACCGACTACTTTGGTTTTGAATTCAGAACACTTGCAGATGGCAGCTTTGTGATGAACGGCTATCCCGTAAACGTAAATAACGGGGCTAAAATGGCAGAAATCACAGACCCGCAGACAAAAGCCGTTATTGAAAAAATGCGTCCTTACGTAAAACAATTCTCAGAAAACAACAAAATCCACATTGACGGCAACCCTGAACTTGCGGCGCAGTTGAACGATATAGTTAAAGCATTCCCTGAATTTCTGACAACCGTCGGAAAAGTTCAGCACAAAACCCATGATTTTACTGTGGATGTCCATACCCTGAAAGTTTTGCAGGGAGTAATGTCAAATCCGCGTTACAGAGCACTGCCGGAAGCTGACAAACGCGCCCTCCAGATTGCAACCTTGATGCACGACCTGACAAAAGCCGAAAACCACATTGATAAAACCCACCCTGCATATTCAGCATTTGATACATATTACCTGCTGGAAAAAATGGATATGCCGGAAAGTGAACGACTTAAAATTTATCAGATAATCAAAAACCACGATTGGCTTGAACATTACAACAAAAGAATTCAAAATTCTGACGGCACATACCGTCAAATGACACCGGAAGAAAAAACAGAAGCCGCCAGACAGACAGCGTTTGAACTCCGTCAGGGGAATGCCTTTGAAATGGCAAGTATCTTAGCGGAAGCAGACCTTGCCGGCGTCAAACGCAACGGAGAATTTTACGAAAAATACAAAGATGAACTCCTCAAAGGTAATGCTGAAGTCAGTGACCTTGTACGTCAGCTGCAGGAGAGCGCAATACATCTTCCGCAGACCAGAATGCCAAAAGCTTCAGACATTCCGGTTGACGGCGTAAACGTTAAGGAAATTGAAATTGACGGTATAAAAAATAAAGTTTTCTACCTGAAACCCGGCATGGATTTGTCTGAATACGGATTTCCTGCGGGAACAAAAGTTGAAGACCTGAACGTACTTGTCCACGCACTAGATGAGGGCGAACAGAGTGCAGTATTCCAGGCATTAGGATTAATTGACTCTGACGCGTTGTTGAGTTCTTCATACATAAATTACGCAAACGGGAACTACCACGTATTCAGAACACAAGGGTTTATACTTGATGTCGCAAGCGATGATATCCACGTTGCATACTACAGAGATTTCGGCTCCGGATGTAAAAAGGATATTCCTCTGCTTTTGGGAGAATACCTGTTCCAGAACGAGAAACACCGTGACTATATTTCCAATTTAGTCAAAGCAAAAATGGGATTGTCAGATGAGGAATACAGGAAACTCATCCCTGAAATCGCGGACAAATCCATCACGGAACTTGATGAAACTCACCCTGAAGTTGCGCAGGTTATGCGGGAAGTATTCAACGATATGGAAGGCGGCAAACGCTCTGCCGGACGCAAATATAATGAAATTCTTATCACCCGGCCGAAAATTCAGGGAGTATTCTTCCAGGGCAAGCAAAAAGACGACGGTACGCTCGGTGAATACACAATAGACAAAGTGCCGGAATTTTTACGGCAGTATGCAGCAGACAACGACCTGCCGATAATCTTTTTCGGTGAATAAAACACATTGGGTGAGGTGCTCACCGGTTGCACTTAGTTAAAAAATTCTATATAATAAACAAGAGGTTAAAATGAACGAAATTAATCCTGTAACGCACGCGCAAAAGCCAACAAAAATTAAAGGAAAAACAGAAATGCCCACACTGGAAGAAAAAGTAACAGAACTTGTCACAAAGCTCAAAAACAGGGACAGGGAAGTACCTGAATACGGGGATTTCAGAGTTGTGTCCGAGGTTATAGAAAACCCTGACTCCAAATTACCGGCGACGAATTTTGTGCTGCAGATAAGCAAGCCCTCCAAAAATGTTGCTGGACATGAAAAACTCCGCGACTTAAAAGCGGCAGCGTACAACCATCCAACCCCATACAAAGCGGAAATACTGCTTGCGACCGGGGAAAAATCGGATATCTTAAAAGTGCTTACGGACAAAGAGCTGCAGGAAAGTCTCCCAAAAATCTTCAAGAAACTGGCCTATGATTTAGAAGACCAGACCTAAAGCGTTTTCTCAGCCTGCGGAAATAATTTTGATGCAAACATGATGTTTGCCCCTCACCTAACCTCCCCCACGGAGTGGGTAGGAACTAAATACTACCCTCGCCCCTTGCGGGAGAGGGGCAAACTAGAAGCCGCACACAACTGTGAAGAACTAAAAGAGACGGGCTGCACCGCCCGCCTCTTTCGTTTTGGTTATGTTCATAACCTAATTTTTACTTGTCATCCAACGCTGCAACACCAGGAAGAACTTTCCCCTCAATAAATTCAAGAGATGCTCCACCGCCTGTTGATACATGGGTGAAATCTTCTGCCTTGCAGAATTTTTTTGCTGCTGAAACAGAATCGCCGCCGCCGATTACAGAAACTGCTCCGTTCTTGGTTGCGTCTACTATCGCTTCAAGTACAGCTTTTGTCCCCTCTGCAAATGCAGGGTTTTCAAATGCACCTACCGGCCCGTTCATCAAAATTGTTTTTGATGATTTAAGTACGTCTGCAAATGCTTTTCTTGAATCCATTCCGGCATCTACACCCTCAAATCCGTCAGGAATTTCATTAATCTTGACAAATTTGTTTGTTCCGTTGCCTGAAAAATCATCTGTCACCAGAACATCTGTTGCCATTACTAATTTAACACCTTTGTCTGCTGCTTTCTTTTCGATGGCTTTTGCTACTTCCAGCTGGTCGTCTTCGCAAATAGAATTACCGATTTTGCCGCCGTTTGCTTTTACAAATGTATATGCCATGCCGCCGCCGATAATCAGATTGTCTACTTTGTCAATTAAGTTTTCTAAAACACCGATTTTAGAAGAAACTTTTGCACCGCCGACTACTGCTGTGAAAGGTCTTGTAGGATTATCAAGAGCCTGTGACAGGCATCTGATTTCTTTTTCCATCAAAAGACCTGATACTGCAGGTTTGAGAACTTTAGCTAATTTTGCTGTTGATGTGTGGTTTCTGTGTGCTGCACCAAATGCATCGTTTACATAAAAATCACCAAGTTTTGCAAGCTCGTTAGCAAATGTCATATCATCATCTTTTGCCTCTTCTGCTTTGTAAAATCTGATGTTTTCCAACAATGCTACCTGACCATCTTTCAATGCCTCAAGAGCTTTGTCAGCACCCTGCCCTACAGGTTCTGAAACAAATAAAACGTCTTCGCCAAGAACTTTTGATAAATATTTTGCAACCGGCGCCAATGAAAATTCCATATTCCATTCGCCTTTCGGTCTGCCAAGGTGCGCCATAAGGATAATCTTTGCGCCTTTATCTTTCAAAAATTTAACAGTAGGTAAAATAGCCTGAATTCTTGTATCATCTGTAACGTTTTTGTCAGCGTCTAACGGAACGTTGATATCTACACGTACAAGCGCTCTCTTACCTCTGATGTCACCTAAATCGTGAATTGATTTTTTCATATGTTTCTCTCCTTTATAAAGTAACGTATACTTTGCATCACTATTCTACAAAATACATAAATTTAAGTAAAGCAGTAAAATTAAAAAAATATTAAAAAACTCTTGATTTTAAAAAATGTTTATTATAAATTAATTCATGCGGACAAACGAGGACTGCCAAAATCAAAATAACAAAAAGGCAGCGTCAGGATTAAACCCCTAGATAAACTCAAATATCCGTGTGAAAACTGATTGTGGCTATTAGCTCAGATGGTTAGAGCACTCTGCCGAGCGGAAGCTGACTAAATGTCAGGTTACGTGAGAGGCCTGATAAAGGTCTAGCCCGAATAGAAAGTTTGAAAATTTAATAAAGATTAGTAAGTTGCGGGCTGCTAGCTCAGGTGGTTAGAGCGCACCCCTGATAAGGGTGAGGTCGGTGGTTCGAGTCCACTGCGGCCCAGATTAAAAAAGACAGGTTCAATACCTGTCTTTTTTAATCTCTGTAGTAGGGCAAGAAGCACATTTTGTGGTTCGAACACGAACGAGCTGAGGCTGGAGCAGTTTTGTTTGAAGTGATGAAATCACTGAAAACAAAATGCGGAATTGCCGTTAAACGCGAGTGAGCAAGACAGTCCACTGCGGCTAATAGGGTTCTGGGACATTGAGACAGAGAATACTTAATAAAAAATCAAACAGACAGCACGATTGAGGCTGTTTTTTAGTATTGAGATGTAGGGGACATTTTTTGCACTAAAAGCCTGTCACCCTGAATTTGTTTTATGGCCTATTAATAGGTTTCTGGGACATTGAGACGAAGAAAATTTAATAAAAAACCAAACAGACAGCTGATTTGAGGCTGTTTTTTAGTATTGAGATGCATGGGTCTTTTCTTGCACTCTTTTGCACTAATTTTCTGTCACCCTGAATTTATTTCAGGGTCTATCCTACTCATAAAGCCTATTCTAGCCCAGTGCAATAAAGTGCAAAAAAGTGCAATTTTATTTTTGCTTGCAAATTGGGATACCCAAAATTATCAATTAGATTGGTATTTTAAGTTTGTACAAGTTGTTTTCGTCCATCCTGTCGTATATAGTATTTCCCTGGTTCATAATAAATTGGTTTATTATGATATGGTTGAACTTCAATTCGACAAATTGTTTTATTATATATTTTATGAAATTTACAAGTTATATTCAACTGAGAGGTAGGATGGAATTTTGAACAAATAATATTTGTAATCATTGTTCTTAAACCATCTTCACCTTTTTGCTGTTTATTGATTTCTTTATCTATACCAGTAATCTCCATAGTTATATCATTGATTCCAAATATCAGTTGACCACCTTTGTCAGAATTTAAAAAACTATTTACTGTTTCTAATAATTTCTTTTTATCATAATATTCTTTAAATTCAACATCTAAACCTTCTTTTACGCTATGCAACATGTTATATATACGATTATCTGGAGTATTAGGATAGATTAAAGGCTTAAATTGATTTGAATTTATAATTTTGCAATAACGATTCCATAACTTTCTATATAAATTATCATCTTCTCCTCTAATCAATTTTATATAACCTATTTTCCCTCGTAATACATTTTTAAAAAAAGGTTTTTTAACTTTATTTTTATATAATTTTTCATGCATTAGTTGTTCAGCTTCATACAAAGATAATTCTGTAGCAATTGCATAATACATATTTTTTCTTTTGTTATCATCATTTAAATATTTTTGAACTAAGTCTTCTTGTTCTGTAACATTCAATGTATGATACTTTTTGAATTCCGATTTTGAAGGAAAGAAAATTAGACTTTTACATAATGAAAGTAAATGAAGAACTGTATCTTTTTCTGAAGTTGCATTAAAAAGTTGTAGTGTGTATTTATTTTTGAATTTTTCCCACAAATACAACATTGTTCTAGTATTTTTTATATAACTTCTTTTTACATTTAATTTTTTATTTGTAATAATTCCTGTAACCGCTTGTCTCTGGTTATTATACATTAATTTAGTTTTATCATAATTTATCCTGAAATCATTATTGTATATTATTTCTTCTATTTCATTAGACAATTTCCCATTTGTGTATAACTTCTCTGGAAAATTTGTTAAGTATGTAGAAAAATACATATCATCAGCATATCTTGTATAATAACATTTATTGTTTTTTGCCAATTTAAACAATTGATTATCTAGCGTACGACATACCAAATTGGCAATCAATGGAGATGTAGGAGCTCCTTGTGGTAAAATCCCTAAATCATGTTTATCTGTTGTAGAAACTTGATAAATACAAATATGAGCTAAAAAAGTTGCTATTTCAGGATTAAAATTATATGGAGGACTTTTAAATACTCCATATACTCTTTTAAAATTTATAGTTGGGAAAAAATTTTCAATATCACATTTCAAAATATATTTTTTTGAAACGTGTGTTGCTGCGTTCGTCTTTATACTTTTATCTTTTTCAAATCCATGGGAGCAAAATTTACTTTCATACTTGAGATTTAAAATATATAATAAATTTCTTTGAACTTGCTTTAAATAAGGATTAGGTTTAAAGATTATTCGTTCTTTACCATTTTTCTTTTGAATTTTAGAAATCTCATACAAATCATCAGTATTAACATATAGTTTTATGCATAAAGCTTGTAAATTTCTTTCTAAAAGATCAGCAACATCCTTTTTTGTTGCAAGAGGATTATTTGATATTTTATCTAATTTTTCTAATATTTGTTGTTTTGAAGCTTTTAAATCATGCTGAAATTTTTTCTTCATTTTAGAATTCCTATAAAAAAAGATACGGACTAATTCACTTATAAGCAACAGAACGGCAATGTACTATGCCCTACGTTCCTTGACATGGAGCTTTAGCTAATCTAGCTAAAAACGGTACTCGTTGCGATAACATCAACGAAATATCAATTGAAGTCCGTATCTTCAAGTTTATTTTATCACAAACACTTGACTTCTGTCTCAAAACGAGTGATGAATGTGTTGCACAAAGCATTACAAGGATTTTGAGACAATGGAAACCCAAGTTGATACAATCAAATACACCCCTGAGAAGGCAAAACAAA
>CALUVE010000035.1 GCA_944324135.1 Candidatus Gastranaerophilales bacterium | reverse complement strand
AAACATAATGTCATTCCGAACTTGTTTCGGAATCTTTCCACCGATAAGACCCTGAAACAAGTTCAGGGTGACAAAATGTTCACTCCTCTGCCTTTTTATTAAAACCAGTAGATTCTTCGCTACGCTCAGAATGACGTAAAGCTAAGACCCTGCGGAAAACCGGACATTTTTCCCAAAATCAAAGATTTTGGGAAAAGTAGTCAAACAAGTTTAGGGTGACAAAAATTTATCCTCTGTTAATCTTCAATAATCTCTATTTCATTGCCGTCTGGGTCTTTTATAAATGCTATTTTTGAACCGGCTTCTGTCATATAAAACGGCTCGTACAGGTATTCATACCCTGAGGAATGCAGCTTTTTCGTAAATTCTTCCATTGAATCCACCCCGAATGCAAAATGTCCGAATGCATTACCGTTTTCATATCCGCATTCAGGTGTGTCAAAATTTGCCGTCAATTCTATCTGCGTCTGCCCGTCTGCATCACTTAAAAAATATAATATGGAGTCTTCAAGCATTATGGTGCGTACAAGATTCATATCTAATAACTTTGTGTAAAAATCTAACGATTTTTCCAAGTCTTTGACTCTTATCATTGCGTGTAAAAATCTCATGCCTGTACCCCCCTTTTTGTTGACAGATTAAAAATTATTTTCTCAATGTGCCGCTCTTAATTAAAGCTGAAAGAATTGCAACAGCAACTTCGTTCTCTTTGTTTGCTGATGCAGCCGGTGATTTCATTCCGCCATCTGCGACAACAGCTTCCGGAAAATATTTGTTAATACACGCCATAACCTTTCCTGCAAAATACATTGCACATATCAATATTGATAAAAAAGCAAATACAACGCCGATACCTATTCCGGCTAATGCAACCCCTGCCATTAGATTTTCCATTTTTCTCTCCTTTTTATTTAAGTTATTTCTTATACTTTAACATAAATCTCTAAATTTTTCATCCCCTGTACTTTAAGTTGTGTAAAAAATTTATATTATACACTTGGCAAACTACTAAAAAAATGTTATACTACTAATGTAGTAATGTGTTAATACTCGCGCCCTCGGAAAGGATTTTAATTTACATTAAAAATTAAAATGGTAAAAGTGTTATGTATAACCGACTTTTGCCATCCGTATGATGTATTGCAAACAGTCACAAATACGGTAAAATTGTTTAAGGAATGTTAAGTTCCCAATATAAAAACGCAAATTTTTATATTGACATGTTTTAAAAGTGTAAAAGTAGGTGGAATTATTTTGAACGAAAATACAAAAACTGAAAAGAAAGCTAAAACGGTTAAGAAGCTTGCCTCAGGTACGTCCTCAAATCCGCTGAAATCAGCTGTTTCCAATCCGATTCAAAAAGATATCGGGATTGTTGAACGTTTGAATACTCTGAACAAAAATAAAACAACTAACAGATTATACGGCGGATACGTAAAAAATCCTACTGCTACTGCTAATACCATTGATTATAACTCTTTTATCTGTGATTTAAATAAGAAATTACATGCCAAAACCACCTCAAATGATTTATTCAGCGTGTTCCATGATATTTTATGCGCAAAACTTAACTGCGAATACACTGCTTTCGGGCTTTATCATGAAAAATCCAAATGTATAAATCTGAAATTAACTGACAATCTCGGGAGCAATTATTCTTTAAAAATATTTATGTCAGATGAGCAAAATCCTGTTGTTGAAGCTTTCAATAAAGTTTTGCCTGTCAGCGTGAAAGACAACAAATTCCTTAAAGTGCCGTTTATCCAGGATTCCGGAGCTTTAATTCTTCCGCTCGTTTCTATAAAAAATTGTATAGGTGTCATGATTATCGGAAAAGATAATCTTGAAGCTAATTCCGAGTTGTTTTCATTTATTTCGAATTATGCAGCAATGTTCGTACACAATATAGAATTGACCGAAAAAACGAACAAGTACGCAAATACTGACAATCTCACCTCTTTATACAACCACAGAGGTTTTCAGGAAATCCTTGAAAATGAAATAGAAAATGCCGAAAAAACATCAACAGAGCTTTCTATTATAATGTTTGATGTCAATAATATTTCCAAAATAAACAGAGAACTCGGGCATGCCAAAGGCGATGAGGTAATCAAACTTCTTGCGGAAAAAATAAAACAGAATATCCGTTCTACGGACAAGGCCGGAAGATACGGCGGTGATGAAATTGCCGTTATTTTACCGAATACTAATACTGCAGATGCCAAGTATCTTGCTGAATATATAACTTATTGTCTGTCCTGCTGTTTTGTTGATGACGTTGGGCCTGTTAAGGTTTCAGTCGGGATTTCCACCTATCCTGAATGTTCCAAAAATCAGGAAAAATTACTTATTCTTGCAGAACAAGCTATGTACATTTCTCAGGCAAAAGGTTATAAAGAGGGGATGTCTGCGATAATCAGTTCTTCTGATTTTAACTTCTGGGATGATGTGGCTCTGGATTCGTTTGCAGAAGTACTTGCCAAGCGGCATTCTCAAATCGGTATCAATTTTGAAGAGGAACTCGTTCACAAATTCATAAACGAAAAAATCATATCTCAGAACCACCTGATAGAAATGGTTACTTCATTAGCAGGTGCAATAGACGCGAAAGATCCTTATACAAAAGGTCACTCGACCTCTGTTTCCAGGTATTCGGAAGCTCTCGCACGTTCTTTGAACCTGCCGGAAGAAGAAGTTCAGCGTATCCGTCTCGGGGCTCTTTTGCATGACGTCGGAAAAATCGGTATTCCTGAAAATGTTCTGAAAAAACCTGATAAACTTCTTGATGATGAATGGGAAATTATGAAACAACACCCTGTAATCGGTGCTGAAAAAGTTTTGATGCCTAATGAAGCTTTACATGAATTCATTCCGATTGTAAAATACCACCACGAACATTATGACGGTACGGGGTATCCTGAAAAATTAAAGGGTGAAGAAATCCCGTACGCAGCCAGAATAGTTTCCGTTGCTGACGCATATCATGCTTTGATTAGTGACAGACCTTACAGAAAAGGAATGAGCGTTGAAAAAGCCTGCGAAATTCTGAAAATGGGTGCAGGAATTCAGTGGGATCCGGATTTGGTCAGACACTTTATCACTATTGCTCCGTCTCTGGCTACGATTATTTAACCGGTTATTTACAACACGCTGATGTTTCAAGCTCTCCGAGATTATTCAATATAAGCTGCGGGGCGTTCGTTTCATCGTGGAATATATCTGTCCGCGTTGTTTCGCCTGACAATACACAGATAAAATCAACGCCGGCGTTATCTGCAAGTTTTTTGTCGGTGTAAATTCTGTCACCTGCAATTGCCAGATGTTCTGTACCGTATTTATCAATCAGCCCCTGTATCAGTCTTATTGACGGTTTACCAAAAATTATGTCAGGTTTTTTGTTTGTTGTTTTGTAAATCAATTCTATAAACGAACCTATATCAGGGATGTTATTTTCTTCTGTCGGGCAAAATACATCGGTGTGTGTTGCCAGATATTTAAGTCGTTTATTATTTATAAGCACGGAGATGTTTTTTAGTTTTTCATAATTAATCTCGGTATCATAAGTCAAAACGATTGCTTCGTTTTTATTATAGTTGTATTCAAACTCTACATCAGGGAGTTTTTGTTTCAAATATTCACTGACCTTTTTGTTGGCTGCTAGATAGATTGATTTATAATTTTTGGTTTTAATATAGCTGATTAATGGAGTCAGCGGGGTTAGAATTTTATCCTCTGTTAAAGATATACCTGTTGAGGAAATTTTTTCCACGTAATCAGCAGGAATTTTTGAGGTGTTGTTTGTCAGAAAGTAAAAATCAAGTTTTTCTGAATTATTTTTTATAAAGTTTACAGCCGGCTCAATCGGTTTGCTGCCTATGAACATAGTGCCGTCAAGGTCGCAGATAAGCGCTTTTTTGTCAGTAAGATTAAAGTCTGAAAATAATCTGTCTGCCTGTATCAAATCTCCCATGTTATCAATTTCTATCCACTTTTCATTATTGATGTCAAAAGGGTAAACATTAGATTTCAAAAACAGCAGAGGAAATGCGACTTCTGTCCAGCGGTTCAAATCTTTTTTTATCTCAACAAAATCTTTGATAATATTGAACAATTCATCAATTGTTGTATCTGAATATTTGTAAAAATCAACCGAGACGCCAAAAGATTCCTCCTCCGGTAAATTTTTTGAAATATCAGTAATTTTGTTTTCATTATTTACGGAGATTTTCATTGATTCCGTAATATAACATCCCGGCTGGACTGCTATAGAATTCTTCAAATCCGAGTTTATAAATTTTTGCATTGTCTTTTCGGAATAAATACAGTCGGCGTTATTGATTATCAGGGTATTTATATTTTTCAGATTATTTTTCACATATCTTAGTCCAAGATACAGTGAATACATATTATTTGTTGTTTTGTAATCCTCATTTGTAATCACTGTTACTTCAGGATAGTTTTCGTCGAGGAATTTTTCTATCATATCAGTTTTATAACCGGTTATAACAATTATATTCTTCAGCTTAATTCCTGCGGATTGATAACCTTTTATCTGGTAATCAAGAATTTCGCGATTATTTACTTTAATTAATGATTTAGGTTTTTCCAGAGTAAGCGGGTTCAGTCTTGAACCTATTCCTGCGGCCAGTATAATTGCGGCTATGTTATCCTGAATTCGGCTCATTTTTTCTCCTTTTTATAATTTTTTTAGAATATTGTATATTCTTTCACTTGATTTATTGTCAGTGTATTTGTGAAGCAAAGGTACTGTTTTTAGTCTGTCCTCTTTATAACTGTCATTGCTCAGTGATTCGGTGATGTAATATTTTAAATCACTGTAAGTTTTAATTTTCGGCCCTGATATCAAAATACTGAAATTGTCCTCAAGTATCATTCCTCTGTCAGATTTGTATTCTTCAGTGAAATTATCCAGATAAAGTATAGGTTTGCCGGTGATGAGATAGTCAATGGCAATAGAAGAAAAGTCCGTTATCATTAAATCTGAATATTGGAAAAGCTCATAGAAATATAAATTTCGATTGAGTAAATCGTCATTATAAATAATTTTGATATTATCGGAGACAAGAGGATTTGCCTCATAGAATTCTTTGAATGCCTGTTCATCAAACGGGTGTGGTTTAATAACCAGCAGAATGTTGTTTTCTTTCAAATAGTTAGCAAAATCTTCTCTATCATAATCATCCAGATAGAAAATATTTAGAAAATCTTTGTTTAATTCTTTTTTTCTGTCTTTTGTTCTGGCTGTTTCTTTGTATGTCGGTGTATAAAGAACGACTTTTTCATACCTGCTAAAATTCAGAAAAGACTCAATCAATCCGGAATTTGCGGTTGAGAATATACTATCAGTTCTAGGCTGGCCTGTAATAAATATTCTTTTATCCGGAATAAGAAAGCAAGCAATCATAGAGAGTTTGAATATATCCGAAGTAACGAAAAAGAACGCATTCTGCCCGAGGTTTTTATATGTTTTAAACAATGACGGTGCTATAGTCTTTTCGTTATACCCTAGAGTCTTAATCGGCATGCCGTGCCATAGGTTAATAACAATGTGTTTTTTCATTGAAATCAATTTGCTATACATGGTATCAGCGTGGGTAATCACATGATATCCTGCAGTTAGAAGATGAAAGATGCCTTTCAAACTGCTCCAGTTATATTTTGGGCACGGAAAAATTGCATTCAGATTAGCTAACTGCTCTTTATTCAAATGTTTTCTATATATCCAGACAGTTTCAAATTCATCTTTCTGGAAATCTCTTATATATTCATAGAAAATTTTTGCGTTGTCTGAAAAATCAGGTGTACTGATAAATATAATTTTTCTTTTATTTTTCGGTGAAAAGAAGTCAATCAGCTTAACAATCGGGCTAAACTTAAATATCAGGTTATTTAACTTGAGTTTCAGTTTTATTTTCCCGAATTTGATAATAAGTCTTTTTCCCGTTTCATTTTCTTCCTGATAAATCATATTTGCTTCCTATCATAAAAAAATAAACACATAATGTCAATTTATAACTGTTTATATTATATAGTAAGTATACTAGATAATAACTTGTAGTCAATAGTAATACTTTTCATGTGTAAGTAATCATATATGTAGTTTAGAGAAATCTATGTTTACTTTAAATTTATACTAAAGTAACAAAGCGGGATTTCTCATGCGGGAATTTGACAAAAAAATTATAGGAAAGACTATCAAAGCATTACGGCATAATGCAGGATTAACACAATCTCAATTAGCAGAAAAAGTCGGTCTAAGTGAAAAACATATAAGTAAGATTGAGCAGGGAGCAAATCTACCGGCTCTTGACAATTTTTTAAAGATAGCAGATTTACTTCAAATTAATATCCCTGAATTCGGGGTTATATCTGATAATCAAAGCCCTATACGCAAAGAAGTACTCAGGTTAATTTCTACATCTAATGACGAGGAACTTACACTCTACAGGGATATACTCTTATCAATTAAGAGAAATCTGAATAATAATCAAAAGTAGATTACACGCCAGCAGGAATTTACATACTTAGTTTTGCTATTTTGATATTGAAAACACTTTCAACGTCGATGCCGTACAGAATATTTGTAATCAAATCGTCCGGTCTGATATTTTTAAGATTTTCGATATGTTGAAGAATACCGAGGACTTTTGCATCAGTGTACTCTTCGACAAGCCGCGGCAGATTTTTGATATTTAAATCCGCAGAATTGTCTGGATATTCATTTAGAATGACCCCTCTCACCGGGATTTCACGTGTTTTTGCAAAATTCAGAGTCATAATAATATTGTTAACGGAAGTTTTTTCAGGCGAGACAACCAGCAGAACCGGCAGCCCCAGAGCTTTCACCATATCTGCCTCTAAAAGTTCCGGAGTAAGCGGTGCAGCCAGTCCCTGACAGCCGTCTGTTATAATACATTCGCTTTCATGAAAAATTTGTTCATAATCCTGAATAATCTTATCACGTTTTATTTCTCCTCCGGAGGCGGCTGCAGATAATACAGGTGCGGCATTTTGAGGGAACAGATAGCTGAAATAGGTTTTTATATAAGGGTCGACAAATTTTACGTAAGCCAAATCAGGCGCCTGTATAAATCCGTTTTTTTCAATGGCATTTGTTTGAACAGGTTTGTAAACACTTGTGGAATATCCCAAACACTGCATTGTTGCAGCAAGACCGGCTGTGATGAATGTTTTTCCCGAATTTTGTTCTGTTCCGCTTACATATAACTCTAGCATAGCCTTATACTATCATGACTCATTGTTGATTGCAAAATAAACTTCTTTCAGCCGTTTTTTGCTTATGTGGGTGTAGAGCTGTGTAGTTGCAACATCACTGTGTCCGAGAAGTTCCTGAACAATCCTCAAATCAGCACCGTTTTCCAAAAGGTGGGTCGCAAAACTGTGTCTCAATGTGTGCGGGGAAATGTGTTTGTGAATTTTTTTACCCTGTTCACTTATAAAAGTATAAATATCCTGCCGATTTAAGATTTTGCCGTGCTCGTTCACGAGTAGATTTTTTGTGTCTATACGGAATTTTTTCAGTATAAAATCCCGTTCGGGGAGATAATTTTTAATGGCATTTACAGCCTTTGACCCCAGAGGAACAATTCTATCTTTGGAACCTTTGCCGGTTGTCTGCAGATACTTAGCTTTCAGGTCAAAGTCGTTTATTTTCAGGTTAACAAGCTCTGAAACCCGCAACCCGCAACCGTACAAAAGTTCTACAATGACACGCTGGCACTTATCCAGATTCTCGTTCAAAAGTGTTTCTATCTCCTGAACGGTCATAACTTTTGGCAGCCTTTTGGGAACTTTTGGCTGCTCTAATGTAAGTGTCGGGTTTGTTTGACAAATTTCAGAGGTGCATAGCCATTTGAAAAATCCTCTCAAAGAGGCAATTTTCCTCATCACGCTTGTCGGTGAATATTCCTTTTCTCGCAGATTTCTTATGTATCCGTTCAGATGATTCCTCTGAATTCTCGTAACATCTATATTACAAAACTCCAAAAAGTCGGACAAATCCCGTCTATACGCCTCAATAGTGTTTTCACTGAGGCCTTTTTCCACCTCTAAATATTCCAGATACTCCGACAAAACCTGTACATTCATAAGTCAATTATAATACTTTTTAACAAAATAAAAAAGGCTGAAAATTATCTCAGCCTTGATTATGTGTGAGTAAATGTTTATTTATAAGTTTATACGAAAAATGGATTTAATTGTTCTTCGATTTCCGGCATATGACCGGCAATTCTTGCTTTGATTTCAGGTGTAACGAATTTAGGGTTTACATTTGCAAGAGCTGCTTCAAATGCATCCTGTTGTTCTGCAGCTGATACCGGTGCAAATGATTCAAATTCACTGATTGCTGCTGAAATTCTGTTTTCATTAGCTACTGCATTGTAACGTTTTATGCTTGCTAATTTATTAGGCAAAACTTCTGCCAGGCATTCTTCAAATTCAGGTGCCAATTTAACACCTTTTGTTGCGTTAAAGCCAAAGTATGCTCCGATGAGTTCACTGTCGGTTTTTGCCAGTGCTTGTTCATTGTCTGCTGTCTGGGTGCCTTTTACATCAACAGTTTCTTTCGGTGCTGCCTGTTCAGTTTTTTCTGATTTTTTAGATTGTACAGTGTAACCTGTTTGTCCTGCAATAAATGGATTAATTCTTTCAGCCATTTTCATTTCTCCGCTTTTAATTTACTCACATTCTCTTAATCGGTATTTTTTATAATAATCTTTAATAAAAAGACCATTTTTTTTGATTTTTGTAACATTAATTTACATAATAATTGATTCTCTTTTTTCCTTTAATAAATCATTTTTATACTCGTACTTATATAAAGTATTTTGAAATATAAAAATTGCGTAAATCGTATATAATTTTTATATTATTTTAACATTTGTTTACAATAGCAATGAAAAATAAGTCAGCATAGGGTTTTCGAATTCCGGCAGTTTTAAAATATGTAAAATAACTATACCTTGTGGTAATGAAAAGTACACCAAAGGCTAATAGCCCAGTGGGTAAGATTTTAATAACATATAACAAGAGGTTATTCACAAAGATGTGAGCTATAAAAAATGGATAAAGACGAAATACAAGAATTATTAACCAAAAAGGAATTCAGAGTATTTAATTATCTGCTTGAGGGAAAAACAAACCGTGAAATTGCCGAACTTATGGTTGTTACTCAGCATACAGTAAAAGCGCACGTAAGTGCTGTTTTGAAGAAATTAAAGGTAAAACGGAGAGTAGAATTAATATTAAAATTTAAAAATTAATCTTCATCCAGACTCAAAACAGCCATGAATGCTTCCTGTGGAACTTCAACGCGTCCGACGGATTTCATGCGTTTTTTACCTTTCTTTTGTTTTTCAAGAAGTTTGCGTTTGCGTGAAATGTCGCCGCCGTAACACTTATCCAGCACGTTTTTGCGCATTGCTTTGATATTTGTACGCGCGATGACACGTCCGCCGATAGCGGCTTGTATCGGAACTTCAAACAACTGGCGCGGAATAATTTCTTTCAGCTTATTCGTTAACTTTTGTCCGATGTAATAAGCACTGTCCTCATGGCAGATTACGGACAAAGCGTCAACGACTTCACCGGCAAGCATGATATCAAGTTTAACAAGTTTTGAACGTTTGTAGTCGCTGAATTCATAATCCAGACTAGCATAGCCTTTGGAGCGCGATTTGAGCTGGTCGTAAAAATCCGTAATAACTTCACTCAGAGGGATTTCATAATCAAGGCTGGCGCGGACTTTATCAAGGTATGTCATATTGTGAAAAATTCCGCGTTTTGTCTGACATAAATCCATCAGAGTCCCTACATAATCATTCGGGGTGATTATCTGCACCCTGACATAAGGCTCTTCAATAAAATCTCTGACCTGAGCCGGCGGCAGATTGGCAGGATTGTCGATTTCTACGACTTCGCCGTTTGTTTTATGAACTTTATATACAACTGATGGCGCTGTTGTAACCAGAGCAAGATTATACTCACGTTCCAGCCTTTCCTGAGCAATTTCCATATGAAGCATCCCGAGAAAACCGCAGCGGAACCCAAATCCCAAAGCACTTGAAGTTTCGGGTTCAAAAGTAATACTGCTGTCGTTGAGTTTAAGTTTTTCCAGAGCTTCTTTAAGGTCATGGTAATCGTCATTATCAACCGGATACATACCGGAAAACACCATAGGCAGCGCTTCTTTATAACCCGGAAGAGGTTCAGAAGCAGGGGATTCTACATCAGTAATTGTATCCCCGACAAATCTGGTTAATTCTTTTATAGAACCTGCAAAATAACCTACATCCCCGCATACAAGCTCTTCTACCTGAACTCTTGTCGGTGTGAGGTATCCGAGTTCAACTATTTCATATTCTTTGCCGGATGCCATAAATTTAACTTTTTCACCGAGTTTCATCCGTCCGTCAATAATTTTGAAAAAGCACAGTGTTCCCAGATACTGGTCATAAGCACTGTCAAAAACAAGAGCACGCAGAGGCTTGTTTGTTGTATCCTCAGGCGGAGGCACAAAATCAACAACGGCCTCAAGAACATCTTCTATACCAATACCGGCTTTTGCACTGACCGGAATTGCAACGGAGGCATCAATCCCGAGAATTTCTTCAATTTCATGCTTTACACGTTCAACGTCAGCGGACGGCAAATCTATCTTGTTAATAACAGGAATAATTTCAAGATTTTGTTCAATTGCCATATAAACGTTAGCAAGTGTCTGAGCCTCAACCCCCTGTGTTGCATCAACAATCAAAAGAGCACCCTCGCAGGCCGCAAGAGAACGGGAAACTTCATAAGAAAAATCGACGTGCCCCGGAGTATCTATGAGATTAAGTATATAATCCTTGCCGTTTTTAGCCTTATAGTTCATTCGCGCCGCATTGAGTTTAATAGTAATTCCGCGCTCACGTTCAATATCCATAGAATCAAGAATTTGCTCCTGCATATCTCGCTGGGCAACTGTTCCCGTAAATTCCAGCAATCTGTCGGCAAGTGTTGATTTTCCGTGGTCAATGTGGGCTATTATACAAAAGTTTCTTACGTTTTCTTTATATTTCATAATTTTTATTATATTGAAAAAAAGTTTATCTGCAAACAATAATCTTTTACTGCCGCAGTTGATATGTTTTTTATACGGTGTTTATGCTAAAATATTTTGTACAAATGAACAAACTTGATACTATTTTCGTTTAAACAGTGTGTATAAAGGAGAAAAGATGAGAAAAATTTTATCGGTAATATTTATTTTCGGAATGTTTTTGTCATTTGGGCTAAAAGCCTATGCAGATGAGGCTAATGAAGCTCTTGCTTTCTTTAACAGATATGTAGAAGCCGCAAACTCTTACAGTCCAACTATTACAAAAATGTACAGTCCTGATGCAAAAATTATCAGACAGGTTATAAAGCCTGACGGTACACTTGTTGACTTGAACACTGACACTTCTACTTACATAACCCAGATGAAACTCGGTCAGGCAACGGCTAAATTAAGAAAATACAAAAACACGTATAGAAAAATCACAGTTGCAAAATCAGGTACCGGTTACAAAATCAGCTCCGAAAGACAGCCTACAGGCGAAACTTACTGGCTCAAAACCTATATGATAGTGAAAAAACAACCTGACGGCAGCTGGTTAATCACAGAAGAAATGATGCAGACAAAAGTTCAGGCATTGTTAAAATACGCAAAATAAATTTATAATTTTTAAAAAGGTATTAATTTTGATATAATAAAATTAAGCAATAGCTTATTGTAGAAAAATTAATACCTTTTTTTAATCAGTAACAAAAGAGCGGGAAAAATGAACAAATTCAGATTTTTAACATCAGGAGAAAGTCACGGTAAATGCCTTACTGCAATAATAGAGGGATTACCGTCCGGACTTGTTATAGATGAAGATTTTATAAATGAAGAACTTAAACGGCGCCAAGAGGGTTACGGCCGCGGCGGGCGAATGAAAATAGAAACCGATACAGTTGAAATTACGTCAGGCGTAAGGTTTGGCAAAACTACAGGTGCGCCGGTATGTCTTGTTATCAAAAACAAAGACTTTTCTAACTGGGAAAAAATCATGAGCACATCTATCCAAGATGAAACTGATGAAAAATCTTTTACAACAGTTCGTCCCGGGCATGCCGACTACGCAGGCAGCATTAAATATAATCACAAAGACTTACGAAATGTACTGGAACGCTCCAGTGCCCGCAAAACTGCAATAGAAGTTGCTGTAGGTGCTGTTGCAAAACTGCTGCTCAAAGAATTTAATATAATCGGACATTCATATATTATACAAATTGGCAAAGGTTTAATCGAAGAAGATTTCCATAGAGAAATCGACAACGCCAAAGCCTCCGGAGATACTCTCGGCGGCAAATTTGAGGTTGTTTATGAAAATATACCGATAGGTCTTGGTTCATTTGTCCACTGGGATAGAAAACTTGACGGCAGATTAGCGCAGGCAATCATGAGTATTCCTGCGGTAAAAGTTGTTGAAATAGGAACAAACCCTCTTGGTTTAAAAGGCAGCCAGTACCACGATGAACTTTATCTGGAAAACGGGCTCGCAAAACACCGCACAAATAATGCCGGCGGAATCGAAGGGGGCATGTCAAACGGCGAAAATATTGTCCTTAAAGCTGTTATGAAACCGATACCAACTCTGAGAAAGCCGTTAAAATCCATAGATATTAAAGATATGACTGAATCTGAAGCCCACTTTGAACGCTCTGACACCTGTGCTGTTGAAGCCTGTGCGGTTGTTGCAGAAAGCAGAGCAGCCTGGATTCTTGCAGATGAACTTCTCTTGAAATACGGCGGTGATAGTATTGAAGAGATGAGAAAACACCTTGAAACATAACGTTTTTGCACTTGTTAACATTTCTTTACAAATATAAAGCAAAAAAGGCAATTTTTTTAATAATAAATACTTTATATATACATAAGAGATACGAGAAAGAGAGCAAGAGAAATGTTAGCGACAGATCAAAAAGGAAAACACGGTCAATTCGGATCATTAACAAAGAAAAGACCTAATAATACAAGAAAAAAAGTTGTAACAAAGCCATTCAGAATTGAAGATTACAACTATCTTGAGCAAAAAGACAGAAGAATGAGATTTAACAATTCTCAAGACCCTATCTATTATGTTTTTGACTGTATCGAAAACAGACCGATAAAAACTCTTGCGAAAGAATTTGTAAAAGACTCATTCTTTGAAATAGCAAACTTTGTATCAAAAGCATTCGTTGGATAATCAATAGGAAAAAAAAGAAAAAGCAGGAAAAACGGAAAATCAAGAGAAAAAAGGAATAAAGGAAAGTAAAGCGAAAAAGGAATATAGGAAAATAGGATAAAAAAAGCGGCAACAATGCCGCTTTTTTATTTAGTGGACGCGCACAATTCTATTGGATTGGTAAATACGACCTGCTCTCTATTAAGTTCCTCTCACAAAGGTAGAATGTTGAATATTTTGTCACCCTGAACTTGTTTGACTACTTTTTCCAAAATCTTTGATTTTGTGAAAAATGTCCGGTTTCCCGCAGGGTCTTAGCTTTACGTCATTCTGAGCGTAGCGAAGAATCTACTGGTTTTAATAAAGAGGCAGAGGGATGATATTTTGTCACCCTGAATTTATTTCAGGGTCTGAGCTTGTTAAAATTAATACAAAGTTTTTTACCATGTTCATTTCTATAT
>CALUVE010000034.1 GCA_944324135.1 Candidatus Gastranaerophilales bacterium | reverse complement strand
AACGTTTGCATCAGAACTAATATAGAAATGAACATGACAAAGAACTTTTGTACAGAATTTGACAAGTTCAGACCCTGCGGGAAACCGGACATTTTTCACAAAATCATAGATTTTGGAAAAAGTAGTCAAATAAATTCAGGGTGACAATTAAATAAACATAATGTCATTCCGAACTTGTTTCGGAATCTTACCACCGATAAGACCCTGAAACAAGTTCAGGGTGACAATTAGCCCCTCACCCCCCTGCCCCTCTCCCCGTGGTAGAGGGGCAAACGTAACGTTTGCATCAACACTATTTCCGCAGACTGAAAAACCGCCTTTTGAAAAGATGTTCAAAAAACTTTAAATGTCTTTCAAGAGCCGGCTTTAACACCGCCCGTAAGAGGTTCTCAACCCTCACCCCCTGCCCCTCTCCCAAAGGTAGAGGGGAGAAAAAAACTACCCTCGCCCCTTGAGATAGAGGGAATAAAGCATTATGTTTGCCCATGCGCTTGCTGCTGCTGGAGTTCGGCTATGATTCTCTGCTTTCTTTCAAAATCTTTGCTGTTACTCAGGTATCTGTATCCTACCATTATCGCCGGCGCTACTATTCCTAATGCCGCGATACATGAGCCGATGTTCTTCAACACAGATGCCCGTTTTAGCTTTTTAACCTGCTGCAAGAACTTGTCCACGCTGTGCTCTGTGCTCTCTGCCATGTAATCGCCCAGCTGTGTCTTTAGTTTGCCAAGGTTTTCGTATATCCCTTTTACGGCATCTATGTCTATGTATCTTCTGTTATCTATTCTGTCAGATTTTTCTACTGTGAACCATAAGAATTTTTTGTCCATTGTCTCTATTACATCTGACTTCTTTGCAAATTTAACTATCAGGTTGTCCGGGGTTGTGTTCAGGAATTTGTAAATTTCTGCATCACTCTTGCCCGCTACTTTGCTGAATTCCTCCAGCGATTCTGCTAATTTGGTAGTCTTCATTGCACTGTTCAGTTCTTCACTTTCTATTACCCTTGCGTCTAGCCCTATGTTTCTCTTGTGTTTCGTCTCTGCGGTCTTTTCAAGGTATTCCTGTATTCTCTTGCCTGCAAAGTACATAAAGCCCCAGAATGAGCCTTCTTTGATTAAATATCCGAAGAAGTCCTGTTTCGTCTCAGACATAACAAGTCTTTCACCTGTGATTGCACCGTCTACTATCATCAGGTTGTTTGTCGGTGAAAACATAAAGTGGTCAAGTACCTGCATCGGTGACTTTCCGGTAAATGATGTTTCTTTACCTTTTTTGTCCGCTTCTTTGGCTCCCGGCTCGTGATGTACTGCTGAAAATGCCTGTGAAAATTTAGGCGGCATGATGTGGTTCTGTGCTGCCGTATTTTCGCTGGATGTTCCATTTTGCTGCGCAGCTGCCTGCATTTTGGCTTTCTCTTCTTCCCTGATTTTGTTCTCAGTGTATTTGTATCTGAATTTTGTCAATGCTCCGTATGAGAAGATTGTCAAAATTGTTGAGGCCGCAAATTTCCCGAATGTCAGACCTTTGAATATCTTCTGGTTCTGAGCTGCCTTTTTGATGTTGCCTCTGACGCTCTCATCCGCATATCTGAACGCCTGTTTAAGCACCTCTCTGTCGTGCATAATTCTCGGATCTACTTTTGGATCATAGTTGAAAGGTTTGAATATCGTCCAATCTAATACTTTTTTGTATATCGGTATACCAAATAACCATATAAATTGTGTTCCGACTTCATCTATAAATCTGTCTTTTCCCTCTGCTGAATCCCCTGTTATATATGAACCTGCAGTTATACCAAGACTGTTTGCAATGTCTTTGACTGCAAGGGGTACAAGTGAATTGTTATTGCCTAATGTTGAATATATTTTGCTAGCCGTTATAGCGGGTATCATGTCTTTCCTTTTCTTTCTGCGGAGGGTTTCTCCGCCTCAATCACAGTATTACAAGCCCCAAATTAAGTTCATTAATTTGACGATAGGGGCATTCGCCTTTATGATTGAGTTTCGTCGGATATTTTTAAGCATTTTCTAACCTTTCTCTTTCTTTAAGTTCCCTAAAAAAAATAATTGCCAATTTATAGCGTTATTTTTACGTTTTTTAACAAAAAATAAGACCTTTCATTGAAAGGTCTTGTTTAGTATATTTTTTTACCGCGCAAAAGTAAGCAGGTCTTTAAACAAGTCCTTTCTTATATATTCTTACTAATCGTCGGTATTGAATGTTTTTAATCATATTTTTATTATACATTGGAGATTTTTTTTGTAAAGCCTTGATGGCAGGGTAAAAAATAATTTTTCGGCGTTATTTATCTTGTTTGCACTTTGTGATAAGATTGTGGGCAAGGGGAGGGAGTATTTATGATTCTGTTTATAATTTCATTTTTAATGGTATTTTTGTCGTCATATTTGATTACTTCTTTACTGGTTAAGAAAAATGATGCGGCAGGTTTCTTTTATATCCCGCTCCTTGCTTTTGCTGAAATTGTTCTGGATTTTGAACTGCTATCTTTGTTTAACGCAATTTCAACGGCCGGAGTGTTAATTCTCAATGCCGTCACGCTCGCCGCGGCTTTTGCGCTCTGGTATTTTAAAGCCGGAGAATTCTGGTCATTCTCTTTAAAACATTTTGTTAAAAAATTTGCCGGCGCTGTGTGCAAGGATAAGTATCTTTTGACTCTCGCTATCGGGTTCGGGGTGTTTTTTCTCGTATCCTTGTTTTTAGTAATAATTTCTCCTGTCGTTAATGATGATGCTGATTCGTATCATGTTGCAAGAAGCGCTTTCTGGATTGTTAATAAGAATTTGAACCATTTCGCCGTAGGTGATATCAGAAATTTGGTTTTTCCTATAAATTCTGAAATACTTTATGCTTGGGTGATTTTGTTCACCAGAAAACTTCTATTCACAGGTGCATTTTCTTTTATCGGATATTTGCTCTCTGTGTTCGGGATTTATAATATTCTTGATTTAATCAAGTTTGATATCCGTAAAAAATTATGGGTGGTTTTTATTGTAAGTTCGTTCTCATCTGTGGTGGTTCTCTCCTCCGGTACTGAGACGGATTTGATTATTTCAGGGCTTGTTTTGTCGTCAGTGTATCTTTTCTGGCGCGGTGTGAAAGACGGCTGCAAAATACCTGTTTTTATGGCAGCTCTCGCTTATGTGCTTGCTGTCGGTGTTAAAACTACGGCGCTTTTTGCAATCCCCGGTGTTGGAATTGCTTTTTGCGGAGTGGCTTATTACTACCGTAAAAAAGAATTTTATAAACCCGTTTTGTCTTTTTTAGGTTTTGGGGTTATAAATTTCATATTGTTTGCTTTGTATAATTATCTGCTTAATTTAATTGAATTTGGCGACATATCAGGCCCTGCAAATTTTGTGATGCTGCATAAAAATATTTACGGGCTGAAAGCTGTTCCGGCTCATATTATTAAATATTTATTTTTATTCATTGATTTTACGGGATTCAGATGGTCTGATTATGTAGGGGATAATATTTTGCATTTGAGAGACGGAATTCTCTCTGCGCTGAATCTTGCGGGTATTCAAGACGGGATTTTCACTTCTAAAGATAAAGTAGTAAACCGTTCTCTATTGGAGCCTCTCGTAGGGATGGGTGTGGTCGGTCTGCTCACGTTCTTACCGGCGCTTATACTCTCGTTTGTCAAACCTTTCCGGAATAAAAATAAAAAAACGGCTGCAGTTTTGGGATTTGGTATTTTGTTTGTAATTAATCTGGTGACGATTTCTGCTGTTCTTATTTATATGTCTTATAACATAAGATTTTTGACTTCGTTATGTGTAATATCTGCGCCCGTACTTGTTTATACCTATTCAAGAAAAAATAATATCTACAAGTTTATTGTTACGTTTTTTGCTATGTTCAGTCTGGTGCTTGTATCTACTCATATATGGGCAAGACCGTTTTTCAGAATTACGAATTATATGAAGCACGGAATTAGTATTACTAAAATAAGGCAGTGTATGACCCAATCACTGCTGCTGGCAAAATTTCCTTCAAAGGATTTTGATTTTGAAAAATATCCTGTGACCAGTCTGCCGGAGTTGCTGAAAAATTATATTTCTAAATTTGATAAGTCCAACAGGGTGATTTATTTTTCATCTTGCGGGAAAGGTCTGCTGCCTGTTGTTATGTTGAATTTGGACGGGTATCATATTGATTTTGAGTTGATTGAAAATATGGATAAAATCGACTTGAGCCGGTATAATATTATTATTACCTTAAATGATATTCAGGAATCATTTTTGATTAAAAATCAAAACCCTGCGTATTGTTCCTATGATGCTTTGAAAATCGAAAATAAAGATATTCTGATGAAGTCAACTTGTAAATTGTCTCCGGAATTTTATAATGCAAAAGGTTTTGTCCTGATTGACGAATTTAATAAAAAAATATATAACGAAAGATTAATCGGTCAAAAAATAAATGTTGAAATTGATGATGATACCGATTATTATAAAATATATGAGAATAGAAATAATCCTATAATAAAATAAAGGAGGAAATATGAAAAAAGCAGGTCTTATTTTTGGAATAATCAGTTTTATATTTTTGTCAGCCGCAAATGTGAAAGCAGACATTGTTTCATACTGGAGCGGTTATACCAAGTCTGTCCAGTCAAAAATTGAGAGTAATTTTGTTCCTCCAAAATCAAAAGAGTCATTATCAGCAACAGTTTCGTTAAAAATAAATAAAGACGGCAGTGTGGAATCATGCAAAATAGTTGATTCTTCCGGAAATGCTGCCTTTGATGAAGCGGTTATGAAAGCTGTAGATGCGTCTATCCCGTTCAGTGCTTTCCCGTCTGAGATAATTGATAATCAATACAACATGTTTTTAAAACTTGAGTCTTTGAAATAGGTGAATTTTATGAAATATATAATTTTTGTTTGTGCCGTAATTCTGGGCATAAATATTTCGCTTGCCGGTAATATTCAATACGGTTACAATGCACAGGGCAAATATGTTCCGACTTCTGTAAACGGTCAGCGGGTTCAATATGGATTTAACGCGCAGGGAAATTACGTACCTGTTTCTGTTGGAGGGCGGCAGGTTCAGTACGGTTATAACGCGCAAGGCAGCTATGTTCCGACATCTATAGGCAACGACCGTATCCAGTACGGGTACAATGCTCAAGGGAATTATGTGCCTACTTCTATAGGAAATGACCGTGTGCAATACGGGTTCAATGCCCGCGGCGAATATGTTCCTACATCGGTCGGAAATCAGAGTATTGACTATGGCTATAATGCTCAGGGCGATTTCGTCCCGACTTCTATAGGAAAGTAGTGGCATTAATTAGGTACAATTTTATTACATAGAAAATTTGCCTGTTTTATTCTCCTGATTATGAATTCCAATTTTATGCCAAATGTGTAAACCCAATCAGGTAAATTCTTTATTATAAAAAGAAGTACACTATTGTATAAGAAAATATTGTTTTTAATGTAATGAATGAATTCTTTGCGGCGGTTTCTGTTTATGAGAAAAACCGTAAAAAGTATTGTTGCAATACAGTCTTTGTCAAAACTTCTTTTAACTTTTTTGTTTTGCAGACCAAGTTGTGATAAGTGGTATGGTAATTTTTGAAAAGGCAGCATTGTATAAAAATCGTAGTTATTTATTACACTGCTTGTGGAGCCGGTATGATAGAAGCGATAGGTAATTAAAGCTTCGTTAGTTGTTGTTATTTTTTTAGCAGTCAGCAGTGAGCATAATGTAAAATATGTATCATTTGTCTGAGGGGTATTATCAAATTTCAGGTTATTCTCTTTTATAAAATCAGTTTTGTATAATTTGTTCCAGGCTGCGTGGTTTGTAAAATTAAATATGTGTTCAGGAATATCGTATGCGCAAAAGATATTTTTATTCGGTAGTTTGCTATCATTTATTCCAAGTTCTTGTTGAAAATATTCTCCCTCAGAAGATAGTATTTTGTATTTGCAGATAACTATATCAGCGTGAGTTTCCTGATATTTTTTGTACATTTTGTCAAGAAAATCGAGATTAAACAGGTCATCACAATCCAGAAAAATAGCTGTTTCTCCTGAAGCAAAAGTAAATCCGTAATTTCTTGAAGCACCTGCTCCTTGATTTTCCTGGTTAATTATTTTGACCTGAAAGTCAGCTTGTTTGGAAAATTCTTCTAAAATTTTCAACGAGTTGTCCGTAGATCCGTCATTTATACAAATGAGTTCAAAATCTTTGAAAATTTGATTTTGTAAACACTCTAAAGTCGCAGCTAAATAATTTTCACTGTTATATACAGGCATGATGATACTAATTTTAGTCATAAATAACCTCGTGTGGGTCTATTATATACTAAAAAAGCGCCTGCAGGGCGCTTGTATTAAAATGGTACTCCCAGGGGAATTCGAATCCCCGTCTACACCGTGAAAGGGTGTTGTCCTAGGCCTCTAGACGATGGGAGCGCATGTATTTCTTTCACAATCCTTATTATTACCAAAACAAAATTTATTGTCAACAGTTTTTTTTCTGGGACTTATGTATATAGGTTCTTTTTCTTTGGATTTATATTGTAGTTGCTGTTAATTTTTATTTACTCCCATTAGACCGCGCACCCCTTGAAAGTTTTTTATTTTTTATGTACAATATATATCAAAATAAGTTGAGTATAGGAGCATATTAATAATGTTTGAACGTTTTACGGAAAAGGCTATAAAGGTCATTATGCTGGCACAAGAAGAAGCCAGACGTTTGGGACATAATTTCGTAGGGACAGAACAGGTGCTTTTGGGTCTCATCGGTGAAGGCACCGGTGTTGCCGCTAAAACACTTAAATCTATGGGTGTCACATTGAAAGATGCCCGTGCTGAAGTCGAAAAAATTATCGGCAGAGGTTCAGGTTTTGTTGCTGTTGAAATCCCGTTTACCCCGAGAGCTAAAAGAGTTTTGGAATTGTCATGGGATGAAGCCAGACAATTAGGACATAATTATATAGGTACAGAACACCTCCTCCTTGGTCTTATTCGCGAGGGAGAGGGCGTTGCTGCCAGAGTTCTGGAAAATCTTGGCGTTGATTTAAATAAAATTAGAAGTAATGTCGTGAAGATGCTCGGCGAATCTAAGCCGTCTGTATCTTCAGGCTCCTCATCTTCATCTTCGTCATCATCCTCTTCATCTTCTTCAGGCGGGAAAACTAAGACCCCGAGCCTTGATGAATTCGGAAGAGATTTGACACTCGCTGCTCAAGAACTCAGACTGGATCCTGTTGTCGGCAGAGAAAAAGAAATTGAACGTGTTATTCAAATTCTTGCAAGACGTACTAAAAACAACCCTGTTCTTATCGGTGAACCGGGTGTTGGTAAAACCGCAGTTGCCGAAGGGCTTGCTATCAGAATCGTCAACGCTGAAGTGCCTGATATCCTTGATGGCAAAAAAGTTATACAGCTCGATATGGGGCTTCTTGTTGCCGGTACTAAATACCGCGGTGAATTTGAAGAACGTCTTAAAAAAATTATGGATGAAATCAGACAGGCCGGTAATATTATCCTCGTAATTGACGAAATGCATACACTTATCGGTGCCGGTGCGGCAGAAGGCGCTATTGACGCGGCTAATATTCTGAAACCAGCTCTTTCCAGAGGGGAAATTCAGGTTATCGGTGCCACTACGCTCGATGAATACAGAAAATACGTTGAAAAAGATTCAGCTCTTGAAAGACGTTTCCAATCTGTTATCATTGACGAGCCGACAATTGATGAATCTATTGAAATTATCAAAGGTCTCCGTCCAAAATACGAAGAACACCACTCTTTGAATATTTCCGATGAAGCTATTGTGGCTGCCGTTAAACTGTCAAGCAAATATATTACTGACAGATTCCTGCCTGATAAAGCAATAGATGTTCTTGATGAAGCAAGCTCAAAGGTTCGTTTGAAAGTCTCTACACTTTCACCTGAGGGTAAAGAACTCGAAAAAGAACTACGCTCTTTAATTAAAGACAAAGAAGATGCTATCAGAAATCAGGAGTTTGAAAGAGCCTCCCAGTTGAGAGATGAAGAGGCTGACCTGAAAGATAGAATTCGTGAGATGTCTGCTAAATGGAAAGAAGAACACGAAGCTAACAGACCGACTGTTACCGCTGAAAATATCGCTGAAGTTATTGCTACAATGACAGGTGTTCCTGTTACTAAATTGACTGAGGGTGAAAGTGAAAGACTTCTTAAATTGGAAGAAACTCTTCACAAGCGTGTTATCGGTCAAAATGACGCTGTCGTTGCTATTTCTAAAGCAATCAGACGTGCACGTGTAGGTTTGAAAAGCCCGAATAGACCTATCGGCAGCTTTATCTTTGCCGGACCTACCGGTGTTGGTAAAACTGAACTTGCCAAGGCGCTGGCTGAAGCCGTATTCGGTTCCGAAGATAATATGATAAGAGTTGATATGTCAGAATTTATGGAAAAACATTCAACAGCAAAACTTATCGGTTCACCTCCGGGATACGTCGGTTATGATGACGGCGGTCACCTGACTGAACTTATCAGAAAGAAACCGTATTCTGTTGTATTGTTTGATGAAATTGAAAAGGCTCACCCCGACGTATTCAATATCATGCTGCAAATACTTGATGACGGCAGATTAACCGATTCAAAAGGACGTCATATCAATTTCAAAAATACAATTATAATCATGACTTCAAACGTTGGTGCAAGTATGATTACAACAACATCAAAACTCGGTTTCTCTACTGCTGATGATGAATCAAAAGATAAATACGAAAAACTCAAAGAAACGGTTACTGAAGAAATGAAAAAAGCTTTCAGACCTGAATTCCTTAACCGTATTGATGAAACTATCGTATTCTCTCACCTGAGTCAGGAAGAAATCAGACAGATTGTTGATTTGATGCTGAAAGATTTGTTCAAACGTCTGGCTGAAAAAGATTTGTCTGTAGAAGTTACTGACGAAGTAAAAGATCATCTGGCAAAAGACGGATACTCTGAAGCTTATGGTGCAAGACCTTTGAGAAGACTCATCCAGCGCAAGATTGAGGACAATCTTGCTGAAGAAATTCTCTCCGGTAAGTATGCACCGGGTGATACGATAAGACTTACTCTTGTTGATGGCAAAATCGCTTTTGAAAAAGCAACAAAGAAAAAGTCTAAAAAAGAAGAAAACGCTGATGCCGCTGACGAACAGCCGCAAGAAGTTCAGCAGTAAAATAGTTAATCATAATTTAAAATCCCTGATTTAACAAATCAGGGATTTTTAGTTATTTAGCAATGTATTTTATTTTACTTGTTGAACATTCTCAGGATTTTTTCCAGAAGTCCTTCATCCTCTTCCATTGTTGTATTTTCAAGTTTGGATAGTTTGGCTTTTACCTGCTCATAATCGTTTGCGCCTTTGGAAAGTTCAAGATATTTGGTGTAGAATTCAACGCTGGCAGGTTTGTTTTTAATTTTTTCATAAGCGACAGCAAGTTTTTTTATGACACCGGTATTGCGTTTATCAAGAGCGTAGAGCTGTTCCAGATAGTCAGCCTGCATTCTGTAATCGCCGAGGCTTTCGCGGAAGTCTGCCAGTTTTTCCAGAGCTTTTTTGTTAGTCGGTTCAAGTTTAGAGAGCTTTTCATAAAACTCAACAGCGTGCAGGTTATCTCCGGTTTCTTCAAGGAGCATTGCGATTGTTGAGATTAAATCCGCATCATCTTCATTAAGCTGGTGGGCATTTAGATACTCATTAATTGCAACATCTTTGTTTTTGCGGACAAGGTTATATTTGCCCCAGTTGAGGTGTGCATTAAAGTCATCTTTTTTATTCTCGTAAATTAAAGCTCTCATCTGGTAGGTCAGCGGAGAATTTTTTTCCAATTTGTCGTATTCATTTACGCAATCAAGTGCTTTGTCATAATCTTCTGTCTGGAAGTAATATTGAGCTTTGACAGAGTAGAATTGCGCATTATTTTTGTATTGAGATTCGTTTTTAACAATAGCCTCATGAGCCTCATCAGTTTTACCGGTTTCCAGCAGGCATTTAATTTTCATCAGTTCATCCTGCGTAACTTCAAGGGCTTTTTCAGCCTGGTTGTCTTTCAGATAAAGTTGGGCAAGAGTTTCATTAACTGCAGGAATATCATAGTGTTTTTTAGCGTTTTCAAGCATATCAACAGCACTTGCGAGCGCATCTTCTTTGACGTATAGATTGGCAAGTTTGAGATAAACTTCAACCGGAGCGTCTCCGTGGTCAATAATTTTAAGGTATTCGTCAACTGCTTTCATATTACGGTCTGTTTGTTCGTAGAGGTTAGCCAGAACAAATCTTGTTGTAATGATTTCTTTTTCATCTTCAGCGTGAGAAAGCGCTTTTTTAAAGTCATTAATTGCGTGTTCCAGATGGTGTTCTACGCTGTGCAGATTACCTCTGTAGACATAATATTTGTATTTGTCAGTTGTTACATAAATATCCATTAATTGTTCATAGGCGAGAGTATTTGTCATATCTTTTTGAACAATTTTAGTGTAATATTCAGCGGCTTCGTCTTTTTTATCAAGAACCATGGCTGTGTGCCCGAGCCGTTCTAAAAGAGAGAGGTCATCAGGATTTCTGGTGAGTAATCTTTTATATTCTTCGTATGCTTTATCGTACTGTTCATTTTCTTCGTATTGTTCTGCAAGTTGTAAGCTCATTTATAAGACTCCTTTTTGTTTTATTATATTATAATTCTGTTTAAAATAAAAATAATCGTACAGTATAAATTAATTAAATTTATTTTGAGTTTTTTCCATACCGTTATCAATCAGGAAGAAAACGGCATCTTCCGCTTTTTTCAAGGTTTCTTTCAAAAGTTCAAGATGTTCTTTGGGAAAATTTTGCAATACATAATTTTCCGACGGAATTGGCGGCTGTGGCCCGATACCTATTTTCAGCCGGTTAAAATCTTTAGTCCCCAGGTGTTTGATAATAGATTTTATCCCGTTGTGACCACCGTCCGAGCCGTTTGGTCGCAGACGAATTCGTCCTAAATCAAGCGCAATATCGTCATAAATTATTATTATATCTTTGATGTCAATTTTATAGTAATTAATAACTGCGCTGACTGCTTCTCCTGAGAGGTTCATAAAGGTTGTGGGTTTAATGAGGAGAATATCTTCGCCATTGTAGCGCATTCTGGTTAACATACATTTTAATTTTGATTCTGTTTTAAAAGACAGGTTGTTATCAAGAGCTATTTTATCAACGAGCATAAAACCGGCATTATGTCTGGTAAAACAATATTTGTCGCCTATATTTCCTAGTCCTGTTATTAATTTCATCGCATTATCCTTTATATTTATTATTTTAACGTAAATAAATATTACCGTTCAGATTTACCGACTGTGTGCTTAACAAATTGATAAAATAAATTTAACTTGTATGTAGCATTGATAAAGGTGAGGAAAATAATATGAGTTTAAGAGATAAACCTATAATCCAGGAGACGAGTTCTGAAAAAGTTGCAAATTTTTTGGAAAGGAATTCATTACACAAAAAAGATTTTGCAGAGATGATAGGGGTTACACTTTCGTACGTGTACAATCTTATAGATAATACAATTCCGTTTTCAAGCCGTGGCACGACATTAGAGCGTATAGCAACGGTCATGGAAATTTTGCCGGAGGAATTTGAAGAGTACAAAATTCCGCAGGAACCTGTATTGATAGATGATTCAGTTGAATTTTTCAAGGATGTCATGCGCGAAAAGAAAATGAATACGGTGAGTTTTCTAAAAGCATTCCCTCGTAAAAAGCGTATAGATATAGTTGATATGCTGCGCGGGGCACTCCCGATACCTATAGATTTCAAAGATTTGAGTATGATAGCAAAGGTTTTAGACTTGAACAAAGATGAAATTTATACCATGTGGGAAAAACGCATGAAGCAGGTTCTGGAGACCAATGGCATGAACATATACGCAAATGCGGCGTTAGTAAATTCAATGTTTGATTGTGCAAAGAAATTTATACATCAGGACAAGGGATAAAAAGTTATGAGGGGCGAGAGTATCGTCCCTTTAAAAATATTAAAACAAAAGGTTGACATTAAAATTTTTTCTTGATAGATTATAAATACGGACGAAATGAATAGCGGTTTAATTTTCACTGCCGGAATTTCGAGAACGTGAAAGAATAATAGAAATAAGCGCTTGTAGCTCAGCAGGTAGAGCACTCCCCTTTTAAGGGATAGGTCGCGCGTTCGAATCGCGCCAAGCGCATAAAATAACGGATAGGTTTTAACCTATCCGTTATTTTATATATTTTGTCACGGTTAGAAGAACGCGCACAAGGCGAAAGCCTTGTCAAAGCGTTCGGCGGATTTGCGGACGGACGGAATGAAATGAGTCCGTATAGCGAACGGAACGAACCGGCTAAGCCGCAAGGCTTTTAGGAGAGACTCCGTGAGCACGGAGCAAATCCAAGACAAATCGCGCCAAGCACTAAGAGTTATGTAGGTCAGGCACTGCCTGACGTAAAATATAATTCTTTATTTTATAATTATTCTATGCAGGAATATAGACGTATTTCAAAAGAAAATCAACAAAGTGCGTATAAGATTATTGAAGATTTAAGGATAATTCCTTTATGGCAGGAAATCGGCGCAGAGGTTAATCTTGTAGGGTCACTGAGGACTGGTTTGCTTGTAAAACACCGTGATATTGACTTTCACGTTTATACAAAAGAGGTTTCTCTGGCGGAAAGTTTTTCTGTAATTTTAAAATTATCAAAAATGCAGGGCGTCAGACGGTTTTGTTTTAAAAATCTTCTTGATACTGATGAGCAGTGCCTTGAGTGGCATTTGACATACACGGATGCTGATAAAAAGGACTGGCAGATTGATATAATCCACATGTCAAAGGGTTCAAAGTATGACGGATATTTTGAGAAATTTGCGGAAAGACTTCTTTCGGTTATGACTGATGAAGAGCGTGAGACTATTCTCCGGCTGAAATACGAAACTCCGGACGATGATAAGATAGCAGGTGTTGAATATTATAGAGCTGTAATTGAGGGTAAAGTCCGTACACTTGAAGAATTCAACCGATGGCGTGCAGAAAATTCGCTCACCGGAATTTCTGAATGGATGCCTAATTAATTATACCCGTATTGCAGTGGGAATGCCGCGAGTTGTGTAGTCAGGCGGTGCCTGACCTACGTAAACAACTGCGCGCAGCGCTACTAAAAATATTCAGGCGGTGCCTGACTGAAAATCAATCTGAATTTTGTTATAGAATATTTATATGAATTATAAAAGACTTTTTATACCGGATACTTTACTTTTTATTACGGTTGTTACTAAAGGGCGAAAGAATATTTTAATCTCTAACATCCAATTTTTAAAAGAAGCTTTTAGCAAAACTAAGCAAAAATATTCTTTTGAAATTATCGCAATAGTTGTAAACCAAGACCATTTTCACATGATAATTAAACCTGAAAATATAAATGAATATCCTAAAATCATTGGAACAATAAAGCGAACCTTTACAAAGATATCCAATATACAATATTCATTAAATAAAAACGGAGAAAGTGATATTTGGCAAAGACGCTATTGGGAACACACAATAATGTCAGAAGAAGATTTATATAGACATATTGATTATATCCATTATAATTCTATGAAACACTATAATATAGCTCCAAAAGATTGGACATATTCATCTTTTAATAAATTTGTAAAAAATGGGTATTATGATATTAACTGGTGTAATTTTGGTGATAAGTATAGAATAAATGACTTGCATCTTGAATGACATCAGTCAGGCATTGCCTGACCTACAACTTTCTTCATAATCTTTAAATAAGTAGTTGGTATTGCTGGGCATATTCTATCTCCGAATTAATTTTATCATGAATGTTCCATAAATTTTTCATATTCTTCATAATTAGCGCAGGTGTTTCTGTAGGTCAGGCATTGCCTGACAGTAACTTAATCCGAATTAACAAAAGATTCTTTGCCGGTTTCATCAATAACAATTGCTGTGAGCGGGGCGTTTTTATATTTGCCGCAGCCGGTGTCTATGCAGATTTTATCCTCCTGAACCTGCGGGGTGTCAAATTCAGTATGCCCGAAAATTATTTTATACGGCAGATGATGAGGTTTGGTGTAAAAAGCACTTCTTATATAGACCATATCTTCTTCGGATTGTTCTTCAAGCGGAACACCAATTTTTACACCTGCGTGAATAAAAAGGTATTTCCCTATAATATGATAAAATTTCAGGCTGTTGAAAAAATCACCGTGTATTTTCATAATATTATCAAAGCCGCCGTAGCTTTCTGCAGTGGCATCACCGCCGTAGTTCCAGAATAGATAATTATAGTATTCGTCACTTTTGGCGTGAAGCATCGCGTATTCGTGTGATCCGGTGAGATAAACACAATTGCAGATTGTTTTCATATCAATAATTTTATCCACGACTTCTCTGGATTTTTTCCCTCTGTCAATGTAATCACCCATAAAAATAATGGTATCATCTTTTTTAGGGGTAATTTTTTCTAAAACTCTGCAAAGCTTTTCATATTCGCCGTGTATGTCTGATATTCCGATAATTCTTCCCATAGTTTAAGCCTATTATGAAAAGTTTTTAAAATCAACAGTTAATAAAACTTAAAATAGTTAAAGTTTTCCGACTCAAAAGCCGATAATTCAAATATATCTAAATTTACATTCGGTAAAAGGTAAAATGAGTACACAAGGCGTAGAAAAAAAAATAAGCGTATACATAGAACAGAACCCGCAGCTA
>CALUVE010000033.1 GCA_944324135.1 Candidatus Gastranaerophilales bacterium | reverse complement strand
TCGCCAGATTCGAGCGCGAATTTCAGCCATTCAGGGCTGTTTATTAAGGTTTCATCAAACTCAACCCAGCTCTGCTCAGCGTCTGCTGTTTTTTCAAAATATTTTTCGTTTAAATAATCATGTGTGTTAAAATCAGGGTCAGCAGTGCTCTGCATATATTCTTCGTCAAAAAGGGCGCCATTCATACGGTACCAGAGATTTGTGTACCATTCAGCTTTGTCAGGGTCAGTGATTTCTATATCGGTAATAGTTTTCATCTGCGGGGTTTCATTCTCCCATCTTTCAAGCTCTGCTAAGTAACCCTCTTCATCAAAGACAGTAACAATTTCTTTCTTAGCCTGTTTTAAATCGTGGTCAATCAGGTGGAAAAATCTATCCAAATATTCCTGCTTAGCTGTACCGCCTGTTGATGACGGTGAAGACGTATCCCAGCCTTCATAAGTAGTATGAGCTTCCCATAGTAAATCAACCGCAGCTTTATAAACCGATTTACCGGCATCCGGACAACCAGCAGCACCGCAGCATTGTGCATCTTTTACACCGGCAACAACGGTAGGCATCGAGTGTTTATCACTGTTCCAGTTCCAGTTACCGCCTTCTACAACCGTAAATTTTTCACCTGTACTGGTTGTATGTTCACCGGGACCTATCATACTGGCAAGAACGTGCATAAAACAGTTAGTACCGCTTTGCGCCAAACCGTAGCAGCCGCTGGCTTCTCTCATAAAAGCTTCATAGAGTTCATTTGTCTCGGTGTTAATTTCTTTCTGTGTAGTGAAGTCTGCTTCTGTCGGTTTTCGGCTTTCCCAATCAGCAAGCCAATCGGGGTCAACTATCTCTTTTTCCACCATTTTTGCACAGTTGTTCAGGACAAGGAATTCATCTCTGTGGGCAGCCTGCCGGAATGTAGTTGCATCCCCGTGATTAACCATTGTCTGACCTGCTCTGTTTACTAACGCGTACTGATTTTTAAGCGGCTGATAGTACAGTAATGTACTTGCCGTCAAGTCATAAAGTGTTTGTTCCCCATTTGCATTATAATAAACGTACTGTAATTTTGTTGCATTCAAAGCTTCCATATACTCATCGCTGGCATATTGGGTTTCCTTTGCCAGTCTCACTTTACTGTTAGAAACCATCTGAGACCGGAATTCGTTATTAGTTAATCTGGTGGTAATACTCAGGAGTCTTGCCTGAGATGCTGCCATTCCCATCGGATTAGCTTTGTCCTTTCTATTAAATCAGTACGTTAATTCATATATCGGCATTTTTAGCTGATTTATTTGAGATTTTCCGGAAATTGTAATAAATGTTTACATAATTTTTTAAAGAAATTCGATGTTAAAATCATTTTTTTGTCATAAGATAGAAATACAGTTTATTTTTTATTTAAGGGGATAAAGAGAAATGAAAAAGAACAGAATAGGAATTGATGTAGGCGGAACAAACGTTAAGATTGCATTAGTAGATGACAGCGGAAAGATAATTTACTCAAATTCAGTTCCGACACGTGCTGAAATGGGTTATGAATACACTGTAAACAATATAAAACAGGCAATATATGACCTGATGAAAGAGACCAAACTGACTGCAAAAGATATAGAGGGAATCGGATTTGGATTTCCGGGGCAGGTGGATTACAAATCAGGAATAGTAAGACTTGCTCCGAACATTCCAGGCTGGGTAGAAGTTCCTATAGCAAAGATGATAGAAGATGAATTTCACATCCCGACCCGTGTTGATAACGACGTAAGATGCGCAGCACTCGGAGAACTTAAATACGGCGCAGGTAAAGGCTGCGAAAACCTTATCTGCATAACAGTCGGAACAGGCATCGGTTCCGGATTAATAGTTAACGGTAAACTGGTCAGAGGAGCCTCCAACGCAGCAGGCGAAATCGGACACATCAAACTTCAAATCCACGACGGTCCTATCTGCGGATGCGGAGATACAGGCTGCATGGAAGCATTTGCGTCAGGGCCTGCTATTGTTGCAATGGCAGAAGAATATATTCTCGGCGGAAAATCCACAAAATACAGAGAAATGGCAAACGGCGGGGATATAACTCCGTTTATTGTAGCAGAAGCAGCCAAAGCAGGCGACCCGGTTGCAAAAAGAATTTTTGCAAGAATAGGAGAATATATCGGCATCGGTATGGCAAGTGTTGTTAACCTGCTTAACCCTGAAAAAATCATTATTGGCGGCGGAGTTGCCGATGCAGGTGATATTTTGCTTGAACCATTGAAAGAAACATTGAAAAAACGTGCTATGAAAATAGCAGGCGAAACCGTAGAAGTTGTTCCAGCACAATTAGGCAACACTGCAGGTGTTATCGGCGCAAGCCTTTTGATTGAAAGCTAATTTGCGTATTTAGCATAAATTTAAAAAAGCAGGTTTTGAAGAATATCAAGACCTGCTTTTTTTAATTAACAAATCTAGTAAAACAGATTAATGCAGAATAAATAAATTCTATTGTATAATATTCACAAATGAACAAGATATTGGAAATAAAAAATTTGAATCTCGGATTTAATACAGAAAGCGGCTTTCGTCAGGCATTATGGGAGGCGGAATTAACGTTAGAAAAAGGTAAAATGCACGCTCTTGTAGGTGAATCAGGGTGCGGCAAAACCATTACAGCAATGAGCATTTTAAAACTGCTGCCAAAGAATGCTCTGATAACCTCCGGCGAAATTTTTTATAACGGTGAAGATATTTTAAAACTGGATAACAAAGCCCTGTCACATCTTCGCGGAGCAAAAATTGCCCTCATCCCGCAAGACCCTATGACTTCTTTGAATCCGTTGTATACAATAGGAAATCAACTTCTTGAAGTAATTAAGATTCATCAGGGGTTGAGCGGTAAAGCAGCTTACGAAAAAGCAATAGAGGCACTGAAAACCGTACAAATTCCGAGTGCAGAAGAGAGATTTAATTCATACCCCCATGAATTTTCAGGCGGGATGAAACAGCGTGCAATCATTGCAATGGCTCTTGCCTGTCAGGCAGAAATTCTTATTGCAGATGAGCCTACAACTGCGCTGGATGTAACTATTCAGGCACAGATTATGAAACTGCTCAAAAAAATTAAGGAAGAAAAAGGGGTATCAATTTTATTAATTACGCACGATTTGGCACTTGTATCCGAAAATGCGGATTTTGTCTCCGTAATGTATGCAGGCAGAATTGTTGAAAGTGCACCTGCAAAAGAATTTTTTGAACATCCGAAACATCCGTATTCCCTCGCGCTTTTGAAATCAATACCCTCAAACCGCGGCACAAAACTGGAAACTATCCACGGTCAGCCGCCATCAATTTATCAGGACATATCAGGCTGCCGATTTCACCCGAGATGCGAAAAGTGTATGGATAAATGCGTTAATGAAATTCCGCAATTGCAGCCGGCTGCAGAGAATCATTACACTGCCTGCTGGGTTCAATAAAACTGCCGGCATTATTGAAAACACAGCTTTTTCGTGCTAGAAAATAGTTAGAATAAGGATAGCAAAAATGACTTTTACAAAAAAAGAATTACTTGATTTATACAATATGGATTTGGAATTGCTACTGAAAAAAGCATCCGAATTTCACTCAAATAAAATAGAATTTTGCTCAATAGTAAATGCAAGAAACGGAAAGTGCTCTCAAAACTGCAAATATTGCGCACAAAGTTCACACTACAGAACCGATATTGAGACATATCCTCTAGTAGAATTAGATGTGATAAGAAAAGCAGCAATTGAATCAAAAGCAAATCTTGCAACAAGATTTGCCGTTGTCACATCAGGCAAAACACCTGATGAAGAAGATTTTGATAAAATTCTCGGGATGATAAAGGAGTTAAACAAACTTGACGGGATTAAAAGCTGCGCCTCTATCGGAATTTTAAACGAAGAACAGGCAAAACAGCTGGCCGCTGCCGGTCTAAAAAGATTTCACCACAATATAAATACATCAGAATCCTATTATCCGGAAGTATGCACAACACACACCTGGCAGGACAGGTTAAACACCTGCAAACTCGTTAAAAAATACGGAATGGAGCTATGCTGCGGAGTTATCCTCGGGATGGGAGAAAGTGTTGAGCAAAGAATTGAAATGGCTATGGAGCTTGCTGAAATCCATCCGGAAAGTATCCCTATAAATATTCTGATGCCTATTGCGGAAACACCGTTTGAAAATTATTATGACAAAATAGATGAAGAAAATATCCTCAGAACAATCGCCATATTTAAGATAGCAAATCCTGATTCCGTGATAAGATTTTGCGGCGGCAGAATGAGATTATCTCCTGAAAATCAGGAAAAAACTTTGAAATCCTGTGTAGAGGGAATTCTAATCGGCAATTACCTGACAACCGTCGGCAAAAATCCGCAAGAAGATATTCAAACTATAGAAAAACTCGGACAGGAAATTGCTGTTTAATTTGTCAGGCTCCTGCCCTGTGCAGAATCCGCTTTTCTTCTATATAAATCTTTATAAAAAGTTGAAAATATCACCAACTTCCGATAAAATATAGAAAAAAAAGAGGGGTTTCGTATGTCTAATATGCAAAAACGGATTTTAATAGTCGATGATGATGACGAAATCAGAGAACTGCTGGAGTTTGATGTTTCTCAGAGCGGATATTTTGTAGACACCGCAAAAGACGGTATGGAAGGTTTACACAAGGCTCTGAACAACACTTATGATTTAATTTTGCTTGATGTAATGATGCCTAAGATGAACGGTTTTGATGTGTGTAAAAATATCCGTCAGGCAAAACTCGCAATACCCATACTTATGCTGACAGCAAAGGGTACTATAGATGACAAAACAGAGGGATTTGACTGCGGTGCTGATGATTATCTGGTTAAACCGTTTGATATTCAGGAGGTGCTGCTTAGAATCAGAGTTTTGCTGCGCCGTAATCAGGTTGAAGATAAGACAGTACTTTCTGATGAAGTTTTGCATGTCGGAGATATAGAGATTTTTCCGGAGACTTTAGAGTGCGTAATTGTCAACAAAAAAGTTAAACTGACACCGACGGAGTTTGAAATTTTATACTGCCTGATGCAGCATTTCAACACACCGGTTACTCTGGCGACCCTGCTGGATGAAGTCTGGGGATATGACAGCAATGATGACGTCAGAATGCTCAGGGTGCACGTTGGCGGTCTGCGTAATAAAATAGAACCGAATACGAAAGAACCTAAATACCTCCATACGGTAACAAATGTCGGCTACAAGCTGACCCCTTTTGCAGAAGAATAAAAAAATCAGAGGTTAAGTGGCAGAATTTTTTAAATTTAAACGTCTAAAAATTGTAGAACAAATCGGTATAGTTTTATTTTTTGCCGTACTTATTCCGATGACAATAAGCGGTTTTATTATAAACAACATTAACCAGCAGTCCGTACGTTCACAACTTAGAGAATCTGCCGTCCTTATAGCCAATATGGTTTCTGACGAAATTGATTTTTTTACGGATTCCGTACACCAGATTCTTGAACAGGTTGCATCTACTCTGAATTATTTCCCGACAAAAGAAGCCAAAATCAAATATCTTAATAAGATAATTAAAGAACTGGACTATTGCGAAAAACTGGAAATTGTTAAATATCAATCAGAACTTGACGGAATACACGAGCGAAACAGAAAAAATAAAAAAGCAACAGTTTCCGTTCAACTTCAAAACAAAGATTATCTGGTTGCAACCTACACGATAGAAGCGCTCAACGGTGTGTTGTTCCGCTCACTGAAAGATGACAAGCGCCAGATATACGTACTTATGGATGACGGCAGGCTAATTGCTTCCCACAACTATACTGACAAAGTATTCGGCGAAACAATGAGTCTCTTGCCTAAATATTCCGTACTTGATACCCCTGTAATTTTCGGAGACATAAAAAACCAGCCTATAGTTTACGTCAAAAAAGCCGACCCCAAGATTACCATTATCGTTAATACAACTGAAAAAATCACAAGACGTGCAATAACTGATAACCGCGCAAAAATCATTCTTTCCGTTCTTATGGCTACATTTGCCATAATGTTTGTGACAGCGCTATATACATACTACCTCTACATTAACATAAGACAGCTTTTCAAAGGGATTATTGCAATATCAAAAGGTAATTACGAAAGACAGATAAGACTCTTAACAACGGTATTCACCCCGCACGAAATCGTGTTTCTCGCGTTTGAATTTAACAGAATGGCAAGCGAAATCCATAAATCCTACCTCCAGCTGAAAAAGAACAACAAAGAACTGAAACAGCTGAATGAATTCCGTTCCAACCTGATAGACACCGTAAGCCACGAACTCAGAACTCCGCTAACCAGTATTCAAGGATATACAACCCGCCTCCTGCGGCAGGATATCAAAATAGATGAGGAAACCCGCCAGAAATCACTCCGTATTATAAAAACACAGTCAGAACGGCTTAAACGGATGATTGAAGATTTGCTGACAATTCCGGACATTGACGGAATGAGACTGAGAACAATTATGGAACCAGTCTGGCTGCCCGAAGTACTGGCTTCCTCTGCTAATCTTTTGAAAAATAAAGAAGATAAAGAAATCATCATAAATATCAGCGAGGATTTTCCATTTATTTTAGGAGATAAAGGCCGGCTTGAACAGGTATTTGTTAACCTGCTGGAAAATGCCGTAAAATACGCAAATCCGGAAACTAAAATTGTTGTTGATACCCGGTTTGATGACAAAAAAGCCTACATACAAGTAAAAAATGATTGCCCTGTCATACCAAAACACAAACTGAACAAACTGTTTGAAAAATTCATAAGGCTTGATGACAATACGACTCGTACAACAAGAGGCACAGGCTTAGGCTTGTTTATCGTAAAAGGTCTGGTAGAGGCAATGAATGGCAAAATAAGTCTATCATCAACAAAAGAATGCGGTTTTTGCGTAAGCCTTGAATTTAATCTCACAAGCGTGGAAGAAGTAGAACATGAAAATGATGGAAAGAGCAATAGAACTGGCAGCAAAAGTTAAGGGAGAAATACCTGTAGCTGCAATTATTGTAAAGAATGGTGAAGTTATATCATCAGCAGTGAATTCTAAAGAGAATGATAAAGATGTGACCTCACACGCAGAAATTCTTGCGATTAGGGCTGCAGAAAAGCACCTTGGAAACTGGCGGTTAGAGGACTGCGAAATGTATGTAACCCTTGAACCATGCCCTATGTGCGCCTGGGCGATAATTCAGGCGAGACTGAAAGCTGTTTACTTCGGGTCGTATGATTTACAATACGGGGCTTTGGGGTCCAAAATAGACCTGAGAACTCTTTACAATTCCGGATTAAAAGTTTATGGTGGTATTATGGAAGAAAAATGTGATATAATACTTAAAAAGTTTTTTCAGGAGATGAGATGATTACAAAAGAGAAAATTGACGAGCTTGTAAAAAAATATGAAAATTCTGAATTTATCTGGGCTGACCCTGTAAGTCTGCCTCACAGATTTACGGACAAAAAAGATATAGAAATTGCAGGTTTTATATCATCTCTTGTTGCATACGGCAGCCGTAAAGTATTTGTGAAAAAGCTTGATGAACTTTTTAATATGGCTGAAAATGAACCATACAATTTTATAACAAACTTTGAACCGGGAATTATAGGGGATTTCAACTACAGGTTTGGCAAAACAGATGACTTTATTGAAATTTTTTCCATAATGAAAGAACTTTACAATAAAGACGGCGGACTTGAAGAACTTTTTAAATACGGATACAACCAGGGAAAAATTTTTAAAACAGTAACGGATTATTTTTATTCCAGAGCCGGAGAAAAAGCAGGTCAGGGTTTTTACTTTATGATACCTGATCCTGATAAAGGCGGAGCAATGAAAAGAATGTGTATGTTTCTGAGGTGGATGGTAAGGAAACCTCCTGTGGACTTCGGTATATGGGATTTTATGCCGGCATCTGAACTTTTAATCCCTCTTGATGTACATGTTGGCAGAATATCAAGAGAGATGGGGCTTTTGACAAGAAATTCAAATGATTTTAAAGCGGTTTTAGAATTAACTGAAAAATTACGCACACTGGACAGCAATGATCCGGTCAAATACGATTTTGCAATGTTCGGTTATGGTGTTTCAAACAATTAAAGAGGTAATATGGATAGAAAAGCAAGAGTAGTAATTGGAATTATAGTATGTGTAACAATGCTTGCATGGGTCTGGATAACATATTTTATTGAACAGACGACATGGAAACCGACTAACGAATATATGAACGAATTGTCGGATTATAATTACGAAATTGCCCGAGTCAATTCAGAGGGGCTGTACAAAACAAATATAGAAGCCTATAGAAAAGCCTACTTTGACAGAGCAAACTTTTTATACAGAAACACCAGATGCCAGAATGCAATAAACGACTACAGCGTGGCACTTGAGAATTGTAACTGGGAAGTTTACGAGGGGGTATGCGACAACGCCTCAGGATACATAAAACGCGGCAACTGCTATTTTAAAGCATTCAAATTCAAATTATTCTTTAAAGATTACGGCAAGTTTATCTATATGCACATAGTACGAACAATTGCATTATTCTGCACCGTAGTACTTGCATTTTGCAAAAAATTCATACTGATAGTAGCACCTATATTTTTAATAGCAATAACATTCTGCTACGTCAGATACAAAAATAAATACAACCCGTGGGTGAAAAAAGAACCGGTAAATAAGGAAGAAAACAGCGAAGAAAAGAGCGAATAAAATCACCGGCTCAAACTGCTATAAAAAAAGCTGTTTTGACTAAGACGGGTTTGTATTGTTGTTATCAAACTCAATGATTTCGGCATCGTCAAAATTGATATTTTTGCCGATAGCTTTTTCCAGAGAAGCCTTTGCCGTATTATACTGATAAAGTGCGTTATAGTAACTTAACTGAGCCTGCTGATAAAGGATTTGAGCATCTTTCAGCTCGGTCGGGCTGGCCTCGCCGACTCTATATCTGCCGTAGGAAAGTTCATAATTTTCTTTAGATTGTTTAACCTGAAGCATCGCAACAGGCATCTGACTGCGTTTTTCTTCAAGAGTCAGATAGGCATTCTGAATTTCCAGAAAAATCTGGTTCTGGGTATTTGCAGCATTTGCAAGTTCTTTATCATAAAGGTATCTTGCTTCTTTAATCTCATTTCGTATTCTCATACCGTTAACGGTCGGGAAAGTGAGATATCCCCCTACGTTATAACCATAATTACTGTTCCAACTTTTACCGCCTCGCATATACTGTCCCTCAAATGATAATGTCGGAAAATATGATTTTTTAGCGAGTTTTAATGTCTGGTTGGCGCTTTCCACTTTCAATTCAGCCTGTTTAAGCTCCGGTCTGGCTTCTCTTGCAATATCAATTGCCTGGTTAAAAGTTATACTCACAGGGTGATATACAAGCCGTTCAGTAACATTATATTTGTCTATAAACGGCACACCCATTATATTATTCAATTTTGCCACAGCAAGATTAACTGCATTATCAGCCTGTATAAGCTGCAATTTTGCATTGCTTAGATTGGTTTCCGCAATAGTGACGTCAACCTTAGGGTTCATCCCGATTTCATAGAAAGCTTTTGCCTGCTCATAGAACAAATTAAATTTATCTACAGTATCCTGAGCTACTTTTTTACCCTCAAACGCATACAAAAGGGCATAGTAAGCATCTTTTGTCTGGAAAATGATATCATTTACAACAGCTTCCAGAGAGGATTTGTAAGCCTCGTAATCCAGTTTTCTGATTGTCGCCTGATTTTGGGTAACGCCAAAGTCATATAACATTTGCTGGAGAGTAACCTGTCCGAGCAAATAGTAATTAAATGTGAGGTTTCTACCCAGAGCGTCAGACAATTGCAGCTGTTTGATTTTAGTATAGCCGGTCTGCCAGCTTAATTGAGGGAAATAGTTTGCCCACACCTGTTTTATTCTGGAATCAGATGCAAGAATATCCTGAAACGCGGCGTTAATCTGCGGATTATTACCAAGGGCAATTTCAATACATTTATCCAGTGTCATGTCGATATTTTTTTCAACAGAACCCTGTATGACAAAATCCGCATCAGTGGTTTTATTTGGCAGAACCTGTTCGGAGGCAGGATATTCAGATTCAATAATCTCGTTGCCGATATCTTCTTTTATTAGAGGCTGAACAAGCTCTTCTGCCATTAGCGGCGCTGAGCTTATCCCTATTATTAAACTTATGAGAAGTATTTTTTTCATCATTGTTTATTTTCCACCTTTTAAATGTAAGTTACGAGTTCTGCGGGCAACATTGACTTTCATTTCCTCAATCATAACGTAAAATGCAGGAACAAGGAAAGTACCGATAAAGGCAACCGCAATCATACCGCCAAATACTGTCATACCGACTGAGTGACGGCTTGCAGCACCTGCCCCCTCAGCAAACACCAGCGGCAGCAATCCTAATATAAATGCTATATTAGTCATCATAACCGCTCTGAAACGCAGTTTTGCAGCCTGCAATGCCGCATCTCTTATTGCCATGCCGGCTTCGTGAGCATCTTTTGCAAACTCAATAATCAAAATTGCCTGTTTTGTACTCAAACCGATTAACATAACAAGCCCGATTTGTGAGTACAGGTCAAGAGAATACCCTGACACATACTGGAAGAACAACGCCCCGACAAGTGCAATCGGAGAAATCAAAAGTACGGCTATCGGAAGCATCCAGCTTTCATACAACCCAACAAGGAACAGGTATATGAAAACTAGTGACATTGCAAGTATAGGCCCGATTTGACCTTGAGATTCATGTTCCTGAAGAGAACTTCCGGACCAAGCATACCCCATATCACGCGGCAAAACCTCATCAGATATTTTTTCCATTGAAGCCATTGCCTGACCGGAACTTACACCTTGCGCCGCCATACCGTTTATTGTGATAGCAGGGTACATATTGAATCTTGTTCTTGTATAAGGCCCTACGATATTTTTGATTTTTATAACAGCAGACAAAGGAACCATCGTACCTGCTCTGTTTTTCACATAAATTTTGTCAATATCGCCCGGTCTTGCTCGGAAGTCTGATTCTGCCTGCATATAAACACGGTATACACGCCCGTATTTATTAAAGTCATTTATATAAGATTTTCCGAAATAACCTGAAAGTGCTCCGTATATTTCTGAAATATCAACACCCTGCGCCATAGCCTTGCTTATATCAATATCAAGCAAAAGCTGCGGCAGGTTCGCACTATAGGAAGTGTATACCATTGAAAAATCAGGATTTTTATTAGCAGCAGTCATAAGTTTGACAGCCTCATCATATAGCTCCTGAGCAGTTCTGTTACCTTTATCAAGCAGCTGGTATTCAAACCCGCCGAACATACCTAAACCGGAAATTGACGGTGGGGAGAATGATGCAATTGTTGCAGACGGATATGTTGAAAAATCACTTTGAACTTTTTTCAAAATTGACTGCATCTGCAATTCTTTTTTCTTACGGTTAGACCACTTATCAAGTTCGGATACGATAAGTGCCGTATTTTCGCCGGAATATCCAACAAGGGTAATTGTATTTTCAACCCCCGGAATACTCATCAATCTATCTTCGATTTCTCTTGCGACATCATCTGTTCTTGATGCAGATGAACCGTCAGGGAGCTGTATCTGAGTGAATATAGCACCCTTGTCCTCTGTCGGTAAAAATCCGGTCGGAATAATTTTGAACATAAACAATACAAACAAAACTATCCCTAAAAATGTAATAAGAGTAATCTTGGCGGAATTAATAAATATTGAAGCTCCGGCAAGATACTTATCTCTAATACTGTTGAACCAATCATCAAACGCCTGAATAAACTTAAAGTCAGCTTTTTCAGACCCGGGTTTCAAAATCATAGCACACAGAGCTGGCGCAAGTGTCAGGGCAACAAGTGTTGAAAGCCCGATTGAAGATGCGATACAAAGCGCGAACTGTCTGAACATCTGCCCTGTAATCCCAGACATAAAAGATACCGGCACAAATACCGCCATCAAAACCAGAGAAGTTGCCATTACCGCACCGAAAACTTCTTCCATCGTGACTTCTGTAGCCTCTTTTGGAGATTTACCCTCCTGGATATGCCGCTGGGTATTTTCAAGAACAACGATAGCATCATCAACAACCAGACCAACAGCGAGTACAAGCCCGAATAGAATCAAAAGGTTTATAGAAAACCCCAGAATGTTCATAAATATAAATACCCCGATAAGAGAAACCGGAATTGCACAGAAAGGTATTAAAGCCGCACGGCCGCTGCCTAAGAACAGATAAGTTACGACACCTACAAGGATAATCGCAAGCCCGATTGCGTGAATAACTTCGTTGATTGATTCGCGTACAAAGTCGGTTTCATCACGCTGAATTCTATATTCAATCCCCTGCGGAAAACCTTTACTAAGCTCTTTCATCTTTTTTTGAATTTTATTAGAAAGGTCGACGGCGTTTGCCTCCGGCAGCTGGCTGACAGAGATAATAGCAGAATTTTTGCCGCCGATACGGGAGAAGTATGAGTAACTTTCCGCACCGAGTTCAACTCTTGCAATATCTTTCAATTTAATTTGTGAGCCGTCAGGTTTTGAACGGACTACAATATTTTCAAATTCGCTGACATCTTCCAATCTTCCGCGGGTTCTCATGGTTAATTTAATCAGCTGTTTTTCTTTCATCGGTTCAACACCAACGTCACCGGCGGGGGCTTGAGTATTTTGAGCCTGCACGGCAGCACTGACTTCACTCACGGAAATTCCGAGGTTAGCCATTTTGGTTGCATCGAGCCAGATTCTCATAGAATAATCCGATGACCCGAAAACCATAACCTGACCGACACCTTTAATACGGGCAAGTTCATCTTTGATATAAATTGAAGCATAGTTTGCGATAAAAAGGTTGTCATAAGTCCCGCTTGGCGAGTTTACAGAAATCATCATCAACCCAGGACCGCCTGTTGTTTTTCTTACAGTCAAACCATACCGTCTAACATCTTCAGGAAGTCTCGGGGTAACGAGCTGAAGCTGGTTTTGGACGTTTACAACAGCCATATCAGGGTCTGAACCTATAGCAAAATACAGGGTTAATTTATAAGAACCGTTCTGGGAAGTTGAAGACATATAAATCATATCTTCAACCCCGTTTAATTGAGCCTCAACAGGAGCCGCAACAGTGGATTCAACTACGTCAGAACTCGCACCGGCGTACGTTGCCGACACTACAACCTGAGGCGGGGTAATTGAGGGGTATTCCTCCAACGGTAGGCTGCTAATCATCAAGACACCCGCCAGCATAATTACCAGCGAGATGACGATTGCAAGTTTAGGTTTGTTTATAAATAAATTTCCTGCCATTTATTATTTATCCTTTTTATCGTTAGTATCAGATTCTTTGTTTTTAATTTTAGCCATTTCTTCTTTGGTTTTGAGTGTTACAGGCTTGCCCGGAGTAACCTTTTGCAGACCGTCAGTAATAACCATATCACCCGGTTTCAGGCCGCTGTTTACAACCCAGAATTCTCCATCCTGTTCCCCTGTTTTTATATAGACAAGTTCCGGAATATCGTTATCGTCCAGTTTGTAGACATATTTGCCAGCCTGATTTTCCTGAACGGCAGTCTGGTGGACTACAGGAACATTAACTGGCTTATTTGAATAGAGTTTTATTGTTACAAATTCACCGTGCAGGAGCTGGTTGTTGGGGTTTTGGAAAGTTGCCCTCATAGTAACTGTACCTGTAGACTGGTCTATTTTGTTGTCGTGGAAATCCTGAATACCGGTCAAATCATATTTCAAACCGTTGTTAAAGGTGAGTTCAACTTTTCTGTTAGTATTGGCATCCTTATCCGCCTCTGCAAGGAGGTTGTAATCATTAGAATCAAGAGGGAAAGTTACATAAATCGGATTGGTGCTGAAAATTGTAGTCAAAGGGCCGGATGACGGTGTGACATAGTTTCCGACTGTAACTGTAATAATACCGATTCTGCCGTCGACAGGTGATTTAACGGTTGTATAACCGAGATTACGCTGAGCATCACCATAGGCAGCCTGAGCGGAAGCAAGCTGGGCTTTTAGAGCATCGCGCTGGGATAATAGATTATCATACTGTGATTTTGCTATGTAATCTTTTTTAACAAGTTCAGAGGCTCTTGCCAGCTGTTTTTCGGCATAAATCAGCTGGGAGTGAATATTGTCAACATTGGCTTTTGCAACTTTAGCAGCGTTGGAAAATTCAGTCGGTTCAATTAAAAATAAAGTCTGCCCCTCTTTAACAAAATCGCCTTCTTTAAAATAACTTTTTTCCAGATATCCTGCGATACGGGCGAGAACATTAACCTGATATTTAGAGGTTACACGTCCCGGCGCTTCAAAAGTTCTGATAATTGAATGTTCCTCAACCGGTTCCGCAACCACATTCGGTGCTGGTTTTGACATCGCAAGTTTTATTTTCATATTCTGGTTATACTTGGAAAAACCTAACCGGAAAACGATTGCGGCTACAACTATAGCCAGAGTAATTATGACAATTTTTTTCATTTTAGCTCCCTTGTCTGAATATATTATTATTTATATATAAAATTATATTAGAATTTGTGTTGTTTTTGCAACAAGAAATTTAACATAAGTAAATATTTGTGTCAATTAACCAGTTGATATGAAAAAGTAAGCCTCATTCAACTCCTCACGAACCACTTATATTGATTTGCACCTCTTTTTGCAAAAGGCGAGGGCAAACGTAACGTTTGCATCAATGTCATTCTGAACGGAGTGAAGAATCTCATAATTTTTTTTAGAAAGAGACAGAAATATTATTTTCGGAGCACGCTCCCGCCCTGCTCCCGCTATCGTCCTCAAATAACATTTCTGCCTCTTGGGCAGGCAAACGTAACGTTTGCTATGTTGTCATTCTGAACCTGACAACCATTCGGGGGTGAAGAATCTCTGTAAATTAGGAGATTCTTCGCTGCGCTCAGAATGACGTCAAACATCATGTCCCCCCCCACCTAGCCTCCCCCACGGAGTGGGGAGGAACTAAAAACGTTGGTAGAGGTGAGAATGTTGAAAAGCTCTTACGGGCGTTGTAAAAGCCGACTTTTAAAAGACATTAAAGGTTCTTGAACATTTTCAAAAGGCGACATTTCAGCCTGCGGAAATAGTGTTGATGCAAACATTATGTTTGCCAAGGTTGTTTATGGTATAATAATGATGAGGTCGATATGATTAGAACCGCAGTATTTGCTTTTTATGACAAAAACTCAATAATTGACGATTATGTAATCCGTTACATAAAAGAATTAAAGCAATGCTGTCTCAGGGTTATTTTTGTTTCCTGCGTAAGACTTTCAGATTACGAAAAAAACAAAATCCGCCGGTATGTAAACTTTATCATTGACGAAAACCACAATGAATATGATTTTGGTTCATACAAACGCGGGTTCAAATACATTGATACAACTCTTACGGATGAAGTCGTGTTTGTAAACGACAGCTGCTACGGCCCTTTGTTTCCGCTGGAGCGAATCTTTGACCGCATGAGCGAAAAAGACTGCGATTTCTGGGGGATGAGCGAAAACAAATACGGGCTTGTCAAAATCGGAGACAGATACAAATCAGTAAAACGTGCACATCTGCAATCTTATTTTATGGTTTTCAAAAAAAATGTGATTAATTCAGACGTCTTTGTAGATTTTATCAATTCCGTACAGGAAGAACACAAAAAAAACGATATAATCGTTAATTATGAAATTGGTCTGAGCGAAAAACTGAAAGACGCAGGTTTCAGCTATAGCACCTATGTAAAAGAATCCGGCGACAATCCTACTATTTATAAATGGAAAGAACTTATCCTGAAACATCATTTTCCGTTCATCAAATGTTCTCTGCTAAGGCTTGTGAACAACAATACCGTCACGGTGAACGGATGGCAGGACGTGATAAAAAGCGTTTGTGACTATCCGATAGAATTGATTGAACAAAATCTTAAACGCACATACGCCCACGAGCCGAACGATATAAACGCCCCGGGATTTTCCAAACAGATGTATTTCGGAGTTTTGTCATCTCTCCCTAAAAATCTTGTCAGAATAATCAACACTGATAAGAATGTTTTTTACAATGTTTTTAAGGATTAATGCGGTTTAGGGATTTATATTGCAAATTCCACAGATACTATTAAAAATTCGTCATTCTGAACCCGACAACCGTTCAGGGGTGAAGAATCTATGTAAATTATGAGATTCTTCGCTTCGCTCAGAATGACAGAAAATAACTCCCCTCTCCCAGAGGGAGAGGGAGTATATTGAGAAGCTCTTACGGGCGATATAAAAGCCGACTTTTAAGAGACTTTTAAAGTTTCTTGAATATCTTCATAAGGCGATATT
>CALUVE010000032.1 GCA_944324135.1 Candidatus Gastranaerophilales bacterium | reverse complement strand
ACATTATACTTTCTACAATACCTCGTTAATTCTTTCATTACAACATTTGAAAGCAAGAATACTGCAAATAGATTAGGAACTGCCAGGAATAATGTAAACGCATCCGACAAATTGATGATACTTTTAAAATTCATGGCTGACCCTATTATTATAAACAAACAATAGATAATTTGAAAGGTTCTTGTTGTATTTTTAGAATTTCCGAACAAAAAGTTCCAGCTTTTTATCCCGTAATAAGAGCCGCAAAGCATTGTTGACAATACAAAACAGCTTGCCATAATTGTCAGAAGAATAGGGAAAAACGGACATACGGTTGCAAAAGCTTTTGACGTAAGTTCAATACCTGCAAGTCCTGTATTATCAAGATAAACTCCGGACACAACAATTACAAAAGCTGTTGCAGAACCAACAATTATTGTATCAACAAACGGCTGGAGCATGGCGATAAAGCCCTGAACAACCGGCTTGCTTGTTTTTACAGCGGAAAAAGCAATCGGGGCAGTACCGAGTCCAGCTTCATTTGCGAACATCGCACGTCTAAAGCCCCAGAGCATGCACGCAAACCCACCGCCTGCAATAGCTTGCGGCTTAAATGCTTCTTTTACAATCATCACAATAGTTTCCGGCAGATGACCGATATTCATCAGACAAATTACAAATGCTGAAAAAACGTACAATGTACACATAACAGGGGTAACTTTTGATGTAAATTTACCGATAGCTTTTATCCCGCCGATAATGGTAACATACGTAATCACAGCAACAATAAGCCCTAATAACCAGCTTCTGTCAGCAAAGAAGCTGTCAGCTCCGCCGGTAACTTCAGTAATCTGGGTTGTCATAGCGTTAATCTGGAATAAATTCCAGCCGCCAATCATCGCAAATATACAGCATATCGCATAAATTTTAGCAAGATAAGGCGCAATTTTAGAAAGATATTTTCCCCTCAGACCGCCGAGAATATAATACATCGGACCGCCTGCTACCGTTCCGTCGTCATTAAATTTTCTAAATTTTATACCGAGCACGACTTCAGAAAATTTCAAAGCCATAGAGAAAAATCCGGCGACCATCATCCAAAAAATAACCCCGGGTCCCCCGACTGAAACAGCAGCAGCAGAACCTGCGACATTACCTATACCGGCTGACGCGGATATAGTTGCTGTAAGAGCCTGAAAAGAAGAGACTTCTCCTTTCTTTTTGCGGACAAAATTATCCTGATGTTTATATTTATTCAAGATAAGTTTCAGACCGTGCTTGAATCCCCATATACCGATAAACCGTGTTCTGAATGTAAAATAAAGCGCAGCTGTCATTAATAAAGCCACGAGAAATTCAACCTTTACCCCGTTTATAGTAACGGAAGAAAAGATTATCCCTGAAATTTTATCGGCTATAGGGGACAGTAATCTGTCAATTAAACAATCTAAACTCATTGTAAATTAATTTTATCATGCACATAATAAAAGTAAAAGTTTGAAAGTTTAGGACTTATGTGGCAAATTCCAGAGATAATATTAAACGTCCGTCATTCTGAACCCGACAAATACTATGACAGCTCTTCCTCAATATCTGCTAAACTTTTGCGGTCTTTTGAACAGCTTCAGCAGAATTTGCATAGTCAACAAGAGCTTTGAAAATAAACGGATGGAGCTTGCCGTCTTCGACATCTCTATAAATAATTGTTAAAGCTTGCTCTTTTGACATTCTGTCTTTATAAGAACGCTCTTCTCTTAATGCGGAATACTTATCAGCAACAGAGACAATCTGCTGGTTCAAGTCAGCATTAAAATCGTTGCCGGCAGCCGGATAACCATTTTTCAACTGATTCTGGTGGTGATAACGGATTAAATTTAAAGTAGCAGTATCTATATCAGTTGTTCTTAATAACTGATAGCCCAATTCTGAATGCAAGTGCATAATATTTGTTTCTTTTGGCGAAAGTTTGCCCTCTTTATAGAGAATTTCCTGAGGGATAAGCACCTTGCCTATATCATGCAGATAAGCTGCATCCACAACGGATTTTTCATTGACTTTTTCTTTGAGGCTAAACGGGAGATTATTAATAATACCGGCGGCAATATTTTTTGTATCAGTACCGTGGGTATTCAGAACCTGTTTTAGTCCTGAAATATTTACTTCAAGCGGGACACTTTCTTTTTTTAAAGTTTTTATGATTTCAGGGTTAGCCTTAATCATATCAATAATTGCTCGTTCGGATGTGTAGCGATTTATGGTGGTACTTTGAAAAGTATCACCGTCAACATTCTGTCCAAAACTCACATAACCTTTATGGACAGTTGGTGTAATCTGATAATTTTGGTTGACGCCGGTAAATCCCAGCAGCCTGCTAATTTCCAGTCCCATTTACAACTTCACACTAAAATTCTAACACTACTACCTATGTATTAATAAAGTATTTTTTCAGATAAAATTTGCCATTTAAACATCAAATATTAACAAAAGTAAAGATGGATTATAAATATAATCAAAAGAAATAGACAATGTAGATTTTTAGGATAAACTTGACATGTTAAGAATACTTAAAGGGGGAGTAATGATTAGGAAGAGAGTAGTAATATCAATTATTTTAACACTGCTTGCCATCTGGGGAAGCCATAATTACTGGCTGCAGATAAAACCTATTGACGTTACTTTTAATCTGCAAGGTAAAAATATTAAGCAGGCTGAAGTCCAATTGTACAAATATTCTGATGAGAATTCTAAAAAGTTCTACTCCCAAAGTACCAAGGGCAAAATTAAAAAACAGGTTAAACTTTCTTTCAAAAAACCTTACGCACCAAAACGCCTAAAGCTACTGATAACGCTGAATTCCCTTGAGGGGGGGGGGGTATGCAATCTTAAGCTAAAGGACGGCAAAGTCAAGCTTAATGATTTAAAAAACTTCTCTGCAACAGGCGCCACTCTCAAGGTTAAAGATAACAAACTTCTATTTTCCCCGACGGATAAAAATGTTGTTATTTCATATAACAAAAAATTAAATCTCCATGCCGGCACCAAATTCGACTTACTTGTACTTTTAATAATCGCAATCATAACTTATCTTTTTGCTTACAAAATCACATCCTATCTCGCTGATTTTAAAATAAATAAAGACAAATCCAGAATAGACATTGTATTTTTAGCAATATTTTTCCTGATTTTATTTATCCCTATGATGCGGCTTTCCAGCGAAAAAACTTCTACAGCTGAAAACAGAAAGCTTGCTGTATATAAACCTCTCTTTAAAAAAACAGGGACTCTCAACTGGAACTACGGCAAAGACTTTGACAACTGGTTCAATGACAGGTTCAATTTCAGAGAAAAAATTATCCAAGCACAGCACGAAGCTGAATACAATATAAGAACCGATTTCGTTAATATAAATAATCATTTTATATTCAAAAGCAACGGCTACATTATAAACAATTATAAAAGCACATTTAAACCACTGACAAAAGATGAATTGGAACTCTACAGCTATAACCTATATAGATTTAATAAATTTTGTGAAGATAACGGAAGCAAATTATATATTGTAATACCACCTGCTTCAAATTCGTATCTCAAAAAAGAAATTTTAATTTATAACACATACCCACAGGATAGAACTTTAAAACTGGTTGACTATGCTAAGAAAAAATATAATTTGGATATTATATTCCCTGAAAAAGTTCTACGGGAAGCTGAAAAAAATGGATTAGTTTACTTTAAAACTGACCACCACTGGACTGATTACGGAGCTTACGCTATATATAAATTTTTAATTACCAAAATGCAAAAAGATTTTCCGCTGCTGACTATTACTCCACTTTCTGAATTTAAAAAATATAAAAAGGCAAAAGTAAAATATAATTATACTCGAAAATTTATAGCAGGTATTGAATACTCATCTGTAAATATAAATGCTCCAAAATTTGAAAATACAGAGTACACATATTATGATTATAAACACCTAAAAAATATTAAAATTTCAGGCAAAGATGAACACTGGACTCATACTAATAAACAGGGGCATTACAAATTATTGATAATTGGTGACTCGTATATGGAAAGTATGGCATATTTTCTTAATACAAGTTTTTACCAGCTTGAAAAATACAGAAATAATATGGGAATCAAAAAAAAGCCCCAAAGAAAATATCCATTAGAAATGAAACCTTTTGAAAATATTATTAAAAAATATAAACCTGATGCTGTTATTCTTATTAGAAACTCAGCAGAGTTTGATGTTTTTAAAAATATGTACCCGAGGGAGGAATAATAATGCTATTCAGTTCAATGACATTTGTATTTATGTTTTTACCGATTGTGTGCGCGTTCTATCTTATGAGCAACAAGCGGTTTCATAACCCGATATTGCTTGCTGCAAGCATACTTTTTTACGCGTGGGGAGAACCTAAGTACCTCGCTATTATGCTCCTCACTATACTGATAAACTACGCAGGGGCTCTCGCTGTCGAAAAATTCAACAAACACAAAAAATTATGGCTGATTCTTACTATTATCGTAGATTTGGGATTTTTGATATACTTCAAATACTTCAACTTTATCATTGACAATATAAATAACCTTTTCCACGCACATATAAGCGCACTGGATGTTATTATGCCTATCGGAATTTCATTTTATACATTTCAGGCATTATCATACGTTATTGATGTATTTAGAGGAGACTGCAAAGCGCAGAAAGATGTGTACAAGCTTGCATTATACATCTGCCTTTTCCCTCAGCTAATCGCCGGCCCTATCGTCAAATACCACGATGTTGCCGAACAAATCGAAGACAGAGAAGTCAATTTTGACAAAGTTAACCTCGGTGTCAAAAGATTCATCATCGGACTTGCCAAGAAAATGCTCATTGCAAATACTCTCGGCGCTATTGCTGATAAAATTTTCACCCAGCCTGCGGATACTTTTACGCCGCTTGTTGCGTGGCTTGGTGGCATATCTTACACCCTACAGCTCTACTATGATTTCTCCGGATATTCAGATATGGCAATCGGTTTGGGGCTTATATTCGGTTTTCATTTTATGGAGAACTTCAACTACCCGTACATTTCAAAATCTATAACAGAATTTTGGAGAAGATGGCATATCTCTCTTTCAACATGGTTCAAACAGTACCTATACATACCGCTTGGCGGCAACAGAATAAGCAAAAACAGAACTTATATTAACCTCGGAATTGTATTTCTTCTGACAGGCATTTGGCACGGTGCAAGCTGGAATTTTGTATTCTGGGGGCTGTGGAACGGATTTTTTATAATATTAGAAAAAATGACCGGCTGGCATAACGAAACTGACAAACTTTCTATTAAAATTCTAAAACACCTGTACACAATTTTTGTATTTGTTCTCGGCTGGGTAATGTTCAGAGCCGACAATATGACATACGCGTGGACATATCTGAAAAATATGTTCGGACTTGTTCCGGTTCACGATATAACATACAAAATGATATATTACGTTGACAACGTTGAGATAATAACTTTGTTTATCGGAATTCTATGCGCAATGCCGATTTTCAAAAATATGGTATACGTTGAAAACAAAGCGGTAAAACTGGCGGTCAATATATGGCTGCTTGTGCTGTTCATCCTTTCAGCAGCGTCCATTGCAGCCTCAACATACAACCCGTTTATATATTTCAGGTTCTAATAAAATATAAATCCGCAAGAACAATTATTTGAGGACGATAGCGAGAGCAGGGCGGAAGCGTGTTCCGAAAATAATTGTTCTTGTGATTGTAACGACAGTCCTTTATAAAATCTTAATAAGATTCCTAACAAAATGCTAACAAAAAGTGTATACAAGACAATAAAAATATGATATCATTCAGATATGGAAAGTGAGATTAAAAACGTAATTATTTGCGGTATCGGTGCTATAGGCAGCATCTACGCCGATAAAATTCACAACAAGACCCCTGATAACTTGAGAATCCTCGTCGATAAATCGAGAAAAGAACGGTATTTAAAAAATCCGACTATCTTTAACGGCCACGAATTGAAATTAAATTACATCCTGCCTGAGGACAATAACTTCAAAGCTGATTTAATTATCATTGCAACAAAATTTAACGGACTCAATGATGCGCTTGATAATATGAAAAACTTTGTGAAAGATGATACTATCATCCTTTCGCTGTTGAACGGAGTCACAAGCGAAGAAATTATCGCGGAAAAATACGGCTGGGATAAAGTTTTGCTAGCATTTTTCATCGGACACAGTGCCGCAAGAAACGGCAGACACATAACCCACGATGACGTTAATACAATAACTTTTGGCGAAAAAAATCCGCATAATGTACTTTCTGAAAAAACGCTGAGACTAAAAAAATATTTCGATTCTATTGGAATAAATTATAAAATTCCATCAGATATATATTATGAACAGTGGCAGAAATTTATGCTGAATGTCACCTGCAATCAACTTTCTGCAATTCTTAGAATGACGTTTGGCGAAATTCAACAAAATGAAAAATTCAAACTTTTTGCACGTAATATTATGGAAGAAATTGTCCAAATAGCCAAAGCAGAAGGGGTTAAAAATACGGAAAACCTCATCCCTGGTACTGAAAAACTTATCCAAACAATGATTCCTGAGGGCAAGACTTCAATGCTGCAAGACATAGAGGCTGGTCGAAAAACAGAAGTGGATATTTTTTCGGGCACTGTTGTTAAATTAGGCGAAAAACACGGCATCCCGACACCTTACAACAAAATTATGCTTGATATGATTGAAATTCTTCAGGAAAACCAAAATATTAAGAATCGTGAACAAATTCCTGCATTACAATAAGTTCTCAGGCAATTTTTCCCTGCCAGAATTGTTATTAATAACATAGGGGAAAATAGAAAGGGAATACAATGTCTGTTCAAATCAGTCAGGAACAACAGTATATAAATGCTGTTATGGCTAAACTGCCGGAAATTAAAGATAAAAAAGTTCACGTTCTGCAAAAAGGTGAATGCCTATGGTCAATTGCTAAAAACTCCTTGCATAAAGGTGCTTCCAATCAAGAAATAAGCACCCTAATGCTTATGATTGCAAAATTAAACAATCTGACAACAGTCGAGAAAATGAATAATATAAAAGCAAATGAAAAAATTTACCTGCCGGCTGACTGCGTTGATAATAACGGACAAATTAAAGAGATAAAACGTGAATTAAATGCCGCAGAAAAAACAGCCCTCGGAGTATTGCACACTCTAAAAACAGATAAAACTATAGATATTGAAGATGCCTTTTCATACTGGCGACCGGGGCTACTGTACCACGTGTACAATGAACACAGGTATGCAGATGGATTTATTTCCAGCCACCATCCGGTAACCTCAATCAATATGAATAAAGACGGTACAATTAAAAATATGGCGTTCAATGATGCTGAAAAGAAAATAAACCCTTGGGGATTTGACTACGAGCTGAACGCTGACGGCACTATAATTAACCGCTACTCAAAAGAACCGTGCGGAAAACTATCCTCTGAACAAATGGAGGATATGCTGACAACAGGCGAAAATCTAATCAATAAGTTTAACCAAAATCCTTAAAAATTCTGGCTGTCAAATTGCTGCTTATTGTAATTGATAGTCTGCTGACGCATTTTTTCGATTTCATTAATTCTGTTGTCAACCTGCTGTTCAACACTTTCGTAATTGATTGAAGAGTCTCTCAAATTGCCGCCGCCAACACCTTTTAATGCAGGCATTGCAAATGCAAATACCACTGCAATCAATACTAGTGCGATTAACATATCTAAAGCACCAAAACCATTTTTATACATAAAACAATCTCCTACAGTTTATTACGTTTTATAAAAAATGCAATTGCACTATCAACACTTCTTGGAGTGCAAAGTGAATTCTGCTCCTCAATATTTTCAGTAACACTGTTTCTTACAAACAGCTTGTTATAAATCCATAGCCCGCTGAAAATAATAACTGAGGAAACAGCAACCCCACCCATAACTTTCAAAAATTTGAAAATTGTAGAATGAAGTTCAGATGGCTGAGCATCAGGTATGTGTTGAGCTATATCCTCAACACATATACCTGAATTTAAGCTTAGACCATACAATACCAGTAATGCTGTACAAAAAAGTATTACTTTTTTATTCTTCAACATTTTCTCCACTCACTTTTTTATTACGACCTCGTTTTGAAGAACCGCGATTTGGACGGCGGACTTTCTTCTCTTCCTGAGGCTGCTCCGCTGCCGGCTCAGCAGGCTGTACTGCCTGCGGCTGTTCAGAAACAGTCTGTTCAGCCAGTGGCGTTTCTTTTTGTTTTCTGGAGCCGCGTCTGCCTTTTTTACCGGATTTGTTTTTCTCTTCCAGCAGAACATCTGGCACGTTTTCCAAAGCTGCAGGTTCTGCAGCAGGAACCTCTACTTTAATTTCCTCATTCGGTTTAATTAAAGTTTGAGCTACATGGATTTCCTCCTGATTTTGCGGCTGTTGGTTATCGGCCTGCTGGTCTCGATTTCTGTCAAATTTGTTGCGTTTATTTTTGTTGCGGCGGTTATTTTTATTATTTTCGCGTTTTTCAGTTTCATTTTGTGCAACAACTGACGGATTTTCAACATTTATTTCTACAGGCTGAAGTTCATTTTGAAGTTCTTCTGCCGCAGAAACAGGCTGCTGCTGATTTTTGTTGTTATTTTTGTTGTTATTCTTTTTGAAAGAATTAACAGGAAGTTTTAATTTGGCAGCCTTCGCACGGTATTCACCCTCAGCAGTCGGAGTCGCAAAGTTAAATTCGTTCATAAAGTAACCGCTTCCCTGACAATGAGGACAACGTTTTGTGAAAATTTCAGAAAGGCTTTGCCCCTGTCTGTGTCTTGTAAGCTCTACAAGTCCGAGGTCTGACAACTGACCTACCTGCGGTTTTGCCTTGTCAGGCTCAAGCGCGATTTCCAATTCTTCCATAATAGCAAGTTTATCAGCGCGGGAAATCATATCAATAAAGTCAATGATAACCATACCGCCGATATTTCTTAAACGCAGCTGGCGTGCAATTTCGTGAACGGCCTCGATATTCGTTTTCAGGATTGTTTCATCCTGTGTAGCAGAACTGATAAACTTGCCGCTGTTAACATCAATAACTGTAAGCGCCTCTGTCTGCTGGATAAACAAATACCCTCCTGACGGCATATTAACTTTTATGTTCAAAGCTGCCTTGATTTCTTTATGAATATCCATTGCTACAAGGAGCGGCTCTGTACCCTTGTAGAGAGTAACATTAACATTTTTGTTCATGTGCCAGTTTTGGAGGATATTCTGAACCCTGTTCATTGCAAACGGAGTATCAACAATAATCTCCTTGACATCTTCCGTACAAGCTTCACGGATAACACGATAGAGCAAATCCTGATCACGATAGATGAGATTTGGAGGGGTCATCGTCTCTGCAGCTGTAATAATATTGTTCCATTTTTCAAGCAGGATTTCTAAATCCTCCTGAATATCAGCCTCAGATACACCCTCAGCTTCTGTTCTGATAATAACACCGACGCCGACAGGCTTGATTAAATTAACAATAGCTTTTAATCTTGCACGTTCTTTTGAGTTTTCAATTTTTTTACTGACGCTTACCCCCGGTTCACTAGGCATCAAAACAAGAAATCTGCCCGGCAGGCTGATTTCTGTAGTAACACGAGGCCCTTTATGTCCGGTCGGTTCTTTTACTACCTGTACAACGAGTTTCTGCTTAGGCGATAATTTTTCTTTCAAAGTGCCTTTACCCATAACATCCTGAGCATGCAAAAAGCCCATTTTGTCAGTACCTACATTGACAAATGCAGCATCAATACTCGGAAGAATATTATCAACCGTTGCAAGATAAACATCACCTAAAAGAACTTCTCCTCTGTGGATGAAAAAATCTGTAACTTTTTGATTTTCCAGAACTGCTGCAATATTGTCGCGTTCTGCAATCACAATTTTTTTAGTAATCGTATTTTTGTCGCTCATAAAAAATCCTTTAAACTTTTATAACTCTTCTAAATTTTCGTCAAAGAACCTTGTACGCGTGATAGAAAACAGAGTTTTATCTGATATAAGCTTCATCAGCATATCTGCCCGCAGTGCAGGAATATCGGAACCTTGACCGGTTTTTAATATTACATATAAACACATCTCTTCAAATCTGTAAGATTTTATGGACGGTTTTATATTAATTTTATTTAGTAAACCTTTTTTGTTTTTCTTCTCGATAAAAATTTCTTCAGAAGATAAAACCTTATCTGTATCATACTTCAAATTATTAAAATCGTAAAGATATGAATTGAGAGGCGAAATCTTATATTCTGCCCATTGGACAGTTGTATCAATGGATTTAGCCGATTTATCAATTTTTACAATACTTATAATTTCTGAACCTTGAGGGAGAACTTTCTCCAACTTTAGTTTAAGGCTATCCGGAGTAATATTATCGTAAAGTTCAATATCAACAAATTCGGTTACACTCTCAGCAAATAGAGGGAGAGCAACCCCCATAGACACTTTCATTGCAGGATTGAAACCTAAGGAAAATGCCACATTCAAATCCGTACGGGCAAGTGCTTTAAAGAAAGTATTCTGCCAATCCAGATGAGAAAAGTATTTTAAAATTCCTGTTTTGGTAAGTTTAATACGATACCTGAAAAGTTCGCTGTCATAACCGCGGCAGATTTTCGGGTCAACGTGTTCAATTTTAAGATTTTGAGCTTCTTCGCTTGCTCTATAAGGTTTCGCAAGAACTTTTCGGGTCTTAAAGTTCGGACAGACTCCGCAATTTACACAAACTTTTTCGCAAGTCGGTACAACAATGTTTTCTTTCGGAGCTGAAAAAGCTGCATTATATTCACTGACGAACCATTCTTTATTAACCCCGATATCAATAAAATCCCACGGCAGAACTTCATCTCTTCTGTATTCTTTTTCTGCAAGTTCAGCAAGTGAAATTCCGCACTCTACAGCTGTGTCCTGCCATACCTTTTTGTCAAAATATTCTCCCCACGCATCAAGATAGCAGCCTTTTTTATAAAGAGCTTCAATATAAGCGCACAAATTTTCATCACCGCGAGTAAGAACCGCTTCAATTTGTGATACAAATTTTTCGTGATAATTAATTTTGACACCTTTGATTTTATCTGTTTTTTCTTTGAGGTAATGAATATGTGCCGTGACCTCATCAAGATTCATCTGCGGACACCACTGGAAAGGAGTGAAAGGCTTCGGTACAAAAATAGAAAGTGTACAGGTAATATCAAGGGAATGCGACAGCCCTTTTTCTTTCTTTAACAACTTTGAGCGATATTTAATTTTACTCAAAAGTTCAGCCATTTCGTCCATATCTTCAAGTGTTTCTGTCGGCAGTCCGCAGATAAAATAGAATTTGACACGTGACCAGCCGTTTTCGTACAGAGTCAAAACTGCATCAAGAATCTGCTGTTCCGAGATATTTTTCTTGATAACATTGCGTAATCTCTGGCTGCCGGCTTCCGGAGCAAGAGTCATAGTAGATTTTCTGACACTCTGAATGAGTTCTGCAAGTTCCAGATTAAAACCGTCAATACGCTGGCTCGGTAGTGAGACTGAAACTTTTTTCTTATTAAAATCAACAGCAAGTTCTTTTATGACTTCTTTTATATTTGAATAGTCGTTTGAAGATAGTGAAAGGAGTGAATACTCCTCATATCCTGTATTATGAACGAGTTCTTTTGCAATTTTGATAATATCTTCGGCACTCCGCTCTCTGACGGGCAAATTAACATGTCCCGGCTGACAGAAACGACACATCCTGCCGCATCCGCGTCTGATTTCCACAATAGCTCTGTCATGGACAGAAGAAGAAAACGGTATCGGATAAGATTTTAGAGCTGTTTCATATTCAAGCTGGTCAATACGTTTTTTGACACGTCCGCCATAAGCGGCTGACCAGCGGCCGGAATTTTCGCCCTCTACAAGTGCTTTTATCCTGTCTTTGCGTGGTAATCCTTTTGTTTTTTCAAGAATTTCGCAAACCTCTACAATAGAACTTTCTCCATCGCCTATCATAAAAACATCTATAAAATCTGCAAGCGGCAACGGATTATACGCACAAGGCCCGCCGGCTATGACAATAGGGTCATTCTCAGAACGCTCCTCATTTCTGTATGGTATACCTGCCATATCAAGGAGTTTCAGGACGGTAGGATAAGAAAGTTCGTACTGCAAAGAAAACCCGAGAGCATCAAAATCTTTCAGCGGGCGCTTGCTTTCCAGTGCATACAAAGGCTCAGGCTTGAAATCAGGTTCAGGAGCATAGCATCTGTCTGCCATATATTCAGGACACGCATTAACCTGCTCATACAAAACACGCACCCCTAAATTACTTATACCTATCTCATATTTGTCAGGAAAAACAAATGCGAACCTCACTTTTGCATCATCAAAACTTTTGTTTCTGGACAAAAATTCGCCGCCAACATACTGATATGGCTTGTTACAATTAAATAAGGCTTCGTGATATCTTTCAAAAAATTTATTCATTATCAAACTTCTTAAGCTAAATCATCCGGAAAATATTTGTCTATTTCAATAATTGTCCCGTCAAGCGTGTTTTCATCAAAGGATTTCATAAACTTAAACAAATCTTTGTTCGGTACATCGTAATTGTAAAGGACAGTTTCCCCGTCATGGGAGCGCATAACCCGAACAATATACCGGCAGGATTCTGCATATTTCAAAAGATGCTCTGGAACGAAACGATTTCCGTTTGTATCACGGTCAATACGTACGTAATTAAATCCTGCATAGAACTTTATTTTTTCATTATGGCCGGAATTTCCTGCAGCATTATGTTTGGAAAATATATTAATAACTTTGCGCTTGATATCGTCGGACATTTTAAGATACTATCTCCCTTTATTATATTAAACAATAGGATAAAGCGGCATGTCTATCATGTTAAGAATTTTTACGTGTTTTTATAAACTCAATAATATCAAGTGCGAGTTCTTTTCTGATATCATCCGGAGAAATTCTTAAATATTCCATCGCATGCGAAACCTTGATATTTTTATCATACCATCTGCGCATAATATAATTGTACTGGTCTTCCAAAGACATAGGGACATCAAAATCCATATCTTTGAGTTTATCTATCACATACTCTGCGCAAATTATCTGAACTTCCTCATCTGCCTTTTCCCATTGGGCTATTGCAGAACTCACGGTCGAATCCAAATCATACCAGCGTTTAAACATCACTTTCTCCTTATTTATTAAACATTTTTATTTTACCATAAATGTAGTATAATACCAGTATGAAAAAGATTATTATTCTGTTTTTACTGTTTGTATTCATATTTAATCAGGCGGCACTGGCAGAAACCCTACACGGCGGAATTGAAGAAACTAACACCTGGACAGAACAGCAAAAAGAAATGTTCACTGGTGAAGTAGAAAAACTTGAGAAAAAAGATGTCATAGAAATGACTGTATCTCAAGTTCTGGACTCCAATTTGTCAGTAGAGGGCGATGAATTTTTTGCGGAAGTAACCTCGGAAGTTTACGGAAATGAAGGCGTAATTCTCCCGAAAGGCACAATCGCCCACGGCAAAATAGTAAAAATAGAAGACCCTAAAAAACTCGGACGCTCGGGGTGGATAGAACTTGACTTTGACTACCTGATGACTCCGGACGGACGGGAAATCCCGATTGAGGGTAAAATGTCAACAAAACTACATCCTATAGTTGAAACAACAAAAATTATGGCACAGGATGTAGGCTATACTGCGCTAGGTGGTGTTGCAGGTGGCTTTCTTGCCCTGAACTGGCTCGGACTGGAAGCTGCTATTGCTTCTCAAGGATACACGGTTCTCGGCGGTGCTGCGGTCGGCGGTGCTATCGGTCTCGGGATGGCTCTTCTCAGAAAAGGTCATGATGTTCTCATCGCCCCCGGAGATGAAATCAAGGTTAAAATTAACAGCACAGTTCCGCTCCCTGTTTACAAAGACACTGCACTTATGCAGCACGAACTCTTTTACCCCGGGCTCGACATACATATCAGCGACATTAAACACGAAGAAGATCCGTTCGGTGAAGTAAACACTATTACACTAACAATACTTATCTCAAATATGTCAGACAAAACTTTTTCAGGTCTTGATATGGCGCTGGTAAACGACTACAACAGGGTATTCAGACCATCGGTTTTCGGCGATACTAAAATTATGTTCCGGCAAATTAAACCCGGGGACAAAGTCGCAGGGCAAATTTCCTTTGCTGTCGATAACGTCAACAGAAAATTCTGGCTTACTTTCTACGACAGACGCTACGGCAAAGCTCTCTCTAAAATATCAATAGATAACGCCTACAGAAAAGTTTCTAAAAAAACTAAACGAAAAAATGCTAAATTAAGACAGAAAAAAAGCAACTTTAAAAAAGAACCCGACCTCTTTTATCTTGACTAAATGTAAACTTTTGCTATACTGTGCTTGTAAAATAAAAAAATTATGTTACAATGTTAGTAATGAATGAACACAAAATAATATAACGGAAAGTTGAGGAATAATTTATGGTGTGCGGAAAGCTCGAAATTGATATTTTAAATTCTTTTTGGAACTTGACAGAAGCTAGAGAAGATATGGATATTTCCATACAGGATATCGTTGATGATTTGTCTAAAAACGGCATCGACAGAGCTTATACCACAATAAAAACTGTTATGGACAGACTGACAGTAAAAAGTATTCTGGTCCGTTATAAAGTTGGTAAAAAATTCTTCTACAAAGCTACAATGAGCCGTAATGAAATGGCTATGGATGCTATTAAAGAAACTGCAGAACAATTTTTCAACGGAAACTACATTGATATGATGAAGTTTATAGAAAATGAATGCAGTGAATTTTTAGTTAAATAATGACTCAATTTGAAGACAGAGTAAAAGTTGCGGAACTTGTTAGAAAAGTCCGCATTGGAGATATGTGTGTAAGAGAGGCGCTGCTTCAATTTCCGCCGGACAGTGAAGACAGCAGTATTCAGGCTGCATACCACGCTTTAGTCCATTATGAGGCTGATGAAGATTTACGCAGGCGGGATGCGCTCTACAAAGAAGAGCAGGACGACTACATAGAATTTATTTCATTTACACTTGAAAAAGGTGACTCTTTACCTGATAATATTATTAAAAGCTATAACAGATACTACAAATCTGCTCCGATTCCGCACGCTCACAACCAAAAAGGATTCTGGAAAGGCTTTTTGAGATTTTTAAATATAGAGGAGAAAAATTAATGAAAAAGATTTTTTTGACAACACTTGCAATGTTAATGTTCTCTACTGCGGCATTTGCATTTCCGTTTTTTAAAAAAACTGCACCGGCAGAACTCACTACAGTGCCGACATTTGCGGCTGAATCTCAGGCTGAAAATAAAGTCTGGGTCGGAACTTTTGAACTTGTATGGAACGTTTTGATGGATGAAATTGCACATGGACCGGTTCAATTTGTTGACGGCAATCCCGCGCTTGCTGATGAATTAAACAAACAAAATTTCACTGCAGACTCTATTTCTGAAAATTCATACTATACAGCTCACGGGATGATGACTCCATTTTTAAAATCAACTATTGAAAAAGCGCTTTTGGAAAAATTCAACGAAACAAGCGACCTTTTGAAAGGCTTAAGCTGGGACGGACAAAAATACCTTGTCTATGCAATGCTTAAAAAAGATTTTGAATTTGTAAACGCTTTTGACGTCTTGAAAAAAGAAAAATTCGGCAAAAACAGAACAAAAGTCCAGTACTTTGGTATTGATAAAAAAAGCAAAGCAGCGCTACGCGACAATATCAATGTTCTGTTCCACAATTCTGACGATGATTTTGCCGTAAAACTTTTCACAAAAGGCGATGATAAAATCATCCTTTACAGAACTGATGACAACAAGTCTTTTGAACAGTTATACAATGATATGCTTGCAAAACAAAAAGCCTACAAGGGTGACACAAGATTTAACAAAAAAGATAACTTCAAAGTTCCTAATCTAAAATTCAAAAACAACCACGAATACACAGAACTTGCCGGCAAAACAATCAAAGACACATTATTCACAATTGATTCAGCCTTGCAAACAATAGAATTCAATATGGATAACAAAGGTGTTGAATTAAAAAGTGAAGCAGCTTTGATTATGAAAATGTCAATGCCGCTTCCTGTTGTAGAAGAACCTCGTGATTTCTTCTGCGATGATACATTTGTATTATTCCTTATTGAAAAAGACAAACCGTATTTTGCACTAAGAGTACAAGATGCTGCAAGCTTTCAAATAAATAAATAAATAAATAAATAATATTTATAAAAGAAGAAGAAAAATTATTTTCGGAACACGCGTCTCACTTCGTTCGCGCTATCGTCCTCAAATAACATTTCTTCTTCTTTTTTTTTAGATTATTTGAAAAATTATTTTCGAAACACTCTTCCCACTTCGTTCGCGCTATCGTCCGCAGATAACATTTCTTCTTCTTTTTTAGATTATTTAAAAAATTATTTTTGAAA
>CALUVE010000031.1 GCA_944324135.1 Candidatus Gastranaerophilales bacterium | reverse complement strand
AAACCGGACATTTTTCACAAAATCATAGATTTTGGAAAAAGTAGTCAAACAAGTTCAGGGTGACAATTAGCCCCTCACCCCTGCCCCTCTCCCCGAGGTAGAGGGAGTATTTTAGTTCCTCCCCACTCCGCTGGGGAGGCTAGGCGAGAGGCAAACATCATGTTTGCTCTTCAGGGATATCCGGGAGTTTTTTGGTTATTTTTACTCCCAGTTCTTCTATTTTTTCTATCTGTTTTAGGATGCTGCCTTTTCCTTGGATTTTTTTTACTGCCTCGTCAAGTGTGCTTCGCGCTTTTAAAATGTCTGTCAGCATTGTACTGAATTTATCCACCATTGAAGTGCATAACTGCGAGATTTCGAGTGCATTTTTATTCTGCCGGTGAAGTGAATGAAAAGAGTTAATAATTTTTAATGCGGCTAACAGTGTCGATGGTGAAACCGGCATTACGTTATTCTTCCACGCGTAATCCCAAAGGTCGCACCTGTCACAAAAAATTAGTGAATAACAGCTTTCTATCGGGATAAACATTAATACGTAATCAGGTGATTTAATATCCTCGCTGTAGTCTCGTTTTGTTAACCCTGTTATATGCGCCTTGGTTGAGTCTATAAAGGATTTTAAAAATTCTGCTTTTTCTTCTTCATTCTTCGCATTAATATAGCCGTCCCAGGATGCGAACGATGTCTTGGAGTCTATATATATACATCTGTCATCAGGAAGCAGCACTGTTGCATCCGGTCTGCCGGAGGGTGCGTTCTTTTGTATGGTGTATTCTTTATCTCTTCTTAAACCTGAAGATTCAAGCACTTTGTCCAGTAAAATTTCTCCCCAGCGCCCCTGAGTGCGGTTGTCAGACTTCATAACATTTACCAGTGCGTTTGTGTCGTTTGATATTTTATTGCCGGCTTCCAAAAAACTCTTTATGTTTCTGTCAAATTGGCTGAAGTGTTCGGTTTCTTTTTCCAGGTTTTCTTTTGCGCTTTTTTCAAAAGCTTCTATCCGGTCACGAAATCTGGTAAAAAATTCCTCCAGCCGCTCTTTATTTTGTTCTGTCAATTTTCCGGTGCTGTCTTCAAAAATTTTGTGTGCTGAATCTTCAAAGTACAGTCTTAATTGTTCTTTTAGTGTTTCCTGCGAGTGTTTGGCTGTCCTGTTGATAATAATAGCAGGAACAAGTACACAAACCGCCCCTGTTACAAGCCCGCTCAGAAAAACTAAAATATCCATAAAAATCCCTCTCTGAAATTATTTTACTTTCCAATTATACCACACTTAATCTACTGCAAAAATATTAAAGGCATTTTCTCGCTCAAAATATCAACCATGCCGCTAATCATGATGTGGCAAGGGATTGAGATATTTTATCAATCTAATGATTTAGAACGAATTCTCAAACTGCCATGACTAGAATATAAATCAGGTCATGGATAGAAAGCTTCATGCAAAAAGTGTAGTATGAATACTGTAGAGGGATGGAACTCAAAAAATAAAAACGGGAGATGGATAAATGAGAGAGTTTAAAAGAAAATCAAGAGTGCTTCTGGTAGATGATAATACCGATCACCTTAGAGGTATCAAAGAGCTTGTGAGTTTAGAAGGGTGTTATGATGTTGTAGGTGCAACAACAAGTGCAAATGTTGCTATTAATCTTATTAAAAAATATCGCCCTGATATCGTGCTGATGGATATTAATATGCCGGAAAAAGACGGGCTGCAGGCAATTCAAGAAATTGAAAAGCTCGGTCTTGACACAAGAGTTATTGCTTTGAGCGGATATGATGATGCTGATTTGATTTTCCGTGCTATGAAGATAGGTGCAAAAGGATATGTTTTAAAAACTATGGCATCTGCTCAATTAATTTATGCGATTGATGAGGTTGCTGCAGGAAAAGTTTATCTGCCGTCAGCATTGTCATCAAGATTCTTTGAGTATTTCCAACGTTCATTCAAGGGTGAAGCTGTTGTTTCTGATGAAGAAAATCTGCTCACTTATTTGACATCAAGAGAAGAAGAAGTTTTGGAATTGCTTACTCAAGGAAATAATTACAAGGGTATTGCGGGTAAATTATTCATCTCCGAGACTACCGTAAAAACCCACGTAAACAATATCTTCCAGAAACTTCAGGTTAATGACAGAACTCAGGCTGTTTTATATGCTTTAAATAACGGGTTCGGTAATAGAAAAAGAACTAAAATTGCAGTTTAATTGTTTATATAGTAACGTATAGAGGTTTGGAATCGAAAAAGTTTCAAACCTTTTTTTTATCAAAATAAGAGGATTTTATGACGCAGACAGATTTGATACAAAGGCAGGCCAGATGTATTGCGCACGAAATAAGAAACCATATTTCAATCTGTGATGTTTATACAGAAATTATACGAAAGCAGTTGGAAAATTCAGGCGTAAAAAATGATTCGGTGAATAACGCGCTTGGTTGCATTTCAAAATCCCTCAAAATTATTTCAAATTCGCTGACTGATTTAAAATCTTTGAATAACTTGAAACTCAAAAAATGTGATTTAAGAGAACTGCTTTTTCAGGCGATGGAGATGTCAAAGGTTTATGTGCAGGATAAGCATGTGACATTTAAACTTAATGCAAATGATGAGTGCATAGCGGACATTGATGAAAACAAATTTTTGGCGTGTGTTGTAAATCTAATCAAAAATGCCATAGAATCAATCGAAGAAACAGGAGTAATTGAGATAACTTTGATAAAAGAAAGTAATTTGGCGAGAATAACAGTTTTAAATAACGGCGCACAAATTCCACCAGAAAAGCAGGAAGAAATTTTCCAAGACGGCTTTACTACAAAAAATACCGGCAGCGGACTCGGGTTATATATTTGTAAAAATAATTTAGCCTCGCAGAATGCTGAACTCAGTCTGCTAAAATCCGATGAAGAATCTACAGTATTTGAAATAAAAATTCCGCTATAACAAAAATTAATCTGCGAAATGCAGCGATTCTTTACATAGTGACGTTGTGTCGGCTTTTAATTCCTGCGGGTTATTATTATCAGGTTTCTCGTATGGTTTTCGCTGAGCGGAAGTTCGTATTCTATTATTTCTGATACCTGTGCACGATGTTTTTTTAAGGCTTCTTCTGCCTCGTTAATCTCTTCTTCCGCTTTTATTGATTTGTATGCTACAAATATTCCGTTTTTCTTTAGCCGCGGCATTGCGTATTCTGTTATTACTTTTAATGGTGCTACTGCGCGCGAGGTCACCATATCGTATTTGTCCGTTATCTTTTCGGCTCGCTCACATATCGTGTGTAAGTTTTTTATCCCGAGTTCTGATTTTATACTCTCTATTGCATTAATTTTTTTTCTTATACTGTCCAGCGCATATACTTCTATCTCCGGGTAGGTCAGTGCTATCGGAACCGCCGGAAATCCTCCGCCTGTGCCTATATCCAGCAAGGTTTTGGGTGTTCCGTATTTTTCAAACACTTTTTCTATCGAAAGTGAATCAAATATGTGCTTTTCCCATAAAAATTTTTCATCGTTTTTTGATATTAAATTCACTGTCGAATTCCGGACGATGAATGTTTCCATATATTTTTCGTAATTTTTTTTATTAAGTTTCATTTTTAATTTTGTGTTCCAATTCCGCAAATGTTTCTTCACCCACGCGGGCTTTTATGTCCTCTATCCGCTGTGCTATCTTTTCTATATTATCTTTGCTGAAGTTGTCTTTTGCAACCTCCTGTGCATTAATATAATTTTCCAGTGCTTTTTCGTTTTCGTTTCTGTTGTAATAAAAATCACCTATGGCTATTGCAGTTGATGCAAGATAGAAATTTTCACCGAGTTCTTTTGCGCATACTTTTGCTTTTTCAAAATATTTTACTGCTTTTTCCGCATCTTTTACCGTGTATAATTCCGCAAGTTTCATTGATGATATGTATATACCGTTGAAGTTCCTTGTCAATTCATCAATTCTTAAGCTTTCCAGATAGTATTTTGCAGCAAAGTCACTGCTGCCTGCTTCGTCATACAGTTCTGCCAGGTTGGAAAGTGCTGCTGATAGGTTGATGTTTATTTTCGGGTTGGAATCAAGGTTTATGCATTTTTTATAATATTCAACTGCCTTGTTCGGGTCATTTTTGTCGTCACAGAGCAAGGCGTATTTGAAATACAATTCAGATAATATTTTTTTGTCTGTCGAATCTGTCACAAGCTCCAGCGCCCTGTTAAAATAATCCTGATTTAAGTTGATGTTTTCCGTGAGGTCTGCCAGCGCTATGTATGTTCTTATTTTTACATCAGTATCAGCCTCGCTGCTGCCCAGAATTTCTGTAAGAAGTTTTTTTGCCTGGTCTCGTTTAAAGGTGATAAAGTATATGTTTGCAATGGCTAATTTTGTTTCGCAAACTTTTTCGTTGTCACTTACGGAAATGTAAAATTCAAGCGCATTTTCGTAATTTTTTAACGAATTGAACCAGTCTGAAAGATTCTGGTACGCTTCAGCAAGTTTTGTGTAAATTTTAGGCAGAAAAGTGTAGTAATCGTCATCGTTTTTGAGTGTAAGCGCTCTTTGGTAAAGCGAAATTACACGCTTAAAGTTATATGCCTGCTCTTCCTGCCGCGCTATATTGATAAGCTCTGTGAGTGAAGATTTTTCTTCCTGCTCGCGCTGCTGGTCTGATATGTGAAGAAAATTTTTGATGGATGTAGCAATTTGATTTAGTGCTGCAAGTTCATCTTCACTTTCAAAGATGAATGACATATTTTTTAATTTTTCATCTTTAGCGGCTTTTTCATCCTGCTGCTGGGAGAGCTGTTGAGTGTTTTGATTATCCGGTTGTTTTATTGTGTTCGGGTGCATGGTGCCGGTGTATTCTTTGTATTCAATATTCTGAGATGGAGTTTTGGGCAAAACTACTTTTTTAGGTATGAACATTGAATGGTATTCAATTTCTTTCCGCATAGTCTGACGTGAAATTAGCAGGTCTCTTTCCAGCGGTTTCAGCGGCAATTGGGTATTGTACAAATCGACACAGCCCTGATGAAGTTTTACTGAAACATTTTCCGGAATTGAGTTTTCGGCTATAACTTTGTAGTAATCCTGCAGATATACCGAGTCATTTTCTTTTGACAAAATCAGATTATCAATAAAAAAGTTAAATCTTTCTTCGTCGTATAAATGTAATGTCTGAAGAAGTTTTATACTGATAGGGTGGCGCATTGTTGTCAAAAATCGGAAAAGGTGTCCGCTCACAGGATCAATCAATGCCAGCGCTTCTCTCAGTATAAAATCGTTGAAAGAGAGAAAGCTTTTTGAAAATCCTTCAATAAAATCAAGCAAAGATAGTTTTCTTAGATGAATTATTTTGATAGATAAAAGCGTATAGAAAAAATATCCTCTGGAGTGTTTGTATAATTCGTCAGAGAACGGGCCTATATTTTTTATCCCCTCCGAGCGGAGAAATTTCTCAAAAATGGATTTTTCCAATGCAAGTATTGTCGCGCGTTTGTATCCTATCTTTTTATCAAAGTCAGAAAGTGAAAATGTCCTTGAAATTAGTATGACTTTTATGTTTGGAAAACTTGCAAGGTGGATTATAAAATCAATGATTTCCTGTTTGTTTTCTTTCAATACTTCTTCAAAAGAATTTATTATGATAAGAACAGGCTTATTTATGTTTTCAAAATAGGAATTAATTTTTTGAGTAAAGTTATCTGATTTAGCCTTTGGCGCAGAGATTGTTCCCATCGCGGTAAGCTTTTTGAACTCGTCAAAAAATGCCAGCAGAATATCATCAAGGATAGTTGTTTCAAAACAATTGTATTTGAGTTTAATGGTATCTGCTGATGTAAAAGATGCTGCATAGTTTACGACAGTTGATTTTCCTGTGCCGACAAATCCGTTTATCAGCATCAGCGGAAATTTTGTCTCTAAAAAATCGCAAATTTGTTCTATCTGTTTGATATTGTTTTCTAACAGAAAATGGTTGATACTTCCGCTCTCATTTTTTTGTATCAAACGTTTGTCAAAACCGTCGTCCAAAAACTTTAAACTCATACAGCTATATTAATTGATTTTAAAATTTTTTGCAAATTTATTTTTACAATTTGCACATTTATTTTTTTGATAGTAAAATATATATTGATAACTTAGGGGAAGCAAATGGAATTTTTCAGAAAACATCAAAAAATAATTATTGGAATTATTGCGATAACTTTTATCGCGTGGACCGTAGGTCTTATGATGTTACCTCTTATATTTAAATAGGTAAATAGTGAATACGAAGAAGATTATAAAAAATGTTTTTATAGTTTTTATAATGACGGTTACTTTTCTCATGGTGAGCGGCATTCCTGCTGTTGCAAACCAGAATGTGGAAGCTAAAAAACAGCAGACCCGCGCTAAAATTAACCAGCTGAAAAAACTTGAGCATAACGAAAAAAGCAAACTCGTCAGAAACCAGCAAAAACTTGAATCTGTTTCTAATTCACTTGAATCTTCAAAAAAACAATACAGCAGTGTTCAATCCCAGCTTTCGACAATGGAAGATGATTTGAATGATGCTTTATATGAATTCAACACTATTGATAAACAGCTTAAATACCGTATACGCCAGGTATTCAAAACCCAGCGTGTCGGTATGTTTGAGCTGCTTTTGAATGCTCAGGATATGAATTCACTACTTGATATGATTTATTTTGAAAAAATCATAATAAAACGTGACTATGACAAGATGATTAGTGCCAAGACAAAGGCTGAGAAAATCGCTAAGCTTAAAAAAGATATTGAGTACAGAAAGAAATATCTTGCCCAGTCCATCAAGTCAATTAACAGCCAGCAGCGTAATCTTCAATATGCTATTAATCAAAACCAGAGTATGATTAATAAGCTTAAGACTAACCGAGCTTATTACGAAAAAACAGAGCGAGAACTGGCTAAGCAATCAGAAAATATTCAAAATATGATATCCAAAAGCGGTACATCCAGCACAGTTAAGACTTCGTCAACCGGTTTTATGAAACCAATCGGCGGACGTATAACATCACCGTTCGGCTGGAGAACGCACCCTATATTCAACAGCCGTACTTTCCACTCGGGTGTTGATATCGGAGGTCCATACCGAGGTAATATTGTAGCTTCTAACTCCGGAAAAGTTATTTATGCCGGCTGGTACGGCGGCTATGGCAAGGTCGTCATCCTTGACCATGGTGTTGTAAACGGCAGCCCGATTACTACTTTGTATGCACATATGGATTCAATCAAAGTAAAAGTCGGCGATTATGTCAACAAAGGTCAGGTTGTCGGCTATGAGGGCACCACCGGATACAGTACCGGCCCTCACTGTCACTTTGAGGTTCGTGTAAACGGTAAACCTAATAATCCGCTTAATTATATTTAATAAACTAAAAAAAAGAGGAAGAGTCTTTGAAAAAAATCTTGATAGCAGCTTTAATAAGTTTAACTATGTGCATACCGCAGGCAAATTCAGCGGAGCTCTTTTCTTCGCCCGAGGATTTGGAAAATTTTGATGCAAAATTTTACGAAGGTCCGTCTGCACCAATGCCTGTTCCTCAAGTTCAATATACCAGTGACAAAAGCGAAGATCAGGTTTCCAAAAACGGTGACTATCATAAGTTTAATCCTGATTTAACATATCCGTTATTTAAAAAAGTACGTATTAAACTTACAAATATGTACAGAGTCCGTGTGCACAAGCAGGAACTTAAAGAAATGGAACGCCAGAAACAAATGATGATAGAGGAGGCAAGAGCCAATGGTATTGAAATCGAAGAAGAAACGCCGGCTCCTCAGTCAAATGTCCGGCAAAGCGGCGAATCTGCTATTAAAAATGTTATAAATGCCGAGATGCCCGGCGGTTCAAATCCTATTGCGCTGACAGGCGATGTAAAAAAACTTGTTGCTCCGAAAGATTTGCAGATGGACTGTGACAAGATGTTGTATTTTGAAGACCGAAATGAAATAGAAGCAACCGGACACGCATTTTTGCTTCTTCCGTCTCAAAAAGTTACGTTAAAAGCTGATAAGTTTATTTATAATATGGAATCAAATATATTAAAAGCTTATGATAATGTTCAGCTTACAAAAGACGGAAAGGTCATAAACGGTGATTTTATTCAGGTCAATCTGAATGAAGAGAGTGCAACTATAGATAATATGAATTCATCTATGTCTTTTTTGAAAGTTGAGGCTGAAAATGCAACAACAGAAAATGACAAGCTTATACTTAAAAACGGAAAGATTTTTTCCGATATTTCGCACAGAGTATTTTTCCGTTCAAGTATGATAGGTCCAAGACTTGAACAGATGCTTATTGATGATGAGGATAAGTCTTTTATTCCGGCCAAGAATAATGAGACCGGGGCTTTCAAGGTTGATGCTGAAGAAGTTTATATTGACGCTACCAAAAATCATAATAGAGTAACGCTGAAAAATGCCGATATTTATTATAGAGGCAGAGAAATAATCAGATGGCCGTCTTTCACTGCATACGTAAATAAAAATAATGATTATTTTGAGGCAAATTATCCGGAAATTGGTTCCATCCCTCGCTTAGGTATGTTTGTTGGTCCCGGGTTTGTTTTCCCTACCCCGTTTGATTCAACAATAAAAGTTGCTCCTGTTTTGAACTACAAAGACGAACTGGGTTTTGGCGGTATTGTCAGATACAAAAGCGCTACCAATATGACAGACGCTGCTTATGCATCCGCTCCTGATATCTGGTATGTCAAAGGCCGTCAAAGATTAGATGACAATTTCTATTTGCAATATGGTATGAACGCATATTTGGATGATTGGTTTATGGGCCGTCATATGGGTAAATATGTTGCTGAATTTTTGTACGATGACAGAAAATCATACAAAGATTTTTTAGGCGACGGCAGATCAATGAGATTCCGCCATAGAATCGGTGCAGGTTATATGCACGATAACGAAATTAACAGGCATGGCGAAAAAATTAATTCCCCTATGATTGGTACAACCCGTTTGAAATACATGGCAGAAATCGACCAGTCTATGTGGAATTGGAAAAATGTCGAAGAACGTAAAATGATAGACATCGGAGTATCGCTCCAGGGCAGTGCGGCTGTTTACGGAACGGGAGATACCCAAATCCTCGGTAGAATCGGCCCGAGAATTCACTCTCAGTACAAGAACTGGATGCAGGATATTGGTTATTATTTGTCAGCTTATGATGACCATTCACCGCTTCCAAGATACGATACTTACCGTTACGGACGTTCAAGTGTATATTTGCGTGAAGCTATCAGGCTGCATAAATATTTGACTGTTGCATGGTCTGGTAATATCAACCTTTCCGGTGATGCTCCGAATGACAAGATGTTTCAGGAAAACGCATTTATTGTATCATTTGGACCGGATGAGTGTAAGCTGAGTCTTGGTTATGATTTTATCAGACAGAGAACTTATGTCGGTATACTTGTTGACTTAGATACAAAAGGTTCAGCTCTTGAATTTGACAAGATGGTTATAAAAAATCCCGACAGACTCTCTAAAAGTCAGGATGAAGAAAAGTTGATTACTTTTGAAAAAACTCCTGCTGCAAGTCAAGCAAAACAATTGCAGTATGCAACGGTTATTCAGCTGGAAGACCCTGATAAGGAGCAGTTGTAGTATGAAAAGTATATCAGAACTAAAGCAGGAGATGATAAAGTACGGAAAGCTTGCAGGAGAAAAAAACTTTACTCCTGGTATGTCCGGCAATTTTTCGGCAAGGTATGACGGAGATAAAGTTTTGATAACAGCATCAGGCAGTGCAAATGGTTATCTGAAAGAGGATGATTTTACTCTGATTGATTACGACTGCAATATTTTGGACGGCGGACGAAAACCGTCCAGCGAAAAACTGGTGCATATAGAATTTTACAAAATGCGTCCGGATATAAATTATATTTTGCACGTGCATTCTCCGTTTCTCAGTTCATTTGCTTCCTCTGGAAAGGCGCTGGATGAGCCGATAATGGCAGAAAATGTATTTTATTTCGGTCACATTCCGCTGGCTGAATACGGTCTGCCGTCATCAAGAGATTTGGTTGAGAAAACAGCAAAGTATTTTAAAGATTTTGATGCAGTGTTGATGGCAAATCACGGGTTCATCGTAGGAAGCAGTACTATTGAGGATGCTTTTCTTAAGCTGGAGCTTGCGGAATCTTATGCGCAGGTTGTATTAAATACAAAGATTCTCGGCGGTGCCGTTTTGTTAAGCGAAAAACAGGTCGCAGAGATAAATGCTCTTAAAATTTAATTTTCTTATGATATAATTGACGTAAAAGTGAGGATTATAAACAGTGTCATTAATGTTAGAAAACAAGCAGGGATTAATAGCAGGAGACGGGACTTTGCCTGTCAAAATGGCTCAGTATGCCAAAGAAAACGGATTTGAAGTTATTTGTATATCTTTATCAAATGACAATCTTGCACAGCTGAAAAAATATTGCGCAAAAGTTTATTCCTGCCACCCCGGCGAGGTTAACCGTATAGAAAAAATATTCAAAGAAGAACAACTGAAACAGGTTACTTTTTTAGGTAAAGTTCATAAAAAAGTTTTGCTGCAGCTCCACAAATTCGATGCAAGAGCAATAGAGCTTATTCAAAAAGCGCTCAGACTCAATGATGATCAGGTTATGCTTATGATTGTTGATGAGTTTGAAAAAGCCGGTATTACAGTACTTGATCAGACTATATTTATTAAAAACCTTATGATACCGGCAGGTGTTCTGGGTTCAGTAAAACCTACAGCAGAGCAGATGGATGATGTAAATTACGGATTCTGGCTTGCAAAAGAAATGGGTAAAGTTGATGTCGGGCAGTCTGTTGTAATTAAAGACAAAATGGTAATGGCTGTTGAGGCAATTGAGGGAACTGACGTTTGTATTAAGCGCGGTGCTAAGCTTGCTAAGAAGAATGCTAGTGTTATTAAAGTTTCAAAACCGGCTCAGGATAAAAGATTTGATATTCCGGCAGTTGGTTTAAGAACTTTAAAAACAATGAAACGTTATAAGGCAAATTTGCTTGCTGTAGAGGCGAATGAGACTATTATTGTTGATCAGGAAAAGGTTGTAAAATTTGCTGATGACAATAATATTGTAATTATGGCTGTTTAATTATGAAAAAAATCTTTGTAATCACAGGAGAATATTCCGGCGATATCCATGCAGGAAAAGTTATTGAAGAATTAAAAAAACTTTATCCTGATATTATGATAGAGGGTGTTGGCGGCGAAAATCTGAAGAAAGCCGGCGCAAAATTATTTTCTGACCAGAAAAAAATGTCTGCGATGGGAATTTCCATAAAAATTCTCATCGACCATCTTACTCTCGGTAAAAGAATAGTTGACTATCTTACACGGGAGTATAAGCCGGATTTGGTGTTGTGTATAGATTACGGCGCTTTCAATCTTAATATTTCAAAGTTTTTAAAAAGAGCCGGAATTCCTGTCTACTACTATATTCCTCCGCAGGTATGGGCTTCACGCAAGTGGCGTATCAATACAATAAAGAAGAATATCACGGAAGTTCTCTGTATATTCCCGTTTGAAAAAACAATGTATGAAAGCTGCGGGATAAAAACTCATTATTGCGGGCACCCGCTGGTATCGCAGCTTCCGGCGCCTGCAGTGAAAAAAGAATTTTTTGCAAAGCACGGGCTTGATGAGGGAAAAAAACTTGTTTCTATTTTCCCGGGTTCAAGGCCGTTTGAGTTGAGAAATCTTATGGGTGTTTTTATTAAAACTGCAAAACTTCTTCAGAAGAAACATCCTGACTTGCAATTTTGTATATCTCATGCACCCAATCTTTCTGATGATGTATATGATAAATATTTGAAATCTACCGATTTTAAAGTTATAAAAGGCGAAAATCAAGCGTTGTTAAGCGTTTCTGATTCTTTGATTCTTGCCTCGGGAACGGTTGCGCTGGAGGCTTGTTTATACAAAGTGCCTATGATTATTGCGTATAGAGGGCCTTGGCTTTTATATTTTATATATTTACTTGTAAGATGTATAAAAAGAGTTTGCCTCCCAAATATTATTGCAGATAAAGATATAGTGCCGGAACTTCTTATGGCAAAAGCTAAACCGGATATTATCGCATACGAGACAGAAAAATTGTTGTATGACAAGCCTTACCGTGAGCAGAAAATTCAGGAGCTTGGTTCTGTAAAGGAATTGCTCTCGGATAAAGTATCCTCCAAAGAAGCTGCAAGAGAAATCAGTGATTTCCTTAAAGATAGTTAATATAAGTGGCAATATTTTGGAATACAATGTTTTAATTATAATATAGCAGGACTGTGTAATATTATGATTAAACAAATTAATAGTGTGAATAGAAATCCATTTTCGGATTTTGCTGTCTCCGGCAGAGTTCCGGAGTATTACCTGTCCAATGAATATCAGCCTGACAGCTTTCAAAAGAGCGAAAAAGAGAAAAAACACGGGAAATTAGTCTGGCAGATTACAGTATCGGCATTGACTCTGGGGTTTGGTACGCTGGCTTTGATGAAAGGCTTGCCAAAAAATACTACACAAAAGTTGAATAAGTTAAAAGATTTTCTTTCAGAAAAATTCCATAATATTTCTCATGAAATGAAAACTGAAAAACTTAATAAAAAGTATGAAGAGTCAATGGAAAAGGTTAATAATATGATTGAAAAATCACAGAGCCTGAATAATATTGGCTGGATTAAAGATGTCCTGTTTAAGAAATTTATGGGTTTAAATAAGTATACAGCGAGATTACACAGTGCTATTACACAAAAATTTGACAAAATCAGTTTAAAGACTGTAAATCGTGCTTATGGAGCGTCAGATGAAGCTTTTGAAAAACTATTTATTCTAATGGATGATGCATCTAAATATGCAGCATCAACCGGCGGCAAGACAAAGGTTAGCAATATATTGTCGCAGATTGCCGAAAAACGTAAAAATCTTCATTCTACACTGCAATCATCGTTTAATATGACAGAACGAACAGAGCGTCACAGCCGTATGCGTGAGTCAATGACAAATCTTGTCGATGAATTCTGGAAAAGATTTAGGACCAAGCAATCCTACAAATCATCAATAGCAGAAGAAATTTTGGCGGATACCAAGTCAGAACTTCATGCTCCGTTGAAAGCCGCCCGTGAAAAACTTGCCGGCAGCGGCAAAGATTTGAACGGCGGTACAATTAAAGAAATTCTTGATTTGTATAAAGAGATTCTCCCTGCAGACAAGTATGCCAAGCTGCAGGCTGCAGCTAATAAATCAGTTAAAAAGCTGGATAAAGCAATAGACACAGATGCTGTCGAATATTTTGACAAATATAGAGATTTAGTTCTGGGATGTGCACCGACAGATACCTTGTCTGTATTAACCTCACTGGGGGCTGTCGGATGGGGGTTAAGTAAAGCTGATGACAAAAATGAACGCACTTCTGTTCTGTTGAATGTCGGCTTGCCGATTGTCGGTTCAGTTGCGACAACATTGTATTTTACAGCAAGATTAGTCTCCGGATTCAAATCACTGGTTCTTGGTGCTCTGTCAGGACTTGTGTTCTCTCAAGGCGGGGCTATTGCTGATAATTTCAGACAAAAGCATTTAAGCAAACTGAAATTGTTAGCACAAGCCGATACGCAAACAGAACAATCCCCTAAAGAGAGTATATAACAGTTTTTTATACGTGTTATAATTCTTTTAAAAAGCGATTTTTAGAGGATTTATATGAGCAATATGACAGAAAAAGATACAGTCAGATATAAACTTGAAGAGCGGGAACTATCTTTGCTTAGTGAATATGCGACAAAAAGCAAATTTACTAAAGGAAGAAAACGGGAAGAACCGAAATGCAATCTCAGAACTGAGTTCCAAAGAGACAGAGACAGAATACTTCATTCAAAAGCATTCAGACGTCTTAAACACAAAACTCAGGTATTCTTATCTCCGTTCGATGACCATTTTCGTACACGATTAACTCACACTCTTGAAGTTTCACAAATCGGTCGAACTATAGCGCGCTCTCTCGATTTGAATGAAGATTTGGTAGAAGCAATTGCCCTCGGTCATGATTTGGGACATACCCCTTTCGGACATTGCGGTGAGGGCGTATTGAACGAACTTCTTCCGGGAGGTTTTCATCACAATGTGCAGAGTGTCAGGGTTGTTGAAGTTCTGGAGGACTTGAACCTGTGCTCTGAGACTATTCAGGGAATTTTAACCCATACGTGGGGATTCAAACCTCAGACTCCAGAAGCTCAAATTGTGCAGCTTGCCGATAAAATTGCATACATAAATCATGATATAGAAGATTCAATCCGCGCAGGCATAATAGCAGAGAGTGACTTGCCGGAAGATTGTATAAAGTATTTCTCTTCTGTACAATCAAAACGCCTAAATAAAATGATTAATGAAATTGTCTCAAATTCAATGGGAAAACCAACTGTTGCAATGAGCGAAGAGGGTTGGTATTATACGACAAAACTCCGTGAATGGATGTTCCAGAATGTCTATGTAGATTCTCCTGCCAAATTGGAGGAGAAAAAAGCAAGACGTGTAATACGTGAGTTATTTTACCATTACAGAGAACTTCTAAAACCTGTGTGTGCTGAAGATAAAATCGACAGAGTTGTCACGGATTATATTTCAGGAATGACCGACAGATATGCCATTGAACGTTATAAGGATAATTTTATCCCTATTGGTTTGCAGTGCAGCAACAATGAAGATTATCTCTACAAACTTGCTAAAATGGCTGATTAATCCTATAATAATTTTATGGAAAGAAAAACGGTTAAACTTCAAGGCTTTAATGTTGATACATTTGATTTTGATTCAGCAGTAGACTATGCAAAGTCAACAGGCGGGCAGATAGTCACCATAAACCCCGAAATGATTTCATGTGCAAAGAAAAATAAACATCTGGCAGAAATTATCAATACAGCGGAACTGGTTGTCCCAGACGGTATCGGGGTTGAGCTGGGTTTGAAGCTGCTTGGGCATAAAGTCCACAGAATTGCCGGAGTTGAACTTGGCAAAAGACTTACTGTAGAGTTTGCAAAAGCTGGTAAACGGGTTGCCATGGTCGGTGCCAAACCTGATATCATCAAAAAAGCTTCAGATAATTTAAAAAAAGAAATCCCCGAACTAAATCTTGTTTATGTTCAGGACGGCTATTTTAAGGATGACGGGAGAGTTTTAGAGGAGTTGAAATCATCAAATCCGGATTTAGTTCTTGTAGCTCTGGGGTCACCAAAGCAGGAAGAATTTATTTCAAAGGCAAAACAAATGCTGCCTGAAAGTTTGATGATAGGATTAGGCGGAAGTTTTGATGTTTGGTCAGGTGTTGTTGAAAGAGCTCCTGTCTTTTACCAGAAAGCAGGGCTGGAATGGCTTTATCGTACTGTAAAAGAACCCAAAAGGTTTAAGAGAATTTTCCCGACATTGCCGTTATTTATGCTGTCAGTTTTAAGAGAAAAGTTAGGAGTCTAGAATGCTGAGCGAAAATGAAGTTAAAGAATTGAAAACACTCGCAAAAGAAAACCGTAAAAATGTTTTGAAAATGGTTCATAACGCTAAATCCGGACATATAGGCGGCGCGTTATCTTCTGCTGATATATTGACAGTGCTTTATCACAAGTGTATAAATGTCCCGACTGAATGGAAAAATTCTCCGGATTTTGAAAAACGAGACCGCTTTGTTTTATCAAAAGGCCACGCATCGGCTATTCTTTATTCTGTGCTTTCTCAAAAAGGTTTTTTCCCTGAAAGCGAATTGATGACATTTCGCAAATTAGGTTCAAAACTCCAGGGGCATCCGTCTCCTATTTGCAGCGGTGTAGAAGTTGCAACCGGTTCTCTGGGGCAGGGGCTTTCTATCGGATGCGGCATGGCTATAGGTTTGAGACTGGATAACAATCCTGCGCATGTATTTGTACTTATGGGAGATGGCGAAATGCAGGAGGGGAGCGTTTGGGAAGCTCTAATGCAAGCACCGCACCGCAAGTTGAACAAACTTATTCCGATTATTGACCGTAACCGTTTGCAGATAGACGGTTGTACAGAAACGGTTAAATCTCTTGACCCTCTGGATGAAAAGCTCAGAGCCTTTAACTGGGAGGTTATAGAAATTGACGGGCATGATATCCAACAAATTTATTCAGCATTTGAACAAGCTAAAAAAGCTGATAATCCAACAATTATCCTTGCAAACACAGTAAAAGGCAAGGGCGTTAGCTTTATGGAAAACAATGCCGGCTGGCATGGAAAAGCCCCTAATGACGAAGAGTTTGCACGTGCGATGAAGGAGTTTGAGTAGATGATTTTTGATAGAATTTCCAATATAAAAAAATACAAAGAAATCCCCTTGGATGTCGCAGATTTTGTATTGTCTTTAACTCCTGAGACATATCCGGGGCACTATGAAATCTCAGGTGATACTTACGCTAATATTGATTGCTATGTGACAAAACCGGAGGAACAGGGGAAATTAGAATCCCATAAAAAATATATTGATATCCAGCTACTTTTGACCGGAGAAGAGCGTCTGGATTATATTGATATATCAGAATTAACAGTATCCGAAAGTTATAATCCAGAAAAAGATATTATGTTTTATCAAAAAACGGATAAATTCTTAAACTCAGTGAAATTATCTGCCGGATATTTTGTGCTGTTGAATCCGGAAGAGGCGCATCAGCCGCAAATGTCGATTTCAACTCCGCAATCTGTAAAGAAAGTTGTTGTTAAAATACGTTGTGATTGATTAAAAAAATGAAAGTAGACCGCGTAAAACAGAATAATATAACCCATCCGGGGTTTCGGGGGATAAAGTCTGCACAGATAAGACCTATAAAAGATATAGCGGGAGATGTTTTTATATATTCTTTGGAACCTGAAAAGGACGAAAATTTTTGCGGTAAGCTGTTGAAAAAGCTGATAAAATCACAAAATGGCAGAATGAATACAGAAAACGCATCAATTTTTCAGTTTATGAAGAATGCATTTGCTACGATACAATATGCAGATAGTGCTTATCTAGCAGTGCATAATCAAAAGCCGTTCGGGTTTATGTCGACGCTCACCGCGCCGTTTAAAGAGGCACATCTGGCATATTTGGCGACCTGGAAAACACCAGAACTTGAGAAAGTAAAAAACGGCGGCAGTATGTTTATGAATCATCTTCTGCGTCAAAACAGAGGTATGAATAAAATAACATTAACACCGGCATACAATTCAGATACATTTTATTACAAGTTCGGGTTTGATTACGATGACGAGTACGCGTTATCTACGATGTTTTTAGACGGACGTAATATAGATAAGCAGTTGACAAAGTTTTCAAAAACATTTGACTACAAAGAAATCAAAAACTCCCCATCTGTAAATTTATCAGACGTTATAGAATGTGAGTAGGGTTAGTGTAAAAAAACAGTGAGTTTAAAAAAATGCCGATGGACACTCTGCCGAAAGAAATATGACTAAATGTCATATTTCTTGAGAGGAAAGAACCGGAGGTTCGACTCCGGAGAACAA
>CALUVE010000030.1 GCA_944324135.1 Candidatus Gastranaerophilales bacterium | reverse complement strand
TACTATTTACACTACCTACTACACACTAACCTTCTACACACGAGGAATTACAAAAAAATTCCAAGGCTCTTTCAAAAGAAAGAGTTTTTTTTTGCTCTTTTTAAAATTTTGGTGAATAGAAATCTAATTTTAGAAAAATATATTCAGATTTAAGAATCCTGAAAACGCCCGCCTTTATACAATCTTAATATAAAAAAGCTTGACGTATTAAAGAAAAAGTATTCTAATAAAATACGTAGCAAAATGAAAAAGAAGAAAGAGGACTACATGAAAGAATTTATGCACACAAGGCTGGACAACAAGAATTTTACTGAAGAAGAGATAAAAGACTTGATAAAACAATATAATATCAAGTTTATCAAACTTCAATTTGTAGACATAAACGGTCAGGCTAAGAATTTAACCATACCGTCACAGCATATAGAAAAAGCTTTGAATAATGAAATCATGTTAGACGGTTCTTCTATAAAAGGTTTCAGAAACATTGAAACTTCGGATATGTTTTTCTATCCGGATAAAAATACTTTCCAGATACTTCCGTGGCGTGAAAAAGACGGCGTTCACAGTGCAAGATTAATCTGTGATATTTATAATTCTGACGGAACACCGTTTGAGGGCTGCCCGAGATGCAACCTTAAACGGGTTATGAAAGATGCGGCAAAACTGGGATTTTCAATGAATATCGGACCTGAAGCTGAATTTTTCCTTTTTGCAAAAGATAAAGACGGCAGGGTGACAACAACTACACAGGATAGAGCCGGTTACTACGATGTTGGGCCTGAGGATTTGGGTGAAGATGTCCGCTCTGATATAGTTTTAACGTTACAGGAAATGGGATTTGATATTGAAGCCTCCCATCACGAAGTTGCAGACGGTCAACATGAAGTTGATTTCAGATATACGGATATTCTTACTGCTGCTGACAATGTCACAACATTTAGACTTGCCGTAAAAGCTATTGCTGCACAACATAACCTCCATGCAACATTTATGCCAAAACCGATTTACGGAATTAACGGTTCCGGTATGCACTGCAATGTGTCATTATTCAAGGATGGTAAGAACGCATTTTTCGATGAAAAAGCAGAATATCAGCTTTCTGATGTCGCAAAATATTCTATAGGCGGTATGTTGAAACATATCAAATCAATTACAGCGATATTAAATCCGACAGTCAACAGCTATAAGCGTCTTGTTCCGGGATACGAAGCTCCGGTGTATCTGGCATGGTCTTTAGCTAACAGAAGTGCTTTGTTAAGGGTGCCAGCTAAGCGCGGAAATGCAACAAGGGTTGAGCTCCGCTCCCCTGATCCTGCCTGCAACCCGTACCTTGCTTTTGCTGCAATTCTGGAAGCTTGTATTGACGGTGTCCGTAATAAAATTGACCCGCCGGCTCCTGTTGAAAGCAATATCTACAAACTCACAACAAAAGAACGTAAAAAACAGCGCATTGATTCACTGCCTGGAAGTCTTGCAGAGGCTCTGGATTACCTTGATAAATCCCTTGTCGGGCGCGCTGCACTTGGGGAACACGCGTTTAATGAATTTATGAGTTCTAAAAAGAAAGAGTGGGATTCATTCAGAACTTATGTTTCGCAATGGGAAATTGATAAATATCTTGAAAGATACTAATTTAAAAAGCCTCTCTATTCTTGAGAGGCTTTTTTATTATCTAAAATGATTTTTAAGCTGTCACATTCAAATTGTTTTTCCAAGACTTTTTTTTGTAAATCAAGCTTGTCATTATATTGTTGTTCAATTATCTGTTTTTGCCTATCAATAAGTGTATTTGATTTATTAATATATGAGACAAAAAAGATTGGCATAACAGTTGCTATTGTATAAACACCAATGTTAAACATCTCTTTTTTGCCATTTTGATATATTTCATTTTGTTCTTGTTCATATCTCTCTTGTGCCTCCAAGTTTGATTTAAATTGTTTGTTCCTATTAGATTTAAGATTATTTTGAGCTCTAAAAGTTTGCACGCTACTTTTATTTATTGGTTGAATCCGCATAAAAAATTATTCCTCTTATAAAATTTATGACTCAAAAAATAAAAAGTAAAAATATTTTTTTTTGTTAGTTGTTTAATAAAAAGTTACAATGTAAATAGACAATCTACAAGTTCTTTCATTGAATAGATGTTGTTGATAACAAAAAAGTCTTTTCCTGTTTGTTCTTTTACAAAGGTAAGAGTTTTACCGTCCAGAAAATCTTCGCTGTACTGCCGGAGCATTACTGATGGTATAACTACAAAATCGCACTCTTTATTCTTTAGAGAAGCAATCAGGTCATCTGTCGTAATCAATCCTGCAACCGTAATATTTTGCCCCCAGTAGTTTGATTTTACGGGTACAACTTCAGTTGAGAGATTTTTGATTTTATTTAGTTTTTGGCAAATTTCTGTTAGAGCTTTTTCTGCCGCAAATGAGGTTGCAAAAACGATTTTCAGTGGTTTTGAAAGTTTTTTAGGAAGATTAAGTGTTTTGAAATCCTCGAGCAGCATTCTGATAGAGCCCACACCGTCCTCAAGCTGTGAAAAATTCCCGTAATATCTTGCAGGCGGAATTTCTCGCTCTGCCAGCAGGAAAAATTCGTCAGAACAGCATACTCTTTTATATTTTGAGGCAATATCAAGTGTTTTTATTGCACACTCTCTGTCAACTTGCTTAAGTTCTTCGTGTCTGAATTGTGTAACCCCGACCGGTACAATGGCGACTGACAGGACGGTATTTTTTAATGCAGCAAGGTCAGCTAGAGTCCTTTCAAGTTCTTCTCCGTCGTTATACCCGGGGCAGAGAACAATTTGTGCGTGGAACGGAATTTTGTTTTTTCGGAACCATTTTAAATTTTCCAATGCTTTTCCTGCATTCGGGTTCCTTAGCATTTTTACCCGCAAATCGGGATTTGTTGTGTGTACCGAGACATAAAAAGGTCCGAGATGCAGGCGTGCAATCCGCTCTTTATCTTTTTCCGTCAGATTGGTCAGAGTAATGTATGTTCCTTGCAGGTAAGACAGCCTGTAGTCGTCATCTTTTATGTAGAGCGTATCACGTAACCCTTTTGGCTGCTGGTCTACAAAGCAAAAAATACATTTATTAAGGCAGGGTTTGACCCTGTCAAAAACAGCACTCTCAAATACAATCCCTAAGTCTTCGTCAAAATCCTTTTCCAGTTCTATCTCTTCAATTTCACCGGTTGAGTGTTTCTTAATCTCAATTGTCAAAAAATCAGATTTGCACAAAAAGTTGTAATCAATCATATCCGACATTTTAGTCCCGTCGATAGAAAGAATTTCATCTCCTGCTTCTATTTCCAGTTCCTGAGCAATAGAGCCCTCCAGAACTTTATTTACTGTTGCCGGCATTTTCTTTTTCAAACCCTTCTACTAAATTTATAAAATTATTGTACTCGCAAATTATATTGTCCAGCACTATGCGCTGGTAAAAACTTACGGTATTGTATTCGTCGTTGATAATATTTTCAGCTTTAGTTTTGTGTTCCATTGCAAGAGTTTTGATATTAAAAAACATTTTTTCACGTTCTTCTTTGTCAAGAAAAGCTCCGCAGCAGAGTTTTACGCGGGCGTTTGATAAAAATTGCAATGGATTAACGCTTAAATCTTCTGTCAAAAGTCGTTTTAACTCTTCAAGTCCGCTTCTCGTAACAGAATAGAATACAGAAAGTTTGCCGCCGTCAGACATCAGTTTTCTTGATGTGATAAAACCGCCCTTTTCCAACCTGACAAGCGCCGGTTTTATAGCCCCAAAACTCGGTTGGGTGAACGGGGAAAAGTTGTCCAGTACAAATTTATGCACCCCGTACATAGTTAAATCGCGTTTTAATAATGAAAATAAAATCATTAACTCAATCATAAACTTTAGGATAGCACAAATTAAAAATTGACACAAATTCTAAATCTTTTGTATAATATAGGAATGATAACGCTACAAAAATATTACAAGCAGTCTGCTACTTACAGAATATTTAAAGGAATATTTGAAGAATTCACTGTATTTGTGGAAACCCTCGGGCAGATTACTGAAAAATTAGGGCTTGTTGCTAAATTTATTTTTAAGGGCGAAATTGAAAAAAATGAATTAATCGAGCAGTGTAACCGATTCGGAATATCATCATTGCCTATTACTTTATCTATAACAGCAATGACATCAATAATCATTGCGTCTCAGGTTGCAGCTGAAATGGTTAAACAGGGCGGCAGTAATTTTGTAGGACTCTTGTTGACTATATTATTTGTAAGAGAAGCCGGCGCGGTTATGTCTGCTTTTGCCATTATATCAATGATTGGTTCTTCAATGGCGTCAGAAATTGCAACTATGCGCGTTACAGAGCAGATTGATGCTATTCAGGTATTGAAAGTAAATCCTGTCAGGTATCTGTTTGTGCCGAGAGTTCTTGCAGGTATTATTATGATGCCGTTTATAGTAATTCTTGCCTCTGTAATTGGTGTTATTGCAGGTGCTGTTACATCGGATTTGTCCGCGGGGCTTTCTTATCGAGCATATTTTGATTCTGCCTGGCTCGGTGTTTATATAAAAGATTTATTCGTAAGCCTTTTAAAAGCTTCATGTTTTGGCGGCACAATAGCGCTTATCAGCTGCACTTGCGGTTACCATGCAACCGGCGGAGCAAAAGGCGTAGGACTTGCGACAACAAAAGCTGTTGTCTGGTCTTTTGTGGCTATTGTTATAATTGATATGATTTTTGCAATAGCATTTTTCTATTAAACGAGGTATAATAGGTAAGTTATGAGTATAGAAGTCAAAAATCTTGTAAAAATATACGATGACAGAAAAGTTATAGATAACGTTTCATTTAAAGTTAATGACGGTGAAACCCTTGCTATTGTCGGATTCAGCGGGTCAGGTAAGAGTACGATTCTTAAACTTATCTGCGGCTTAACTCCGCTTGATTCCGGTGAAATCATCACTGGCGACGGGGATATCGCAATGGTATTTCAATACTCTGCATTGTTTGATTCGCTGAACGTTGCGGATAACATTACTTTTGCGCTTCAAGAGCGCAGGGAACTACGCAAAAAATATTCCCGTAAAGAATTGTCCGATATTGTTACCCAGAAACTGGCTCTTGTCGGTCTGCAGGGAATTGAAAATAAATTTCCGTCAGAGCTTTCAGGCGGGATGCAAAAACGTGTAAGTTTTGCACGTGCGATAGTTACAGAGCCCAGAACAATTCTATATGATGAGCCGACCGCAGGGCTTGACCCTATATCTTCTACTTTGATAGAGGATTATATTGTTCGTCTCAAAGAAGAAACAAACGCCGCATCTATTGTAGTTACTCACCAGATGTCTACTATCAGACGAACCGCTGACAGAGTAATTATGCTCTACGACGGCAAAATCGTCTACGAGGGAACGCCTGATGATATGCTTAAGATGGATACTGAGTACACAAAACAGTTTGTTACGGCGTCTTTGAACGGCCCTATGAAAATGATTGCATAAGAAAAGAGGATAGATATGAAAAATTTTGAAGAAGATTTATTTAATGAGAACGTAATGACGTTAGACACATATATTATGTTTAAGCTTAAAGAGAAAACTAATCAGTTAACTCCGGAGTTGAAAGCGAAAAACAGAGCCCCGATTTCATTATCAATGGGCGCGCCTACGGCAAATCCTCCAAAGTATATTTTAGACAGTTTGAAAAATTGTCTTGATGAACCGGGAATTCATATGTATTCTGTTCCAAAAGGCGAACAGTTCTTCCGTGAAGCTATAGGCAAATATATGCACAGAAGATTTAATGTCGATTTGGATGTTAATACGGAGATATTTTCTCTCATAGGTTCCAAAGAGGGGATTGCAAACCTCGTAAGAGCAATGGTCAACCCGAAACACGAAGAAAAAGATAAAGATATCATTATGGTTCCGGATCCGGGGTATGCTTCATATTCCCAGTTTATTCAATGCTCAGGCGGTTTGGCTTATCCTGTTCCTCTGACAGAAGAAAACAAATATATGCCGGATATGGAAGAAGTTTTCAATGAGTTGGAAAAAGACGGGTTTGATAAAAATAAAGTTAAAGCATTGATTATTAATTATCCGAATAACCCGCTCGGTGCAAGTGCAACAAGAGAATATGTTCAATCTGTTATTGATTTTTGCAAGCGCCACGGCATTTTGTTAATTTCTGACGCTGCATATTGCGAATTATACTTCAGCGAAGATGAAAAACCGTTCAGTGTGTTCGAATTAGACGGCGCAAAAGATGTTGCTGTTGAATTTTTCTCTTTCTCAAAACCTTACGCAATTACAGGTTGGAGATTAGGTTGGATTTGCGGTAACAAAACAGTTATTTCCAGATTTGGTAAATGCAAATCTACTATTGATAACGGTATATTCAAGGCTCTTCAAAAGGCTGCTGCTGATGTCCTTAATTCAAAAGAGGGTGATGAGTATATTGCTGAGATGAATGAGGGGTATAAACGCAAGCAGGCTATTCTTGTGAAAGGTTTTAAAGAACTCGGATGGAATATTGATGAAAAGAAAGTACCTCATACAACTTTCTACCTGTGGCTCCCTATCCCGAGAAAATATACAAACGCATTTGATTTCTGCGCTGATTTACTGGAAAAATCAGGTATTGTTACTGTACCAGGCAATGCGTTCGGCTCTCACGGCGAGGGATACTTTAGAGTTTCTTTTGTATGCAGTGACGAGCAGCTTCAGGAAGTCATTGACAGGATGAAAGCTGACGGATTTACTTATTAGTTTTTGATAAATTGATAAAAATGGCAGTCAATCGTATTGTTTGGCTGCCATTTTATATGCTGTAGTTTCCTAACAAAAAAGCTCCAACTTTCGGTATTGGAGCTTTTTTTGTTTTATATGAAATTTGTAATTAGTTTTATTATATATATTAACTGAGAGCCATTAACGCTTTTACTGAACGTGCATTATCTCTGACTTCTTCGTCAGAATGCATATTTACTGTATCTTCCAATACTCTCATTGCTTCAGTTTTATCTTTAAGAGATAAAAGTTCGTTAATAGTACTCATTGCAACAACAGTATTCATATCGTTGATACCTTTGCCTTTGTTTGTGATAACAACAGCAAGAGAGTCATGCATATTCTTTTTAACAAGAGCACGTGCTGTCATTTCTCTGATTGTATCAACAGAAGAATTTGTACCGACTTCTTCAAGAAGATTGATTGATTCAGGATCTTCATGCATAGAGAGTCCTTCAATAATATTGCTTATTCTTTTGAATGATTTATCTGTAGTGTTTCTATTAAACATCAAAACCTCCTTATGCTGCAGTTCTAGCAGTTGCTAAAGCTGCTTCTTCATTAATTAACATAGGTCTGATTTCTGCAATTGGCATTTGAGAAATTTGTTTTGCAGTCGGAACCTTATCAAAAATTCTGCTGAAGTTTTCTTTAATAGACTCTGCAGCTGTACCCATGGCTTTTTTAACAGGGTCAAATGTAATTTCTGTATTCAAAGCTTTTTTTGCAGGTTCAAAAGATACTTCTGTGGTTTTCATCATGTTCCAGAAGTTAGTGATACCTTCTTTCATTCTGTTTCCAAAAGCGATAACAGATTCAATGCCTTGTTGGAATCTGTTGCCGATGTTTGCAAGAGAACCTACTAATGTACTGTAAGTCAGCTTGTCTTTTGCCTGAGCTGTTGCTTGTTTAGAGCTTTCAAAAACATCTGCTGTAAGTACATTACCCTTGAATGATGATGCTGCAAATGGATTTGAAGATCTAGCAACTGTTTTTTCGTGCAAAGAAGTGTTGAATATTCTTTGTCCGATTTTAGCGATTGATAAATTTGCCATGTATTAACCTCTCTTCTAAATTATCCACACAACTAGGATATCATAGAGTTTTTTAATTTGCTCAACCATTAGGTTGATTTTTTAGTCTGTATTTCATACTTAAGTTAGAGATTTTCGTGGTAAAATCATGGTATGGGATATGAAAACTTGGAAGAATTAATAGCTGTAATCGCCAAGCTGAGAGCGCCGGACGGGTGTCAGTGGGATAGAGAACAAACACATTCTACCCTGAAACCCAATATGCTGGAGGAAGCTTACGAAGCGGTTGATGCAATTGACGATAATGACATGGTTCATCTTAAGGAAGAATTAGGAGATGTGTTGCTTCAGGTCGTATTGCATGCCCAAATAGCCGAGGAAGAGGGTGCGTTCAATATTGAAGATGTCGCAAAAGGCATCAAGGATAAACTTATACATCGCCATCCGCATGTTTTCGGTGATGTGAAAGTTAATTCTACAAAAGACATTCTTGATAATTGGGAAAAATTAAAACAAGAAGAGAAAAGACACAGAAAATCCGCAATGGACGGGATTTCAAAAGCCCAGTCAGCCTTGATGAGTGCACAAAAAATTAGTAAAAAGGCTGTTAAGACGGGGTTTGAATGGCCTGATGAGGGTTCTCTGTACGATTGTATCTATTCGGAATTTGAGGAATTCAAAGCCGCCGAGCAAGTGGGCAGCAGAGAGCACATGGAAGAAGAACTCGGTGATATTTTGTTCGCAGTAGTAAATTTAGCTCGCTGGAACAAGATAGATGCAGAACAGGCCTTATTAAAGTCCAATAAAAAATTCATGGCCAGATTTAGAAAAATGGAAGAGCTTGCGACAAAGCCGTTACCGGAATACTCATTTGAAGAGTTTGATAATTTATGGAAACTGGCTAAAAAGTCAGTATAGCCTGCGTATATATTTTTTGTTAACAAATGTTACATTGAAACCTTTAAAAAAGGCAATTTTCCGAGCAAAAAATCCTTTATTATAATATATCGGAAAAGAGGATGCATATATTATGAAAGAACAAGAATTAAATACAATGATGTCAGTAGTTGCAGATCCAATCAAAAACGTATACGCAATCAATTCAAGAAAAGACCTTGAAGAAATCCAGCGTATAATCAGAATCTTCAACATATCTGAAGAACAGCACAACAAACACACAATGCTGTCAATCAAAAATCTTGCGACATTCAGACTTGTTCTCAGCAATAACTAATATAGAGTGAAGAAAAAGAAAAATATTATATATATAGAAAAATCCACCGGTTATATGGGTGGATTTTTTATGTGTGTAATATAAAGTCTTGTGCATCAACGGATTTTGTACAGATTTGTCCGGCTGACTCTTTGTCCGTCTATTATGTAATGTCCGTTGAAGTCTATATATGTCGTTTCTCCGTCTGTTGAGCCTATTATTTTTATGTCGTGGCTGTCTATTTGGTATGGTGTCATGTTGAATTTGTGTCTGTATGGGCCTGCGTATATCGGCAAATCCGGTTTGCCGACTTCTTCACAGAGCTGTTGTGCATATTCCATAAATACATCTCGGATTTCATTGTTGTTTTGATATTTTGTGTTCATCTCTATGTTATCCAGGACAAGCGCCAGTTTTCCATCTACTTCCGCAAAGTAGCACATTGTGTTTCCGACAAATTCATTGCCGTCCATTACTTCTATTGCTGATATGCATTTGTCCATTATGTATCTCGGTGCAGCGTAGTCATTACCTATAGAAGAACCAACTGCCGTGCAGCAGCCTGCGTGGTTGCCTAAAAACAGTGAATGTGCGATGTTGTTCATATCTGTTTTGTGTACCTCCAGTGTCGCAACTTCATTGTCTTTTAAGTTTGCAGCAGCATCAATTTCTGCATCTCTTAATTTCATTATGTGGTTGTAGATGGTTGTTCTTGCCTGGTCAATTCCAGAGTCGCTATTTGTTTTTGTCCAAAAATCATTTTCGTTGATTACCTGTTTGATTGCGGAAAGGGCTTTTTCCAGCTTGTTAAATGTTATCGGTTTGTCTCCTGCGTATAGTCTTGTTACGTCCTCATATCCTCGTATAAAACCGTCTTCGTCATAGCAAGGTTCTTTTTTAGTTTTTGCGCTGATTCCTATTTCTTCCAGCGCTTTGAAAATTTTGCCTGTTTCTTCTTCCGGTATTTTTTTGAAATCAGGGTCGTTCAAATCTGCTTCAAGGTTTGCTATTGCTGCTTGTCTTGATTGCTGCACGTTTGATTCAACGTTTACTATTTTGTATGAATTTTTGTCAGCAGCCACCCATTTGTCATAATCAATGCCATATTCTTCAAATTGACGTCTGGTTTCTATATTCTGCGGCAATTCGTCAAAGATTTCTCTTATTGATTTATCAGGATTAGCTACAATGTAATCCACCATTTCGCCAAAATTTTCTTTAAATCCGCTGTTCGCGTGGAAGAATGTTGAAAGGTATTTGTTTGACGATAGATTTAATCGTGTTGAAAGTTCAGGGCTGTATGTAATTCCTATGGATTCATAGACTTTTTGGTCTATTGCCGTGTTCCATTCGTGTTCATTACGTTTTCTCACAACTTCTATTTCAAGAAGTTTTGATAACTCGGCTTCTTTTACACTGTTCAGGATTTTGTAGCCTTTTGCGTTGGTCTGAGCGCGTTTGTTGAAAAATTCCAGAACTTTTTTGTTATTTTTATCCAGGCCGAAAGTTTCACAAAATTCATTCAATTTGTCATCAAATTTTGCTTTTGGATTTGCCCAGATTGCTTTTGCTCTTTGGACTTCTTCTTTTGTCGGTTTATTCGGTTTTATCAGATTTATGTACCTTAGTTTTTCCGCAGAGGAATCGTATTTTTGCAATATTGCACCAAGTGTTCTTAATTTTGCGATTTTTTCCTGCGGCTCAAGACTCTTGTCGTTTATTTTTGTATATAGTGCAGAATATTCTTCATCGCTCAGGTTTTCACGCAAATGTCTGACTGATTCGACAAAGCTTTCCACACCGTTGAGTTTTGATGTGTAAGAGTGTGTAAATACTGATACTCCGACTAAATCAATTGTTTGTATAATTGATTCCATATTCTGTCTGAAGAAGTTATTGATATCAAAATCAGTTAAATCAGATACTCCTGATTTGAGCTGATTACGTTTTTTCTTGGCTTCTTCTATTGTATTATTATATTTATCAAGGATATCAGGGTCCTTGCATTTCGCTACAATAAGTGCGGTTCTGCCCTCATAGCCGGCTTCAAGTAATTGTTTCGCTTTTGTATATTGTACTTCATCAAGTGATGCTATATCTTTGAAATATTGCTTTTGGTCTTTAGCTTTTTCAATTTCAAGTAATTCAGTAAGCTGCTTGAATTTGTCGCCTTTCAACTCTGCAAATTCCTGCATCATGGTGCCCTGATTAAGATTTAATCTGTTTGCATTTGCAAGTATGTGCATGAAGTTGTTATAGCATTCTCCATCCATACAAGAGACTTCTATGGCAGCCTTTTCCAGGTCATATATTTCATGTTCGGTTTTATATTCTATGATTCTATCAATTTTCTGGCGAATTTCTTCCGGTTGTTCAACAATCTTCTTAATATAATGGGTACTGAGTTTAGGATTTTTGATGTATTTTATTGCAATATTAAATTCTTCATCATTCAGACCTGCAAGAGCCCTAACAGACTCAGGAGAGAATTGGTTCTTTCCTCTTTCGGCTATGTACATCAAGCTTTCGGCTTTTGGCAGCCACTCATCAGGTATGTAGATTATGTGAGTGTAGATTTCTCCGCCGTTCCATTGACGAAGATTATTTAAATCTCTGCCTGCATTGAAGATAAAGTTTTCGTATTTTTTTAAGTTTTCGACACTGCCGAGCTGTACCATAATTTGATTAAGGTATTTCCCCTCAATCTGATCGCGACGGCGCTCAGGAATAAACAAAAGTTTTTTCAACAATGCTTCTTGTTCCGCTCTTGCTTCCGGTGTTCTCATCTTGCCGTCAAATTCTTTAATTGTCGTATTATACAGGTCTATAGCATCCATTGCGCTGATTCTTTCCCCGACGGCATTACGCTCTTCGTATGTCAGAAGTTTCATTACTTCCGGCAGTTTAGATTCATCCAAGTCCATCAATCTGAATATTTCGTTAGAATGCAACGGCGATTGATTTTGTTCTGCGAATTTTTGATAATTCGCCAGCTCGGAGAATTTTTTATATCCTGTACCGGTTACATCGTATATTTCATTAGCTAGAAATATTTGTTCTATATTTCTGATTGGGAATTGGTTATTTCTTCTGTTTTCAAAGTATAAAAAAGCATCAAATTTTTCTATAGTTTCTTTTGGATATTTTGCCAGTTCAATTTTTTCCTGTGTACTTAAATTTCTTTTTTGCATGTTTTCTGTCGGATGATTTTTGATTTGCATATAGTTTGCATATTGGCTGTCATCCAACTGAATCAACTGGTTCATAATGTAATGACTTAAGTCCTCATGATTATGTACAATATCCCTCTCAGCAGCTATTTTATAAGCGTCATCGTTTATATTTGCTAAAGCAATAATTTGATTGACATCAAGACTTTCATCATTTAAGAGCCCACGTTCAATAATTGTGCAATACTGCCTGTCGTCTATGCGGTCGGAAAGCTCAATTCTCTCTTTCAGGCTTAATCTTTGATTTGGGTTATGAAGTTCTCTACGAGCTTTTAATTTTTTTATAGAGCTTCCGTAAGTTAGGTTTGAAATGTAGTTCCAATCCTCTTTTGTTAAATTCATATTTAATAAGAATTCATTCTCGTTTATAAGGTCAGACAATCCATAGTTGTACTGCAATACCTGTACAGCATCTTCTTTTGAAAGATTTGTGGATACCAGTTTTTGATAGGAGTTATAAATCGCATCATTTATTTTGCCAAGATAAACTATCTCATTACCGGTAAGGGTCTTATCTTCCAGCAATCCTCGGTTTAGTACACGCGTTTCATAATCATCTTTATCCAAATAACAAAGGGTTTGGATATTATTTGCACTCAAACGTTCATCATTCAAAAGGTAGGCTCTTTCTTTGATCCATTTATTACCCCTAAGACTGCGTAAATCGCTGAGTTCACGTGAAATCGCATTGATATCATCCTGTTTCAAGAGATTTTCTATACGTGTTTTGACTTCAGGAAATTCATTTGTCATTTTTATTACATTAGTATAATAAGACTCAAATTTGCCTGTTTTTGCAAGTATTTTATTTAGAATCTCACGTTCTGCATCTGTCTCCAAGTCTTTTATTATTTCAATTCTATCGTACTGATATCTCATATTGAATTCTTGTTCAAGTCTTTCAGCATAATCAAAGTTTCTGTCGTCTTTTATTACTGACATTTCTTCTATTATATTATTTATTGTATATGTATCATTTCTATCCGATATCGCACTTTCAAGCTGTTTAAAATAATCTAACTGGCGTTCACCCAGTCCAAGTGTTTCAATCGGATATTTCTCCGGATTATCAAAGTAGTTGTAGCATTTTTCTGCAAATTGTACATTATCCAGAATAGTTTGCGGATTAGCCATATCGTAATCGTTGAATGCGTTCAGCATAAAATCTGCTTTATTGCTATTATTATGATACTCTCCGTTTGCGTCTTTTTTCATTAGTATTGCAAAGGCTTCCGGAATTTTTTCATACAACGTATAGATTTCATCAATCTCTTCACTATTTCTATATTCTGCAATCTCCTCATCTGTGACTGTTTCGTTATTTTTTCTTCTTACGTCAACAACAAAGTCAATAATTTCATTTTTGAACTCTTCTTTATTAAGAGTTGTAAGTCTTTGATTGAATTCTTCAGGGGTGAGTGCAGCCTGTGAAACAAATGATTTTTTGCCGGTCGGGGTTGCAAGTTGTGCGTCTTTGCTCTGCATTATTTTTGATAATTCAGCAATTGTTCTCGGGAAGTATTGCTGCAAATACTGTGCTCTGATTTGCAGTTCCGGACTGTGATAATATGTGTTAAGCAGGGAATTGGTCTCTGCTATTGTCTCTTCATAAGTGCCTTGTTTACGCATTCTTTCCAGATGCATTCTGTCATTTATGAAGTATTCAATGTGTTTTTGCTGCTGGTCAGGGAAAGCTTTTATGAACGCTTCACGTTCTTCATTGAAGATTTTTATAAAGTTTTCGTTAAATTCAACTTCCTGCATACCAAAAGCGTGTTTGCTGTGTCCTGCTTCGTGCAGCAAAATAGATAAGTCGTTTGCAGTTACTATTTCTTGCATCGCAACTTTATGGACGCTGGCAATCTTTTCAGCTGTGCTTGAAAGCTTTTTAGTCTTTTTATTCAGGCTGATTAATTCGTGTCCCGGCATTTGTTTCAAAAGGTTCAGGAGCATTTCTTTGTTTGATGTGTCTGATAAATATGTATCAAGTTCAAATACAACTTGTTCTCCTGTTGTTTTGCCGTTCACAGTCAATCTGTTACCGTCTAGAGTTATTTCGTAAACATTGTTGTTGTATGAAGAAATCATTCTGTTTTCTGATATCACTTCAAAAGTCTGACTGTCATTCATTAAGACATTGCCGTCTTTATCGGTAATTCTGTAATCAATGATTCTATTGCCCTGCGGGTCATCTTCATAACGATATTGTGTAACAGTACCGTCAAGGGATTCCATATTCTTTTCTATAAGTGTATAGCCCGTTTCGGGGTCGACTTTGCCGCTGCTTATTACTGTCGTCCGACCGTCCGGAGTTTTTATACGGACATCAAGTATCCCCGGAACATCGGATTGTGAGTAATATTCTGTCCGGAGTATATTGCCGTCTTTGTCTCGGATTACATTTACTTCGTTCAATACAGTTCCGGTTTTATCCAGTGCCTGCGTAGTCCTTGTGGAAATGTTGCGATCTATATCGTGTGATTTTGTGACTCGGACTTTTTCTTTTGTTGTCGTTTGAATTTGTGATTCTTCGGTTGTTTTTAGAGTTGTTAAGCCAAAGTCAAATTTTCTTGTGCGGGTAGAGGAATCTTCGTATTTACAGGTCATAACCACTTTTTGCCCGTTTACAGACAGGGAGATTTCTGCAGCCGGAGTTTTGCCCTCTTTTACAAGTTCTGCTGCCTGCGCCATTGTTCTGTCATATAAATCATTTGCAAAGATTGGGTTGCCGTTTGCATCTTTTTTCGCACAGCTTCTCATTATAAGAGTTATCGCTTCTTTGCTGAATTTTTGGCTGAATAATTTTAATGTTTTAGTGAAATACGTTTTATTTATATTTCCATTTTCGTCCATAGAATTTCTGATAATGCTCTGGATGTTTTTTTGTTGATTTCTCGGGAGATTTTCAAATAGGAATTTTATTGCTTTATAATTTTGTTCAACGAATTCGCCATCGTTGTTTTTAGAAGCCGTCATAATCCAGCTTGCGCGGTCTTTTGTCGCAGGATTAGCCATTAATTCTTCAAGTTTGGCAAAAAGTTTATCGTTGAAATTGCCGTCTTTGTCTGTTGCTGATTTCAGGCAATCCGCAATATTAAAATCTTTTATGTTCTGACCTTTTAATTGAAGTGCTTTATTTATAATATTTTCATCAATTATGCCATCTTTTTTTGCAAGTCCTGTTATAGTATTCAAATAATCTTGTTTTATTCCGGCATCAAGAAGTTTTGAAGTTAGAGCATAATTATGTTCATTAAAGTTTCCGGCTGCATCTTTGGCGCTTTTCAATGCATTTGTTATCGTTGGCGTATCATAATTTTTGGTGCTTAATTCAAGAGCTTTTGAATACAATGTCTCATCAAGGATATCTCCTTTTATACATTGTTCAAGTATTCTGCCGGCTCCATCCAGAGCATAGCGCGATTTAAGTCCTGATGAAAGCGGCTGAACGTATTTTTCAAAAAGTTCTTTTGAGTAATTCCCGTCTGCATCAAGGGAAACTTTTAACAGCGACGGAAGTCCAAAAATTGTGGCACCACTGTTTTTTAGTTCAATCGCGGTTTCAATTGCGTTTTCATTGATTGTGCCGTCAGGTTTTAAGCAGGCATCTATCATCGCAGGTGATGCGGAAATTTTTGCGGCTTTTAATTTTTCACCTATTTCAAATACTGCAGGATTTACGTTACCGTCGGCATCTTTATATTTATTGATAATTTCAGCGGCGCCGCCGTTTGTTGTACCGTTTTGTTTAAGTTTTTCTGCAGCTTCTAAAAGCTCCGGTTTGATTTCACCGTTTACCGTGCAGGCTTCATCAAGTTTTTGTTTCTCTTCTGCCTGAAGTTTCGCCGGATTAATAACAGTTACCCCCTGCTCCTCCGGGATTGCTCTTGCTTCTGCAGGCGTTAAGGCAGGTCTTGTCTGCGGAGCAAATTCTGTTGCAGGTGCATAATCCATATTATTTTCCGGTGTATAGCTTTCTGTAGTGCGTGAGGTCACAGCCCTTGTTTCAGGAAAGTCAGTCGGAAAATCGCTTTTGAAAAGTTCTTTACTTGCTTTAATACCGGTTACTGTTGATACAAGGATACCAATACCGTTTGATTTTAATGTTTGCTCAAGAGTCTGGTCATAGTTAAGAGCTCCAATCATAGCGAGGTCGCCTGCCGCAGAGAGTGTAAAATCTGTACCTTTTTCAATGACGATAGCAACAGCTTTGTTGCCGCCGTTTCTTAAAAATTGAGATGCAAATTTCAATCCCTGGCGTCCTGCCGCTCCGCCGATAACCAGGCCTCCCAAATCCAGTGCTAAATCTTTATACATACGATTCAGGCGTTCCTGAGATTGTTCATCTTTTGTAAATTCATCGCTGAACCCTAAAATATGGTGCGATGCCATACCAGTAAGAGCTATTTTGCCGCCAAGCCCAATGATAAAAACTCCTGTCGGTGCTGCCGGTGTTAATGTCAAAATGCCGCCGATAGCCATTACTCCAATTCCGGCGAGAGAGACTGCTCCTGTTGAGTTGTCTATTACTGTAAGCTGGTCTTCTTTAAGGGCTTCTGCCATTGCTGTTGCGTTTCGTTCGCCGAGTGCGTATTTATAGTCGTTCTGATAGTCGGCCAGATAGTTTTCGTAAGGCTGACCGCCGAGATATTCGTTTAATTTTTTCTCCTGCTCTTGCACTGCAACTTTCAGAAGAGTATTGAGCGCTCTGTTTTTGTCATAATCTGTTTGATATCTTTCTCCGTAATCTATTGTTAAATTACCTTCTTCATCCAGAGTCAGTTTGATATCAAGTTGATGTTTTTCGATTATAGCGGATAAATCTTTGTAGGCATTTTCAGGTTTTGCTTTGTAATAATCAGTGAAAAAAGCTCCTGCTTCATCTGCTCTTGCCTCTGGAGATGGTTCGTGTCCGCCTGTAGCAATGCTATCTTGCGAAATATAAACTTTTGTCGCAGCTGCATAATTATCTTCCATTTCTTTTACTTTATTTTTAAGAATTTGGGTTTTATTATATGCACCTGTTGCAAAGTTCAGTTTCCCTTTGCTCATTGCCAAGTCTTCCATATATTGCTTAGAATACTCAGTATCGCGTTCGTACCTGAATGTAGTTTCAAAGTCCATAAGTTCTTCAGCGGGCACAGTATCTTCTAACGGTTCCATTTCAAAATTTACTACAGCGGCCATATCTTGGGGTTTCTCCAGACCGTTCGCGAGAGCTGAAGTTGCGAGATTTTTAAGCAATTTTTCTTCTTCTTCATCGGTTAATGCAGTTATCTGAAGCTGTATTGTTTTTAAATCTTCAATATTTCTTATCAGATTAATTCTTCTGTCAATTTCTTTTTGAAGGAGTTGTTTATAGTCTTCTCTTGGAATATCCCCTCTGTTCTCGTCAATAAAATCTTTACCGCTTTCTTTATCTTCTCGTTCCAGCCGGGCAAGGAGCATATCAGAAATTCTGCCTTTATTTTCTTTTATGTAATCTCTTTTTGTCAAAGTACCGTTTTTAGCCCTGAGTAAATACAGCGAGCTAGATTTTTCGTAATCTATAATTTCTCGTACATTATCACTGGACAATTCAGTGTTAAAGAAGTTTTTCAAATTGTCGTATCCCTGAGTGATAACGCCGTTATGAATATCATTAAGCAAACTTTCTGCGCTCATGGCATTGTCAGCAATCATATCAATTGAAAAGTCTTGAGCCTGTTCTTCAGTAAATTCAACTTTGCTTTGGGACGCTGCGGTTTGTGGTGTAGTGCCGGTTCTTTCTACAGTAATCCCTTTTGTTGAATCAACGGCAGCCGGTTTTGCAAATGCAGAAATTTTTTGAGCTTCTTCTTCAGACAAAACTCCGTTTTCCACCATAACAGACAGAATTTTTTCTTTGGAAAGCGTTCTTAACTGCGGATTAGCCTGAATATATGAATTTATTTTGTCATCAATTGTATTTGCCATTTTAACCTTTTACACAAAATATTCTTATTATCAATATCGGAAAAGAGGGGTATATACTTTAATATTTTCGGCATATTGTTAATAAATGTTAAAACGAATAGTAAGAAATCACCCGGCTGTCGCCTCTCCCTCAGCCGACTAGTGTCGGCATACAGTCTCACACGGCTCGTAACCTCGCCGGTTCGAACTAGCATCCCGCAAGGGGCGAGGGGCAAACGTAACGTTTGCATCAATAGAAATGAGAGGAAAAAGTGTGAGAAGTGCGGTGTATTTTTTAAATTCCTCCCCCCTTGCGGGGGAGGTTAGGTGGGGGGCAAACATTATGTTTGCATCAATACTATTTCCGCAGACTGAAAAACCGCCTCTTGAAGATATTCAATGAACTTTGAATGTCTTTTAAAAGTCGGCTTTAACACCGCCCGTAAGAGGTTCTCAATATTCATCCATCGCCTAGAGTTTTTAGTTCCTCCCCCCTTGCGGGGGAGGTTAGGTGGGGGTGCAAACATTATGTTTGCATCAATACTATTTCCGCAGACTGAAAAACCGCCTCTTGAAGATATTCAATGAACTTTGAA
>CALUVE010000029.1 GCA_944324135.1 Candidatus Gastranaerophilales bacterium | reverse complement strand
AGTTCATAAGCCGTGTTCTGTTTCTAAATAATCATCTGTCTGGTATTGAAATTACTTTCAATCTCAAGCGGTTTGTCAGAGGTTGGCGGACAGCCTTTATAACCCTCAAATCAACCTTGCATTCAACCGGGGGTTGCCTGGCCGATATCTCTCAATATCGCCGGTGAGCTCTTACCTCGCCGTTGCACCGTTGCCTGAAATTTCAGGCTGTATATTTTCTGTGGTCCTATCCACCGACTCACGTCGTCCGGAGTTTCTCCGGCGGTCTGTCCTTGAATGCACGGACTTTCCTCACCCGACTGTGTCAGGCGCGATTATTCGGCTGCTTTATTCAACTTTCAAATTCTAAACGAATACTACCACGGCACAGGAGTTTTTGCAAATTAAATGTAAAAATTTTTTTACATACTAGCAAAATAATTTATTTAGATGAGTTAAAATAGTAATCAATCGGGTATAGTTTAGTAAACACGATGTATATAAAATAAACAATATGCGATTGTAACTCGTGCAAAAGTAATTTTGTACAAAATGAGGGTTAGAATATGGTCGATAACAGATCAGCAGGATTTTTCGGAGTGGGAGGCGCTTTTAATTTTAAAAGCGGTGACATTTCGGGGACTGCGGCAAGAACTCAAGATGATAAAATGGGTCAGGGCGGAGAATATTTTGCCCAGCCTAACGGCGAGGAAGAAGCCGAACCACGCGCTAATGAACAGTATATGGACAGAAGTGCTGTCTTGCGCGCAACTTTGAATTCTCTTGCAATGATGAATGTTGCCAATGTTATTAACGCTAAAAAGCAGGCTATTGCTAAAGACGAAGAAGAGAGAAAAAAGAAAAATAAACGCCAGAATTATCAAAAAGAAGAGTTTAAAGAAGATTTTCAGCCGGAAGAAGATGTAGATAACGAGTTGTATTGATGTTTTTTCTCCCACCGGTTATCTTAAAAAAAATTATTAATAAAAGACCTGTCAGCAAGACAGGTCTTTTAAGTATGGATTTAAGAAGGAGATATTTTTATATTATGCAAAGATGCTTGATTTGTCTTGTGATTGGTTGTTTTCTTTCTTAGCATTGCCGCCCATTAACAGTTCGCCGTTGTAGAAAGGATTAGAACCTCTTTTGTCTTTGTTTGCTGCTAAGCTTATAATGCTGTTGAATTTAGGTGTTTCTTTTACTTTAACTTCAGGAGCAGCTTCGTTTACTGCTATTGTTACTTTGCCCTCAACTGCTTTCTGTACGTTTGTTGCTGATTGTGCTGCCTGTGAATTCAAATATGCAATTGATTGGAGTGCATTCTGGCTGAGTTGAATTTGAAGCCCTGAATTGTTCATTGCAATCTGACGTGCTGTATTGTTGTCAACTTTGCCGTTGTAAAGGTCTAAACCCATGTCAACCGCTCTGAACATTGTATTGATTCTTTGTGTGTTGCTGTTGTTATTCTTTTCAGCGGCACGTCTGAGAATCTCTTGTGATACCTCTTTCAATACAGATGTGTCGAGACCGGTTTTATAATGTTGTGTTGTAACATTCAATGCCATATTGTTTATCCCTTTAAAAATTTTCCTTATATTATTTATCTCGGCTTTTTTCCCTGTTTTCTTTAATATTTTGCCCTTGTTTGTTACAAAACTTAATATTATTTCTTAAAAAAGGCAATTTTTATATAAAAAAAACGTTTTAATATATACAAAGTATATAACCGAGAGTATAAACTATGGGTGCATTTAGCAGCTGGGGTAGTACTTTCAATACATTAGGACATATAACTAACGGATTGGGTACACTAGCAAATTATCTAGAAATGAAAAATACAGGCGCGACAACCGGACAGGCGTTGGTAAATTCTGCCACAAACGGATTGGTTGGAGCAGCGCGTGTAGAATATGCAAGCGAGCGATATGACAGATTCGGCGATATGACCGGGCATCTTGTTAATACTCTTGCTGGTTATGGTAATACGCAGTCAAATGTTAACGGTACAATAGGCTTGCTGTTAAGTGATCCGGCTACATACAGAGGTATGTTCGGATGCTGCAACAATTTCTTTATGGGCGGGCCTGCTGTGTTTGCCCCGCCGGTATTCGGGTCAATGGTAACACCGACATTTGCGGGTCCTGTTGTATCAACTTTCGGACCGATGCCTGCACCGTACTTTGGCGGAGGATTTGGTTTCTGGTGTTAGAAGTTTAATAATTTAATGTTCTAAGTTTTTCAGCGGCACTGTCTAATATGGATTGTGTCGCTGCTTTATTTAGAAGAATTTGTTGGGCTGCAGTGTTTACGATGGTGTTAATTTCTTTCTGATTACGGCGGGTAATCATAACAGGTGTGACTTTTTGAAGTTGTTTTGCACTGATTACACGGGCTTTTGACATCAGGTCATTTTCTTCGTAATTTTTGTAGAAATTATTTTGGAGCGCTTTTTGATTAGTTGCAAGAACATTTGTCAATTTGGCCAGTTCAAGCTGATTTTCTTCGTTTGTCAAAAATAGTATAAATAAAAGTGCTTCGTATTTATATTCAGCTTTGGCGGGGATAACAAAGTTCATCAGAGAAAAGTCGTTTTGTCCTAAATCACCTGTAAGCTGTGGTGCTACATCAGTGTAGCGGTAAGTTGCAGGTGCGTTTTCCTTAATCATAGTGAGGAAATTTGCGCCTGCCTGAAACAGGACTACGTTTTCAGACATATATTTTTCAAGCGCTTCTCTATGGGTCTGGGTTACAGATTCTTTCGGAATTAAGTTTTTTTCGTAGAGGGATTTGAACATATCAAAAACTTCTACAGATTTTTGAGAATTAATATTTTCTGAAGTGACGCCGTATTTATTCAGAATTTTCAACATAGTGTCATTTTCTGTAATGTTAGGGAGAAAAACGTAGGAATTTGTTGCTGAATTAATTTTTGCGGCTATTTGGGCAGCTTCATCAAAAGTTTCAGGAAGTTTGACGTCCGCTTCTTTCAGCAGTCTTTTATTGTATATGGTTACGGCGGATGTTGCATACCACGGGAGAGAATATAGTTTTCCGTTATATTTGAGTGCATCAAGGATTGCAGGGTTAAATTCTGATGTGTTATCTTCAGGAATTTCCCACAGCGCTCCTTTTTGTGCCAAAAGTGCCGTAAAATCAGGGTTAAGATTGACAATATCCGGTGTTTTGTCACTCAAAACTGAGGCAAGAGTACGTTTTTCACCTTCTGAAAAAGGCACATCAATCCATTTGATTTTTATTGTCGGGTTTTGGGTTTCAAATTCTTTTATAACCCTGTTCATATAAGGTGCAAAGTCGCTCATCTGAAGAGTCCAGAATGTTACTTCAACTTGCTCTTCCGGTATTTCTTTGCTGATAAAAACTGATGTCGGGCCGTTAGCTTCTCCGATAACACCAGAGGCGGCTTTATTCAGGACAAACCATCCGGCAGCAGCAATAAAGAACAGTGTAGCGCTTGCTATAAAAATATTTTTTACAAATTGCCCATGCACAATAAAATTACCCGCTGTTTACTTCTTATGTTACAATTATACTATGAATAATCTGTTTACGGAACTTGAAAATCAGAATAAACAAATTCCGCTTGCGGAAATACTCCGTCCGAAAACAATAGAGGAGTTTCTCGGGCAGAGCAATGTAGTATCTCCAAACAGCCCGATATTGAATTTGTTAAAAACAAACAGGTTGTTTTCGATGATTTTCTGGGGAACGCCGGGGTGCGGAAAAACTACTCTTGCAAGACTTATTGCGACAAAAACCAGTGCCAATTTCATTGAAATTTCCGCAGTAACTTCCGGAGTAAAAGAGATTAAAGATGCGGTTGAGAGTGCCAAAATGGCGCTTCGAAGCGGCGTTAAAACAATTCTGTTTATTGATGAAATTCACAGATATTCCAAAACCCAGCAGGATGCACTTTTGCCGCATCTTGAAAACGGCACTTTATTTTTGATAGGTTCAACTACAGAAAATCCGTCATTTCAGGTTGTGCCGGCACTTTTGTCAAGAGTTCAGGTGGTGAGGTTGAATTCTATTGATGACAATAGTATGGAAACTATTATCAAAAAAGGGTTTGCATATCTGGCAAAGAATTATCTCCCGATGGATTGCGAAAGCGGAGCTATAGATTTTATTGTAAATCTTGCGCGCGGCGACGCACGTTATGCCTTGAATGTTGTGGAAAACGCTTATTTTGCAAGCGACCTGAAAGATAACAGGCGGAATTTAACCGTTAAGATTATCGAAGAAATTTGTCAAAAACGTAACACAAGATATTCTCAGCAGGAGCATTACGATTGTGCTTCTGCGTTCCAGAAGAGTTTGCGCGGGAGCGATGCAGATGCTGCGATATATTATCTTGCAAAGATGATAGCAGCAGGTGAAGATCCGAGGTTTATCGCCCGCCGGCTTATCACCTGTGCGGCAGAGGATGTCGGGAATGCTGATCCGAACGCTTTAAATGTTGCGTTGAACGCCTATAAAGCAGTTGAGCTTCTCGGGCTTCCTGAGGGCAGAATCCCACTGGCACAGGCTGTGATTTACGTTGCGCGCGCACCAAAGTCAAATGAAACTGTCTGCGCAATTGATGCAGCATTATCGGATATCTCGTCAGGCAAAGATTTTCCGCCGCCGATGCATTTGAGAGACGCACATTACAAGGATGCTAACAAATACGGATTTGGCATAGGGTATGTATATTCTCACGATGCGCCTGATGAATACCAGCAGTTTTTGCCTGATGAACTTGTCGGGAAAAAGTATACAAGAGGGTAAAATAAAAAAACTGTCGAAGAATTCGACAGTTTTTTTGAAAAATTTAGTTCATCGGAATTGTCAATTTTTGTCCGATAGCGATTCTGTCAAGGCTTGGCAGAGAGTTTGCCTGCTGGACAAGCTGAGCCTTTTCAGGGCTGTATGAACCGTAAAATCTGATTAATATACTTTCAATAGTATCACCGCTTTGAACGGTATAAATTTCATTGATAGTAGAGGTTTGAGTTTCTGCAGTCTGTTCTCCTGCCGGAATAAAGCTTAGCTTTTCTTTTGTTACTTTAGCTTTAGGCGCCTGAGTGTTTTCAGCAGTGTTAATACCTCTGACAGAAAAACTGATTAATGAAGTTACAATCAACATTGCAACTGCGCCTGCGATAAAACCTGTTGCCAGATATACGCTTGGAGATTTTTCTGCTTTCTGGCTGATTTTGAAGTTTTGCCACAATATATCAAGTTCTTTTTCTTTGTTAGGTCTTACATATACACGCGGCGAATTATCATAAGATTCTTGTCTGTATTTAGAAAGAGCTTCCAAAACAGCCATTTTTTCTTTTGATAAATTGGATCTCCTTAAAGTCGAACTTTTCATTTGATAACCTCACTACCCTAATTCTAAATTGCTTGGTTTAATTGTTCTGATGTCAATATAGCATGAGTTTTTTTTTAATTCAAGTATTTGTAAAGTAAGTTGTATAATCGGTAATTTTAGGCTAAAATAGCGGGTATGAAGATTTTAGGAATTGATCCAGGAATGGCAATAGTTGGTTACAGTCTCGTCGAATTTGACGGGGAAAATTGCATGCTTCTTTCATCCGGTTCAATTCAGACGCAAAAAGGTGTCAGAGAATCATCGCGGCTGCTTGAGATTTACAATGACATGACAACGATAGTGGAAAAATATTCACCGGACGCGGCAGCTATCGAAAAACTATTTTTCTTCCGTAACCGGACGACCGTAATGCCGGTAGCGCATGCGCGCGGGGTAATTTTAACAGTGCTGGAAGCTCATGGTATCCCGATATACGAGTACACTCCTATGGAGGTTAAGCAGGTACTTACCGGATACGGGAGAGCTGATAAGAAAGAGGTTGAGCAAATGGTTAAGCTTTCTTTGAAAACTGAAAATCTTCCAAAACTTGACGACACTGTAGATTCTATTGCAATTGCGATCTGCCATACGAGGTCATTTAGGTAAATTTTTGTAAAACGGTTAGCAAAAAAAATTTTTCAGGGGTATTAATTTAAGCATCAATAGCTTTAATAAGGAGTAAAATTTTGAACGGAATTTCATTTACTGCGAACTTGCTGGTTACGCCAAAAGCTGACAAGAACCATACTAAACTTGCGAATCGCGGAGTTGATATATCAAACCAGTTTTTTGAAAAGACAAGATACGACAATTATCATACAATGATATTGGCGGAGAGCCGTGACACCGGAAGTGATGAATTTATCCTGAAACGTAACGAGTGGGAGGGTGATACAACAGTATCGAGATTCAGAACAAATTTTACCTGTGATTTAGACAAATTATCAAATGCGGAAGCAGTAGAACGGCTTGTGGATGTATTTGAACTAATGAAAATAAAAGCCGAGCAAAACCGTATAATGAAAAAGAAAGTAAACACAAGAGATTACATAGTAGAAAAGCGCGACAGGGAAATCAGGGAATTAGACACCGAGCAGAAAATGGAATTTTTGTACGAGATGCAAAAAAGGGGATTGAAATCTGATACTATAGATTTCCCAGACCTGGCAAGCTAGAACGGTTATAATAGTGTATTCGCAGAGGTCAATCCGAACTTGTTTCGGAATCTTACCACCGATAAGCCCCTGCGGGAAACCGGACATTTTTCACAAAATCATAGATTTTGGAAAAAGTAGTCAAATAAATTCAGGGTGACAAAATATTTCCACCCCTCTACATCTGGTGCGAGGTAAAGAGGCAGAAATGTTATTTGAGGACGATAGCGGGAGCAGGGCGGGAGCGTGCTCCGAAAATAATTTTTCTGCCTCTTTATTTAAATCAGTAGATTCTTCGCTGCGCTCAGAATGACGGCTGGCAAACATCATGTTTGCTATAGTGACTTAATCTCTTTTTTAACTTTCGGCGAGTCGTTGTCGTCATCGGAGCCGAGCATGAAACGGAAGCCGCCGGTGAGAGAAATACCGTTACGCCCGCCGTTACGTATCATTGCCTGCAAGAACGCAGTGAACTTGTCTGCCCAGTTTCTCTGAACACCAACCCCGTATTCAACATACGGTTTAACACTCATTTCAGGCAGGCGAACGTTGTTGGCTGTGGCTTTTGTCTCGTTCATTAAGTTCCAGACCATACCGACAGAGGCATACGGCTGCCAGCCGCCCTTGAGGTTTGCAATGAAGCGTACACTCGGGTTAATCTGGATTGTATGCAGCGGGTCAGATTCTATGTTAACCCCTGCAGAGTTTTTGTAGTCAAATGTGTTAACGAATGTATAACCCAAGTACATAATAGGCTGGATGATGAACCTGCCGTTTTTGAATTCAAAGTTATAACCTGTTTTTGAACCAACACCGGCAAGAAGTGAAGTATAATCTTCTTTACCATACATGTTGTGGGTTTCACCGACAGAGGCACCGGCAGTTGCAGAAACAGCAGTCCAGAAGTTACCTTTGTAGAAAGTTTCAGTGAAGCCTAACAAACCTCCGTTCATTGTTGAATCAACACCGGAGTAGTTAAGGCTAGATCCTACATATCCGGCAAATCCTGAAAATACGGAGTGCCAGCCGTTCCCCAGTTCTTTAAAATCAGTGTCAAATCCGACAAGTGAACCGTAGGTAATAGCATCAACTTTAGGGCCATTTTTCAAAGGTAAGGATTCAAACGTTGTAAACGGCTTGAACCAAACGCCTTTGTTGTACAATTGTTCTGCATAACTAGGCATATTGTCGTTAAAGTCAGTACTCATTGCGTATTTGTTAGCGTTAATTTTTGCATAACGTTCAAAAGCAGGGAGTTTTGTGAAAGAATCAACGTGCTCATAGGAGTAGTGGAAAACTTCATTAAGAGCAGATTGGTTAGCCGCTTGAGACGCAACCGGAGAGCCTAAAACAGCAGGGTTGAACGCGTCAGAGCCTCCGCTTGAGCCGCCCAAACGGTTGAATGTGAAATATCCGCCGTCATCTTTGACGCCATAGGCAACGTCGTATTTGTAGATAGGTGTGTAAGCTGTTGTCTGGAAGTTATCCGGAAGCTCAGCGCCGCCGTATGTGACGTTATTTTTCAGTTCGTTATCTGCGAAAAGAATTTCAGTCAAATCACTGTCCGCATCACTCAAAAGATTCATCCCGACAACGTTAATATTTCCTTTCAGTTCACCGTAGGAGTCAGCAGAGACTCTGTCCATGGCGCTGTTTGCGAGGTCGACATCTACCATAAGGTCAGTGTCAGCGGAGATGGACAGGGTGTCGAAGTTTGCAGTGCCGGCTTTGTTGTTCAGGAGGAATAGAGACCCTCCGTTGAGTGTGACGTTGTCGGAATCCCAGACATCTTCTCGTCCTAAATATACATTAGCGCCCTCGTTCATCCTGAGGTCAGCATTCATAATATCGTTGTTGAGGACGATTTTGCCTGTGCCGTCGCCTGTGAGTTCGACGTTGTAGCGGTCATTTTCTTTTTTTTCAAGCCAGATTTTTTCATTTTTACCCGTTTCAGGATTACTTTCTATATAATACTGTCCGGTTGTAGTTGACAAGCCGTCTATTTTGTCATCAAAATAAACAAGCCCGTTGTTTCTTGCATCCAGTGTTAATGTTGCTGCATGCTGGGTGTAAACGGTCTCATCGAGCTCACTATCATATTTAGATGTCACATTCGTACCCATGTAGATGGCGTTGGATTCTTCAACCCCGTTATTTATGACTTTGTTGCCGGAGAATATGCTTTCTCCATTATTGGCGGCTATTGTAATGTCAGTAGTTGAATATATAGCTCCGCCTTTAGCTTCACCGGATTCACTTTCTGCGTAGTTGTTGTAGAAAGAACTATTTATTATACCATTATTGATACTTTCTGTGTTTATTCCATCTTCTTCTCCGATGGTACCATTGTTGGCTATCGCTCCACCGTATGCTGTGCCGGATTCTGTTTTTACATAGTTACCTACAAATAGTGAGTTAAATATACCTGATGTTGTTGTCGCCAAATTTTCTTCAGGAATATCTATGTAATCAGTTGTATAACCCAGTCCAAGGAGTTGTTCTACTACCTCTTTATACATTACAAACTCTTCTTCTGATACCTGCATAGTGTATTCTGTTTTTACAACTTTTGTGCCGTTGTTTAGGTATTCTTTGAACTCTTCTATTGTAAGCTCCTTCTCCAAGCCAGGAATAGCAACCGAAATTTGTTCGCCCGTAACTTCATTCACAAAAACTGTTTTTCCGTATTTAATAGTATTTTCGGCTAACTGTTTATTTATACTGTCGCCCATTACATATTCGTTTAATATAGCGCCGCCAGAGACATTTGTACCAATTTTGCAGTTGTTGATAAACGTACCGTTGATATTTCCAATCTCCTCTTCATGTCCCATGGCGCTGGGATTAATTCTATTGGTAATTGCCCCACCAATATTACCAATAAAATTACCTGTAATATTGCCCATATGGTATGTATTATCTATTGCACCTGTATTTTCTGTTGTAGTATTACCAATAAAATTACCTGTTATGTCGCCTACTGTAGAAGAGTATCCATTAAAAATTACACTTCCATTAGCAGTTGTGTTTCCTATGAAATTACCGCGAATATTGCCTATGCTACTACCAGACTCATTCTTAATAGCACCTGAATTCGAGATAAAATTACCTGTAATATTCTCAATTCGTGACTTATTATAATTATAAATACCAAACCCGCTATTGCTTATGAAATTTGCATTAATGTTCCCTAACCTACCTGATAACCCAGGCGAAATATCATATGTGCCATTTTGAATAGCAACATCATCCAGCCCTATAAAGTTGCCGGAGATGTCGGTGTCAGACATATCGGTAGTGATAGTCATAGCGGTGTTTGTAGGGGTTTTGGAGTCATATTTGTAAATAATTTCCGGCGCGATAGGTGCTGTCGGGTTCTGCGTAAAAGTAGGAATGCCGTCAGCGCCCTCTTCCCAGCCAAAGTTCAGCGTAGTGTCGCCGGTGCCGTATTCTGTCTTGACATCCACACGATAAAAGACAGGTTCAAACCCGCCTGTAGTCTGGTTGTATTGGAATTGGGTTATGGTGTTGTCGTCTTTTTCTGTGACAGGCGTAAAACTAACCGCCCCGTCTCCCATCGGGTCTGGAAAAGTCAGTGTTGTATCCTCAAGCGCCAAAAGGTCCTCTCCGTCTTGCGCTGTGAGTTCAGGCGTGAGGGTCACGGCGCCTTGAGTAGAGAGGGTGTTTATCTCCCCTGCGCCTCCGGTTGAGGGGGCAGGGGTGAGGGTTTTATTGGAGTTTATCCCCCACCTAGCCTCCCCCGCAAGTGGGGAGGAATTAGTAACAACTGAATTATCTGCAGCAATCGCCGGTGAAAACCCGAGCATTAAAGCAGCGAGCAGGGCGTTAGAGGCTTTTCTAGCCCCCCCCCCCTCAAAGAAATACTTATCCTGAGCGGTTTTTGCGTTATCGAGGTTTTCGGTAAATGTAGTCATGTAATATCCTCCTTATATCTGCTATATATTTATATGATATATCTTTTTTAATAAAAATTAAACCCTTTGAACGATTTTCAGGGCAAAAATTTACAATTGAAAGTTGTAAAAATCGGCTTGTTTGCATGTCTAAAACCTCCGCCCCTCACACCTCTCCGCCGCTGCTCTCCCCAGAAAAACATGTTAAGAAATGTTGAGAAATGTTAAGCGGAAAAACCCCTCACCCGAATTTCTAGAACTCGCATCCGCTCGTTAAGAAATTCTCCCTCCCCCGCAAGGGGGGAGGGTAGTTTTAGTTCCTCCCCACTCCGTGTGGGGCAAACGTAACGTTTGCATCAGTAGAAATGAGCGGGAAAAGTGTGAGAAGTGTAGGGCATTTTTTAAATTCCTCCCCCCTTGCGGGGGAGGTTAGGTGGGGGGTGCAAACTTCATGTTTGCCGTACGTCATTCTGAGCGCAGCGAAGAATCTCCTAGTTTAAATAAAGATGCAAACATAATGTTTGCATCAGTACAAGGAAGTTTCAGAAACGTAGTTTCTGATTACTCGTTTCATTTGGTCGCGTTTTTCTCTTTCTTTGGTTCTGTTTCTTTCTCTTTTACTCGCAATAAAAGAGAAAGAAATGAACATGGCAAAGAACTTTTATACAAATTTTAACAAGCTAAGACCCTGAAACAAGTTCAGGGTGACAATTAAATAAACATAATGTCATTCCGAACTTGTTTCGGAATCTTACCACCGATTAGACCCTGAAACAAGTTCAGGGTGACAAAATAGCATTCCTCTGCCTCTTTATTAAAACCAGTAGATTCTTCGCTGCGCTCAGAATGACGTAAAGCTAAGACCCTGCGGAAATAATGTTGATGCAAATATCATGTTTGCCTGTTGTTTTGGAAAATCATAACGAAATTATCTTATTTTGTGCTAAAATGGTTTAAAGAATTTACGGAGTGTTCCTATGAATAAATTATTGCTACAGCAGATAACTTTTTTCTCTTCAGTATTGGGCGGGCTGCTCGCGCTTGTAACCCTTATTCCCTTTATCGGACAAATCGGTTTCTTCCTGCTGATGTGCTGCGCTTCTGTTTTTGTAATTCTTTTTATGATGCGCCTGGAGCTTATTGAGTTTTACGAAATTAAAGAAAGCGTTCTCGTCGGCGCTTTAATTGGCGCTATCTCTTATATCGCTTTTTCTGTTGTGTATATCCCCGTCGTGATTATCTTGATGAAATTTTTCGGGCTTTATACTAACTATGGCGTATCTTTGATTTTGAGCAGCGCAAGTTTCTGGATTCTCGTTGTGCTCACTGCCTTTATGGCTGTGTTGAGCGCTACTGTTAACGCTTTTTCTGCTTTTTTAACTTTTTATATTAACGAAGTTATCAAAAGTATGAACCATAATAATAATGAAAATAATGAAGATGAACAATTTAGATTATAAATAGCAAAGGAGACATAATGGCAGAATTTCATTCAAAAATTAAGACGATAGAATGGGTAGATAATTATTCCAAAATGGTAGACCAGACACTTCTGCCGTATGAATTTAAGTATGTTAATATTACCGGCGGCCAGCAAATGTATGACGCCATAAAAACAATGATTGTCCGCGGCGCTCCAGCTATCGGAGTCGCCGGCGCTCACGGAGTGGCGCTTTATGCTCAGGAACTGGCAAAAGAAAATTTGTCCCGCGCCGATTTTGTAACACAATTGCTTGAAAAAGCCGATTATATGGCAACCTCCAGACCTACTGCCGTTAATCTTATGTGGGCTGTCGACAGGCAGAAAGAAATTATTATGAATTCTACCGCTGATATTGACGGGATTATCAAAGAATTAATTGCCAACTGTACAAAACTTGAAAATGATGATATTGCAATTAATAAAAAAATTGGTGATTACGGTGCTGAAGTTGTTCCTAAAGGCGCAACAATTCTCACTCACTGTAACGCAGGCGGACTCGCAACAGTTGGTTACGGCACGGCTCTCGGGGTTGTGCGCTCCGCGTTTGCTAAAGATAATACAATTCAGGTTTTTGCCGACGAAACCCGCCCCCGCCAGCAGGGTGCCAGGATTACTACTTTTGAACTCACAATGGACGGGATTCCGACGACTCTCATCACTGATGGCATGTGTTCTTATTTCATGAAAAAAGGTATGATTGATATGGTTGTTGTCGGCGCTGATAGAATTGCTGCAAACGGTGATGCCGCAAATAAAATCGGAACTTATACCGTGGCGATTGCTGCTAAATACCATAATATCCCGTTTTATGTCGCGGCTCCTCTATCAACTATTGATACAAGCATAAAAACAGGTGATGAAATAGTTATTGAAGAACGTTCTCATGATGAGGTTACGCATATTAACGGAAAAATTATCTGTGCTCCGGAGGTTAATGTTATAAATCCCGGGTTTGATGTTACTCCGCACGAACTGATTGCTGGTATCATTACCGAAAAAGGTATTCTGCGTCCGGATTATAACAAATCTATTGCGGAGGCTTTCGGGTCGGTTTTGTTAAAAAATTAATTTAAAGGTTTTAAATATTCCCGCGCGATTGCAATATCATTTTGGGTTGTGATTTTGATGTTTTTGTAATCACCATCAATCATATAAACATCAATCCCTAAGTGTTCAGCCATTCCTGCGTCGTCCGTGAAATTTTGACCTTTGAGTTTTTCGTGCACTTCTTTAATAAGATTATATTCAAAGGCTTGCGGTGTCTGGGTGTTGTATAATCTGGTGCGGTCTATGGTGCGGAGAATTTTTCCTGTCTCATCAACTTCTTTTATTGTATCAATAGTTTTTGTCATAACGGTCAGGGCTTTTTTGAGTTTTACGGTTTCGATTGCGTTTTGGATTATTGCTTGAGAAATCATCGGGCGCGCGCCATCGTGGATAAGTACATAATCGCATCTTTCGGCAATTAATCCGTTATAAACAGATTGCTGCCGCGTTGTCCCGCCGGTTACTATTTTTACCTTGCGGTTATCTGTAAAAAATGTCCGGAGAGTTTCAATAATCATCGGGTTTGCCGTGATTATTATGCGGTCAATCTCAGGCAGGTCAAAACTTTCCACGGTGTATTTAATGATTTCTTTGTCGTGAATTTTTTCCAGTAATTTGTTTGTTTTTCCAAAGCGTGATGAAGTTCCGCCGGCTGTTATTATTGCATTAATTTTCATAATTTATCCTTTAAAATGGTTAAATATTTTGCTATCAATATTATTTGTGCTGATTATTTCCCCGTCGAGTTCTACTCCGGAGCCTTGTTCTACTCTGCCGATTACAAAAACATTTTTGAGTTTTGGAAGTAATTCCTGCGGAATGGTTGCGGCAAGTTTGTAATCCTCTCCGCCAAATAGTACGGTTTCTTTATCCAGTCGGGTGTCGTGAGGGATTTTTTCATAATTCACGGAAATTTTTACCCCGCTTGAAGATGCGATTTGTGAAAGTGCGTCCATCAATCCGTCAGAAGTATCCATCATTGCGTATGGCTCTTTTATGTTCTCTGCTATCTGGCGGCTTAAGTCTCTTTCTGCTTGAGGCATAAGATGTGCGTGCGAAAATTTTTCAGGAGGTGTTTCGCCATTTAAAAGCATTTTTAAACCCTCCGCACTGTTTCCGTGTTCTCCTGAAACTATGACAAGCTGTCCGATTTGGGCATTTGCGCGGGAGGAGATTTTTCGCCCGTTTGTTTTTCCGATTATGGCGATTGAAATGAAAATTTTGTCACTTCCCGTGATGTCGCCTCCTACAATTTTGACATTTCCTGCCGCGTCTTTCAGCCCTCTGTAGAAATCTTGTATAAAGCAGCTGCCGGTATCTTGAGGAAGTGATAATGCCACTGTCATATAAACCGGTTCCGCTCCGCTTGCACAGATGTCGCTGATGTTTACCATTGCAGATTTGTAACCTAATTTGTAGGCATCGGTGTATGAAAGCTTGAAATGTACATCTTCCACAAGGCTGTCCTGTGAGATTACAATCCCCAAATCTTCAATATATGCGCAGTCATCTCCGATGTAGTCCGAGTTGAGAGTTGATTTAATAATTTCAAGAAACTCTTTTTCTTTCATAAGTGTATGATAGCATAAATTCTTGAACTCTGCTGTATTCACATTATGTAAAAATTGTGATATTATCTATATTAAGGAGATTTTAATGCCGTTTGAATTTGAAAAATTTGAGATTGAAGATTTGCTGCTTGTAAAACCTAAGGTTTTCGGAGACAAGCGCGGTTTTTTTATGGAATCTTATAAGAAATCTGATTTTTGTAAAAACGGTATTGATGTGGAATTTAATCAGGACAATCATTCAAAGTCCTCTGCAAAAGTTCTGCGAGGTTTGCATTATCAGGCGGCTCCTCATATGCAGGCTAAACTTGTGCGCTGTGTCAGAGGCAGAATTTATGATGTCGCGGTGGATTTGAGAAAAAATTCTCCTACTTTTAAAAAATGGGTCAGAGTTGAGCTGTCGGAAGAAAATAAATTTATGCTCTATATACCGGAGGGTTTTGCGCACGGATTTGTTGTTCTCTCTAACGAAGCTGAAATTGTTTACAAAGCCTCCGGTGAATACGCGCCGGAAGCTGATAGAGGAGTCCTCTGGAATGACAGGGAAATTAATGTTGACTGGGGTATAGATTTTGATCCGGTTTTGAGCGACAAGGACAAAAAACAGCCTACTTTGAAAAATATTAATACAGATGAATTAATTTATTACCGAAATCAATTGGATTTTGCTAATGCAAAAATAAAACAGGAGGTTCAATAATGAAACTATTGGTCACAGGCGGTGCAGGATTTATCGGAAGTTGTTTTATCCGGTATATGTTGAATAAATATCCTGATTATAAGATTCTCAATCTTGATGCATTGACTTATGCCGGTAATCTGGAAAATCTTGACGATGTGAAAGATAACCCTAATTATGATTTTGTTAAAGGAAATATCTGCAATACGGAATTAGTCTCAATGATTATGGATAATGTTGATGTCGTGGTTAATTTTGCCGCTGAATCTCATGTAGACCGTTCAATTAGGGGGCCTGAAATATTTGTGGAAACTAATATTAAAGGTACATTGAATCTTCTCCAGTGCGCAAAACAATCTAATGTTCAGCGCTATATTCAGATTTCAACCGATGAGGTTTACGGTTCTCTCGGAAAGACAGGATATTTTACGGAAGATACTCCGCTTTCTCCAAATTCTCCGTATTCAGCCTCTAAAGCCGGAGCGGATTTGCTTGTCCGTTCATACTACGAAACCTACGGTATGCCTGTTATTATTACAAGATGCTCAAATAACTACGGTCCGTATCAGTATCCGGAAAAATTAATCCCGCTGTTTATCGCGCAGCTCCTTAAAGGTGAAAAAGTTCCTGTCTACGGCGACGGCTTAAATGTTCGCGATTGGCTTTATGTTTATGACCACTGTTCTGCTATTGATACTGTCCTGCATAACGGAAAGGTCGGTGAAGTCTATAATATCGGCGGTAATAACGAAAAATCTAATCTCGAAATTACAAGGCTCATTTTGAAAGCTCTTGATAAAAGTGAAGATTATATTCAATACGTAAAAGACAGACTCGGACACGATAAACGGTATGCTATCTGCAGTGATAAAATTCAAACAGAACTCGGCTGGCATCCGTCCGTTACTTTTGAAGAAGGTTTGAACCATACAATCGACTGGTATCTGCATAACCAGGACTGGCTCGGTAATATGGAAACCAAAAAAGAATATTTTGATTACTTTGTAAGCTAAGGAGATATAATGAAAGTTCTGTTAACCGGTGCAAATGGTATGCTTGGACAGGATTTGTCCCCTATTCTTGAAGATGTCGGCGCTTTTGTTATAGAAACATCTGAGGAGAGTATGGATATAACGGATTCTGCTCTTGTGAGCGGAGTTTTGAAGCAGGTTCATCCGGATTTAGTCATCCATTGCGCAGCATATACAAATGTTGATAAGGCGGAGGAAGAACCTGATAAAGCCGAATTGGTCAATGTAACCGGTACGGAAAACGTTGCAAAAATTTGTGCTGAATTAGATATTCCGATTGTTTATATATCAACGGATTATGTTTTTGACGGCACAAAGTCAACTCCTTACACTCCCGAAGATACTCCAAATCCGCAGAATGTTTATGGCAGAACAAAACTCGGCGGTGAAGAAATGGTGAAAAAATACTGTAAAAAGTATTATATTGTTCGTACAAGCTGGTTATACGGGCATTATGGCAAGAATTTTGTGGAAACTATGCTCAATCTCGCCTCCTCCGGCAGTGAAATTAAAGTCGTTGATGACCAAACCGGCTGCCCGACCTGGACTGTTGAACTTGCAAACGGTATTCTGAAACTTCTGTCAAAACCTTACGGTATCTATCATATATGCGGCAGCGGACAGACAAGCTGGTATGGTTTTGCAAAAGAAATTTTTAAAAGTATGAATATGGACGTGAATTTGAAACCTTGTACAACAGAAGAATTTCCGCGCCCTGCAAAACGTCCGAAATACAGTGTTATGGACAATCAAAAATTATGCAGAACCTGGGAGGCTGCTCTTCAGGATTATATAGCACTCAGAAATTTTGAAACAACGGAGGCAGGTGTCTGATGAAAGGAATAGTACTTGCAGGCGGTGCCGGCACAAGGCTGCATCCAAGCACAATCGCAATATCAAAGCAGCTTTTGCCAATATATGATAAACCAATGATTTATCACCCTGTATCAGTTTTGATGCTGGCAGGCATTCGTGATATTCTGATTATCTCTACCCCTCAGGATTTACCTAATTTTGAAAAACTTCTCGGCGATGGCTCCCAATTCGGCGTAAAATTCTCTTATAAAGAGCAGCCTAATCCTGACGGTCTTGCCCAAGCTTTTATTATCGGTGAAGATTTTATTAACGGCGATGATGTTGCATTGATTCTCGGTGACAATATTTTCTATGGCCCGGGATTTTCCGGACTGTTGAAAAAAGTTGTTAAATCTACTGCCTGCGGCGGAGCAACTATTTTTGCCTATCAGGTGAAAGACCCGCAAAGATTCGGTGTTGTTGAATTTGATGAAAAAGGTAAGGCTGTTTCTATTGAAGAAAAACCTCTTGCCCCTAAGTCTGATTATGCTGTGACAGGCCTGTATTTTTATGACAAAAAAGCCGTTGAGTTTGCGAAATCTTTAAAGCCGTCCTCACGCGGAGAGTTGGAAATTACTGATTTGAATAATATTTACCTGAACAATGGTGAATTGAATGTTGAAGTGTTAGGACGCGGCTTTGCCTGGCTTGATACCGGAACACCAGTATCGCTGCTGCAGGCCGGTCAGTATGTTCATACAATTGAAGAAAACCAGGGGATTAAAATCGCCTGCCTTGAAGAAATTGCATATAGAATGGGGTTCGTTTCAAGAGAAAAACTCCTTGAACAAATTTCTAATTTCAAAAGGAATGAATATTACAGCTATATTTCCCAAATCCTTAAGTAGCAAAATGAAAATTTAAACACACAAAAAACGGACTCTTTTTAAGAATCCGTTTTTTGTTATAAGTTTAATCTGCATTAATTTATTTGATAGAATCAAATAAAACAGTGAAAGCTTCAGGATCTTTAACAGCCATATCAGCAAGCATTTTTCTGTTAACGATAATGTTAGCTTTTTTGCAAGCGTTAACAAATCTTGAATAGCTCATGCCGCGTTCTCTAACAGCTGCATTAATTCTGACAATCCACAAACGTCTCATATTACGTTTTGTAGTGCGTCTGTCTCTGTATGCATATTTAAGTGCTTTCATAACAGCGATATTAGCAACTTTGAAGATTCTGCTTCTAGCGCCGATAAAGCCTTTAGCAAGTTTTAATATTTTTTTATGTCTTTTACGACTTACATTACCACGTTTTACTCTCATTGTATGCTCCTATCTTGAATACTTCTTGTATGGTAACTCTTTGGATACCAGTTTTACATGTGTCTCAGATACATCAACCATCTTGAAAATTCTGCGTTTTCTAGCGGATGATTTGTGTTGGAGCAAGTGGCCTATACCTGCTTGTCTTTTTTGGATTTTACCGGTTGCAGTAACTTTATAGCGTTTAGCAGCCGATTTGTGTGTTTTCATTTTTGGCATTTTCTTCTCCTTTATATTGGTTAAGTGTAACTAAAAAGTTTTAGGCATACCAAAGCGCTAAAACTTTCGGCAAGTTATATTTTATTATATAAAATTAATTTTGCAAGCGGTTTGTTAAGCTTGTTTAAGCATACCAAATAAGTTTGTGCAGAAATTTACAATAATGTAGTTTTAAAATTTTCAAAGAAATATGGTAAATAGGGTGAAAATGCACTTTGGGTATACGCTCCCGCTCTGTTTTGCTGCATATACGCAAAAAAAGACCCCTGGTATCGGGGTCAAGGTTGGTTATTTTGGTTATGTTATAGTATTAATTATGTCAGTAAGGTTTTTAGATTAATCTCTTGGTACTCTTATAATTCCCCTGAAAAATTTGTTTTGCCAGTTTTGTGCAAAAAGTTTACAAATCTTTATAATTCTTCTTCTCCGCTTCTGCTATCATTTTATTGTGAAAGTTGACGATTTAATTTTAAAAATACGAAAATTTATACTGGCAAAAATTTTGAGGAGAAAATATTACCGTACGGGTAAGTGTAATGCCTGCGGCAAGTGCTGCACACAGATTTATGTAAAACATTATAAACACGTCATTCAGGATGAAAAAGAGTTTGAAAAATTAAAATATCTCCACAGGTTTTACACATATCTTAAAGTTATCGGCAAAGATGATATCGGACTGATTTTTGAGTGTCAAAATCTTGATAAAGAGACCCATCGCTGCAAGATTCACCGTACCCGCCCCGGAATTTGCAGACGTTACCCTCAGGAAGAACTTTTCTCCATGGGCGGAGCTTTATCTGATGACTGCGGGTATAAAATGGAACCGATTTATACCTTTGATGAAATCTTGCAAAAAGAGAAGAAGAAACGAAGCAAGGATTAATCAATTTTTGTTTCTACATTATTCAGCTCAACGATATCAAAAAAGTCTTCCAAATCTTCAGGAGATTTAATATCTGTATTTTTGCCTTTGGTTAGAACGATTGTAGTCTCGCCGACATTACCCTGAATTCCGATACCGTCTGCTGTTTTGAAGCGAGGCCCTGCAAGAATAGAGGTATCAATATCCGGTCTGTCGCATAAAACCTCGCCGAGTTCGTTGACGGCTTTTATGGTTTTACCGTTGTCCTGTCTGTAATTGCTTCCGCCGATAATCCATGCGGTAAGTTTTTCTTTGGCATTTTTTTGAAGTTCATCTATCTGGCGGCATATATCATCTGCTATTTTTTCTATCTTTGTTAAAACCGGAAATTTTTTCATAAATCCGTTACGTTCGTTTCGTATAATTACGATTATGTCATCAGGTTCCGGGAGGGTTAAAAACGGTTTGTTGATAGATAAAGTATTATCGACACGTGTTTTTGTTATTACACGTCTTGTGTTCTGGCTTTTTTGGACAAACTGGTCGTAAATTTCTCCTGATATAAAAAGATTGCTTCTGCCTTGAAATGATACGTTTGACATATTATAGAAAACTCCTTTTTTTTATCTGAAAACACGTAAAAAAATTTTTTGCTAATAAAAATAAGTCCCTAAGTTTATACTTTTGTCGAATGAAAAATTTTCAATTGTCGTACATGCTATAGATAGTAATTAATATAGAAAGGTATTAAAGTATGAAAAAGTATTTTGTAATTTTTTTGTTGATGTTGATAACATCGCCTGTGTATGCGGTTTGTGCTGTGGAAGCCGGCATGTGCAAGGCAGGTGTAAGGGGTTTTGAAACTTTGAATGAACGCCTGCTGCCGGATAATCTGGAACAGTTGAAAGAACCTGTTACTCTGCAGACTATAGATGCTCCGAATGACCTGCGTTACAATATGGACGAACCTCAGCCCAATTCCGGCGCAGTCATGAATAACCCGTATAATTCCAATTGCCAGTTTGGTAATTGTCTCGGAGGAGCAGCCGGAGGCGGTGATTAATTTATTATCGGAGAAAGCGGAATATATTTATATTCCGCTTTTCTATTTGAATTATTAATTTTTTGTTTATTTTTTTAAGAATTAAAAAAAAAGGTGTTATAACATAATTAAGAGCAAATAATGCAATTAAGTTATAGTAAAGGAGATAAAAATTATGGCAAAGACAATTGGTATCGACCTCGGGACAACAAACTCCGTAGTCGCAGTTATGGAAGGCGGTAAGCCGACCGTTATAGCCAATGCTGAAGGTTCAAGAACAACCCCTTCTATAGTTGGTTTTTCTAAGACAGGTGAAAGACTTGTCGGTCAATTAGCTAAACGTCAAGCTATTTTGAACCCTGATAAAACTATCGCTTCTATCAAAAGACATATGGGCGATGATTATAAAGT
>CALUVE010000028.1 GCA_944324135.1 Candidatus Gastranaerophilales bacterium | reverse complement strand
CAAAGGTCGGAAATAGGGGGATAATGCTTTGTTCTCAGAGTTAATGTGATGTACCCAATGAAATAGCCCGTAGGATGCGGTAAATAGTAGATTTACCGCATCTTGAATAATGTTTCGGTAATCAAAGATTACCAAAACCTACTAATCTTGTCATTTTAATTATTAAGATAATAACTCATCAGAATTTAACATCATTTGATTGGCTGTAAAATTTTTCTTTCTCTTTTTGAATCAGCTCATCTAATGTTTTGTTTAATTTAGCCTGTGCTTTATAGGTTCTGTCTATAATTCGTCTGTCGAGTTTAACAGGATGAGTTTGATTATATTCCACAATATTATCAAAAGAATTCTTTATCACGACGTCTGCATCAGATAAGAGTTTTTCATATGTTTGATGAATTTCCTCTTCAGAAAGATTTGTCACTCGGTAATCTTTATTTTCCGACAAAAATTGGTCTATTGTTTCAAATACAGAAGTGCTATCATTCTGATTTTCTTCAAATCTTTGAATTTTATAATTTATTTTTTCTAATCTTTTTAGTGTTTCAAAAGAGACTTTTTTGTCTTTGTAATCTTTAATAAGCAGCTCAGTCTCGTTTGTTATATCAGCAGCATCAGTGTAGCCGGAAACCATAAATAACAACACTGCCGTCTTATTTTGTTCATCTAGCTTGACGATTTTTTCATGGAATTCAGGAAGATTTTTGGAAGATATATTATCTAAATCTTCATCCATAGTCTGTTTAACTTCGTTATATTTGTCGTAGAAAGGCTTTAGTGTTTTGAAGTAAGAATCAGCACTATCTATATTTGTTCTGCCATTATTTATTTCTCTTAGAATTTTGTCAGTTGCATAGGCCGGATGTTCTTCAACAAATTGTGCTGTTCGTTCAAAATTTTGAATATTAGCAGCGTATTTTTCGTACAGCATTGCTTTCTGAGCGGCTTTTTTAAATTCTTCACCATCCATTGCCGAGAATTTTTTACGCATTAATTCATTTTCATATCTGTTAATAAGTTTCAATTTTTCCTGAGAGTCATAACCGATTTTTCCAAGCTGAATAAATTGCTCTTTGTGCTGTTCATTAAATGGAACAATTATATTTTGAATATCATTATGCAATTGATTAATCTGGGTGTCGTAAAACTCATTTGTACGCTGAAAGCTGTCCTTACCGGTAAATGCAGGCTTTATATTGGAACTGTAATGATTATTAATTGATTTTTTATTTTTTATTTCAGAAGAAAAAATATTAACATTTATAGGCAGAACTTTCATATAAAACCTCCTGTTGTTTTATTTTCTATCTATTCAGAAAAACTGTCAAGATAAAATTTTGCGTTTCTTTTAATAGCAAAATTATTCTTTACCTGTTTTATACAAGATATGAAAATAACCTTACAAAACAGATACCCCGCACAAACTTTTAAGGGAGCCGAACCGGTTCGGCTTATAAATATTTTGCAAAAACTTCGTCAAACAAAACCTGAAGATAGCGAAATGACTGATATTTTTATAAAAGAGATTTCTAAAAATAAAAATATTGCAGAAAAATCTGTTAAAAAATATCTGACCAAAGGCAGCAACGCGCTTGTCTTTGAAACACCCGACGGAAAAATTTTAAAACTGACTCTTGGCAATCATTTTCCTATGAATAGACCTGTTGAAAGTTTTGATGTTCCTGTATATGAACACAGAAAAATCGGGAAAGTACACTACTATTTAGAAGAAAAATTATACCAGCACGGACTTTCTGATGTTTTTGTTGAAGAAATAAAAGATAGCATAAGAAAAAAAGGTTACCGTCCATTTGATATTTATGACGGAGACATAAACCAAATTGGATTATCAAAAGAGGGCAAACTCTATCTTTTAGATCCTGAATGCGCTAAATATAAGACTATATTCCACGCGCTCTTTGACAAAATAAAAAGAATACTCATCAAAAAATAAAATGAATTTATTTTTATGAATTTTGTGCTGCAAAATTTTTGTAATATTTCATTACAAATAACAAAAAAAATATTTTCGGGGTTTTATATTCACAAATCACAAAAGGAGTACAAAGATGCAGGTAAATAATTCACATACATACAGCGGGAATGTAAACTTTCAAGCTTTACCGGGCGGCAAAATACGTGCTGTACTAATCAATAACCCGGAAAAATATCAAGAAATTACGAAAATGCTGGCACCGCTTGGAGACCCCAATACTGTTGTGGACATATTTACCGCAACAAAAAAATATTCAAAAGATAACCTATACTCTCTAAGACTGTATAACAAGGTTTTTGGCAGCAGTTACAACGTACCGCTTGGAAAAAAAGAGGTTGAATATATGCCGTCAAAATTAATCCCCAAAATTGAACAGTTGACGCAAAAAGATGTCCAATGGGGAGAATATGCACTTTTCCGTTCAATTAAAGAATTTTACTCAGGAAAAAGTTTCCGCTATATAGAATATCTTGATAACATAATAAAACTAAGCAGAGAAAAAGGAATTGAACTGGGTGCAAAAGCACAGAAAGCATTTAACGATATCCGGTTTAACAGCTAAAATATTATAAATAAAAGCCATCTATTAGATATCATATTTTTTTTGCATATTAAGCCGATTTATTTTAATATTTTTAATTTCATTTAACAAGTCTTCAATCTCAGATTCAATCACCATACATCTGTTAAAATATCTGTCTTTTTCAGGTGAAGTCATCTTATGAACAGAATAATATCTCTGCAGCCTGTATAATTCATGTTCTAAAAGGCCGACAGTTTCCTGCAGCTGTTCAATTCTTCGTTTATCGTCATCGGATAATTTTAATAACGGACCTTTATAATTTTTTAGAGGAACAATACCTTTGAAAGGGAGGTTTTGATAGTTTGTTGATAATAACATAAATTCACCTTTTACTTAGAAACTAAAACTTGGGATTCAAATCATTATGCTTACCGATACCCAGCCCGTCTTTTGCTACCACATAACATCCGTAAAGCAGAGACCCGGCAGCGCCAATCCATGAGCCGACTGTGGATTTTGAAACCAGAGCTAAGGTCGAAAGTGCAAATGGTATAGCATTAGAAACAAGCATTGACGCAACACCTTTTGAATATCCTATACTTGAATTAAAGAATGAACGCCAATTTTGCTCCAGTTCCAAATTGAATATCCATCTGGCAAGTTTGGACTTTGAAGAACTAGGGGTATCGAGATACATAGTATTATTGAAGAAATTAGCACTTGCATTTGCGTCTGCAGATTTTGAAGTAACTTCAGACTGAAGTTTACCCACAACATGAGCATCATAGCCTATGATACCAAGCGTACCCAGCCCGATACCTTTTGCTATTAATTTTGGAGCATTTGCGCCTATTCTGCTAAGAATACTCATGGGTTATTCCTTTTTACTTGCTGAAGTTGATTCAGTTTTTTGTTGTTCGGATTTTTTATCATCTTTTACTTCAAATTCTTTTTCTACGGTTTTGCCTGCCATTTTCAAGAGGATATTAGAAGCTAACAGAGCATCCTGACCGTAACCTGATTTAGACTGCTGCATAGCCTGGAGCAGCTGAACTGTTGTCATATCACCAGTTGCATTGCGTGAATCCAGCATACTCAATGCGAGGAATTTAACCTGTTCTGACGGATCTTGAAGCATTTTGTTAATCAAAGCATTCAAGGCTTTGTCATCTTTTCTGGAGTCATCTTCCATCAGACGTGCAACAACCTCTTTAGCACCCATCAGACGGACTTCTTTATCCTGACTGTTCAAATAATTTTCCAGAGTTTTGATATAATCATCAGTTAATTGAACAATTTTTCTTTTTTCTTTTTTTGTTGAATCTTTTGATTCGCTGTTCTCTGTCGATTTTTTTTCATCTTGCGCTGCTGCCGGAGTTTGAGAAGTTTTGCCGTCGTTAGCATTTTCACCCGGCACAGCTTGTGGTGTTTGAGCAGATGCCGGAGCAGCTGGCGGAGCCGGCTGAACCTCAGCGGTTGCAGTAGCTGTAGCAGTTGCTGATGGCGCTGCAGGAGCTTGTGGAGGACTACCCCACTGGTTAATATAATAACCGGCAGGGTAGTGGTTGTTAGGATTGGATTGGTAATTTGGTGAATTTACGTTGTAAACAGGCGCACCACATCCCGGCGCACCAACTGTCGGGTTAAATATTTGAATATTAACCCCTGAATAATTAGGAACCTGAATCGGCTGCGGCTGAACTACGTAATTTTGCATACAATAATACCTTATTACCTACACATTATATTAAAGTACAGAACTTCAAAATTATTGCCTAATTTCTTGAAATTTTAAGAAATATTAATAAGACTTTAAAAAAAACAGGTAAAATTATATAATAAAACTATGAGCAGCTACGAAGAAAATTATTTAAACAAACGTCCGCAGGAGCTGTGCCACATGTGCGGCAAATGCTGCAGAGTCGTTACAACAAAGCATCCGTACGAAAAACTCCTTGAATTACAAAAGCAAGGTGACAAAGGCGCATGTGAATTTCTTGAACTATTTGTGCCGTTTGAATCAATAGATGAGGCGAGAAAAGCTGACAGCGGCACAGTAGATAACATCATTGAACAGTTAAAATCTGACAGCAACTATGACGAAAGCAAAATAACATTTTACACATGCCGGTGTTTACAGGACGATAACAAATGCAGTATATATGAAAAAAGACCGGCACTATGCCGGCACTGTCCATCAACCCCCTGGGCAATAGTACCGCCCGGATGCGGATTTGAGGGCTGGTTATTTATGAAACGAGAAGAGGATAAAGAGCGTGTTCGTAAAGCAAAAGAAGAGCTTTTAGAAATGGAAGTGTTAAAACGAAAAGTAACAAATCCTGACACGCTGGATAAGATATGCGCTGTTGAACACAAATTAAACCGTACAATAGAAATGTACAAAAAATACGGCTCTGAAAACTGGTAAACAGGCAGAAATAAAAATATTTCTACACTGCCACAAGTTTATTCCGGTAAAACTCCGTGTTGATATTCAGTTTTGTACCAATATCAAGAAGCATTTCTACCAGCTTTTTGTCTGACTTTCTGGAAGAAGATGCAGCAAGGATATCACCTATTTTTTGATAAACTTTTGTGAAATAAATATTCTGTGATTCTGAAATATCAACTTCTAATTCAAGTTTTTCAACATCTTCAAATAAATCCAATAACACTTCTGCCTGCTGAATTTCAAAACTGTGCACGAGTCTGTTGAGGTTCTGGATAATTTTTTTGCTGAACACGGCATTAGACAACTTTTTATCCAGCTTAACATCCATTCTCTTAGCCTCAAAATTTATATCGACAGCCTGCTGCATAATATTAGAATCAACAAATCCGCCTGAATGAACAATCAAATCATTGAATTTATGACTCAAAGCATAACCCGCAGACAACTTGAATTCATCAGGAATAGTAAGCCCGAGGTTTTGCATATGATAGATTGAGCCTTTGCCCTCATCATACATTTCCTGATAAGTTTGTGCAAACTTGGCAAGCTGATCTTTGATAAGAATTTGCAGAATTTTACGGCGCTCTTCAATAAATATATCTTTGAGCGTAAAGTATTCTTTGCCAAAATATTCATCCAGTGAACGTATAACCTCCGTAATCGGAGATAACATAAATGTCTTGATTAAATCAACACGAATTTTATTAAAATCTGCATCGTCAGAAAATTCCTTGATAGCACAGTGGAAATCACCATTTGAATATTGCATCAGTGCAAAAATAATATCAGACCGCTGGAGCGTAATTCTGGAGGTTATTTCGATATTGCCGACAACCAGAGTGGTTTTGCCTTTTTGAACTTTTTTATATGCTTTTTTCGAAATTGTATAGCAATAAACATCCTCTTCATCTTCAAAATCCTGATAAAGTGATGACAATGCCCAGAGGCTTGCTATCTGCTTTGTTGTAACAACAGACGGCTTGACAAATTTTTCATAGATGTCTTTACCAGTTCCGTGCTCTGTTAAATTACTCTTGGCATCGGAGAGTATCTCAAGATATTTAGCCTCATAGTTTTCTGTTGTAAAGTGTGCCGCGAGCTGCATTGCACGCGCAGCGTACTTCATAATCTGAACAGGTTCAAGCCCTGATATTTCGGCAAAGAACCAGCCGCAGCTCGTATACATAAGCATTGCCTGACGCTGCATCTCTAAAAGTTCCATTGCCCTGACACGCTTTGCGTCATTCAATTCAGGCTTGAAGTATTTTTCCTGAAATCTTCTGATATTCATTTCTCCACGATCAAGAATTACATTGATGTAATTGTTACGAACTTCCCAAGGGTCACAAACAAAATAATCAGCACCTTTTGTTTCATAAAGTTTAATTAACTCATCTCTCAGGTAATCCATAGCATCTCTGAGCGGTTTTCTCCATTTTTGATTCCACCCCGGATGCCCGCCTGTAGAACAGCCGCAATCCTCTTTCCATCTGCCTACCCCGTGGAAACAGCTCCAGCTTGACGGTTCTTTTATATCTACTTCATAGTCACTTGCATATTTTTCAAGATATTCACCATAATTCGTGATGATAAACCCTTCATCCTTTGCCTTGACTTTCAAAACATAAGCAAGTGCCATATCGCCAAACTTTGTATGGTGCCCGTAACTTTCTCCGTCTGTTGCTATATTTACAAGCTGAGGATAATCCCTCAATTCAGAAACACCCTCTTTTAAGCGTTTTGCAAACCTATTTCCGTCTTTCAACAACTCATCAAAAGCAACAGACTTTGATATAGCGCCGTCATAAAAGAACAAATCAATATATTTACCGGGTGCAGATTTGATATAATATCTGTAAGAACGGGCAGGGTCAATATTACCCCAGCTGACGTCGCCCCAATTTTTGTCGCCTTTTTTGCGGATTTTTGCAGCCTGATACGGTGAAAGTATTGTAAATTTAATACCGTTTTCAACAAGCACACGAAGAGTTGCATCATCAACAGCAGTTTCAGCAAGCCATATTCCCTCCGGTTTACGGCCGAATCTGTATTCAAAATCTCTTATTCCCCATTTAACCTGAGTTTGCTTATCATTTTCGTTTGCAAGAGGCATTATCATATGGTTATAAACCTGAGCAATAGCGTTACCGTGTCCGTTATGAGCCTCAACACTTTCTATATCAGCTTTAATGATTCTTTCATAAGCAAGCGGAGCATAAATCTCCATCCACGAAAGCAGCGTAGGTCCGAAATTGAAACTCATATATTCATAATTGTTTACCATATCAAGAATACGGTTTCTGCTGTCAACTATTTTTGATACGGAGTTTGGATTATAGCATTCTTTAGTAATACGTTCATTCCAGTCGTGGAAAGGCTGTGCACTGTCCTGCAGCTCAATCGCTTCAAGCCATGGATTTTCGCGCGGCGGCTGGTAAAAGTGCCCGTGAACAGTTAAAAAGACTTCTTTTTTAACTTTTTGCGTGTTGTCAACAACATTATTATTATCCATAACTCTTCAACTCCAATTAAAAAAATTATAATTATTTAGCAGAACTGTCTGTCTTGTCAGCTTTTTCTTTAGGTGCTTTGACTGTAAGAACAGTAAATTTGTCAACATCCATCCACACATCACCAAGAGCGGTAGAGAAAACTTTGCCGCAAAATTCAATTTCATCACCTGAATCAAGTTCAATGTGTTTTTCAGCTTCTGTGCGTTTCATAAAAATTTTCATCTCTGATAGCGGAATATTATGAGACGGAGAGTCTGAACGCTGAATCAGGAATGAGATATAATCTTCTGAACTGCGCATTGCCGGCTCATAATCCAAACCTAATGTAGAAAATTTATCAAATTTCGCTCTGATTTTAACATATTTATTCAAATATCTGTTAGGTGATGCAACCATATCAAGCGGATTTGCCTGCGTATAACTTTTAGCTACGGTCTGAGCTGCTACAGGATTTTCCAGATTTAGTGCAGACTGAGCCTGAATAGTTTGCGGGATATTAATGACTGCACAAACTGCCAAACCCAAAATTAACAGATTTACTCTCTTCATATTATAAAATTCCCCTATATTTCTATACTGTCACTATAGCATAGTATCATATAAAATCAAATTTGTAACTACCTTAATAAACAATATAAAAGTTAATTTTTATAGGTATGTCAGCCATACCTCAAATATGTGCCGCAAAATTTAGGCAAAAAAAAAGACCTTGGTATTCAAGGCCTATCCGTTTAAATAAGAAGAGAGAGCTTTATATTTATATAAAGTCATCTCATTCTAAAAAATTGCTAGTTTTGCTCGAAATATGAAGAAATATTAAGCTTTTTTATCTAATAACGCTCTAATACGCAGGTATCTGTCGAATTCCACCCGTAATTTTTTCAAGTCACCGTATATAGCGTTTGTTAAATGAACTTTATTATCATATTTCGGGTCAAGTATATACATAGTCGGATAACCTGTTAGAGAGGCATCCTCCACGACTTTTTTCATTTCCGGATTTTCTGCATTAATCATAACAATGTTATATTTATCTTTGTAAATTTTTTCTATAGTTTTGTACTTAGGCATAAATCGCATACAATACCCGCACCAGTCAACGTAAAACAGAGCAATCATAGGTCGATCACTCTTTACTGCCTCATCATACGTAATACCGATTTTGTAATCTGACGGGACTTCTTTTTTGTCCATAATTCCGCCGGCATAAGAATATGTTACTGCCAGCCCGCACAAAATAATTAATGCAGAGAATAAAGAAATAACAACTTTCTTATTTATCTTTAAATTTTTCAGCATGTCCTTTTCCCCCTTATAATCCTGATTATACACCAAATTATCCTGATATGAAAAAAATTCATATTTACATTTCTTTACAAAACACTTGAAAAAGTATATATTATAGTATATACTATATATATAACATATCTGTTTTGTATAAGTCCCCAAAAACTATTTTTAGATGAGAGAGTCTGGAAATGGTAAAAGCTGTCTTTTGGTATACAAGAGACACGCGGCGCTGTTTGTGCTGCGAACAGGAAAACTAAAAAGTGTAAGTAAATAGAAGGAGTTTAAGATTTATGGCAAAGAATACCCCGATTAGAATGAAAAAAGTATCATCAAAATCAAATCCGGCACGGTATGATGTTCTATCAGAAGCTAATGACAGTGTTTTGACAGCATACTTAAGAGAGATAGCAAACTATCCGTCACTCACACCGGCAGAAGAAAGAGAAGTTGCAAAACGAGCAAAAGATGGCGATGTTGAAGCAAAAAAACGTTTAATTCAGGCAAATTTAAAGCTGGTAATCACAATTTCCAAAAAAGCAATACATATGTCAGCACTTCCACTTATTGATTTAATTCAGGAGGGGAATTTAGGGTTGATGATTGCAGCAGACAAATTCAACTACAAACTTGGCTATAAGTTTTCAACATACGCAGGCTGGTGGATTAAACAGTCTATGTTCAAGGCAATTTCAGAACAATCACACTGTATGAAAATTCCGGTTTACATTCAGGAGACTCTCTCTAAATTCTCGAAAGTAAAATCAGAAATGGAGAAGCAGTATGGATGTCAGGTTAAGAATGCGGATGTTGCTAAAAAGATGGAGGTACCTGCTGATAAGATTGAAAGTTTCCTTTCAGCTTACACAAAAACTATCTCAATCGAAAGCGGTCTTGAACGTGCCAACGGAGATGAGCTCAATGTAGCTGATATTCTTGAGGATACAAAAGCTTCAGTAACCGCTGCCGCAGAGTATGACAACCTTAAAAGCGATATTGAAATGGTTGTTTCAACACTCAAAGAAAGAGAACAGGAAGTTGTTAAAATGCGCTACGGGCTGGGGGATTCCACCAGATACACGCTGGAAGAAATCGGCAATATCTACGGCGTTACAAAAGAATGTATAAGACAAACTGAACTCAGAGCACTGAAAAAACTCAGGATGTCTGCTTTGGGACAGGAAATTCTATCCTGCTATATAGGTTAGAAAGTAAATTTCTCGTGTGATATTCTCGTATATTATGTTTATTTAATCGTCACGTTCTCGCTTGTGGCGATTTTATTTTGTCTACAGTATATGTATGTTTACTTTTTAGCAAAAAGCATTAAGATAATTGTATGAAAAAAGTAATCTTATTTTCTTTGATAATATTAATAACAATGTCTGCAGGAAGTGTAAATGCAGCAGACGGTGATATGTGGGATTACTTCGGAGACCAGAATGTATACGGGCAAAAACCGGTTTCTGATAAAGAATTTGAGGATACCGTAAAACATCTGGAAGAAAAAAAACACAAAACAAAAAAGATGAAAGGGGAAAGTTTCCATCAAGGAAATGAAACCGAATTTTTGAACAAAATGCCCGAAGAATTGCCTGTCTTGAGCATCCCTGTTATTTTAAAGTTAACAGAGAGTATTCAGCTGCCAATGGGGCATTATCAGGTACAGGGGATAAAAAAAGACGACAAAGTTTTTCTTAAACTTTATCAGGCTCATTACCTGATTGCCGAAATTCCGGCGACAGAAACTAACGATGACTTTGGAAATGATACTGTTAATTTTGTAAAATTAGAAACCCTCAATGAAAATCAGGTTATCCTTGAATACGGCTCAGTTGATTTCAACGCATACGCAGTAATGGATTTGGCTCAATAACTTTTTTGTGATAAAATGCACTTGGTCAGTGTAGTTTATAAGGAAGTTAAAAAGTGAAAAGAGCTATAGTAATAGTAATTGATTCCTGCGGTATAGGCGCAATGGATGATTGCAAAGAATTTAACGATATTCCGGAATGTAACACCTTACGAAATGTCTGCGAATATAACAACGGATTGACTTTACCTAATCTTGCAAAACTCGGGCTAGGTAAAATCCAACGATTTAAAGGAATTGAAGATGTTCCAAATCCTACAGGGCAATACGGAACTCTTATTGAAAAATCAAAAGGAAAAGATACCACAACCGGCCACTGGGAAATTATGGGGCAAATACTTGATAAACCTTTTGCAACTTTTCCGGACGGATTTCCTGATGAATTAATTGAAAAATTCATACAAGAAACAGGCTGCGGGGGAGTGCTTGCTAATTGTCCCGCAAGCGGTACTGCCATAATTGAAAAATTAAATGACGAACACCACAGGACAAAATTTCCGATTGTCTACACTTCAGCTGACAGTGTATTTCAGATTGCACTTGACACTGATATGATTCCGTTGGAAACACTCTACAAATGGTGCGAAATAGCGCGCAAAATTCTTGATGATGGCGGCTACAATGTTTCTCGTGTAATCGCAAGACCTTATAAAATTATTGACGGCAAACCGACAAGAATTTCTAAAGACAGACGCGATTACTCTATGCAGCCAAAACACACTCTCCTGAACGAGATCAAAGATAAAGGCGGAATAGTCCTCGGTATAGGAAAAATAGAAGATATATTTTCAAAATCCGGCATAACCCACGCAATCCATACCGGCACTAATCAAGAGGGTTTAGAATTAACCTTACAGGCTGTACGCGGTATATTGCCGATAAGCAGTATCGCTTATGAGCACAACAAAACTTATGCTGATTTTGGTATAATTTTCACTAATCTTGTAGACACGGATATGCTATACGGACACAGAAACGATGCAAAAGGGTACGGCAAAGCTTTAGAAGAAATTGATATATATATAAGGGATATTATAGAATCAATGTCTCCAGAAGATTTGCTGATAGTAACGGCAGATCACGGCTGCGACCCGACAGTCCCGGGTACTGATCATACAAGAGAAAAAGTATTCCTCTTGATGTATCACAAATGTATTGAGCCGAAAAATCTCGGCACCATTGTCGGATTTGATTGTATAGCAAAATTCATAAAAGACTGGATATTTTAAAATGTTTGTTATATAATTTTATTGTGAAATTAAATTTTCACATCGTATTTAAAAATAAGGAGAAATGAAATGACAGTAAAAGTAAATGATGGATGCATTGCATGCGGCGCTTGCGAATCAATCTGCGATGCTGTATTTAAAGTAGAAGACGTAGCTACAGTTAATGAAGCAGCAGTTGCTGATAACATGGATTGTGTAAAAGAAGCAGCAGATGCTTGCCCAGTTGGCGCTATTGAAATTGAATAGTTTTAGAATTCAATAAAATATAAATAAAAGCCGGTTTGAAAATTTCAGACCGGCTTTTAAATTTTTACCAGAGATTTTTCAATCAGTTTGTAAAACTCTTGAGAAATCGTATTATAATCCGAAAAATTAACGACATACGGTATAAGGCTTTCATTAAAATCCATAGATAATTTTTCTAACACAGCAACTGGGATTTTATTATCACCTTTTATAAGAATATCTAAATCAGAACCAGCGGTATAATCACCTTTTACGCGAGAGCCATAGCAGAAAAAATCATAAGGATACTTTTTCAGAATATCCCTGATAATTTTTTCTTCTTTTTCACTAACACCTTTTATCATTAATCTTCTTCCAAATTATTTTCAAGTTGGATTATCAAAAATTCAGTATCTTCAATAAATAGAGGAATAATATCAATAATGCCGTAAGTTTCTTCAAGATTGTACTCATGAGAGATAATATTACGTTTTTCTCTATACATGACCCAATTTTCAAAATTCTTCAAATAACCGAGATTATACATCTCTCTAAAAACATTATTCACAGATAAATCTTTTTCCGTTTTGTCATACTCTTTTTTTAGAAAACGACTCATAATCTTTCTTGCAGATTCATAAGTATACTCAAAACGCTTAACACAGGAATCTTTTATATAAACTTTCAATTTTTCGTCTTGCTGGGAAACCAAATCAGAATAGCACTCTTTTAATGTCAAAAAACTATCCTTTAATAGAGATAAATTCAATTCGCTTTTTTTCATATTACTCACCTAAACTAATTTTAGCCCATTTTTTCATCCAATGCAAGATTATAAATACAATAATTTGTATAAAAAAACGACTCAAGCCAACAGACTTGAGCCGTTTTTTAATTATAATCAGAATTTACACACCTGCAAGTGCAGTTGCTTCTTTAACAACAGATTCAAGAGCAGCGAGAGCGTCAGCAGGTAATTTGTCTATACCGGCTTTTTCTGTTTCTCTTGATTTAACAAAGTTAATTCTGTCGTTCATACGAGCTACGAACTGAGCCGCATAGTCTTTGTTAGAGAATGAAGCATCAAATCCTTCAATATCCATAATTTCGATATCTGAGAAGTTTTCCCATTTGTGGAACTTAGCAGTACCTTCAACTATAGATTCGATAATACCGAGAGTGTGTTTAGGCTGAACTTTAGTGCCCATAAATTCACCTGTGTTCAGGATATAGCAATCAACACCGTCTTCGATTAATTTTTTGAATCTTGTGTAATCCATTTCGAGCGGATAAACTCTGAACGGGTTAGCATAAGGTTCAACAACCAGAGCATTCGGGTCAACACCAGCAGCAAGTCTTTCTGCTGAAGTACGTTTTGTTGCAAGAGTTGCGCCCATAGCAGAACCCAAAGAAGCTCCTGACAATTTCAAAACAGGCGGAATTGTCGGGTCTTTCATCAACCAGAAAATTGCGTTGATAGGTTCATTGATTCTGTCTACTCTGTTTGGTGACCACAATTTTGATTTAACAGCACGACCGTTGCCGTTTCTGATATCTTCAGTAACTGAAACAACTTTACCGTCAGCTAACTGAATAGCGCCGGCGTTTTGTTGAGTCAAAATGTATTTGTTATCATCGCATCCGATAGGATAATCTGCTGTTTTGTCAAAATAAGCCGGTTCAAGCGCGATAGTGTATTTATCGTGAATGTTAATAACAAATGCATCATCGTGAAGAACTGTGATATTGTATTTGTTATTGTGTTTAGCGTGTGTAATTGTAGATTTACCGGAACCTGAAAGCCCGAATACGGCAACCTGGAATGATTTGCCGTTGTCAAGGTTATAACGTTTCATACCGCCATGGCAAGATGCGTAACCGTTACGAGCTGCGCAGCCCCATGCAAGTGTCAAAGTACCTTTTTTGTGTTCGCCGAAGTATCTCATACCGAGGATACAAGCACAGTTATGTTCCGGATCAAAGAATGTCAAGCCATACGGGAAGTCAGGGTGCGACCAATCCGGATCAGAGAATACGAAAATATCTCCGTCTGGCAATTCTCTTGAATCTGCATACATATTAGCGTATTCTTCATTGATGTATTGGAAGTTCAACATCCAAGAATACATAATATTTTCAAAACCTTCAGGAATCATCAGGTGAGCTTTAACCATAAAGTCTTTATCGAGACCGACAACAACTTCAGTTTTGTACATAAGTTTGTCGCGAGTGTTGTATATAGCTTCACGAATGATAGGAAGCAAATACTTCAAATCGCAGTTAGGTTCACCAACGATTTTTCTTGCTGCAGCGCAGCGGCCAACGACTGTACCATCGTTAAACAACAACTGGTTAGCGCCTTGAGGCAGACCGATTTTTTCAGGTTTGTAAACAGGCATTCCTGTTAACTCAATTGTTCCTGAGCTTGCTTTTGCCAATTTGTAAGCTTCTGATACTGTTTTAACTTCTTCAACATTATTTCCGAAGAAAGGTGCTGTAATAGTTGCACGAGCAGCAGACATAAGCTTTTTCAATTCTTCCGAATTTGTAAAAAATTCTTTTGTAGCCATGATTTTCTCCTTCTTGTCAACAACATAAAGGACAATGCCTTTACGATAAGAAAATTATATCACAGAATAGCGTCTTACACAAGTTTTATGGCGAAAAGCACTATAAATTCACTGTTTCACCTTACCGGAAGAAAAATGATAAAAGAAATGGGCTGACATAAGTCAGCCCTGAATAATATATATAAGATATTGAACATACAACTATGAATTATAAACGTCAAATGTTGCTTTAAGAAGCTTAGCGCCCTCTAAAATGCTATTGTAATCAACATTTTCGTCAGCCGAGTGCATACTGCATACATTTGCAAGTCCCAGAAGATACGGTGTAAATTTTTCACCTTTAGAATTTATATTATTAGCATAAATATGAGTTTCTGCACCGGCGTGGAAAGATGAAATTTCAGGAGTAATACCGAGTTTTTTAGCAACTGTTTCAAACAAAATCGGTACGTATTCATCTTTAACCTCCTCAAAAGGCGGGAGATGTTCTTCAAACTCAATTTCTGCAGAAGCAAGAGTGTCATAATGCTTATTGAACTTTTTAACACATTCAACCATAACATTTTTTAATGCCTCTTCCATTTCGCGGCTGGAGCTTCTGATAGAGTAGCTTGCAGAGGCTTCCTGGTTAATAATATTTGTAACATTGATATCACCGGCTTTAATTCCGCCGAGATTGCAGGAAGTGACCACCTGATTATCTTTCGAATAAAAAACACCCTGCGGCATCTGCGCTAACAATTCTGCAATAAGCTTGGCGGCATTTTTTCTTGTAGTGTCAGCTATATCAATTCCTGAATGTCCGCCTTTAGCAGATTTTACAGTAATGAGTGCCTGAGTATAACTTGCACCGGAGGTCAACAACTGCCCGAGGCTGTCGCTATCCAGCACAAGGACATATTTTGAATTAATTTTTGAAAAATCAAGATTGTTAATGCCGGACATGCCTGACTCTTCATCACGGGTAAACACAATTTCAAGACCTCCGTGAGTTTCTTCAGGAGATTCTGAGATTTTTTTTGCGAGATATAGAGCATTCGCAACTCCGACCTTATCATCGGCACCGAGAGTTCTTCCTTTTGCACGGAGCAAATCACCGTCCAAATATACCTCTACCGGTGAGTCATCCCCGATTACATCCATATGGGCAGACAATAACAGGTATGATTTTGAACAATCAGTTGGTTCAACCTTTATTATCACATTGCCGTAAGCATCCTGCTGAAAATTCAAATTATTTGATTCGCAATAATCTTTTATAAATTCAGCGACTTTCTCTTCATGCAAAGATGGGGATGGGATTTCCGCCAGCTTGCAAAACAAATCAACAATTTCATATTTTTCTCTTATTTCTTTTAATTCCATAAGACAACCTCTCCTTATTTACTGCCTTATATTAGCACATAACAGAATTTATGCGCAAATTTTTTCATTAACTTCACTATTTTGTCCGGCAGGAATTGAAAGCAATCGTCCCAGTTTTAAATCATAAGCCAGCGGGGTGTATACTGATATAAGTTCCTCCGGAGAAATACTTATATCACGAATATAAAGCTTTTCATTGATATTTGACAACGTAATAACCATGAAATAAAAACCTTTGCTAAGTTTCTTACACCACTCAAGCATTCTGTACATATTAGCGGGTGGAGGAGTAATCGTACCTGACATTTTATACTCAAAGGTAAATTTCTGTAATTCCCAGTTTAAATCATACACATCACGGTAATTTTGTCCGTTAATTAGTTTGTCAGCAAAAACGTACTGCGGAGTTCCGTTAAAACACAAGACACTATATTCCTGCAATTTATACGGGAGATAATCATTATAATATTCTGAGACAAATTTTGAATATTTATTTCTCACGGAACAGTCCTGAGTATCTCCCCCTTTATACGCAGGCAAAAAATACTCTTCCCCAATGTTTTTAGAAATATAATTTTTAAGCTTTCGCTTATCCTTAATAATATTATTAGCAGCCTGTAAATCATTAAGCATAAGCCATATTAACTTTTCATTTAATGTCTGCGGAAATTCCAGATTAAAATTCACTCCTTTTTTATTAGTATAACGCTTTATAAACGCTGATAAATCTTCAAAATTTTTAAAAGTTCTGTTGAATTTTATTTCCTTAGATAAAAATTGGAACTTTCTGTAAAAAATATCGTCTTTATATGCAAAAAGTACAATATTAGAAAATGGCAGCAATAACTCAAAAAACATTCCCCCTCCTCAAAATTTAAGTTAATCTAAAAATTTTAAAATCAAAACGTCATAAATACAATTAGTCATGTTTCTCATATTTTGTATCATTTTACTACGAATAAAAAACAATTATACACATGATACGTAGTTTGTTAGCAATTTGTATAAATATTAAAATAAAAGGATATATAGATTAAGGAAGTGAAAAAATTGAACTTGAAAAATTTATTTGGAAGAAGAATAAGAGAATTAAGAAAAAAAGCCGGATTGACACAAGAAGAGCTATCCTGCAAAGTTGATGTCGATTCAAAAAGCATAAGCAGAATTGAAACCGGCAAATTTCTGCCATCGCTGGATTTATTATACAGATTATCAAAAGTATTCAATGTAGAATACCATGAAATGCTTATGTTTGAACACCACAAAGACACTATTGATTTAAGAAAAGAATGCGTAGAATTTTTGGATATGCTGCAAGATGAAAAGATGCAGCTTGCATACAAAATACTAAAAGTTATAGCCGAAACTTAATTTAAATCAACAATACTAACCCCGTCACCACCCTCTGCATCTTCGCCGGGTCTGAATTTTGCGACATAAGGTGATGTACTGAGATAGTCTCTCACTGCACTTTTTAGGGCACCTGTGCCATGTCCGTGGATAATTTGCACCTCATGCAGATTAGCAAGACTTGCTTTATCCAGATAAAATTCCAGATTATCAAGAGCATCTTCTACTCTAAATCCGCGGATGTCGAGTGTTGAAGCAACATTTACACGTCTAAGTTCAAAACTTTCCAGCTTGGACGGCTGATATGGATTTGCCTTTTTTTGCGCACGATTGTCAAAAGGTGCAAGTTTATCCGTTTTCATTTTTGTTCTGATATTCCCCATTTGAACCAGAACGTTATTATTTTTGTCCGGGAGTGAAAGCACAACAACAGGCTGGTGCAATTCTTTGAGCATAACGGTATCATTCGGTTTTATATTTGTCCAGTCAATAGCCTCGTACTTTTCTTTATCTTCAATTTCGTCAATTTTACTTCTGTACCCCTGCTCAAGCTGCGCCAGTCTGGCGTATGCACGGCGTGCAATTTTTTCGGATTTTTCTTTTCTTAATTCATCCAGTATACTTTTTATTTCTGATTTAGCATCCAGCAACTCGTAGTTAAACTTGTCTTTTATAATTTTAATCGTTTTCTTTTTATCTTTTTTAATTTCAGAGAGATTGTCCTCATATTCTTTTTTCAGATTGAGAGAATCCTCCTTAAGCAGCTCTGCCTCTTCAAGATTTTGAGAGAGTTTCTGCTGGGTTTCCTGAAGTTTTTCGACAACAACAATAGACGGATCCTTTTGAGAAACAATAATATTTTTAGCTTTTTCAACGATATCCCTGTCAAGACCTAGATTTGAAGATATTGAAATAGCATTACTCAGCCCCGGAATACCTATCAAGAGCTTATATGTAGGCCGCAAGGTTGAAGTATCAAACTCAACAGAAGCGTTTTTGAAATAAGGGTTAACGTACTCAAGCGCCTTTAATTCCCCGTAGTGTGTAGTAATAGTTGAAGTCACGCCTTTTGATGAGAATTTTTCTAAAATACATTCAGCCAGCACAGCCCCCTCCAGAGGGTCAGTTCCTGCACAAATTTCATCAAGAATTACAAAAGTATCATCATCACTGCTGTGCAGAATGTCAATAAGACAAGTCATATGAGATGAAAAAGTCGACAAACTTTGCAAAATACTCTGCTCATCGCCAATATCAGCAAAAACCTTTTTGAACAGGTGGATTTTGGCGGCAGTACAAGGCAGATAAAAACCGGCCCTGGTCATTAAAAGAAATAACCCGATAGTTTTTATTGCAACAGTCTTACCGCCGGTATTAGAACCTGTTATAATAACAGACTTATAGTCCTTGCCTATTTGAAAATTATTAGGGACAACGTGTTCAACCGTACCGATAAGAAGCGGGTGTTTCATATTTTCAATAACAACAACCTTGTCATCTGTGAGTTCTGGTTCTACAGCGTGGAGCTTCACGGCATAACGCGCTTTGGCAAAATGAAAATCAATCTGTGCAAGTAAACTTTCACTCAATTTAATTTCCACAATCTTTGTCTTAACCTCACGTGTCAACTCGGAGAGTATCTTGACGCACTCTGAATGAATTTTTGCCTTTAATTCTCTGATTTTATTGTTTAAAGGTACAATTTGTTCAGGTTCAATGAAAAATGTTTTGCTGGTAGCAGAGACATCATGCACAATCCCCGGAACTTTACTTTTAGAGGACGCCATTACCTGAAAAACTATTCTGTCATCACGTGTAGTATAAATACTATCCTGAAGATGCTTTGTAAATTCAGGAGAATTCAGCAGTTCACTCACACGCTGTTTTAAATTACGTTCAGTGTCTTTCAATGAAGAATACAGTCCGAGCAACTCAGGTGTAGCATCCGGTTTTATATTTAAAGCTTCATCAAAAGTTGAAAAAATTTTATCCTCCAGAACCTTATCATAGATTAAATCTCTGGAAATTTGGTGCAGTCTTGTCCCGGAATCAAGATTTTCTGCAAGGAATTTCTTGGTTACACGAGATGAACGGAGAGTTTTAGCAATGTCAACAAGTTCTTCCTCCGTGAGGTAAGTACCGATTACATTTTTTTGTATTTCTTCAATATCAGCAATATATTCAATCGGAATTTCCAAAGCGTTATCAAGAATATATTTGGCCTCGCGCGTGAATCTGAGGGACGATTTAATTTCTTCAAAATCGTCATAAACAGGCGCATTCAAACACAACTGCCTGCTTTGCGGGAATTTCGCAAAACCTGCCAGTTTTTCTCTTATTCTGTCAAATTCTAAACCTCTTAGAGTCTTTGCCTGTATGTCCATAATTCAATTTAAAAACAAGCATGCTTTATTTGCAATTAATTATTAACTTTCTTGCACAAAGCAGTTTTTTTGAGTAACATGTATATGTAAAAGTATAGAAAAAAAGATTTAATAGGGGATATAAAAAATGGTAGTAGAAAGACAACGCGTACAGGAGCAGGACAAAATTCAAAGACGCTCAAATTTCAATCCGGTCGAGAGCAATTTAACAGAAGAACAGGTCAAACTGGAAGCTTCACGATGCTTAAACTGCAAAAATCCGAGATGTGTACAGGGCTGTCCTGTTAACATTCAGATACCGCAATTTATATCAGCCCTTAAAGAAAACGACCTTGACAAAGCCGGAGAAATAATCCGCGAAACGAGTATGCTGCCATCTGTTTGCGGACGTGTATGTCCGCAGGAAAGACAATGCGAGGGGAATTGTGTTTTAGGAATAAAAGGACTGCCTGTAGCAATAGGAGCACTGGAAAGATATGTAGGCGATAACACAAAAGCAGAAATGCCTGAAATAAAACCTTCCGGCAAAAAAGTAGCAGTAGTAGGTTCCGGCTGTGCAGGAATCACAGCGGCAGCCGATTTGAGAAAAGCCGGACACGAAGTTGTAGTATTTGAAGCCTTACACGAACTCGGAGGAGTTTTGCGCTACGGTATACCTCCATTCAGACTTCCAAGAACCGTGCTTGACAGAGAAATCGAAAACCTCAAAGCAATGGGAGTCGAATTTCAAACAAACGTTATTGTGGGTAAATCCATCACACTAAAACAGCTGCAAGATGATGGTTTTGATGCAATATTTATCTGTTCTGGAGCCGGCTTGCCAAAAATGTTACACGTTCCTGGCGAGAACCTTAACGGCGTATTTTCTGCAAACGAATTTTTAACAAGAGTAAACCTGATGCACGCAGGACAGCCAGACAGCCCGACCCCGCTCAGGGTAGGCAAAAAAGTTGCGGTATTCGGCGGCGGAAACGTTGCAATGGATGCAGCGAGAACTGCTGTTAGAGTCGGATTTGATGAAGTTTACATCATCTACAGACGAACCGAAAAAGAATTACCGGCGAGACTGGAAGAAATCCGACACGCAAAAGAGGAGGGCGTTATATTCAAATTTTTATACGCTCCGAAAGAAATTTTAGGAGAAAACGGATACGTAAAAGGCGTTGAACTGGAGGTAATGGAGTTAGGAGAACCGGACGACTCAGGCAGACGCAAACCTGTACCGACCGGCAAAACCGAAATTGTTGACCTTGACACGGTAATCGTGGCACTCGGCACAGGCCCAAACCCGATTATACAGCGTTCAGCCGAGGCTGACGGATTGGATTTAGAAACCGACAAACGCGGATACATTACAGTTGATGCAGACAGCCGTGAAACATCTATACCAACAATATATGCAGGCGGCGACGTAGCACCTGTCGGAGAATCCAACGCCATAAACGCAATGGGAGCCGGCAAAAAAGCGGCTAAAGCTATCAATGAACTGCTTAAATAAAATTTTATCGACAATATTTGCTGTAATAATGTTAAGTACACCGGTACTGGCGCTTGAACTTGACCTTTCTGTTGATGAGGAGATAAGGAAGAATTACAATCCGTCCAAGCTGGAGAACGAGACGCTGCCGCCATTACCCAGGGTAAACAGCACTAATACGGGCGGCACAACCGGAGGGACAACAACCACGGCACCGCCAAAGACTTTGCCAACAGGCGCACAAACGCCCCAGGGAGAATCGTCGGGGTTTCAGAAATATCCAGTAAAGACAGGAGAATACAAAAAGAAAACTGGAATAAAAGTACGGAGCGGGCAAAAATTCACAGTGCGGTCGAATCAGGCAGTTTCATCAGGAACGAGAGTGGGTGCGAGGATATCGTTTTCATTAAAATACGACACTCCACTAAAGCGGAGCGGATATGTAATCCCTGCGGGCACAGTATTTCACGGCGAGATAGTAGATTCTCACAATCCGCAGTTTACAGGCAATGGCGGACTGCTTGCAATGATGGTGGACAGCATAACCTATAACGGGAGTACGACTGGTATAGAGGCGAAAATAACAAAAGCAAATCACAAAAAAATATTTATCAATAACATAAAAGGGGAGCGGGGGTACATTGACGGGATGGTACGTTCAATGAAGCCTGGCCGGAAGTTTTTCAACACAATGATGCGTTGGACGGATAAACTGTCAGATTTAGGGATACTGGTAATTTTGACGCCGATAACGGTAGTATCGGGCGCCGCAGTTTACGGAGTGAACATGATAGGTTCACCGGTATTTGCGATATTTTCCAAGGGGAGCAAGGTATATTTTCCGGCAGGCACGGAATTTGAGATAAAAATGCAAGAGGAGGCATACCTCTAAGGCAGCCAAGCGACATAATGTATGCCCTCTCCAGCAAGGGGGGAGGAACTAAAAACTCTAGGCGATGGATGAATATTGAGAACCTCTTACGGGCGGTGTAAAAGCCGCTTCTTAAAAGACATTTAAAGTTCATTGAATATCTGCATAAGGCGATATTTCAGTCTGCGGAAATAGTGTTGATGCAAACGTAACGTTTGCCCCTCTACCTCGGGGATGCTAGCTCGAACCGGCGAGGTTACGAGCCGTGTGAGACTGTATGCCGACTCCGTCGGCTGAGGGGGTGGGGGTGAGGGGTTTTTGACAAATATCACGTTTTCAGTCCGTCATTCTGAGCGCAGCGAAGAATCTCCTGGTTTTAATAAAGAGGCAGAGGAGTGAACATTTTGTCACCCTGAACTTGTTTCAGGGTCTTAGCTTGTTAAAATTTGCACAAAAGTTCTTTACCATGTTCATTTCTTTCTCTTTTATTGCGAGTAAAAGAGAAAGAAACAGAACCAAAGAAAGAGAAAAACGCGACCAAATGAAACGAGTAATCAGAAACTACGTTTCTGAAACTTCCTTGTACTGATGCAAACATAATGTTTGCATCTTTATTTAAACTAGGAGATTCTTCGCTGCGCTCAGGATGACGTACGGCAAACATCATGTTTGCACCCCCCACCTAACCTCCCCCGCAAGGGGGGAGGAATTTAAAAAATGCCCTACACTTCTCAC
>CALUVE010000027.1 GCA_944324135.1 Candidatus Gastranaerophilales bacterium | reverse complement strand
GGCGTCTTAGACAAGAACATGGAACGTTCTTTCAAAGCATTCTCATAGCAAACATGATGTTTGCATCAACACTATTTTCGCAAACAGAGATATCGCCTTATGAAGATGTTCAAGAAACTTTAGAAGTCTTTTAAGAAGCGGCTTTTACAACGTCCCGTAAGAGCTTCTCAACATTCACCCCCTCTACCAAGGTTGTAAGCCCCCACCTAGCCTCCCCCACGGAGTGGGGAGGAACAAAAATACACCCCTCGCCCCTTGCGGGAGAGGGAGAATTTCTTAACGAGCGGATGCGAGTTCTAGAAATTCGGGTGAGGGGTACAAACATGATGTTTGCATCAACACTATTTTCGCAAACAGAGATATCGCCTTATGAAGATGTTCAAGAAACTTTAAAAGTCTTTCAAGAGTCGGCTTTTACACAGCCCGTAAGAGCTTCACAATTTACACCCCTCTCCCCGTGCTAGAGGGGAGTTTTTAGTTCCTCCCCCCTTGCGGGGGAGGTTAGGTGGGGGGCAAACATGATGTTTGCATTGCTGTCATTCTGAGCGAAGCGAAGAATCTACTGGTTTTAATAAAGATGCAAACATGATGTTTCGCATCAATACTAATATAGAAATGAACATAATAAAAAAAATTGCATAGAATTTGACGGGCTAAGACCCTGAAACAAGTTCAGGGTGACAGTAGCATCCCCCCCACCTAGCCTCCCCCACGGAGTGGGGTGGAACTTAATAGAATGCAGTCCGGATTTACCAATCCGAGAGTTTAACTGTGAGATGAATCATTTGATATCTCGTTTATTATGTCTTTTATTTCTTCTGAAATATCGTCTGTGCTGCGGATTTGTTTGGCAACAAGTTCTGCAAATTCTGCTTTCTTAAATTCGTGCAGACCCTTTTCTTTAAATAATTCTTCAAGAATTTTAACCATTGGCAGCGGCTGTTTCAGACATTCAATTTCTATTCGGGAAAAGTTTTTTAAATCATCATTTAATGTTCTAAGTATTAATGTGTGCGGCAATAAATCTTCAAATTCTCCGCTTCTGAGTAAATGTATTCTATCCAGAGTCCGTAGTTTGGGCTTGATTTCGTTCAAATTTTCCTCTGCATCTTTATCTAATAGCACGAATACTGGCAGTTTGAGGGTTTCAGATAACTTATAAAACAGTTTTACTACCTGATTTTTCCCGCCTGCTGATATGAGGTAAACTCCATTTTTGTCAAAATCATATCCGCATACTTTCGCAAAAACCGGCAGCAGAATTTCTTCGGTTATTCCCTCTGTTATTATCACTTTTTCTACCGGAAATAGCTGTGAATATTCTTCTCTGAGTCGGATAGAATCATTGTCTGAAGCAAGATTCTTCAGCCATTTTAGATTTTTAGGCAAATCTCCTGTTAGTAATTCAATCCAGCTTGCGTAATTTATTTTGTTTTTTAACAAGGTCTGGATATTTTCATCCAATTTGAATATGCTGTTTTCATACTCCAGTAGCTTTTGATTGATTCGGTAATCATCTTTTATGGTGTAACCTAAATTTTCAAGCGAATAGTTTATAACTTCCTGCGTGTAGTCTCTTAATTCTGCGTATGAAAGCTCATCTAATTCACGTTTTTTGAATTTTGGCTTGATTAAGTATGTACTTAAAATATCGTAGAAAACACGTAAATATTTTGTCTCTGTGTCTTTAAATCTGGTTAACCGGTCTAATGATATCTTTAGTTGTTCCGGTGTCATCGGTTTTATTTTTGAGCTTTTCAATTATATTATATCCATTTTTTTTTGTAACAATTTTAATATTATCAACAAATATGTAGCAACTTTTTATTTTATGTTGTTTTTTATATAATAGTGGAGTGGAAATAGTGAATTCGAAAATTTCAAACTATCAACATTATAATTATAGCACAAGTGTTTGCATGCAGAATTCAGATATTAACACAAATAAGCATGGAAATACTGTCTCAGGGGTTAGTTTTACGTCAAAAACGGCGTACAACAGTATTCCTAAAACTATTCCGACAGCCCCGAACTTTAGAGCAGAATTCGTATCTAAGGAAGAACAGAAAAAATATACGACACTTTTGAATATGGCAGATAAAACTTCAAGGAAAAATCTTGAAATGCTCTTCAAAAGTGGTGTATTGCTGAATTCAGATTCCAATGATTCTTCCTCTGTTTTAGATAATTTATATAAAATCGCTACAACAGAAAGAGCCAGCGGACTTAGTAATTTAGGGCTTTTGAATGACACTATTAACACTCTTGCAAATCCGTTTATAATTACTCAGCAGTTTGGTGATATTCCGTCTGAATACCGAGCACAGGCTCTGAAAGCCTATTGTGACGGCAATGAAACTAATATTGTTAAGCAGGCGCAGGCTGAGCAAGAAATTGATGTCCTGCATTCCGGTACTTGTGTTGCATCAAGTATAGAATTCAGTATGGCAAAAGAAATGCCTGCAGAATTTACAAGATTTGTAGAGGGGCTTTCATCTCCGAAAGTTTCTGTAGACAAAACTATTAAGCTGAAAAATCTTGCGGATAACACACTTGATGCTGTATGGCTGTTGAATGCTTTTGAAGTTCCGTTTGTGGCAAATGATTTTAATGAAGCAAAATTGACATTTAAACCGGATAAAAATGCACTTTTGAGAGCACAAATTCAAACCACTCACAAAGATCCGCTCGAGCGTTCTCCTGTTGATGTTTTGATGCAGTCAACTCTGATGCAGATAGGTTCGCAGCAGTCTTACAATTCACTTTCCGACAAGCGTGCAGGTAAATTTAATCAGAATGATAAAGGGCTGATTGAATTTGAAAAAACTTTCACAGAGTCTGTTGTTGAAGACAAAAATAAACTGTCTATAACTTATCAAAAAGTAGATGAAAACGCCCGCCTCGTCGGTTATGAAACTGATTTCAATACAATGAAAAAGCATATACTTCAAGCTCTGGATATGGGCGAAAACGTTATAGTCGGATATACTCAGGTAGATCCAAACAATGTTATCATCAACGGTCATGAGATTACTATAATCGGTACAAAACAGAATAAAGACGGTACGATAAACTTTATATGTAATGATACGGATGACAATCTTTCAAAACCGATTGAGTATAATGAAAAATTCCTCTTACCTAAAATACATCATGCCGCACTTCCGGAGGTCGTTTTAAGAGATGATATAGATATGGTGGAAAATTGGGTAGAGGGGTTAAATTCCTATAAAGAAATGAAAAGGCAAGCCGCATAGGACTTGCCTTATTTATTGTAAAAATAACTTAACAAATCGACAAAAAATGGTAAGAAAAATTTTTCACAGGTTTTAGTAACAATGAAATATGGTAGAAGGTAAGATTCATGATAAATTCGGTCAATCAAAACATTTATAACCATTTCAACTCAATGCCGCAGTATCCGGTACAAAATAAAACAAACAAAAGTCCGGTTTGGGCTAACTTTAAAACAAATAGGCAGCAGACTGATAAAGACACAACAAAAGCAAGTATTTTTTATATAAACGATGTACACGGACAGAATATAAGAATGGAGAGGTTATTGAATGCTGTCAACCAATTTGATACCTTTACACCGTCTGCCGATGTCGACAAGATGAAATTTGCCTCCGGCGATATAATGCTGGGTGAAGATATAAAACACCTGCAGGTTGGCAACAAATTCCTTAATCTCGGCGGTTTTATGGCAAACGTGTTAGGCAATCACGAATGCGATGAACCGACTCCCGAGTTTGTTAATATTATAAAAGATAAAACCTACAGACTCCTCGGCTTGAATTTGAATCCGACACCTGACAATCCATTGAGAAAGTATATTGAAAAATCTTATATTCAAGAAGTTAACGGAAACAAATACGGTGTTATCGGACTTGTTCCGACTGACCTCGCCGCTCACGTTAAAGTTCAGGAGCATATTCCCGGGTTGAATATTGAGACAGATTTCGACAAAGTTCTTCCTGAATTGCAGCAAGAAGTTGATAAACTCCGCGAACAAGGTATAAATAAAATTATTGTTCTCTCTCACTCAGGTTACAGGCATGATGTTCAAATAGCCAAAAATGTTACCGGTGTTGATATTATTCTTGGTGCTCATACTCACAACCTGCTTGAGGGAATTGAAAAAGACGTAAATCTCTTTACATCAAAAGCCGGTGAACCTGTAATTATTACTCAAGCAGGCCGTGACGGTAAAAACTTCGGTATCTTGAATGTTGAATTTAATAAAGACGGTGTGATTACAAAAGCACAAAATAACCTCGGGGTTACTGATACTTATGGCAGAAACCTTGTTGCCAGAGATATATTTGAAAAGATTTTAGGCAAACCTGAACGTGTCGGGGTTATTAAATCGGCAGAAAAATATCCTCAAGACGCCTATGGCTCAGAAAATCCTCACTGTGACTTGATTGTTGATGCCCTCAGAAAAGAACTCGGAACTGATATCGCTGTTATGAACTCGGCTAATATCCGCGGTCAATTTGAGCAGGGCGGGATTGATACAAGAGATTTGGCTATAATTTCACCGTTCGCTAATAAGGTAGCCGTTGTTGAGGCTTCAGAAGCTGAATTGGTCAATGCAATCAGAAACAGAATTAAAACATCTATGGCTTCTAAATCTCACAGACCGGGCATTGTTCAGGTATCCGGTTTGAAATATAAGTTTACTAAATCCGGCGAGCTGTTATCAATGACTTTTGTTGACAAAGAAGGCAAAGAAACCCCTATTGATATAAATAATCCTCGTACTGATAAAATGTACACCGTAGCATCTGATGATTACTGTATTAACAGCGAAGAAATGGGGTTAGGACTCCCTCACAGATATGCCAAGGCTCTCAAAAAGTTTGACCACGATAAAGATGTTGTAGTCGGTAATTACATTAAGCACGAAAACCAGCCTCTTGAAGTAAAATCCGACGGCAGAATTGAGGTAATTGACGATACTGCAGAAAAACAGCCGGAATCAGAAACCAAAGCTGCTGCGTAGTCTATTTATGAACCAAGAAAAATTAGTTTAATAACCGTACTGCTCATGTGCGTTCAGGTATTCACGAACGCTATTCAAGGAGGATTGTACAATTCTTGTGACTCGTGAAGATGAAAGTCCAACCTGTTTGGCAATATCTTTTACCTGCATATTTCTGTAGAAACGATATTCAACGACGGTTCTTTCTTTAGGCGGAAGTTTTGATATTGCTTCTCTAATCATACGTCCCATTTCACTAATTTCAGCATTTTCATCAGGAAGAGCATGCGTATCTTTTACAAAATCAAACGGAGAATCATTGTCGCTTGCGGCTGCCGCAAGTCCGTCAATTGAAAGGATTGTTTCGTAAATTGCTTCACGAACTTTTGCTTTCTGCATATCCATTCCATCAACAGCTTCTTCTTCGTCATATTCTGTTTCTGCTTTGTGTTTTAAAGAGTACCATTTATATCTTATTCTTAATTCATTTCTAATAGCCCATCTTACAGCTGTTGCAATATATGCAGCATTATAATGTTCAAGTTGTTCAGGTGTTTTATTTTTTATCATAACCTGAACAGCGATAATACCAATTGAAAGTAGTTCTTCATACTCAACCATATGAGCAGGAATACGGCGATGTTCAACTTTCGCGACTTTTTGTACTATTTCAATATATTCTTTTATCTTATTTTTATCCTGCATAATCATTTGTTATTTAGTGTTTCTAGGCTCTCTAACTATTTTACCTTGATTAGTCTTATTTTTCAAGTTGTAAACAAAAAGTAAAATTTCTGCTATGGCTTTATATAGTTCCGGCGGAATTTGCTGATTGATATCGACCATTTTAAATAGAGCTCTGGCTACCGGCGCATTTTCAATAACCGGTACATTATGTTCTTTTGCAATACCTATGATTTTTTTAGCAATCAGCTCTGTCCCTTTTGCAATAAGCATTGGCGATGCCATTTCCTCAGCTTCGTATTTAAGTGCACATGCAATGTGTGTCGGGTTAGTGACAACAAAGTCTGCATCCGGAACGCTGTCCATCATCCCTTGCTGAAGCATTTGCATACGGCGTTGCCGCAGCGCTGCTTTTACATTCGGGTCGCCTTCTGTGTTCTTGTATTCATCTTTGATTTCTTTGAAAGACATCTTCTGGTCTTTTAGAAATTTCCATTTTGTAACCCCGTAATCGGCTGCAGCAATTATTAAAAACGCTATGCACGCCTGGAATACGAACTCTGTTACAAGTTTGCCGAATTCAATCATTACTGCAAAATTGTTATCAATCGCAGCCAGCATAAGGATACTTTCAATATGCTTTTTATAAACATTCCATCCTATAATCCCTAAGATTAGTACTTTCATTATGTTTTTAAACAATTCAAATAGTGTTTTTATGGACATAATGTTTTTGAAATATTTAGTCGGGTTTAATTTATCCAGTTTTGGAACAAGCGGGGCAGTTGCAACCAGGGGGCCTACCTGTATAAAATCCGCCATTACCGCCACAAACCATGCAAGCGCCAGTATCGGTCCGATAATCAGTACAGCTGTTTTTATTGTGACTGTTAAAATGTACGTCAAACCTATACTGTCGAGATGCTGGTTAGGTATTTGTTCATATAACAGGACAAATATCTGGGAAATTTGCTCCCAGATGAACGGAGCAAGTCCGAAGATTGCAGAAAATAAAATAAGCAGAGAAAGTGCAGTTGAGAAGTCTTTGGACTTAACAACCTGCCCTTCTTTTCTGGCTTGTTCCAGTTTGCGCGGTGTCGCGTCAAACTGTTTATCTTCATCACCCATTAGCTTATTTTAATTCCTTTCTGAAAATATTATACCACATAGGGTTATTCGGTTACTATTTTTACGCCGGAGCTGGTTCCGATGCGGTCAGCTCCTGATTCAAGCATTTTAATTGCATCGGCTCTATTGCGAACTCCGCCGGAGGCTTTTACTTTCAGCCCGTACGGGGATACTGTTTTATACATTAGTTCAACATCTTCTGCCTTTGCGCCGACGCCGTTTTTTACAAATCCTGTTGAGGTTTTTACAAAATCGGCTTTCGCTTCAGTGCAGAGTTCGCACGCTTTTTTTATCTCGTTTTGACTCAACAAATCTGTTTCAAGGATTACTTTTAAAGGTTTGTCTTTGCAGGCTTCTTTTACTTTTTTAATGTCATTACGTACAAAATCAAAATTTTTATTTTTTAATTCAGTGACATTTATAACCATATCAATTTCATCAGCTCCGTCCTGAACTGCCTGTGATGCCTCAAAGGCTTTAACTTCAGTTTTATTTGCACCGAGCGGAAATCCGACTACAGTTACAATTTTTACTCCGCTGTCTTTCAGGTAATCTTTTGCAAATTTTACATAGCAAGGGTTTATGCACACACCCAGAAATTCATATTCTTTTGCTTCTTCAAATAGTTTTATAAAATCCTCTTTAACTGCATCCTGTTTTAATAGTGTGTGTTCGATAAATCTGTTTAAATTAGCCATATAAATCACCTCTCAATTTATTATAAAGTATTATCCAGAATTTGTGATACTGCATCTGATTTATTCAGTGTATAAAAGTGTATACCCTCAGTATTTTGTTTTATCAAATCTCTATATTGTTCAGTTGCAAATTCAATACCTGCTTTTTTTATATCCTCAGGGTTGTCAGAAAATTTTTCTGTTTTTTCAAGTAGGCTCTTTGGAATTTTTACTTTTATTCCGGTCAGGATTTTCTGAGTTTGTTTCGCCGATACAACGGGCATAATCCCTGCTGCAATCGGAATAGTTATTCCTGCTTTTCTTACTCTTTCTTTAAAGTTGTAGAATTTTTCGTTTTCAAAAAATAATTGTGTATAAATTACCTCAGCACCCTCGTCAACTTTTCTTTTCAAATTTTCGATATCAGTTTTTAAATCCGGACTTTCAATATGTCCGTCAGGGTAGCCGGCGACAGCAACAGAAAGGTCTGATTTATTTTTTATGTAACTGATGAGTTCATTTGCATAGCGAAAATCTTGAAAACATTCTGTAATTTCCGGGGGAATATCTCCCCTAAGCGCTAGAATATTTTCAATTTCGAGTTTTTTAAATAGTTCCAATCGCTCGTTAACATCTTGTATTGAGGAGCAGATACAGGTAAAATGAGGCATTACATTGACGTTATATTTAGTTTTGATTTCTTGTATTATGGCAGAGCTGTTATGTGCACTGCTTCCGCCGGCTCCGTGTGTCAAAGAAACCAGTGCAGGATTGTATTTTTTCAGAATTTCTATTTCCGTAAGTAGTGCTGCTTGTTTTTTGCCGTCGGCATCATCTTTGGGCGGAAAAAATTCAAACGATATAACCGGAGAATTCTCTTGTTTATAGATTTCTCTTAATTTCATATATGAATTATACCACGTAAATATTTATTATTATTTAAAAATTAAAAGCGGTACTTAGTACCGCTTTTAGTCTGTTTTAGAAATTGTATTCCGGAATTTCAAACTTTTCATTGTTGGCATCTTTGTCTACAAAATCCAGATAATATTTCATTGCTTTTTCTTTTGACTCTTCATAGAATTTTTCAGAAATGAATTTTTTATGCAGTTCGGTTCTTTCTCCCGGGTAATTACCGAGAGCATTTGCATACATCTCAATAATACCTTTATCAAGTCCGCCGCCGTAAGCTTTTGTTTTTGCGTCAGTACCTGATGGTCTGATTTCTATATATTTGTCGTCAAATTCCAGATATGTACCGTCCCCGACAAATTTTATTGATTTGAGATTGTCAAAAATCAAACTTTTGAAAGAATCGTTTAAAACTTCACGGACATCAGCAATATCCATAATGTTTTCTTTTACTGCAATTGCCATAGAAAGGTAAAACAAATCGTTTTTAGTACGTTTCTTTTCCCCGTCGGCTTTTGCTTCTTTTAGTTTGTTGATATCGGGTTCAGATTCGTTGTAGTAAGCGATATCTACACGTGTGTCAAATCTGCCGATTATATTGCTTTCATTAAAGATTTCAACAAGATATTCTGATAAAAGCTGCTTTCTGTTATAAAGCTTTGCAACAAGAGCTGATGCTGCAATTATAGCTTCGGTTGCACTTTTTTCTCTCATTGCAATGGCGCATCTGCCGTTTTGGGATTTGATTAATTCTTCCGTACCCATAATCATTCCGCCGGATTCCTCGCCTCCGAACAGTAGTCTCGGGTTTACTCCAAGATTTATAGGATTTGCAAATACATCGTCTATAACAACTTCCTTGTCAGGATTGTTTTTGAGTTTTAATTCTACTTTTTTCATTATATTTGCGATTTCTTTAAATCCTACAGGAACATTAACGACTTTTACACCGTGATTTTTAGCCCATTCATCCCAGGAAAGAGCAGAAGCTGTTGTTTTGATGATAAATCTCGGGTGTTTATCCCAGAGCTTTTGTGCTTTTAGTTGTTTAGCCCAGAAGTCCATTATCATTAAAAACGCCTGATTTGCTGTGAATACAGTCAATATTGTTTTATCATCAAGTCTTACATAATCAATGCCGGCTTCTTCAAGTTTAGGAATTCTCAGGCTGCTTTCTGTTTGAGTGATGGTTAGCCTGTCGTGGTCCGGGTCTGTGATAAAAACAACAGTGCCGAGAGGAAAATCTTTTAGTTTTTCATTGTATTTTAACGTTTCAATAACAGGGAAAAACTTTTCTCCATTCGGACGTTTTGCTACTACTGTTGCATCTACGGAGTAATCATAAAATGCTTTTTCACCTTTAGGTGTGTGATTATATTTTCCGATTGAGTGGAAAAATGCATCTTCTTCTGTATTAAACCAGACAAACTTGCCGTCAATACCGAGTTTCTTTAAAACGCGGCTCAGCGTCCTGTAGGCAGAACCTCCGACATTTTCAATGACGATGCTTGACTCAAGTGATTTTATCAAGTCAAGGTTGAATTTTTGAGAAACTCCTGATTTTAAATATTCAACATACAAATCAACTCCGTCGTCTATGGATGCCATAACTTTTTCATCAATAAGCGGATTGTTTGCTGCGGAAATTTTTATTTTATAAGTTCCTTTTTTCTCGGTTTCTTCAAAAATTTCCCTGATTTTGTTAACAAATTCCATAGATTCTTCCGGCAAATACTGGCTGCCTTGCGAATTCAGGTCTTTAGTTGCGTTTTTAACTGAAATACCGTGGCTTGAGGTGATATATTCTCCGCCGAGTAAGTCAAGTTTGAATGCTAAAAAGGATGCAAGCCATATCGGAATTGTTTTACGACCGTCCGGTACAAGTGTTCTTATCCCGTTTGCAGCCTGTATTCTTGCAATTGCATCCAGAAATAAATCAGAGTTATATCTAACTTCACGCCCTGCAATTTTAACAATCTTTTTATCAGGATATTTTTCCTTGGCTACAAGAGCTTTTGCCAGTGTCGCAAGAACTATTCCTACAAGATTGATTGGAAATCTTGTATCTTGAGGAAATAAGATGTTTTGCGGGCCTCTGATTCCGGCAGTTGATACTTTTGCCTCTTTTTCATAGTTAGCAAACCATTCTTCAAGGTTCAAGCCTTCAGGATTTTTCTTTTCATCATAAGGTTTCAGGTGTTCTTTTTTTAGTGTAAATGTAAATTCTCCCTGATTGGAAAAATCCATTAAATCAAGATTTTTGATATATTCCGGGGTTTTGTCGTATACACTTTTAAATAATTCGTTTTCTAATTCATTTTTACTCTGTTTCAATTCAATCATCAAAAACTCTCCTTAATAAGATTAATTAATTTTTATTATATTATAAAAAAACTTGTAATGTTGCATGTTTAAATATATAATTGTATTAGTAAGTATTACACAGAGGAAAATTAATGTTCTGGGACAAAGAAAAAAATTACGCAAAAAGAGACGCTTCAGAATTTAATCTGGCAAGATCAATTTTTCAAATTCTTGTGTGTAAAGTCTTTTATATGATACGTCTCAAGCTCGTATATAGAATAGAAGTTCACGGTTTGGAAAATGTTCCGAAAGATAATCATTACATAGTATGTCCGAATCACCTTTCTACGCTTGACCCGCCAATGCTTGCCGGTGTTCTTCCTCACAGAATATCTTTCATGGCAAAAAAAGAATTGTATGATAATTTCTTTTTACGCTGGTGGTTTGACTGGCTCGGCGCCTTTGCTGTCAACAGAGAAAAACTCGGGCCCTCAACTATTAAAACTGCCCGCTCAATTATTGAATCAAAATGGGTTTTAGGGCTGTTTCCGCAGGGTACCCGCGGCGAAGTCGGAGAAATCAAAGGTATATCAAAAGGATTTGCTACCCTCGCTCGTTCTACTAAATGCGGTATATTGCCTGTTGGTATCCTCGGAACACAGGAAGTTAAAAGACTGCCGTTTACCGGTAAAATTATAGTTAACGTCGGTGAGGTTATTCCTTACAGCGATAATGTTGAAGAAATGGTCGAAAAATGGATTGAATCTATTCAAAAACTTACAGGATTCAAGTACATTAAAGAGTGATAATTGGAGTTTAGAATGGCAAAAAAGGCTAGAAATTACAACAGAAGATATCCGAATGAATACAATATATTCAGAACGCTTTTTTACATGGCGTTTTTGCATGTAGTTGTAATTCCGTTTATGAAAATCTTTTATGATTACACCATAACCGGTAAAGAAAATCTGCCGACAAAACATAAAAGCGGCAAGTATATTTATACAGCAAACCACGTATCAATTTTTGATCCACCGATGGTTACAATGGCTACATACAGACCGATTGCTTATATGGCTAAAAAAGAGCTGTTTGATGACTCCGAAAAGTTGAGCTGGCTTGTTAAACGTCTCGGAGCTTTTGCGGTTGACAGAACAAAACCTGAAATTGCAACTTTTAAAACCGTTAGAGATATTCTGGCAACCAGCTGGTCACTTGGTGTTTTCCCTCAGGGGGGTACAAGACCTTACGGTAAATTGGAAAATATTAAAAAAGGTTTTGTTGTTATTGCAAAAAACGCAAAAGCAGACATTGTTCCGGTCGCAATTGCAGACTTTAGCGGGTATCCTAAATTGAAACCTTTCACAAGACAAAAGGTTAACCTCCATATAGGTAAACCTATTTCTTACAAGCTGCCGGAAGATGTAATAATTTATGAATGGTGCAAGCAGATTTCCGAACTCGCCGGATATGAAAATTGCGCTCCGCTTCCTGAAAGTTATAAAATTAATGAAAATCAGCCTGTTTAGAGTTGTTTAATCGGTTTTGATATAAAAAAAGAATAATAAAAGACCCGGCTTTTTAGTCGGGTCTTTGTTTATTTAATAAAGAAAGGAATTATTATATTTTGCTAAGTTTATCTAATGCTGCGTTAGCTGCGTCTTGAACATTCTTGTCTTCGTCTTTTGCTGCGATTGAGAACAAGGTTGTCAAGTCTTTTTTGTAAGCCGGCTGTTGGATGTAGCTTAATGCTTCAACTGCTGATGTTCTAACCATCGGGTTCGGGTTTTCTTTTAATTGTTCAACAATTGTAACTGCGCCCGGCAATTCTGTAAGAGGTACAGTTGTGTTAGTCAATTTAGCTACTTCATCGCCGTAAAGTTTTTGCATTATTGATGATGTGAACATTGCGTAGCTTTTGTTTCTTTCAGCTTGTTCCATCGGAGTGATTGTTGTTGCAAGTGTTTTATCAGCTTCTGAAAGTTCCTGACCTGCCATTAATTTTTGACGTGCTGCAATTTGTTCAGGTGTAGGACCTGCTAATTTGCTTGAGTCTGCTTTAATAATATTGTTCAAAGCATCAACAACTTTTACATCTAATAATTCAGTAGCTTTTTGCGGTTCATCTTTAACCATAGTAGCTATTTCTTCCATAGCTGCAGCTTGAGTTTCATAATCAGGGTCTGTTAATTTAGCGATGAAAGCGTTCAAGTCAACCTGCGGTTGAACAGGAGCAGGTTCTGCTACTTCAACTTTTTGTTCAGCTGCTGCTGGTGCTGCTGCCGGAGCTTTAGCTTCTGCCTTTGCTTCTGCTTTAGCTTCAGCCTTAGGAGCTTCTGCTGCTTGCGGTTGAGCCGGTTGTGTTACAACCGGTGCAGGAGGAACTACAACTTCAGGCTGCATTGGCTGAGGTACATTTATATTTTGTTGTGCAACTGCCGGTGCCGGAGCTTCCGGTTGTGCCGGAGCTTGTTGTACAGGAGTTTGTGCTGCCGGTGCTTGAGGAGCTTCTGCCTGTGGAGCTTGAGGTGCCGGTAATGGCATTGCAGGCGGCTGTGACGGCGGCATATAGTACGGTGCGCTCTGTGCAGGCGGGTAGTTATAAATAGGTGCCTGCGGATATGTGTAGTATGGCATTGTCGGTGTTGCATACTGCGGTTGTGTAACTACTGGTGCACTAAATTGAGGTGCCATTGGTTGTCCCATTCCCGGGGTTGTGATTGACGGATTTTGAATGTCAATGTTTACAGCATTGTATTTTGGCTGCTGCGGTTGTACCATGTAAGGATTGGGATAAGTTGGAACTTGCATCATATTATTTCTTCCTTTCCATAAACAATAATTTGACTTTGTTTTCTTCTACTATTTTTTTAATATCCCTGAATAATAAAAATTGCTAAATTTTGAATATTTTGTAATAAAACTTAACAGAAATTTTGTATATTCTTGCTGAGTCTACATTTTAACACAAACAAGATTTTTTTTTACGTTAAGAACCATAAACAAATTTCCCAATTAAATTTTCTATGTAAGATTATTTATGCTATAATTAAGTTGTAGACTAAAAAACGTTGTAAATTCAGACTAAACGGGATAAGAGAAAGATGATTATTAATAAAAATGATAAAAAGTCTATACGCTCTGCTTATGGAAAAACTCTTGTAAAGTTAGGGATGGAAAATAAAAATATAATTGTCATGGATGCTGATTTGGCATGCTCGACCCAGACCGGACTTTTTGCAAAAGAATTTCCGGAGAGATTCTTTGATTCCGGTATTGCAGAACAGGATATGATAGCAACGGCAGCCGGACTTGCTGCAGTTGGTAAAATCCCGTTTGTATCTACGTTTGCTATGTTTGCAACCGGCAGAACTTATGATCAGATACGAAATACTGTTTGCTACCCTGAATTCAACGTGAAAATTGTTGCAACTCACGGCGGAATTACTGTCGGAGAGGACGGTGCAAGCCATCAGGCGCTGGAAGATGTTGCTCTAATGCGTAATATTCCAAATATGCAAGTTATTGTTCCGGCTGACTGTACAGAATGCGCTCAGGTTATTGAATATGCCGCAAAACATTCGGGCCCTATGTATATTAGACTTGCCAGAACTAATGTTTGTGATATCTTTGGTGCTGATTATAAATTTGATTTTAATAAAGCTGTTGTTCTCAAACAGGGGACTGATGCTACTGTTATAACAAATGGTGAAACTCTCGCAGAAGTTCTTATTGCGGCTGACGAACTTGAAAAATCAGGTTATTCTGTTCAGGTATTACATGTCCCTGTTGTAAAACCTATTGATTCTGACACAATTATTGAAGAAGCTAAAAAAACAAACTTTGTGATTACTGTTGAAAACCATTCAATTATAGGCGGGCTTGGCAGTGCGGTTTGTGAAGTTCTTTCGGAAGCTTATCCTGTCCGTGTCCATCGAGTCGGCGTTAATGATACTTTCGGACAGAGCGGTACTACAGCAGAGCTGCTTGAGCTTTACGGTCTAAATTCAGCCAGATTGTTTGAAACTATAAAAGCTCAAATTGATAAACAAAGACTGATTAATAAATAATAAAGGAAATACATTATGATACAATTCAGATCAGTTACAAAAAAGTACAAAAATGATAACTATGCTTTAAAGAATATTAATCTTGATATTCTATCCGGTGAATTTGTCTTTATTGTAGGTGCATCAGGTGCAGGCAAGTCTACTTTGATGAAACTTTTGTACAATGAAGAACGGCCGACAAGCGGTACGGTTACTATTGGCGGGATTAATATCGCTAATCTTTCCAATGATAAAATTCCTAACCTGCGCCGCTGCATGGGGATTGTTTTTCAGGATTATAAATTATTACAAAATCAAACTGTGTTTGATAATGTATCTTATGTAATCAGAACTCTCGGTATAAGTTCCCGCGAAATCAATGCACGTGTTACCGGAGCTTTGAAAATTGTCGGGCTTTACCATAAAATGTATGAAAAACCGTCTGAACTTTCAGGCGGTGAGCAGCAGAGAGTAGCTATTGCAAGGGCGATTGTTAACGGGCCTCCTCTTTTGATTGCAGATGAACCTACAGGCAATCTCGATCCTAAAAACTCTATGGAAATTATGCAAATTCTGGATCAAATTAATCAAAGAGGTATTACCGTTATTGTTTCTACTCACGATAATGCTATGGTAGATTATTTTAGAAAAAGAGTTATTACACTTGATAAAGGCGAAATTGTCAGAGATATACAAGCAGGTACGTATGAATAATCAAAAATTACAGATAAAGAAAAAAGTAAAGAAACATATTCCGAAAGATTGGCTGTGTGAATTAAGAATTTTATACAGAATTTCTATCGAAACACTGAATGATATTAAAAGAACAGGCATTGTAAATCTTGTTATTATTACAACTATGGCGGCTATTTTAACCATATTTGGTTCTTTTTTCCGTTCAGCGCTTTCTATAGCTGCATTTGCACATGAATTGGGTAATGCTCTGGAAATTTCTGTTTATCTTAAACCTGATGCAAATGCCAATACTGCCAAAAAGAGAATTAAAGAATTTGAACATGTTGAAAATGTCCGGATTGTTGCAAAAGAAACATCCTGGGCTAATTTGAAACGCGAAATGGAGCTTCCGGATATTGAAAATCCGCTTCCGGATACCCTGCATGTTAAAATTGATAAGCCTGAGAACATAGAACCTGTATTCAAAAAGGTAAAAGAGCTTACTGTTGTTGAAGATGTCAGTTATGCTCAGGAATTGACTAAAAAAATTGAAATGCTGACTCAGGTTGTTAATACAATTACGGTATTTGTCGTGATATTTATGGGTATTTTGACCATTACTATTATTAACAACACAATTCAGCTTGTTATCCAGTCAAGAAAAGATGAAATCGAAATTATGCGCTTGATGGGTGTCAGCAACTGGTATATCAGATTCCCGCTTATTATGCAGGGTGCTTTTTACGGATTTTCAGGTTCTGTAATAGCATTGATACCTCTGGATTTTGTGCAGCGCGGACTACTTAATATGCACCAGTTCTTTATGGTTCCGTCCCCTCTGTTTGCGCAGAATATTGTTGTTATAACCATGTTTGCTATGGGAATACTGTTCGGTGCTGGCGGCAGCTTCCTGTGTATTAAAAAACATCTTCAAGTATAAGTAAATGAGTTTAAGAAATAACATACTTTTAATAACTGATGAACAAGTCTTTTCCTCTAAACTTTATGAAAAGCTTGTTTTGCTGCGTGAAAAAGACAGTTTGTATACTCTCTCTTATGAGGAGGCTTCTAAACAGGCTAAAACTATTGAGGCTAAAGTTATAATCCTGCACGAACATGAAATTAAAAATAAGACTCTAAACCTTATTGTTGATTTGAAAGAATTGGATAAAGATAAGAACAGAAGTCTGATTCTTGCCGCAGAAAGTAAGGATAGAGATTTTATTTTATCCGCTTATGATGAGGGGGTGTGCGAGCATTTTTATACATCAGATGTTGATTTTGAGGTTTTACTCAGACTGCTCAATTGTATTAAAAATAATATCGTAAAGTCCTGCTATAACCGTGATAAAAATATTATGGAAAAAGTCGGGCTTATTGATGAAGATACCGGACTTTACAAGTACAAATATGCAGAACTTATTATTAACGAAGAGCTTGAGAAAACCAAAAATAACGGAATCTTCCTTGCACTGTCTCCGGAAGAAAACGGCAAAAGCACATTCTCACTTTTAAAAATGACAACAGCCTTAAAATCTTCTGTCCGGTGCGATGATATTGTTATCCACGCTAACGGTATGAAGTTTTATATATATTTAAAGAATACCGATTTGCACGGGGCTGCTGTTGTATTGAATAAGATTAAAGATATATACGACTCTGAGTATAAAATAAAAGCAGGCATTTGCGATGTTAAATATAAAGATTTTGAAAGAGTCGAGAGAGATGCACTGTCAGCACTGGGCGAGGCTCTTCTTACAAATGAAGAATTCGTTTTTTATCAAGATAAAGAGCCTGACGGTGAAGATTGGGTTGTTGAAGAACCTGAAAATACTTCAAATAAGAACTTTAAACTTTTCCATCAAACTTACCAGAAAAAGCTGGAGCGGGTTATTATACCTGTATTTTTCAGACTCCAGAAAGCTTATGAAGAAAGACTGTTCAACACAAAAGTAGAACAGTACACAGAGGAAAATAAGAGTGTTTTCCGTTTGAAAAATGAAAATCAGACAAGTACATTGAAAGTAATCTATCCGGGATTTGCAAAAGTGCTAATCCAGATTACTCACGAGGGATTGAATACTCCGGAAAATCAAGAAATGACTTTACCTCTCAAGCAGATTGATCAAAAACTTCTGGTGAGTATTGTTGAATCTTTTATAAAAGAATTTAAGTCCACACTTTAGCAGTAAGGAGAAATGATGAATACACTATTACAAAACGACACATTGCTGTTGATTATTGACATCCAGGAAAAACTTGTAGCAGCTCTTGATAAAGATATAGTAGTCTCAAAAGCTGTAAAAATTGCAAAGGCTGCCAAAATTCTCGGTATACCTGCTCTTGTCACAGAGCAGTACCCGAAAGGTCTTGGGCGCACTGTGCCGCAATTAAAGGCCGTTCTTCCTGAAAATACAGAGATAGTTGAAAAGACCTCCTTTAATGCTTTATTGGAAGACGGTATGAAAGAAAAAATAAAAAGTTTCGGCAAAAAACAAATTGTTATCCTCGGTATAGAAACTCATATTTGTGTTCATCAAACAGCTTCAGCGCTTGTTGAAGAGGGGTATGAAGTGTATGTAATAAAAGATGCCTGTGCAAGCCGTACAAAATACGAGTTTAAGCAGGGAATAGAGGCTATGGCTGCAAACGGAGTAAAGGTTTCCTGCCTTGAGATTGCCTTATTTGAATGGCTTAAAGGTGCAAAACACCCTCATTTTAAAGAAGTTCAGGCGCTTATAAAATAAAAAATTAAATATTTTGGATATCGGATTTAATCTGGAATTTTAGTTCGGCAAGCGAGTTGAATTTGTGTTCTCTGCGTATCATTTTTATAAATTCAACTTCAAGAACTTCGCCATAGATATCTCTGTCAAAATCAAGAATGTGAACTTCAAGCAGTGTACCTTTTCCGTTTACTGTAGGACGGACACCGAAGTTGGCGATACCTCTGAATTTGGTATTGTTGTAGTTTACATTTACTGAGTAGACGCCAAACGGTATGTCAATGAGCTCCGCCGGATAACGCAGATTTGCCGTTCGAAAACCTATTGTTCGTCCGAGTTGCTGTCCTTTTATTACTTCACCTTTGATAATGAAATTTCGTCCTAGCATACTGTTTGCAGTTTCAATTTTTCCATCAGAAAGCAGTGTGCGGATTTTTGTACTGCTAATTACTTCCCCGTTGTATCTTTCAGGCGGAAGTGCAAAATATTCATATCCGTAAATTGATGCATTATGTTTTAAAAATTCGACATTGCCTGTTTTATTATGACCGAAATTGTGGTTAAATCCTGTAGAAATTGATTTTGGTTTGAAATATTTTATGAGAATTTTTTCTAAATATTCATCAGCTGTGAGGTCTGCCAGTTTTTCAAAATCCAGTTCAAACAGATAATCTATCCCTAGCGCTGATATATATTTTTCTCTATACTCGCGTGTCAGAATATATTTGGGGCAAACTCCCCAGAAATAACAGCACGGATGATCTTTAAACGTTATGACTGCAGAGGGGGTACCATTTTGTCGAGCAAAATCAACGGCACTTTTGATAACAGCCTGATGCCCGAGGTGCACACCGTCAAAATAGCCCAGTGCAAGGGATAAATTCGGTTTTTCTGTCAATTCGTGTAGAATTCTCATAAAAAAATTATATAACAAAAAAGGCTCTATCTGATAGAGCCTTTCTTGTTGTGTAAATTACTTTTATTTATGCTGGTGAGCAGTACTTTTCAGGTGGAGTTCTCTTAATTGTTGGAGAGAAGCTTCGCCAGGAGCATCACTCATCAGGTCTTTTGCACCTGAATTTTTCGGGAATGCAATTACGTCACGGATTGAATCTGTTCTTGCAAGAAGTGCAACAAGTCTATCCAGACCGATTGCAAGACCTGCATGAGGTGGGGTGCCGTATTGAAGTGCATTCACCATAAATCCGAATTTTTCAACAGCTTCTTCTTCTGTTAGTCCAAGAGCTTTAAAGATTTTCTTTTGAACTTCAGAAGAGTGGATTCTGACAGAGCCTCCGCCGAGTTCTGTTCCGTTATAAACAATATCGTATGCGATTGATTTAACGTTACCCAAATCTCCGCTGTCGAGTTTGTCTAAATCTTCAAGGCAAGGTGATGTGAACGGGTGGTGCATTGCCATGAATCTGCCCTCTTCATCACTCCATTCAAACATCGGGAAGTCTACAACCCAGAGCAGATTATGTTTTGATTCATCAATCAGGTTCAGAGTTTTGCCGAAATGTAATCTCAGTCTGCCCATAATGTCGTAAACCAGTTTTGGTTTGTCTGCGACAAAGAAGATTATATCACCAGTTTGTGCACCGGCGCGTTCTTGAATTTGTTTTGCCTGTTCTTCTGTTACAAATTTGAGTACAGGTGATTTAGCAGTGCCGTCTTCATTGTAAATAATATTAGCAAGAGCTTTTGCACCAAAAGATACAGCAAGTTTTGTAATATCGTCAATATCTTTTCTTGAATATTTAGCTCCGCCCGGAATTCTTATACCACGGACAATGCCGCCGTTTTCCAGAGTGTTTTTAACGATTTGGAATTCTGACTGCATAATGATATCGCCGATATCAAAAAGTTCCAGACCAAAGCGGGTATCAGGTTTGTCAGAACCGTATCTGTCCATAGCTTCCTGCCAAGGCATTTGTATGAACGGCGGTTTAACCTCTACTCCTGCAGCTTTGAAAGTGTCAACAATCAAGCCTTCTACAACTTTAATTACATCCTGTTGCTCAACAAATGACATTTCAATATCAATTTGAGTGAATTCAGGTTGTCTGTCAGCACGCAAATCTTCGTCACGGAAGCATTTTGCGATTTGGTAATATCTTTCAATACCGCCGACCATCAACAACTGTTTAAAGATTTGCGGTGATTGCGGAAGTGCATAGAATTTACCCTCCTGAACACGTGACGGAACAAGGTAGTCTCTTGCACCCTCAGGAGTAGTTTTAATCAGGATAGGTGTTTCTACTTCCAGAAAATCAAGATTATTCATGTAATTTCTGGCTGCAGTTACAATTTTGTGACGTAAAACAAGGTTTGAAAGCATTTTTTCACGTCTTATATCAAGGTATCTGTATTTGAGTCTGACATCTTCAGATACATTTTCGTCATCCAGAACGAACGGCAATGTTTTGGCTTCCGAAAGTATTTCAACATATTCCGGATACATTTCTACCTGTCCTGTAGGATATTTTTCATTATAAGTTTCTTCAGGACGTCTGGTGACTTTTCCTTTAACATTTATGACATATTCATTTTTCAGTTTGCTGAATACATCGTGAATATTTTTGTTAACCTGCGGGTCTGCAACGAGCTGGAAAAATCCGCTTCTGTCTCTTAATTCAACGAAAATAATCCCGCCGAGGTCTCTTACTGTTGAAACCCAACCGGATAGGTTTACTTCCTGATTAATATTGCTAAGATTAAGCTCTCCGCAATTTTCTGATTTCAATCTAGTCTTTATCATTTCTTCTTCCTTTTAAAATAAAACATTCTAAGAAAATATTAGCAAAAACATAAAAAAATAACCAGATTTTTTTATAAAATTAGTAATATCCCTCTAAAAATATAATTACTAAATGGAGCAAGCTTATTCAAGGACAATAGCACGCCAGTTAGTGAGACAGGTGTTCCCAAAATAAATTTGCTCCATTTATTTATTTATTTTTTTACTAGAGATAAAATTAATCTTCGTTGTCAACGATTTGGATAGAAGAAATATTCAGCATATTAACATGGACAAGTCTTGCTTTGTCAGGTCTGAATGCCAGATTTTTTCTGTCTTTGATTTCACAGTCTTTGAGTGAAACAAAGTTCAATCCGCTGTTGATAATATAGAACAAAATATTATCAGGATTGTTGTTGTCAAATTTCATATTGTCAGGGATAATCAAATCGCCCTCAATGAATTGTTCTATTGTTGCAATTAATAATCTGATTTTAGGTAACGGTTCCATTTGAATTTCCTCTCTATTCTTATTTAATTATTACTTTTTCACACCATTAAACATTTCTTTTATGCCATCTACGGAGCTCAGAATTCCGGTAGCTTCATAAGGCATATAGACAACTTTATTATTTTCACCGCTGGTAATTGCTTGCATTGTTTCCAGATATTTCATAGCGACCAGATATTGGTCAGGTTTGCCTTTATCGGAAAGAGCTTCAATTATTTTTTGGATTGCAAGTTTTTCAGCATCAGCTTCTACAATACGGGCTTGCGCTATCCCCTCAGCTCTAAGAATAGCAGCTTGTTTTTCACCTTCAGCTTTGTTAATTTCAGCTTCTTTTTGTCCTTCAGCTTTAAGGATTGCGGATTTTTTAAGCCCTTCTGCTTCAAGAATTGCAGCACGTCTGTCGCGTTCTGCTTTCATTTGTTTTTCCATTGCAGTCTGAATATCTGTCGGCGGGATAATGTCCTGCAGTTCTACGCGGTTAACTTTTACCCCCCATTTGTTTGTCGCATCATCCAGTATTGCGCGGAGTTCATTATTTATTTTGTCTCTCGAAACAAGAGTTTCGTCCAAATCAAGCTGCCCGACAAGGTTTCTCAGTGTAGTCTGGGTGAGCTTTTCTATAGCATCAGGCAGGTTTTGAATTTTGTAGACGGCACTTACTGAATCAATAATTTGAAAATATAAAAGTGCATTTATGCTTATAGATACATTATCTTTGGTAATTACATTTTGTCTTGGAAAATCATATACAGATTCTCTCATATCAATTTTAGTGCGTTCTTTTATATAAGAATAAACATTGCCATCGAGTCCTCTCTGATTAACTTTCCAGTAAATAGTGCGCGGGTTTTCAATAATCGGAATGATATAATTCAAGCCTGCGTGCAGGGTCTTTTTGTACTCACCCAGTCTTTCAACAACCACTTCTTCAGCCTGTTGCACTATAATAACCCCTTTTGCTACAAATACAATTACTGCAGCCAGTAAAACAATCAACACCATTCCCATAGATTTATACCCTTTCTACGTACATAATTAAACTTTCTAATTTTACTATTTTGACCTCAGCCCCAGCCTCAATGAGTTCGCCGTTCATTGTTCTGGCATTCCATCTTTCATCGTAAATTGAAACAGTCCCTGAATCCGCTCCGATATTTTCAACGGCTTTTGCAATTTTTCCGATGTAAGCATTGTCCGGATTAGGTGCGTCCGAGGTGTTTTTCCTCATCAAAAAAGGTCTGAAAAAAACTAATAATAACAGTGATAACACTGCAAAAATCAGTATGATATAAGTTAAATTAGTGACAAATACTGCGGCAGCAGCTGTGAAGAACGCGGCAATTCCAAAATTTAAGCAAAAATATGACGGCGTCAGCATCTCAAGTATTAAAAATGCGAAACCGACAATGGAAAATATTTGCCACAATTCCATAAATAACCTCACTGAATTAATTACAGGGTAATTTTAACATATTACATATATCAGGTCAAGAACCGCATGTTTATTGTAAAATAGAATTATGATAAGTTATGACAGTTTGACATTGAAAGCATTTACGGAAGAAAACAGAACCTTTTTAGAAGAGGCTCGCATTCAGAAAATTCAGCAGCCCTCCAGAAAAGAACTTATATTAACAATCCGAAACAATTCTCTTACCAAAAAGCTTTACATAAACATTAATCCGCAGTCAGCTCATGTTTGTTTTATGTCAAAAGAAAACGAGGCAAAGCGGCATATTACTATCCCGCAAAAGCCGCCGATGTTCTGTATGCTGTTGAGAAAGTACATCGAAAATGCAAAGATTTGCCGTGTAAATCAGCCTCCTTACGAAAGAATTTTAGAGTTTTATATTGAAACTTTCAATGAATTATCAGAAAAAATTTATCTCTGCTTTGCAATAGAAATTATGGGTAAGCATTCAAATATTGTGCTTTACAACTATGATACCAATATTATTATCGGCTGCGCGCACAACGTCGGTGCTGAAAAAAGCCGAGAGCGAGAAATGGCAGGAACTCTGCCTTATGTTTATCCTCCAAAACAATTTAAATCAGATATTTTGACATATTCCGGCGAGGTTGATTATTCAAATTTGAGTGAAAATTTTTACTGGTTTTCTCATTTTTTCGCAGAGCAATGCCGCAACCAGCCGCTTGAAAAATTAAAAGATTTTGTAAATTTGAAAACTATATCTCCGGTTATATCCGCAGACTACTCAGAGTATTCACTATTTTACGAACTCTTGAGGGGCGGAGTAAAACAAAATTCTGTCAATGATATGATTGATAATTATTATGCTTTCCATATTTGCGAAGAAAAACTTTCTTCTCTTAAAGGCAATTATATTGCCGAAACACGAAAAAAAATAAAAAAAATTCAGAATTCTCTCTCAAAAATGGAGCAGCAGGCTCAAAACGGCGCAAGTTATGACAAATTTCGTCTTTACGGCGATTTGATTATGGCTAACTTGTATAATAACAAAGATTTTTCTTCAAAAATAACGGTCTTTGATTATGAAAACAATAAAGAAATAACTCTGAAACTTGATGCGACAAAGACACTTAAAGAAAACGCAAATATTTTTTATAAAAAGTACAACAAAAACAAAACCTCCAAATTAAAACTAGATGAACTGGGTGCGGAATTAAAACTTAAGGCGGAGTATTTTGAACAAATTCTTTATTCTCTGGAAAAAGCCGAAACGCTTGATGATTTGTATGAAATATTGCCGGAACTTGAAGAAAAATCTCAAAATAACAAGAGTACAAATAAACCTGCCTCCCCGCTTGAAATGGAGATTGACGGATATAAAATTTACATAGGAAAAAACAACCGCCAGAATGATTTCATAGTTTCCAAGCTCGGAAAAGATGATGATTTATGGTTTCATACAAAAGATTGTGCCGGCTCTCACGTACTGCTCAGGGGTATAAATCCGCCTGATGATGTTATATTAAAATGCTGTAAGCTTGCAAAACAATATTCAAGCGCATCTTCATCTTCTAAAGTCGGTGTTATCTATACAAAACATAAGTATCTGCGAAAACCGCCAAAATCTAATCCCGGTTATGTTACTTATAAAAACGAAAAAGAAATAATTGTTGATTAGGTTTCTATAAGCGTTATATGTTTCAAAGCCCTTTTGGTTTTGCGTGTTTTTGTTGTTATATTGGGATTTTACGCTTTAATCCGTTTAGCTGTTTTGTAACAAAATGTTAAGAAAATTGTTTTATATAGCAATTATATATTCAAAAAATACTTAATTAATATGTAAGCAATAAGCTTGATAAAACGATTAAATAAACACGAGACTTATACACACACACTTACTTACTATTTACACTACCTACTACACACTAACCTTCTACACACGAGGAATTACAAAAAAATTCCAAGGCTCTTTCAAAAAGAAAGAGTTTTTTTTTGCCTTTTTTAGTTATTTATAAAGAAATGTAAAGAAAATTAATTTATATAGCAATTATATATTTGAAAAATACTTAATTAATATATAAGCGATAAGCTGGATAAAACGATTAAATAAACACGAGACTTATACACACACTTACTTACTATTTACACTACCTACTACACACTAACCTTCTACACACGAGGAATTACAAAAAAATTCCAA
>CALUVE010000026.1 GCA_944324135.1 Candidatus Gastranaerophilales bacterium | reverse complement strand
AAAATGACACCAAGAAACTTTTTATTCACTTCCGAATCAGTAACGGAAGGACACCCCGACAAAGTATGCGATCAGATATCTGATGCTATTTTGGATGAATTTTTGACAAAATACCCGCAGTCACGTGTTGCTGCAGAAACTACTGTCACAACAGGTATGGCACTTGTTTGCGGTGAAATTACAGCAGATTGCTACGTTGATATTCCGTCTGTTGTTAGAAACACTATTAAAAACATAGGCTATATCGGCAAAGAGGGCGGCGGATTTGATTACAAAACCTGTGCAGTTTTGACAAGCATTGATGAACAATCAGTAGATATCGCAGGCGGCGTAAATAAAGCACTTGAATCAAGAAATGATAATGCTGACACATCAACATCAGAAACTGATGATATTGGTGCCGGCGATCAGGGAATTATGTTCGGCTTTGCTTGTAACGAAACTCCTGAACTTATGCCGCTTCCAATCAGTTTGGCACATAAATTATCATACAGACTTGCACAGGTAAGAAAACAGGGACTCCTCTCTTACCTCAGACCGGACGGCAAATCTCAGGTTACTGTTGAATACGTTGACGGCAAACCTGCAAGAATTGATACCGTACTTATCTCAACACAACACGATCCTGAAATTAACGGCGAAACAGACAACGCCAAAATTCAGGAAATTATCAGAAAAGACATTACAGCATTTGTAATAGATGAAGTTTTTGCGCACGAAACAATAAAATTAAGTGCAGATACAAAAATCCTTGTTAACCCGTCAGGACGTTTCGTAGTAGGTGGACCACAGGGAGATGCCGGATTAACAGGACGTAAAATCATCGTTGATACATACGGCGGTTACTCTCGTCACGGCGGCGGCGCATTCTCTGGAAAAGATCCTACAAAGGTAGACCGTTCTGCAGCTTATGCAGCAAGATGGGTTGCTAAAAATATAGTTGCAGCCGGGTTAGCTGACAAATGCGAAATTGAACTTGCTTACGCAATCGGTGTTGCAGAACCGGTATCAATCATGGTTGATACATTTGGCACAGGTAAAATCTCAGACGATGAAATTTCAGCACTTGTCGCTAAAAACTTTGACCTCAGACCGGCAGCTATTATCAAGCAGTTTGACCTGCGCGGATTGCCGGCTAAAAACGGCGGCAAATTCTACCAGTTGTTAGCCGCATACGGTCATATGGGCAGAACTGACATTGATGTACCTTGGGAAAGAACAGAAAAGGCTGATGTGTTGAAATCACAGGTTGCTTGCTCATGTGGCTGCGGAAAAGTCGGATGTTCTTGCTCTAAATAATTATCAGTCAATAAAATAAAAAAGAGAATTCTAATTCAGAGTTCTCTTTTTTTTATTCTTTATTTGTTAAGTAATATTATTTTACATGAAAAAATTAGCAATTTCTCTGTGTAGTAATACTTATATAATAAAGGAAAGTATAAATCTTTATTTATCGGAAAATCTTTTCTTTTTAATCAACACGGCTGTCACGATTGCCGTCAGAGGCACACAGGCTAAGATACCTATACTGCCGATTAAAGCTGAGACAATTTCAGTTGCAACCTGATTAAGATTAAAGAACTTTTGTAAATCTATATTGTTTGCAAGCAGTACCAGCGGCAGCGCGCTCCCGAGATACACAAGTATTAAGGTGTTTGCCATAGTGCCAATGATGTCGCATCCGACATTCATGCCAGATTTGAAAAGGGCTTTTTTAGACAAATCTTTGTTTGTTTGATAAAGCTCATTTATAGTGCTGGCGATGGATACAGCGATATCCATAACAGCTCCGAGTGTTGCAAGCATCATTGAAGCCGTGAGAATTCCCGTAAAATCCAAATCAGGTCTTGCTGAATACAAAAACATAGTTTCTTCACCGGCAAAACCGGTCAGATGCGCAAATTTTATCGCGATAACGGAAATTATACCTGCAAAAATAAGGCTTGCTGCTGAGCCGATTACTGCAGATGTGCTTTTTCTGTTAAAACCTGCAACTATATAAATAGTCACGATTGTAGCTAGAATAGAAACACCTGTCGCAGCCGCAATCGGGTTTACACCGTACAAAATCAGCGGCATTAAAACAAAAAATATCATAGCAGCAGTTGCAACAATAGATATAAAACTCAAAAAGCCTTTTAGTCTGCCGACAAGCAATAAGCCTGCAAAAAATATCGCACCGAGCCAATATAAAGTAGTATCTCTTTTAAAATCGGCAATGAAAAAATCAACGTCATCTTCACTGCCGACAACTTCATCATTAGCCTCAAGGTGGAGGATTACTCTATCTCCTTTAGAAAGCATCATATCGTAAGCCGGATTGTTAGTGAGAACATTTTCAATAACTTGTTCACTGCCTTTAAATTCACCGGTCAAAACTCTAACTGTCGCAAGCTGTTTTGTCATAGTTTGTCCGTTGCTTTCACCGTCCATATCGACGTAATCAATACTTTCTATAACTCCTGTGGCAGACGGCAAAACAGGAGGTTCTGCCAACGATGGCAAAAATGTCATACATATCGCAAAAATAATTAAAAATATTTTTTTCATAAAATCTCATCCCTGATTTAAAATAAATTTTGCTGTTCAGCTGTCTGCGGGACTTTGTAGCCCATGTGACGGTAAGTTTCGGGGGAAACTTTTCTTCCTCTCGGTGTCCGCTGGAGAAGTCCCGCCTGCAGCAAGAAAGGTTCACAAACATCTTCAATTGTTCTGACATCCTCTCCTATTGCAGCAGCAATTGTTTCAATCCCGACAGGTCCGCCGTCATATTTTTCAATAATTAATTTCAAAAGACTTCTGTCAGTGCTGTCAAGCCCGTAATTATCAATTTTTAAAGCATCAAGCGCGCTGTTCGCGACCTCCTGCGTAATTTTACCGTCATACTTCACAAGCGCAAAATCACTAACGCGTTTAACCAGTCTGTTTGCAATACGCGGAGTCCCCCTTGAACGTCTTGCGATTGCGTGTGCTCCCTCTTTATCAATTTCTATGTTCAAAATACCTGCGGTGCGTGTAATCACCTGCGAGAGCTCATCTTCTGTATAGAATTCCAACCTGTGGATTATACCGAACCTGTCGCGCAAAGGGCCGGAAAGTTCACCGGCTTTTGTAGTTGCTCCTATAAGGGTGAATTTTGGAAGCGGTAAACGCATAGTTTTGACAGTCTGACTTTTTCCTGTTGTCATGTCAAGCGTAAAATCCTCCATTGCCGGATAGAGAATTTCTTCCGCAACTTTATTCAGTCTGTGAATTTCGTCAATAAACAATATCTCCCCGCCTTTAAGTGACATCAAAATCCCTATTATATCACGAGGTCTCTCTAGCGCCGGAGCAGAAGTTATTTTTATTTCAACACCCATTTGCTCTGCGATAACTCCTGCCAGAGTTGTTTTGCCTAAACCCGGAGGCCCGTAAAATAATAAATGGTCAAGCGGAAGTTCTCTTTTTTTTGCTGCAGCAATTGAAATTTTCAGAGTTTCTTTGAGTGCTGACTGACCTATGTAGGTATCAAAGCTTTTAGGACGGATAGAATTTTCGAAATTTTTGTCAAATTCAATACTCTCAGCCTTTATAACAGGATTTTTCCTTACGCTCTGTTTTATAAAATTTTCATCGTCAGCTATGATACTCATGTTATTCCCTTTTTCTTTATTTCATGATATCATGAAGTCAACGTAGAGAAAAGAATGTTAAGAAGGAGAAGATATGAGAGTATCAGAAAGATTGGAAAAAATTCCTCCGTATTTGTTTGCGGAAATTGATAAAAAAATCGCAGCGGCAAAAGCTAAAGGTATTGATATAATAAGCCTTGGTATAGGGGATCCTGATACTCCGACACTTCCGCCAATAGTTGCAGAAATGCACAAAGCCATCGACAATCCTGCAAACCACGATTATCCGCCGTACAACGGTACTGAAAAATTCAGAAAAGCCGCCTGCGAATGGATGAAAAAACGTTTTGGAGTGGAACTTAATCCAGATACACAAATGCTTGCAAATATCGGCTCAAAAGAAGCTATTGCACACGTATTTTTCGCTTTTGTAGACAAAGGCGATTATACACTGATACCTGACCCCGGATATCCTGTTTACAAAAATGCCACTATTTTTGCCGGCGGAACTCCTTATTCAATGCCGTTATTGGAAGAAAACGGCTTTTTGCCGGATTTAGATGCAATTCCTGAAGATATAGCTAAAAAATCAAAAATTATGTTTTTGAACTATCCTAACAATCCGACAGGAGCTGTCTGCACAAAAGAATTTTATAAAAAAGCAGTAGATTTCTGTAAAAAATATGATATTCTGCTTTGCTCTGATATGGCATATTCCGAAATGACTTATGACGGATATGTAGCACCGTCAGTGCTTGAGGTTGAGGGAGCAATGGATGTTGCTCTGGAATTTTATTCACATTCAAAATCCTACAACATGACAGGATGGCGTGTCGGATTCTGCTGCGGCAATGCAGACGCCGTAAAAGCACTAGGCACAATCAAAAACAACATAGACAGCGGTACTTTCAAAGCTATACAGGACGCAGCTGTTGCGGCGTTTAATGTAGATAAATCCTACATTGAGAATCTGAACAAAATGTATCAAGAACGCAGAGATGCAGCAGAAGAGGGATTCCGTGACCTCGGCTGGGAAATCAAACCGTCAAAAGCAACTTTCTATCTCTGGCTGCCGGTGCCTAAAGGTATGACCAGCGAAGAATTTGTTACACTTATGCTGGAAAAAGCTCACGTTGTAGTTCCTGCCGGCAACGGATACGGCAAATACGGCGAGGGCTACTTCCGCGTCGCTCTCACAAAAGATGTTGACACTATTAAAAAAGCAATTAAAAGAATGAAAGATGCTGGAATTTCTTACAAATAACCTGTAAAAAATTCAGGCATTCAATGTAGATAAAACTATAATATTGTGATATATTGAAATTATGGAATGTCCAAAATGCGGTTACGAAGTCGATGATAAGGCAATGGTTTGTCCGAACTGTAAAAAGGTTCTGAAACTTGTCTGTCCGATTTGTAAAACGGTTAATAAATCAAATACTTGTAAAAAATGCGGTTACGTAATCATTACCAAATGTCATAAGTGCGGTAAGGTTAACCCGACCGAAAGGAAAAAATGCGCCAAGTGCGGATTCAGTACGCTGGATAGTGTAATCCTTAATGAATCAAATCTTGACGATTACGCCTGCCTGACCATTGACTTTCCAAATATGGACGAGATGAAAATTCACCTCGGATCTGCAAAACTCTTGAATAAATTTAAAGTTAACCTTGATAATATTATCCTTGATGCTGTTAAAGAACTTGGACTCAGACGCCAGATTATTGATAACCGTTACGTTATACGTTTCAACAAGGACTATACATTCAGCAGTTCAGCGCATAATGCTATGGAATCTGTTGTCAAAATCGCAACTGAAATCACTAAACTGAACTACAAACTGACTAACCTAAAAAATGCTTCGGTCAGATGTAATATGATGGTGCTGAAACGTAATGTTAAAACAGCTCAAAGCGACCATAAAATTGATTTCAACATCAGCATGGTAAACACATCTGCGAGCAAAGAAGAAAAAGCTCTGAACACATTTCAGGTTATCACGGATGCCCAGATTAACGACTGCCTCTCATCTGAATATAAACTGACTCCGTTAAATTCCGTTATGATTAACGGCAAAATGGAAATGTTCTACGAAATGGATGTTCGTCCGCTGATTAACATTAACTACGCAGAACTTCTTCCTAAAGAGGAAGAAGAAATTGTCGTTCCAAACTTTGTTCAAAATATGCTTATCGAACAGGATAAAATTGACGGACAGGCTCTGCGCCAGATGGATTCGCCAAACGATCCGGATGCTATTTATGATATTGAGACTATTAACTTCAACGAAATCAACTGCTATTTTGAGCGTATTCAAAATATAGATGTTTTCGACAAGATTGTTGAAAGGTTAAAAGAAAATCCTAAATCAATTACCGCAATTAAAACAGACCCTCTGTATGTTCCTTATTCTCTGAAAGTTATCACAGAAGTCGAACAAACCGGTCTTTACAACAATATCATAAGCGTTACCTGCTATGATGAAATGAAATATTCGCCGTATTCATTCTTTAGGGATTTGCTCTCAAGCATATTCGAATATACGGTTTCGCAAAAACTCTTTTCTCAAAATGATTTTTCAATGTTTAATTCTCTTGACCCGACAGGGTTGGTAAAAGACCTTGTTACCCTGACAGACAGGGGGCTGGAAATGCCTGAGGATACAAGATATACCTATTATGATATTTTCCTCACTATTTTAAAGGCTATCCCGAATACTCTTATTTTCATTGAAAACTTTGATAAAATCGACGAAAGTTCTTACGATGTAATGAAATATCTTTTTGAAGCATTCGATCAGCTGGAGATTTCTTATTTGATCTCCTACGATAAAGATTTTTCACTACACAGACAATCACATTTTTTGCTTTCAAAACCGTATTATTCTGAACTCTATATGAAACCGACCCCGTTTGAAAAAATGATAGAGGGTAATAAAGAATATTACAAAAACATTCTGGACGATTTTTATTTTCACCGCATCGCAAAATATTCCTGCGGAAGTATACTGTTTTTGGATATTGCACTGCAATATCTTGTTGAATCTGAAGTTTATACTGCAGATGATACAACCGTTTATCTTTCAAATCCGAAAACAATCATCATACCATCCAGTCTGAATAAACTCTTAAAACGCAGATTAAATCTGATGCAGGATGAACCTGATATGATGAAATTTCTTGCGACAGTTCTGCTGCTCGGTACACGTATTGACCGCGCGACACTGGATAGCCTCGGATATGAAAATCTGGATGAGATTATAGATAAACTCGCTCATATGGGATATTTATACTTCTATAACAACTGTATGTACTTCCCTAACTACAACCTCCTAAGAGAAAATCTGCTTGGCACAATGAATAAAGAAACTTTGCAGCAGATGGCAAACGAATTGTTTGAAAAAGTTCTGGATGACAGTATGCCAAGCCCTGTAAAATCTTATCTCTACGGACTGCTTGGAGATACTGAGGCTCAACTTGCTGAATGGCAAAAACTTATGCAGGTAAACCTTTCTCTTGGAGATTTCAACTCTTATCTCAATTGCGCAAATGAAATTCTGAAAATTCTTGATAAAAATAAGGACGAAGAAAAACAAGAAGAAATTGAAAATTACAAACTTGAACTCTACGAAAATATTTCAAACAACCTCTATGAATACGTTCCTGAAAAAACTCAAGAGATAGCAGAAGTTACACTTGCTAATTTAGAAAAAACAACGAACATAGAACAGATAATCCAACTCTGCAACAAGATGATAACGGGTTGTATGGCTGTTGGCGATTACAACCACGCACTGGAACTTATGCACAAGGTACTTTCGCTTCTTCCGGGAGCGTCAATTGATCCTCTTGCTCCGAACTTTAACCAATATCTTTTGCTTATGTCAATTGTCCATATTGAAATTTTGTTTAATATCGGTGCAATGAACGAATGTATTGAAGTTGGCTATAGAGTGCTGAGTATCGTTTCACAAAATAATATTGATACTGTAAAACCGGAACACATCAGTACTGAAAACTTTAAATCAATGATTTTTGATTCAGTGGGTTATGTTGCAATAGCCAATATATTACAGCTGCAGGGCAATTTGAAACAGTTCTTTGACATAGTACGCAGCAATTTTTCAGACCTGCCGCAATCTTATGAATTGTTCTTATCACTGGAAAGTCTCATCAGAGGAGAAATTGTCCAGCCGCAATCAGAACTTGTATCTGATGATGATAAATTTTCAGGCGTTATATTCCACATAATCAACGCATTCCAAAACATTTCATTTGATTACGTTGCATTTGCTGAAGAAATTTATCAGGCTAAAGTTCTCGCTAAAATTGCAAAACTTCATCAGGTTGAATACTGCTGTGATGCTTTAATCGGATACACTTATATGAAACTTGAATCTTACGTTAAAGCTTCTGCAATATTATTTAAGATTATCAAAACCGCAAACATAAACGGTATGATGACATTGTTATATCTTGCCTGGTACTTGATGTGCGAAATGAACCTTAAACAGGGCAAATACAATGTTGCATACGGAATTGTAAACAATTCAATTATCCAGCTTGAAAAAAATAACAATTCCTGCGAATATTTAACAATCTTATTCAGATATGCGCTGTACAAAGTATTCATGTTCCAGGGTGAAGCCGATAAAGCCGATATTTGTCTGCAGCAGGCACAATATATGACGAACAAATACGGAATACATTTTGAATTTGACACAGACCCTGCGCATTACATACCAATAGAAGAAAATGCCGAACAGCAAGACGGTGAAGTCGGCGACCTCGGAGATTCTGACAGCGACAGTGACGATGATGAGGGCGAAATAGTCGGACCTGTCGGTGTACCTCACGAACAAGACGCTTCATAAGGAGGAGACGCATGAAAATTTTATTCGCATCAGTAGAAGTTGCACCTTTTTCTAAAGCCGGCGGTCTGGCTGATGTTATCGGAAGCTTACCAAAGTATCTTGAAAAAGATGCTGAAATTGCCATTTTCACACCGCTGCACGGTTGTATTGATGTTGATAAATACGGAATTAAAGAGCTTGAAAATTCTGCAATGTGGCTCACTTTCGGAAATCAAGGTCACAAATTCAGATTATTTATGTGCAAATTGCCAGGCACTAATATAAACGTATTTTTTGTACATAATGACTGGTATTACACCTGTTTTAAAGAAGTTTATCCTAAATGGCTTGATACCAGATATGAACACGAAAGATATATTGCATTTTCACTTGCTGTAATGGAATATGCAAAAGCACTAAATTTCCGCGCTGACGTAATCCACGCAAATGATTGGCATACAGCAATGCTGCCTTTATACTTACACAGCAATTACAAATATGACGAGTTCTGGTCTAAAACAAAATCCGTATTTGAAATTCATAACCTTGCATATCAAGGTGTTTGGTTTGAGGATATCTTGGACTTTGCAAATATGCGCAAGGACATTGTCTACAACGAATGGGGATGTGAGCATTACGGCAGAGTTAACTGGATGAAAGGTGCTATCAACTACGCAGATAAAGTAATTGCGGTTTCTCCAAACTACGCAAGAGAAATTCTCACCGGAGAATACGGAGAGGGAATGGATTACACCCTGCGCGGGGCGCAAAATAAACTAGTCGGCATACTTAACGGAATTGACTACGATGTATTCAACCCCAAAACAGATAAAACACTTGAAAAAAATTATGATATAAATTCTATCCAATATAAAGAAGAAAACAAAAAGGCTGTATGCGAATTTTTCGGACTTGAATACAAACCTGAACGTCCGATGTTTGCGATGATTTCAAGACTGGTTGAACAAAAAGGCATAGACTTAATCCGACAGGTCGAAAACGAAATTCGTTCAATGGACGCTGATTTTATCTTTTTAGGAAGCGGAAATGCAGATTATGAAAACTTACTGATATGGCTTTCAAACAATTCTTCAAATGTACGTGCATACATAGGCTACAGAGGAGATTTAGCGAACAAAATTTACGCGGCCTCTGACTTTTTCCTGATGCCGTCAAGATTTGAACCTTGCGGCTTGAGCCAGCTCATTGCAATGAGATATGGTTCACTGCCAGTTGTCAGAGCAACCGGCGGGCTGGAAGATACCGTCACAGGCTATCCGCTTGATAATTCCAACGGTTTCAAGTTCTGGGGATATGACGGTCACTGCATGCTTGATGCAATAAAGACCGCAGAATGGGTTTACAGGGATAAATACGTATTGAATGCAATGCGGAAATCTGCAATGAGTGCCGATTTTTCGTGGAAGAAAAGTTCTGAAAAATATCTTGCGCTTTATCACGAACTCTGCTAACAAATAATTGTTGTGCTGTAAGCACAACCTGCGATATCAAACTATTTATCAAACTCAAAAATTTTGGGGAGTTTCAATTTTAATACTCTTGAGATTTTAAACAACATTAATAAACTTGGATTTCGCTGCCCGCGCTCAATAAAACTGACATAGGTTCTGTGAATATTGAGTTTTTCTGCAAATTCTTCTTGAGATAAACCTGCTTCTTTACGTAATTTTTTTATATATGCTCCAAAATTTGACAAAATTTTTGTATTCATATAGAAAAAATTGATGTTAATATTATATGAGTTTAAATTAAAAACTCAAAAGGCATCTATAAGATGCCTTTTTTATACTTTTTAGTTGTAGATTTTTCTGTTTAGGTCGGCTTTTCTTATTCGGACATTCACCGGTGTTATTTCAACCAGTTCATCATCTCCGATATATTCAAGGCACTCTTCCAGAGCAAGAATCCTAGGTGCCTGAAGTGTCACCATGACATCAGCCGTCGCACTTCTCATATTTGTTAATTTTTTAGTCTTGCAGATATTAACAACAATATCCTGAGGCTTGTTACATTCACCGATAATCATGCCGCGGTAAACTTTTGTTTTCGGAGTTACGAAGAATACCCCCCGGTCCTCAAACTGAGCAAGCGCGTAAGGAATAGCTTCGCCCTCCTCAATCGCGATTATTGAGCCGTTGCGTTGTCTCGGTATGTCACCGGCGTAAGGTCTGTATTCAAGGTATGTATGGTACATAATCCCCTCACCGCGTGTCATTCTGATAAACTCACTGCGGAAGCCGATTAAACCTCTTGCAGGAATATGGAAAGCCATTGTTGTTCTGCCTTTTGAATTATTCATTTCCTGCATCTCAGCTTTTCTACCGGCTAATCTTTCTATACAGCTGCCTGCATAATCCTCAGGTACATCAACAATAAGGTTTTCATAAGGTTCGCATCTTACCCCGTCAATTTCTTTATAAATAACTTCCGGTTTGGAAACCTGAAATTCATACCCTTCACGGCGCATTGTCTCTATTAAAATACCGAGGTGAAGTTCCCCTCTGCCTGATACTCTGAATACATCAGTGCTGTCCGTATCTTCAACGCGCAGACTGACATTCTTTTCAAGTTCGTTGTAGAGTCGTTTTCTCAGCTGTCTTGAGGTAACATATTTGCCCTCTGTGCCTGCAAACGGACTGTCATTTACTGAAAAATTCATCTGCAAAGTCGGCTCATCAACGTGAATCAGAGGGAGCGGATTCGGCTCATTAAGAGCACAAATTGTTTCGCCTATTTGAATATCTGAAAAACCTGCAACACCGACAATATCACCTGCAGCAGCTTCTTCAATTTCTACTCTGCCTAAATCCTTGAACCCGAAAAGCTTAGTAATCTTGCCGCGTTCCTGAGAACCGTCAGCGTGAACAAGACAAACCTGCTCTTGCGAATGGATTACGCCGTTTGCGATTCTGCCAATAACAATTCTGCCGACATATTCGTTATAGTCAAGAGTTGTTGCCTGAAATTGAAGAGGTTTTGAAGCATCTCCTGACGGCGGTTGAATGTTTTCCATAATGCAATCCAAAAGCGGAATCATATCAACTCTTTCATCGTTCAATTCTTTTATTGCAAACCCGTTCAGACTGCTTGAGAAAATAAACGGAAAATCAATCAAATCTTCTCTGTCAGTGAGTTCAGTGAACAGGTCAAAAACTTTATCCAAAGCTTTGAGAGGTTCAGCAGCAGGTTTGTCAATTTTATTTATGACAACAATAATTCTCAAACCTAACTGAAGAGCCTTTGATAATACAAATCTTGTCTGCGGCATCGGACCTTCAGCAGCATCCACAATCAACAAAGCTCCGTCCACCATACCGAGGACGCGTTCAACTTCTCCGCCAAAATCAGCGTGCCCCGGGGTATCAACAACATTGATTTTACAGCCTTTATAATTGATTGAAATATTTTTGGAAAGGATGGTAATTCCGCGTTCTTTTTCCAAATCATTACTGTCCAGCACACGTTCTTGAACCTGCTGATTAGCTCGGAATGCACCGGCTTGCTTCAAAAGGCAGTCCACAAGTGTGGTTTTACCGTGGTCAACGTGAGCTATAATCGCTATATTACGTATATTTTCGTTCTTATTAGACATGGTATAATTCCCTATATTTTAAAAATTCACTAGTGTAAATATTACACTTTTGATAGTACATTATACAAAAAATATTTTCAAGTTAAGATTTTATAAAAATTAGACACTGAGAGCAATTTTAAAAGAAAAAAAACGTTTAAATAAATATAAGGATATTAAAATAGGGGAAAAATATGTCTGACGGGTACAGCCTGAACGCCTCCTGCAGTAATTACTGGTACAACAACGGGGTAAACACAACATTAATAGGATTTGAAAACAAATTTGCGCTGGATAAAAAGTTTAATGCTGCGATATTCAGCGGGGTTGCACTTGATACAAAAAGCGGCGGCTCTATGGTTATTGACCTAAAGGCATCGCATAATTACGACAACAAAGGTATCATAGGCCAGAACCTTAGAATACGTAACAATTTTGGAGACGGAGCAGTAACAACACAATTCAGATATTCACCCTGCACCGTGAGCGTACCTGTTGCAGAAAATACTAAAGTTTACCTGAATCCGCACGGAGTTGCAAAATACAATTATACAACAAAAAAATGGGACACCGGTGCTGGTGCATTTTTAGGAGTAACACAGAACTTCAAAAACGGGCTCTCTGTTTCACTGGAGGGACAGCGGTATAACATCCAAAATCCGAAAGAAAATGACGGTAACTGGGGAATAAATTTTATACTGTCTAAAACGTTTTAGAAGTTTTATCCTCTTGCTGGTATGCCCATGCTGAATGGTTATGGATACTTTCAAGCGCCTCACATTCAACCTCAAACCATTTGACAATAGGATGTTTTCTGAGTTTGACAACAACATCCCTCAGAACATCTTCAACAAATTTAGGATTTTCATAGGCTTTTTCTGTGACGAATTTTTCGTCCTCACGTTTCAATAGCGGGTAAACCGGACTTGACGCACAGCTTTCAATAAGCTCAATCAAATCTTCAATCCAGATTTGCTCAGTCTCATCATAGGACACCTTAACAGTTATAAGCGCTCGCTGATTATGGGCGCCGTAATCAGAAATTTCTTTTGAACACGGACACAGCGTCGTCACCGGCACTTGAACCCCGAGGATAAATCTGTAAACTCCGTTTTCAATTTTTCCCTCAAATGTAGATTCATAACTCATCGGGGATGAATTACCTGTAACCGGAGACTTTTTATCAATAAAATATTTAAACTTGAATTGCAATTCTCCGCTTCTTGCATCAAGACGCTCAATAATTTTTTCAAGACATCCTTTAATATCAACCCCGAGAAGATTTTTATTTTTCCATTCAGTAAGCACCTCAACAAAGCGAGACATGTGAGTCCCCTTGTAGTGGCGCGGGAGAGATACATTAACCCTTGCTTTTGCATAGACAACCTGATTGGAATTATTTTTTCTCTGAATAATCAGCGGGAGGTCAAGATGTTTAATCCCGACTTTCTGGATATCAACATTTCTGTCATCATTAAGTTTTTGAATATCTTTCATTACTCCCTCCGTTATCAACAGGAAAATAATACCACAAACAGCAAATTATTTTTCTACCCAAAATGTGACAGGTCCGTCATTAATCAATTCCACATCCATCATAGCACGGAATTTGCCGGTTTTAACAACAAGCCCCAGAGCACGGATATTTTCTGCATATTCTTCATAAAGTTTGACAGCAGCATCAGGAGGTGCAGCTTTATCAAAACTCGGACGAGTCCCTTTTTTGCAATCACCGCAAAGAGTAAACTGTGATACAACAAGAATTTCACCCTGAACATCTTTTACTGAAAGATTCATTTTTTCGTTTTCATCTTCAAATATACGTAATCCGGCAACTTTTTCTGCCAGCTTTGCTGCATTTTCTGAGGTATCATCTTTTTCTACCCCGAGGAATATCAGTAAACCTTTACCTATAGAAGAATATAATTCATTTTCTACAGTAACTGACGCTCTTTTTACTCTTTGTATAAGTGCTTTCATAATTAATTCCTTTTACACTTTACCTTTCAACTGTCCGCAGGCAGCATCTATATCTGCACCCCGCTCAAGTCTTACAGTAACTTTTTTGCCTGAATGTTCAAGCAGGTATTTAAATTTCATTATAGAATTATTAGACGGTCTCTGATAATCATTTTCAGCCGTTGGATTATAAGGGATAAGATTTATGTTACATTTCAAATCTTTTAGGTAGACAGCCAATTCCTTAGCAGAGTCAACAGTATCATTCAAATCTTTAATCATCAAATATTCAACTGTTATCCTGCGGCCAGTTTTTTCTATATAAGATTTAAGAGCCTTTTTAAGCTCGGACATATTATATTTATCTTCAATCCGCATAAGTTTACGGCGGACTTCATGATTTGGCGCGTGAAGCGAAATCGCAAGGGTTGACTGCATATCAATATCAGCAAGTTTATAAATCTGTGGAACTATCCCGCTTGTTGAAACTGTTATTCTGCGAGCACCGATTTGAAAATTATCATTCAAAATATGCATAGCTTTTATGACGTTATCCAGATTTAAAAGCGGCTCGCCCTGTCCCATAAATACAACATTTGTAACTTTTAGCCCTGTATCGCGCTGAATTGTCAAAACCTGCTCTATTATTTCTTTATACGTCAAATTTCGAATAAACCCGCGCTTGCCGGTCGCACAAAATGAACAATTAACAGCACATCCAACCTGAGAACTAACACAGGCAGTAAGATTTGCACGATTATCAAACCTCATCAAAACGGTTTCTACACATTCACCGTCAGGGTATTCTATTAAGTATTTCAAAGTACCGTCAACACTTTCCTGCTTGACTTTAATTTTTACATCACTGACAATTGCAATTTTTTTCAATTCTTCACGGAATTTTAAAGACAAGTCAGTCATCTCATCAATAGAACTTACTGATTTATGATAAATCCAGTTATGAACCTGACGGGCGCGAAAAGGGGTAGCGTGCAGTTCGTCAGTTACAGCTTGGATTTCTTCCAGATTTAATCCTGATAAAATGTGCATATTTTTTCCTTATAAAATTCAATTATTTCCATCATAGAATGACACAAAAGTGCGACCGGCTCAACCTCTTTTTTCCATTCATAAAACCCGCACGATTCAGGAAGAATACTCAAAGGATTGTCCGGAAAATCTCTGCAAATTTGCGGACGATTTTCATAATCCGTACATAGTTTGCAATCGGAAAGTTTCGGACAATGATAAAAATAGACCTCATCTTCCTTATTATCCTCCAGCATTTTTATATATTCAGGATAAATTTTACGAGCCTCCTCCTTGCTTTCATACGGAACAAAAACACTCAAAAACTGTGTAGCAAAATTATCACCGTTTTCGGCTTTCTTTTTTAAGACCTCGGGAGAAAACTCACTGCAAGCTAGATTACAGCAGGTTGCACAGCGATTACAGCTGAACATTTTACGATACGCAAGGATTTCCTGCCATTTGATATAAATATCACGTGAAATTTCTTCATCAAACATCTTTAAAACAGCATCATCCCAATCCCGGTTGCCGCAGGGAAATTCACCTGTGACACCTGCGGGACGCAATTCTTCAATCCGCTTGGAGATTTCTTCTGCAGAGTTTTTGAAAATTTCACGGTATTTTGTTTTTAAACTGTTCAGGTTTTCACTCAAATCATTCATATCAATATTGTAACATAAAGAGTTACATAAAAACCTGACAATAGAAATAAGAATGTTTATCCGGCAATATCCCAGCGCCCGCAGGTTCCGCCCCAGCGTGCAATAATATTTCCTTTGATATCCTTAATTTTTTCAACATGCTGAACTTCATCAACGCCCTCAACAATAGTGATAACTTCACAGTTGTTAGAGCATCCGTTACACTCGCAGGTAATTGAGGAGAAGTGCATTTCGCCGACTTCCCAGCCTTTGAACTTGGTCGGAGTTTCAGTATATTGATGATTTTCCATAGCAATCAAAGCAGCGCCTATAGCCCCCATAGTCTGGTGGTTTTCAGGAACAACAACTTTATGTCCCAAAGCTTCTTCAAAAGCTTTTACCATACCTGAATTTGTAGCGACACCGCCCTGGAAAGAAAATACAGGGAGGAGTTCTTTACCAAGCGCGAGGTTAGACAGATAATTTCTTACAAGCGCCTGACAGAGTCCATACAACAAATCTTCAACAGGATACCCTAATTGCTGTTTGTGAATAAGGTCACTTTCTGCAAAAACTCCGCATCTGCCGGCAATTCTGGCAGGATTTGTAGACTTAAGTGCAGTTTCGCCAAACTGTTCAATCGGTACATTCAGTCTGTTAGCCTGCTGGTCAAGAAAACTTCCCGTACCTGCAGCACAAACCGTGTTCATTGCAAAGTCAGTAACGATACCGTCTCTCAGGATAATAATTTTGCTGTCCTGACCACCGATTTCAAGAATAGTTTGCACGCCCGGAACATTTATACTGGCAGCGACAGCATGGGCTGTAATTTCATTTTTAATAATATCAGCACCGACAAGTGCACCGGCTAGATTTCTTCCTGAACCTGTTGTACCAACGCCCATAACATTGTAATCAGTAAGTTTTTTAGCATAGAGCTCGCGTAAACCTTTTTGCACAGCCATAACCGGTTTACCTGCAGTACGCAGCATATAACTGTCTACATATTTCCCTTTTTCATCTACCAGCGCCAGCTTTGTGGTAACTGAGCCTACATCTATCCCTAAATATACTGTTAATGACATGTCTTATCCTCTATTTTTAATTCTATATAGTTACTGTAACACAAAATAATTGTACATGAAATGCCTTTAAAGATAAAAAAAATGCAGAGTTCGGAAACTCTGCATTTTCTATATAAAATACCAGCCTATTTCTTAGACGGTATTCTCATTGCATAGAATGAACGAACGACGAAAATCAAGCCGACAACAAGGAAAATCCATCCTGCAATCGGAGCAACATTTCTGAAAGCTTCGCTGATAGCAATTTCCATAGCGAGCAAACCGAACAATGTTGTAAATTTGATAATCGGGTTCATTGCAACTGAAGATGTATCCTTGAACGGATCACCAACAGTATCGCCGACAACGGTAGCATCGTGAAGCGGAGTACCTTTTTCCTGCATATCAACTTCAACGATTTTCTTAGCGTTATCCCAGCAGCCGCCGGCGTTTGCCATAAATACAGCCTGGAACAAGCCGAATACGGCAATAGCAATCAGATAGCTTACAAAGAATGAAACAGGTCTGTTATCTAAACCTGCAGTACATTTTTGAAGCAGCGGAGCTGAAAGACAAGCAAATGCCAGAGCGAATGCAAACAAGGAAATGAAGATGTTAAACATACCTTTTTGAGCATATTGAGTACAAATTTTAACAACTTCTTTTGAATTAGAAATATTAGCTGATTTAGAAGCAGCATCATCGAGTTTGATATTATCCTTGATGTATTCAGTAGCTCTGTAAGCACCTGTTGTAACAGCCTGCATAGAAGCACCGGAGAACCAGTAAATAACAGCACCGCCGGTCAACAAACCGAGCAGAGTGTACGGGTTCAACAGGTTCAAAATCATTTCAGGCTGGATGCCAAGAGTATTCTGGATAACCAGAATCAATGAGAAAATCATGGTAGTAGCACCAACTACAGCAGTACCGATAAGAACCGGTTTTGATGTAGCTTTGAAAGTGTTACCTGCGCCGTCGTTTTCTTCAAGATATTTTTTCGCAACGTCAAAGTTAGCTTCAAACCCGAAATCTTTTTGAATTTCTTCTTTAACGTTAGGAATTTCTTCAATCAGAGATAACTCGTAAACTGATTGAGCGTTATCAGTAACCGGTCCGTAGCTGTCAACAGCAATAGTAACAGGTCCCATACCGAGGAAACCGAAAGCTACAAGACCGAAAGCAAATACTGAAGAATAAATCATAATATCGTAAGGGATGTGAGTACTTGCGACATAAGCAAGAGCCATCAACAATACGATAACCATACCAATCCAGAAAGCTGAGAAATTACCAGCAACAATACCGGAAAGGATAGTCAAAGAAGCACCGCCTTCTTTTGAAGCAGTAACGACTTCTTCAGTATGTTTAGCCTTAGGTGAAGTAAAGATTTTAGTAAATTCAGGAATCAAAGCTGCACCTAAAGTACCGCAAGAGATGATTGAAGAAAGAATCAACCATAAATTGCCGCCCATACCGGATAATAACCAGTGGCTTACGCCGAAAGTCATACCGATAGATAAAACAGAAGTCAACCAAACGAGGTTAGTTAACGGTTGTTCAAAGTCAAATTTTTGAGTCTTAGCAGCGTAAACTCTGTCAACAATATTGTTAATCCAATAAGCGACAACAGAAGTTACAATCATCAAGAATCTCATAGTGAAAATCCAGGTTAACAATTTAACCTGATGTTCAGGAGCCACACCGAGGAGAATGAAAGAAACGAGAGCAACACCAGTTACACCGTAGGTTTCAAAACCGTCAGCAGTAGGCCCGATAGAATCACCGGCATTGTCACCGGTACAATCAGCGATAACGCCAGGGTTACGCGGATCGTCTTCTTTGATACCGAATTGAATTTTCATCAAGTCAGAACCGATATCAGCGATTTTAGTAAAGATACCACCGGCTACACGCAGAGCGGAAGCACCGAGAGATTCACCGATAGCAAACCCGATAAAGCAAGCACCTGCGAGGTGTCCCGGAACGAATAAGAGGATAGTTAGCATCATGATTAATTCAACTGACACCAGCAGAACTCCGATACTCATACCGGCTTTAAGCGGGATATTCATAATATTTAAAGGATTACCCTTTAAAGAAGCGAAAGCGGTTCTTGAGTTAGCAAGGGTATTCATTCTGATACCGAACCATGCAACCGCATAAGAACCGAGGATACCGATAACAGACCAGCCAAGGATAGTGAGCACACCGGTTAACCCCATATGTTGCAAATAACCGAAGTAAAAAGCGATACACAGACCGATTAATACCTCTAAAACTAACAAAAACTTACCCTGTTGAATCAAGTAAGTTTTGCAAGTTTCGAAAATTGTGTTACCGATATCAGCCATAGCGTGGTGAACCGGAAGTGATTTAATTTTTAAGAATTCGATAAAACCGAAGATAACACCAATAACTGAAATAATAATCCCAATCATAAGGAGATTAAAACTTTCAGGGGAAGATTGGAGAATATTCGGAACCACCAAATCAGCTTCTCCCGCACAAGCAGGAGCGATACCAAGAGCCAATGCAGCGAACAAAGCGAGCATCGCCTTTGGTAAATTGAACATTTTAGTCATAATTCTCTCCTTCACTAAAAGTACAAGTTTACGGATGAATTATACATCAAATAAAAACAAGAGACAAGAATGTAACAAAAAAGTAAATACACAAAAGCGGAAACATAATATTAGTTCCTCCCCCCCCCTTGCGGGGGAGGTTAGGCGGGGGGGGGGGGCAAACATTATGTTTGCATCAATACTAATGATAGAAATGAACATGACAAAGAACATTTGCATAGAATTTGACAAGCTAAGACCCTGAAATAAATTCAGGGTGACAATTAAATAAACATAATGTCATTCCGAACTTGTTTCGGAATCTTTCCACCGATAAGACCCTGAAACAAGTTCAGGGTGACAAAATATCATCCCTCTGCCTATTTATTTAAACCAGTAGATTCTTCGCTGCGCTCAGAATGACGTAAAGCTAAGACCCTGCGGGAAACCGGACATTTTTCACGAAATCAAAGATTTTGGAAAAAGTAGTCAAACAAATTCAGGGTGACAATTAGCCCCTCACCCCTGCCCCTCTCCCCGAGGTAGAGGGGAGTTTTTAGTTCCTCCCCCCTTGCGGGGGGCAAACGTAACGTTTGCATTAATACTAATGATAGAAATGAACATGACAAAGAACATTTGCATAGAATTTAACAAGCTAAGACCCTGAAATAAATTCAGGGTGACAATTAAATAAACATAATGTCATTCCGAACTTGTTTCGGAATCTTTCCACCGATAAGACCCTGAAACAAGTTCAGGGTGACAAAATATCATCCCTCTGCCTATTTATTTAAACCAGTAGATTCTTCGCTGCGCTCAGAATGACGTAAAGCTAAGACCCTGCGGGAAACCGGACATTTTTCACAAAATTAAAGATTTTGGAAAAAGTAGTCAAACAAATTCAGGGTGACAATTAGCCCCTCACCCCTGCCCCCTCAGCCGACGGAGTCGGCATACAGTCTCACACGGCTCGTAACCTCGCCGGTTCGAGCTAGCATCCCCGAGGTAGAGGGGCAAACGTAACGTTTGCATCAACACTATTTCCGCAGACTGAAAAACCGCCTTTTGAAGATGTTCAAAAAACTTTTAATGTCTTTTAAAAAGCCGGCTTTAACACCGCCCGTAAGAGGTTCTCAACCCTCACCCCCCACCCCCTCTCCCGAGGTAGAGGGGAGAAAAAACTAACCTCGCCCCTTGCGGGGGAGGTTAGTTGGGGGTGGTGAGGAATTAAATGTTAAAAACTCCGGCGGTATCAACTGCCGGAGTTTTTTAGCCTGTGCACCTTTTTCATTGGGAAAATCGAAAGGTAAATTATTATGCGCACAGACCGTTTAGGAACTCTTTGTTTGCTTCTATTGTTTTCTCCGTCGCTATTAACGAATATGTCGGCTTGTTTTGGAATATGTAGTTCGCCGCATTTTTTATGTCCTCTACGGTTATCTCATCTATCATTTTTATTTCCTGATTGATTTTGTCCACTCCGTAAATATCTTCTATACCGCTTATTATTATACCGGTTTTGTTTTTTTGTCCCTCTTTCAAGCCTGCTATTGCATTTTTTAACTGCAATTTCGCTGAATTGAGTTCTTCTTCTGTTACGTTTTCTGTGAGAAGTCTATTGATGTGCTCATTAAAACCGTTAATCGACTTTTCTATATTTTCATACGTGTTTACGCCGGCTTCTTTGTCTTCTGTTGTCGTACCGATACTTAAATTTAAAGTCCCGATGTTATCATGGGATCTGTAGCTGCTGTTTACCCAGTAAGCCAGCTTTTTATCTTCCCGCAGGTCGTTAAACAACCTTGAAGAAGTTCCTCCCCCTAAAATCTTGCTCAATAATTCAATGGTCAAATTGTCTTTCATATTGTTATTTACTTTGAACTTGAAGCTTTCTATAATCTCTGCCTGATTTTTGTTATGAGTTTCTGTCAAGACTTTTGTTTCTGTAATTGGTTCAAAGATATCTTTGAAAATAACTTTGTTTTCTTTAACCTCCGGCAGCTTGGAAAGGTTTTCCAAAACCGCATTTTTTAGCTGCGGATTTTCTGAAAACGGCGCTGATATCGCAACTGTTCCAATTCCGCTGTTCAGTATTTCTTTATGTACATTTTTTACATCGTCAAGGGTTACGCTGTCTAACGATTGAAGTATTTCATCGCTTGTAATCCCCATTGGAAGATTTTTGTATATTTCTTTGTCTAATTTATCGTATGCATTTTTCTCCCTGATAGAAATATTTGCACGTATTTCATCTTTTGCCTTTTTGAATGTTTCTTCGGTTAATCGAGGATTGAGCAATACCTCAGAAAATGCGCTCAGCGCTGCCGGTAAATCTTCTGAATTACAGCTGCCGTCACTTATTATGCCGTCATAGTATGATGAGGTATTCATATCTGTTCCGGTAAGTTCGAGATACTCTTTGAATTCACCTTTTGCCTGCTGCATTGTGCCCTCTTTCAACATTTTATTCAGCAGGTGCAAAGTCGCAGCTTTCTGCGGGGACATATTCTCTACTATAAGGTGGATTTCAAAATCAGCTTTTTGCCCGTCAGTATTGTTCAAGGCAACACGATAATTGTTGTCAAGCTGGTATTGCGTAACATTTTTGGTGTTTAAAATATTTTCATTTTCTTTTGCAGTTGTAGCACCCGTGAACGATACTGCTTTATTATAATTGTTTTCAATGCTGGATTTATCCGCTGTTGCAGGATGCATTACGGTAATTGCTGTTCTATTCAAATTTAAATATTTTTGTACTACGTTAACAATGTCCTGAGGCGTCATTTCTTCAACAATTTTTTCATAGTTTTTCAGATAATCCGGACTGCTGTTAAGCACTACAGAACCTATCATATTGTTGATTACGGAAGAATACTCGTAACGTTCAACAAAACCTTTAAGCATTTGTTTTTTTATGATTGTCATTTCTTTTTCCGTCGGAGGATTTGTTGATAGCGATTGCATCCCTTTGTAAATTGTCTTTAAAATATTTTCTGAATCCTTTTCTGTGCCTGACGCTGTGATAAGAATCACTGACGGTGAGTCGGGTTTTGTGCCAAGACGCTCTTGTGAGAAATAGGCTTCCGAATTATATTTTTCAAGCGCCTTATTGATACGTGAATTTACAGTTGCGCTTAAAATTCTTGAAGCGGCGTTCAGATAGATATCTTCTTCTATAGAATTGTTAGGCGGGCCTTGAAACGCCATTACCATATCTGTTGCTGTTGCTTTATCTGAAATAATATCTTCTCTTACCGGTTTATCAATCGGTGTTAATTTTTCATGTAATCTTGCCTGTGACGGCTGTCTTGTTGATGTAAAATATTTGGAGACAAGTTTCATCGTCTCGTCAGGATTAACTTCTCCTGTTATTACCGTCACCATGTTTGCAGGATAATAGTTGTTATTGAAATAATTAACGATATCATCGCGGGTTATGTTGTTGATATTATTGGTTGTACCCGCTATCAAATCAGGGGATGTCGTGTTAATCCCGAATAAATTTTTGATAGAATTATTTATCGCAAGATTATCCACGTATCCCATATACATGTTTATCTCTTGATTTACAACCTGCTTTTCTTTTTCAAGTTTGTCTATCATAAACAGCGGCGAATCCACCATTGCTGCTTGCATTTTAATCTGTTTCTCCAGATTGTCGTCATTAATACTGTTTGATGCTATATAATAATCTGTTACGGAAAAACTTGTAGACGCATTTGTGTCAGACCCCATCGCGTCAACAGTTTTAAAAAGTTCTCCAGCCTCAAGCCCCTCAGAACCGTTAAACAGGTTGTGCTCTATTAAGTGGCTTATACCGCGCTGGTTATCAGGTTCGTTCAATGAACCTGTATTCACATAGGTTTTTACAACTGTTTTTCCCTCTTTTGGAAAAATTATTACGCGCTGCCCGTTTGCAAGTTTATACTGTTTGGCAAGTTTCCCAAGCCCTATATCCAAATCTTCAAGCTGCTGATACGGCATCGGTTTCTTTACATTGTAGTCAGGTGTCACAGACATTTGCGGCTGGACTTTATTATCCTGAAAGTCTTGCTCTGCACCTTTGAACAGGACATTTGCACTATTATTTTTTACCTGCGATGTTTCTAAATTCGGGGTAAGCGGATTGATTCTTAGCACGAAGTTTTTCCTTTCTACCTTATAATTATTTAAAACCCGTGTACTAAAAAAATTGTTATTTTGTAAAGATTATTTAATTTTTGAAAATAGTCTGCTCTCTGTCCGGCCCTACACTCACAATTGATATAGGAATTTCAAAAATTTCTTCCAGTCTTGCAAGATATTTTTTGCAGTTTTCAGGTAAATCTTCATATTTTCTTATGCCAGAAATATCTGTTTTCCAACCTTTATGAGTTTCATAAACCGGTTCAAGATATTTATGCATATAAACATTCGTCGGATAAGAATTGTAGATTTTGCCGTCTCTAGTATCTTTGTACGCAACACAGACTTTAATTTCATCAAAACCATCGAATACATCAATTTTGGTAAGCGCCATTGATGTTAAACCGCCGACAAGCACACCGTATTTCGCAATTACAGCGTCAAACCAGCCGGTTCTGCGTGGTCTGCCTGTTGTAGTTCCGAATTCATGCCCGATATTTCTGATTTTATCACCTATTTCGTCTTTTAATTCAGTTACAAAAGGGCCTTCTCCGACACGGGTTACATAAGCTTTGGAAACACCGATAACTTCATCAATAACAGTAGGCCCGTAACCGCTGCCAGTGCAGGCGCCGCCGCCAATCGGACTTGAACTTGTAACAAACGGGTATGTCCCGTAATCTACATCAAGCATAACCCCTTGAGCACCCTCAAACAAAATATTTTTGTTCTTTTTAGAGTTCTGCAAAAGTTCCTGCCAGTCAAAACAAACATACGGCTTAAAAATTTGTGCATATTTTTCGCACAAAGCTGTAATACATTCCTTGGTATAAGGCTGCAATCCGTAAACTTTTTCCAGCATTTTGTTTTTCAGAGGAAGAATTACGTCAAGTTTTTCACTGAGAGCTTCCGGAGAATACAAATCTTCAATTTTTAATCCCATACGTGCAGCTTTATCGGTATAAGTCGGACCGATACCTTTTTTTGTTGTTCCGATTTTACCTTTTGTTGCTGTATCTTCAGAATATCCGTCAACTTCAATATGATACGGCATTGTAATAGATGCGAGAGGAGAAATTTTCAAATTCTTAACATCAATTCCCTGCTCAATCAATTCATTTACTTCACGCTCAAAAGTTTCCGGATGAATTACTGTACCAGCACCGATAAAGCAAACTTTTCCCTCGTATAAAATCCCTGACGGAATCAGGTGAAATTTATATGTTTTATTATCGGCAACAACTGTATGCCCTGCATTACACCCGCCTTGGTATCTGATTATTAAATCAGCATCTTTAGCCAGTAAATCAGTAATTTTTGCTTTTCCCTCATCGCCCCACTGAGCGCCGACAACAACTGTATTTGACATATTTCCCTCGCTGTTTTTTGCTATTTACTGATTTATTTTAGCACAGAAATTTTTTGTGGTAAATTTTGTGTTAATTTTTATTCTGTTTTATCTTCTCAATAAGTTCCGGGAGAATTTCAAATACGTCGCCAACAATTGCAATATCCGCAATATCAAAAATAGGCGCATTTTTGTCAGTATTTATTGCAATAATTTTATCAGAACCGCTCATCCCGACAGTGTGCTGCAGAGCACCGGAAATGCCGCAGGCAATATAAATTTTCGGGGTAACTGTTTTTCCTGTCTGACCAATTTGCATCTCGTGGCTTGCCAGTCCCATTTCAACCGCGACGCGGCTGGCTCCGACTTTAGCATTCAACAGGGAGGCAAATTCTTTCAAGAGTTCAAATCCCATAAGGTCTTTCATTCCGCGCCCGCCGGCTACTATTATTTCGGCATCTTCCAAGGAGCTTTCTTCTTTTTCCGGATTTTTCAAAAAGTCTATGAGTTGAACTTTTTTCTCAACATTATCAATATCAGCTTTTTTATTCACAAATTTTGTATCATTTTCTACAAATTCTTTCATCGGTTTGAAAACTTTAGGACGGACAGTTGCCATCTGCGGAGAATTTTTGCAAAGTATCGTTGCCATTAGTTGACCGCCAAACGTCGGTCTGGTAGCAGCAAGCTGTCCTTTGTCATTTATATCCAAATCAATACAGTCTGCTGTAAGACCTGTACCTAACGCTGATGAAATTCTCGGAGCTAAATCACGGCCTTGAGTAGTTGCTCCGATTATGAAAATTTCAGGCTCAAGTTCTTTTACAACATCCACAGCAATTTTTGAATAGTATTCCGTTGAATAATCTTTCAATTGGTCATCTTCGACAACATAAACAGTCCCGATATTATTCCGGATAAATCCCTCTTTGAAGTTTTCAACAAGTCCGTTTTGACCGATTAGCAGTGCATAAATCGGAGCGTTATCCAATTTTTGGGATAATTCGTTAGCTTTTGCTGCAAGCTCAAAAAATACAGGATGAATATACTGCCCATCTTCACCATATCTGGTAAGTTCAGCATACAAAAGAATACCTCTACTCATTGTCAAATGCTCCTAATTCTTGTAGTTTGTCATATAAAAACAGCACCTGACTTTCAGGAGATGCCTCAGTCGGCGGAATAGTTCTATGCTTTTGAACCGGACGGAAAGCCTTACTTACATAAGTAGGAGAGCCTTTTAAGCCTGCTTTCTCCGGAGGAAGTCCTATATCATCAAGAGTAAGTGTTTTTATTTCCGCATTTTTTGCATTAATTATGCCGTTAATTTTTGCTCTTGTCGGGTCTTCATCTTTTTTCAACACACATAACAAGACCGGCAGTTCAGCAGTAAGTTTTTCTATTCCATCCTCAACTTCCCGTGTTACTGTGAGTATATCCTCATTAATGCTTTCAATATCTTTTACATAAGTTATCTGCGGGATATCAAGCATGTTTGCAAGTGTTGGCCCGGTTTGAGCGGTATCACCGTCAATTGCAAACTGTCCGCATATTATGATATCAAAATCAGGTAAAACTGTTTTAATTGCAGCCGCAAGGGTAGAACCGGTTGCGTAGGTATCAGCAGCCGCAAATTTTCTGTCAGAAATCAGATAAGCATTATCTGCACCAACAGAAATGGCTTTTCTCAAAATGCTCTCAGCCTGATTTGGCCCCATCGTAAACACGGAAATTTCAGCGTCAGTCTGCTGCTTAATTTTTAATCCTGCCTCTATAGCATAAACATCATAAGGATTAAGAATACTTTCAACACCCTCGCGTTGAATAGTATTATGCTCAGTCCACTTTATATCTGTTGTGTCCGGAACCTGTTTGATGCATATTGCTATTTTCATAATTATCCTGCTTTTTTAGCTGACGCCTGCTTTGAGTTTGCATTGATTAGCGCATTATAACCTAATAGATACATTGAACATTTTTTGACATTCGGAATATACCAGGCACATCTTTCTTGAGTGCAAACCATATCTACATTAGCAGCAACACTCATCAGCGGACAGAATGGAATATCTTTTTGAATTGCCATAAATTTTTCTCCTATTTTTGTAACGCTTCTGCTTGTTTCATAAGGTTACAATTTTCGTCACGTTTTCTTTCCTGATCTTTATAAATTTTTGTTCTGTTTATAACCTCATCAAAATCAATTTTGTGAGCATCAAAATCAGGTCCGTCAACACAGGCGAATTTAACTTCTCCGCCGACAGTGAGCCTGCAAGCTCCGCACATACCTGTACCATCGACCATAATCGGATTCATGCTGGCTTCAGTATAAATTCCTTTGTCGCGGGTTAAATCAGCCACCGCTCTCATCATAGGCATAGGTCCAACGGCTATTGCATAATCTATTTTTTCCTGCTTCATAAGACGTTCAAGAACCTGTGTTACAAAACCTTTTTCACCCATAGAACCGTCATCAGTTGTGATAAATAATTCGGTGCAGGCATCTTTCATTTTATCAGCCCAGAAAATTAAATCCTTGCTGCGCGCCCCCATAATCATATAAACTTTGTTACCGGCTTCTTTAAACGCTTTTGCAATCAAATAGCATGGTGCTGCCCCGTAGCCGCCGGCAAGACAAACAACTGTGCCGTATTTTTTAATATGAGTAGGTTGTCCGAGAGGTCCAACAACATCATGAACTTCCTCCCCGACATTCAAAGCCGCCAGCTGCTTTGTTGAATATCCGACTGCCATAAAAACAAGAGTTAATTCACCTTTTTCTTTATCAACATCTGCAATTGTCAAAGGTACTCTTTCACTGTTTTCGGTAGCTCTGAATATTATAAACTG
>CALUVE010000025.1 GCA_944324135.1 Candidatus Gastranaerophilales bacterium | reverse complement strand
TAGCTGCGGGTTCTGTTCTATGTATACGCTTATTTTTTTTTCTACGCCTTGTGTACTCATTTTACCTTTTACCGAATTCGGGCACAGTCTGCCCTTATATATCTATCTACGGACAAGTTGAGGTTAAACTTTAGGCTTTTTTTTTAATCTTTACTTTTGTTAACAAAATTATTTTTTATGTTATTATTTATCTATGGATAAGAATATTAACAAAAACGGAAAAATTAAAATTGGTTTAATCGGTCTTGGCACTGTAGGTTCAGGTGTTTTTAAGACTCTCGGTGCTTTCAAAAATCTTGAAGTTGCAAGAATTGCAGTAAAAAATGTGAACAAGAAAAGGGATATCCCTAATCTAGACGAATCAATTATTACTGGAGACCCTTACGAAGTTGTCAACGACCCTGAAATTCAGATTGTTGTTGAACTCATAGGCGGGATTGAGCCGGCTTTTGATTTGATAAAAACAGCAATAAAAAACGGCAAACACATCGTAACCGCTAATAAAGAATTACTTGCAAAACACGGGGAAGAATTATTTACGTTTGCGGAAGAGCATAACAAAGTTGTTCTCTACGAAGCCGCAATCGCAGGCGGAATCCCTATTATTATGCCGATAAAGACAATCCTTGCGGGTAATAAGATTACCAGAATAGAAGCTATACTCAACGGTACAACAAATTACATCCTGACTAAAATGGATATGCAGGGCGCATCTTATGAGCAGGTTCTTGAAGAGGCTAAGGCTCTCGGGTATGCGGAAGCTGACCCGACAGGCGATGTTGAGGGATTTGATGCTGCGTATAAGATTACGACCCTTGCTACTCTTGCGTTCAGAAAACGTATCAAAATTGAAAATGTTTATCGAGAGGGGATTACAAAAGTCCGCTCAGAAGATATGAAAGCTGCTAATGATTTAGGGTACAAAATTAAACTCATAGCATCAGCCTATCTGGATGAAGAGGGCAGAGCCGATGTTAGAGTACACCCGATGCTGGTTTCTAAAAAATCAACGTTAGCGCATATTGATTACGTGACAAACGCAGTGAGCCTCACAGGTCATCCTGTAGGTAATGTCACACTCTCCGGCCCGGGGGCAGGAGAATTTCCTACAGCAAGTTCTGTTGTGGGTGATATACTTGCTATATCTGCGGAACTCGGTACTACAGATTACCTCCTCCCTATGATGAGATGCAAACACGAATCTGACGCTGAAATGATTGATATTCTTGACACTGAAAACAAATATTATATTTCTATCAATGCTCAGAATAACAAAGGGGTTATCGGTACTATAGGTACAATCTGCGCACAAAATGATATAAGCCTTGCAAGCATCGTCCAGCGCTGTGTTTCTGATGACAATACCGCTGATATTACTGTAATCACAGAACATGTAAAAGAAAAAAATATGCAAAATGCAATCAGGCTTATTGAACAGGATGGAAATAAAGTCCAAAGCCTCATAAGAGTACAAATTTAAAGAGGATATAAAAATATGAGTTATTATCAAGGTTTAATAAACACATTCAGAGAATACCTGCCGGTTACTGATAAAACTCCGGTTATCACACTTAATGAGGGAAATACCCCTTTAATTAAGGCTGAAAATCTCGCTAAAAAAATTGGCGTTGATGCTGAAATTTATTTGAAATTTGAGGGCTGTAACCCTACCGGAAGTTTTAAAGACCGCGGAATGACCATGGCGGTTTCTAAAGCAAAAGAAGATGGCGCCGGTGCTATTATTTGCGCATCAACCGGTAATACTTCCGCCTCTGCTGCAGCTTATGGCGCAAAAGCCGGTATGAGAACTTTTGTGCTTATTCCTGACGGTTATATTGCTCTTGGTAAGCTATCTCAGGCTATGATGTACGGTGCGGAAATCATTGCTATTCAGGGGAATTTTGATCAGGCACTTGAAGTTGTCAGAGAAATTGCCGCTAAATACCCTGTCACTCTCGTAAATTCAGTTAACCCGTACAGAATTGAGGGACAAAAAACAGGTGCTTTCGAAATTATTAATGCACTCGGACAGGCTCCTGATTATCATTTTATTCCAGTGGGTAATGCAGGTAATATCACCGCATACTGGAAAGGTTACAAAGAATGGTTCAACCTAGGCAAGATACCGGCTCTCCCTAAGATGATGGGATTTGAAGCGGAAGGTGCCGCAGCAATTGTTAAAGGCGAAAGAATTCTGAAACCTGAAACTCTGGCTACCGCCATCAGAATAGGTAATCCTGCCAGCTGGAAACAGGCAGAAGCTGCCCGTGATGAAAGTAACGGTATGATTAATTTTGTAACCGATGAAGAAATTGTAAAAGCTTACAAACTCATTGCATCAACTGAGGGTATCCTTGCAGAGCCTGCAAGCGCCGCCTCTGTAGCAGGCTTGATTAAGGTTAAGGATAAAGTCAAAGCCGGTTCTAAATGCGTTTGTATCCTTACAGGTAACGGTCTGAAAGACCCCGATAATGCTATTAAGTATTCAAATGCCGATGTCAAAAAGACTTCTTCTGAAATTACTGACATCCTGAAAGTTATGAATATTTAATTTTTTAACGGCTAAATTTTATCAATAAAAAGCCCTCCGGCAAAATGTCAACAGTTCATTGTAACCGGAGGGCTTTTTTAGTGATTTAATTGTCTGGAAATTTAATTATTTAACTGTTAGTTTCTTTTTAGATTCATTTTCGGTGTATTTTTTGGGTGCATCAATTTTCAATACGCCGTGTTCCAGTTTAGCTTCGGTTTTTTCAACGTTGATTTCTTCAGGGAAGTAAACTGTTCTTGAAAATTCACCGTATCTGAATTCTGATTTTTTATAAGATTTTTCGTCGACTTTGTTTTCTTCTTCTTTTTTAGCGTTAATTGTCAGGTAGTTTTTATCAATGTCTATATCTAAATCTTCTTTTTTTACGCCCGGCAATTCGGCTCTGACTTCGTAGTCTCTTCCTTTATCCGTAATTTCTACAGGCATAGAGTATTTATCCATGTCTTCCCAGTAGGCAGCTTCAGGAAAATAACTGTCAAAATGTCTGTTCAACAAAGAGCTGATTTCATCATTAACAGTTCTTATAAAGTTTTCCGGTGCTTTTCTAACTAAAAATTTCATAATCAACACTCCTTTCAAAGTTATTATTTATTTCTTACATGTACGTTATAACTCTGTATTTAGCTAAGTGCCGATTTTTTAACTAAAATTTAACAATTTATTCAACATCCCATTCAGGATAGTAGTAGATGATAATATCATCTTTCGGGGAAATCCTTGCCTCGCCGCCTATTACGAGATTTGTAAAAGACCCGAGCGGGTAGAGAAATGTTAATGCCCATTTGAGCGGGAGTACAAAAAGTGTGTTATCAAATCCACGTTTTATAAAAACATCATCAAGTTTTCTGGAGTCCAGATTTTCAAATTGAAATCCCTCAAGAATTAGAATTGATGGGATTCCGTTCATTCCTCTCCTGAGAAAATGTGTTAATCTGGCGGTGGTTTTCTCTCCGCTTTTTACCAGCAGTTGTCCGTTGTAGTAAACATTTCTTTCTGCAATAAATGTGAATTCATCTCCGACTTTTGTGTCACCGTTTGTGCGGTAATGTTTTTCTATATGGAGATAAATCGGAATTCTCGTGGGGTTTGTATAATCATATTTTTTAACGAGGACTTTTTCTGATACAGGGGCTACAGGCATGTCCGGAATTTGTTCGTAAACCTCCGCTTCTGCGGCGTGTACTGCCGTAGAAAAGATTATTAAAAAAGATATTACGGATAATAATATTTTATTCATATTTAATCTTCTCATCAGAGTTTGTTCTCATTTTTTCATAGAATTTTGCTCTGTTTTCCGTTGATGTTAAAAGAAAATTCTGGTAATACTTATTTTCGCGGTAGGCATTATCCGCCAGAAATTCAGGGTACATTTTGTAGATGTATTCATAAACGTACATAACCCTTTTGCTCGTCAGGTTTGAATTTGAGATAAAATCAGATCTTTTCTGCGGGTATACCTTATGCAGGAAAGTAATCATTCCTATAGGGTTGTACCCTGCTTTTACCATCAAATCTACTGCTGCACTGTCAAAATAGATTTCGTATTTTTTCGGCGCAAATCTAATCTGGGCTGAGCCTACATGGCCTTTGAAATACCCCCAGTATGAGGCATCAACTTTTACAATCTCTCTTGCAATTAATGCTGCCAGCTCGTTCTTGTCGGCAATTTTTTTGATTACATCACCGTATATTAAAACCTGACGTTTTGTCAGAGATTCATTTGCCTTTAAGAGTTTTTTCTTGCTTTCTTTGTCGTATGTAAAAATCATTCTCTTTTTTATCTGACCGGCATTCAAAAGTTCGTAGGCAGTGTTGTCAATCAAATTTTGCACAGAAATATCCTGCAAAAGTTCTTCGTTAGTCATCTCATAAGCAAAACCGGCATGAGCACACAGTATAAATGCTATTAAAATAATTATAATCTTTTTCATAATAATATTTTAACAGACAGGATTTTTTTATACAACATTTTTTATACCGGACGGCAGCAAAAAATATTCGGCTTATGCAGCACACATACAATGCCTGTAGCTGAAAACCTTTTTTAATGCAGATTTGTATTAGTCAAAAAATTTAAAGCTTAGTGCTTTTTGACATCTTCTTTAATGACAATAAGGTTGTTGATAATTTTCATAGCGCAGGTTGGCAGTACAACATCATTTAAGCCGTTTGCAATACTAATAATTTTACCTGCTCCAAGGGTAACTTCTTCTCCTTTGTAGTGGAAAATATAATCATCTTTTCTGTCGGAACGTATAGTAATTTTGTCCATCTTTATTCCCTTATAATTGTCAGTTTACGGTTAGATATTATACATCAGATTCGGGCGGAATGCAAGCTGTTCTTTGGGGGATTTATATAGTAAATTCCGCCCCAAAATTTTCAAAACTGCCTCATCCTGAGCCTTAGCGAAGAATCTCATAGTTTTAATAAAGAGGCAGAAAGATGATATTTTATCACCCTGAACTTGTTTGACTACTTTTTCCAAAATCTTTGATTTAGTGAAAAATGTCCGGTTTCCCGCAGGGTCTGAGCTTGTCAAAATTAATACAAAGTTTTTTTACCATGTTCATTTCTTTCTCTTTTATTGCGAGTAAAAGAGAAAGAAACAGAACCAAAGAAAGAGAAAAACGCGACCAAATGAAACGAGTAATCAGAAACTACGTTTCTGAAACTTCCTTGTACTGATGCAAACATTATGTTTGCCCATATAATTTTTAGAAGTCTGTCGAAAACTTGTATAAGTTTTTTTACGTGTTAGACTTTATATGCTTAGAAAAAGGAGAGAAATTATGATTAACGAAAAATTAGAAAAAGCTTTCAATGATCAAATTAACAAAGAATTGTATTCAGAATATTTGTATCTTGCTATGCAGGCATATTTTGAAAGATTAAATCTAAAAGGTTTTGTAAACTGGTTTACAGTACAGGTTCAGGAAGAACACGCACACGCAATGGGTATGTTTGATTATGTACATCAACGCGGCGGTCGTGTTGAGCTTGAAGCTATTGAAAAACCTGTTACTAACTGGACTTCTCCTCTCCACTGTTTTGAAGAAGTCTTGAAACACGAAGAGTTTGTAACATCAAGAATAAATGCCCTGATGGATGTTGCTGATGAAGTTAAAGACAGAGCTGCTCTTTCATTCCTCGATTGGTATCTGAAAGAACAGGTTGAAGAAGAATCAACAGTCGGCGATGTTCTTGCTACTTTGAAACTTATCAAAGATGATTCAAAAGCGCTCTTGATGCTTGACAAAGACCTTGCTGCCAGAACATTCACTGCACCTGTGATTGGTTAGTTAATTTTTGTAACGAAAAACAGGATTTTTTCCTGTTTTTCGTCAAAACTAACAAAAAATTTTTTTCAGGGATTTTAAAATTAACAAGATGAAAGTACAGACAATAAAATATAATAATGTTACCCCGAACAATTTTCTGCAATCCTATAAAAAAGATAACAATAAAATTGATTCACAGCGTAACATACATATTTCAAATCCGAATGTAGAGGGATTTGTCGATTATCAGGCAATGCTTAATAAAAGCGGAATATCATTCAAAGGGTATTACGGCGACCAGCAGCCTGCCAAGAAACTTTTCTGGCATTTAACCGGCAGGAATGATGTCTATGAGGACAACTGGACAAATGAACACCTTTATCAGGTAGGATATAAAAAATGGGTCAATGCATCTCCGAATGACCTTTTAAAGCGTACACCGGAGCAGGCAATGCAGTCTATTTTGACTCTGGTAAAACCTCCTTATCAGTATCCTGGGATACCTCCTTGTATATATTCGCCGAATTACGGCGACAAATGGGGCAGGCATGCCAATTATATAGAAATCAACCCGCGCGCCATTGCCAAATATGAAAACGGGCGGGTTTCCGAGGGGTTATTTCAGGTAATGAAACTCCTGCCGGCAATACCAACTTCTCCGAGAAGTTTTGCCAACTGCATAATACTTTCTCAGGTGTTCCCGAGCACATACGGAGACGGATATATGGACGGAAACGGGTTATATACGGCGAATTTGCACACAGGTATCAGCCGTAACCTTACATCTCCGGGATTATATTGCAAAATGGGCGAGGACGAACAGGTAAAAGCTTTCAATGATCTGGCGCATCTTATGGGGTTTAAAACATGTGCCAGGATGCCGCTTTCAGCAGGGCAATTGCAGGTTCAAGGCCGTGGATTTGATTGGTGGAAAGACGAAAGAGCTTATATTGACGCCTGCAAAAATCTTGTTGATTTAGGGTTCGACGCAATATATTTTGACAGCGCAAAGCACGTTGTAGATTACAACGGGTATTGCGGAGTCGGGGCATTGCCTGATTTTTGCCAGATGCAGCGGATTACAGATGCCATAAGACGGGAAACCGGCAGAAGTGATTTGGCTTTCATCGGGGAAAAATGCAATGACGAATATGCTTATAAAGAAATGGGCATGACCGCCGGAACGCACTGGGGTCAGGCAGACGATTTCGGCAGTGTATTGTGGGAATCCAGAAAACAGAAAAGCAACCGTGAATACGCCGGCGGCCCAGAGGTTTCCAACGATAACGATTATGGAAACATCTGGTATGAACAGCGCCTCAACAGGATTGCAAACTGTCTTTTCGGATATGACCATATTGCTGACAAACTCCCGACATATATGCAGATAAACGATATTCTGCCGTTGTCAAATTATACAAACACTCACGAGCAGATGGAACATGTAAAAGAAATGTGCGGGTCTGATTCGTGGACAGAATGCGAACGCCACTGGGATGGAATTTTTAATACAGAATGGGCGGCCCAACAATATCGCAATAACGTCTACCATCTTTTTGAACACGTTATGTTCAGATAAAATTCTACAACTACCGGCAGGATAGACTAATCAATAATGCTGACAATACCGGTAGAGTGGTCAAGGTGGCATTTTGCAATATATAATTTGTCTTTGTCCACAGCGGTTTTGATAATTTTGGATTTTTCTAGCAAAACTTCTTCCACCCACAGTGTGTGCTGCTGCGCAAAATAATTGTGGCAGGTGATATCTTCTTTTTTATCCAGTACAGGGTAAACACAGCTGATTATGGATTTGAAATCCTCTGTAGGCTCGGGGTAGTGGTCTTTTGCATATTTCATAACCCCGCAGTCATCGTGTCCAAGCAAAACCAGAAGCGGTACTTCAAGTTTTTTTACGGCATATTCTATGCTTTCTATTACATTTGGACCTGCCGTTATTCCTGCTACCCTTACGACAAAAAGCTCTCCTATACCGCAGTCAAAAATTATCTCAGGCACGACCCTTGAATCAGAGCAGCTAAGGATTACTGCACGCGGTTCCTGATGGAATGCAAATTTTTTCAAGGTCTCAAGGCTCATATTCTTTGCGGTCGGTGTCCCGTTTACAAAGTTTTTGTTCCCGTTTAGAAGTCTTTCCAGCTCTTTTTTTGCATTTTCATTCATAAGTCTATTATACAGTACTTCTTCTAAAAACTCAAATACCCGTAGGATTGTTTTTTGACAGGAATTTAATATCATAGTTTTAAAAAGGAAATTTTTATGGAATTAACGGAACACTCACAGGCGATAATTAATTCGGCAAAGTCAATTGCAAATGCCAGAAATTTTATGATGGTTGAACCTGAACAGATTTTGCTTTCGCTGATGTATGATAAAAACGATTTGCCCAAAATTTTGCTGTCAAAAATCGGGCTTGATAACCCTGATTTGGCAAGACAGTTAGACAGTTTTATTACAAAACGGGGCTGCAAGCCTCTCGGTGATTACCACGATATGCCGCTTTCGAAAAATACAGTTAAACTCCTTGAAATTGCGCACGACGAAGCAAGGATGATGCAAGATTCCCTGATTAGTATTGAACATATACTGCTTGCACTGTTAAAAATCGACAGCGGAGTCGTAATTTATCTTTTTGAAAAGAATAAAATTTCCAGAAAAGACCTATATGAAAAACTTCTCGGTGTCATAAAAAATATTACGACTGTTGATATAACATCATCCAAGCCGTCTGAAATTACTGAAAAAAGCGAAGTACAGCCCGAAACTTCAAATAAAGAACAAAGAGTGCTCTCTCCGCTGGAAAAGTTTACGGTTGATGTGACGGAAAAAGCAAAACAAAACAAACTTGATCCGGTAATTGGCAGAGATGACGAAATCCGCCGCGTAATCCAAATTCTGAACCGTCGTTCAAAAAATAATCCGATAATAATAGGCGAACCAGGAGTAGGTAAAACTGCTATCATAGAGGGGCTTGCCCAGCGTATTGCCTGCGGCGACGTTCCGGAAAGCCTTAAAAACGACCGCATAATGGAGCTTGACCTCGGGGCGCTTATGGCAGGCGCGTCATATCGAGGAGAATTTGAGGATAGACTGAAAGGCGTTTTAAAAGAAATTGAAGAACATTACGAAGATTTAATGCTTTTTATTGACGAAATCCATACAATAATGGGGCTTGGCGCATCAGAGGGGTCTGTGGATGCAGGGAATCTTCTTAAACCGATGCTTGCACGCGGTAATGTACGTGTTATCGGGGCAACTACTACTGATGAGTACAGAAAATATATTGAAAAAGATAAGGCGCTGGAAAGACGCTTTCAGCCGGTGATAGCGGAAGAACCATCTGTTGAAACAACAATAAGTATTCTGCGCGGTTTGAAAGATAAATATGAAGCCTATCACGGGGTAAAAATTCTTGACGAAGCAATTATTCAGGCTGTAAAATTATCCGACAGGTACATCACTGACCGCTATCTTCCGGATAAGGCAATTGATTTGATTGATGAAGCAGCCTCTTCTTTAAGGATTGCCATTGATACTCTCCCGGAAGAAATTGATGTATTTATCAGAGAAAAAATGCAGCTGGAAATTGAAAAAAGTGCTCTGAAAAAAGAAAATTCAAAAGAAGCTGAAGTTAAAATCCAAAAAATTCTTAAAAAAATAGATGTGATTGATTCTAAAATCACCAAGTTGAAAAACCAGTGGGTTCAGGAAAAGAAACTCATTGAAACAACCCGTGTTTTGAAAAAGAATATGGAAACAATAAAAGCCCAGCTGGAATTAAACAAAAAGAAAGATTCACCGGATATAAATATAGAAAAACGCTATGCCCAGATGGCAGAAACGCAGAAAAAGCTTGAAGCAGTCCAGCTGAAAACCTCCAAAACCCGTCTTATAAAAGAGGAAATTGACAGTGAAGATATTTCGGAAATTATCTCAAAATCTACCGGTATTCCTGTAACAAACCTCTTGGAGGATGAATCCCAAAAACTTGTGCATATGGAAGATTATCTTAAACATCGAGTTGTCGGGCAGGATGCGGCCGTTAAAAAAATATCTGACGCAATAAGGCTCGGGCGCTCCGGTTTGAATGACCCGAAACGTCCGATAGGAACATTCCTCTTCCTCGGCCCTACGGGTGTCGGCAAAACAGAACTTGCCAAAGCACTTTCAGAATTTATGTTCAGCGATGAGGATTCTCTCATAAGAATTGATATGTCTGAATTTATGGAAAAGCAAAATGTGTCGCGTCTTGTAGGGTCTGCTCCGGGTTATGTCGGCTATGAAGAGGGCGGGCAGTTGACAGAAGCTGTCCGGAGAAAACCTTATTCCGTTGTGCTTTTTGACGAGGCGGAAAAAGCTCATCCCGATATATTTAACATTATGCTCCAGATGTTTGATGACGGAAGATTAACCGACGGGCAGGGGCATTTGATTGATTTTAAAAATACCGTGATAATTATGACGAGTAATCTTGCAAGTGAGGTTCTTTTGAATGACGATTTGACGGAAGATGATAAAGAACAGCAGATTAAGTGTATTTTAAGAGAAAAGTTTAAGCCTGAATTTATCAACAGGATTGACGAAATTATCCGGTTTAACCCGTTGAAAATAGAACAATTGAAAAAAATCGTTGATATTCAGCTTCAAGCACTTAAAAACCGTATGGCAGAACAAAAAATCTCTCTTGAAGTTACGGAGGCAGCTAAAGAATATCTTGCCGGAGAGGGGTATGAGCCTTTATACGGAGCCCGTCCGCTCAAACGTGTATTAAGACAGCTTCTGGAAATTCCGCTTTCCATGAAAATTATTTCTAACGAATTCTCACAGGGAGACTCCGTCATTGCTGATTGTGTTGACAATACTCTTGTAATTAAACAAAAATAAGATTGTAAAAAAGACACATCGTTTGATTTCGTAAGACTTGTGATGTAATTTTTCGGGCAAAATAAATTTAAAAATATAGATGTTTGTGTTAAAATTTTGATGAGTAGTGCATGGCATCATAAAATGACAAAGATGTGACACTCTTTCCCGAAAAAGTAATTAAAAATCAGGATATTCTAAAGAAAAAATAAGTAGTGATTATTAGCTTAACGATTAAAAGTACAGGCGGTTCTGCGGTTATGACTTTTTGAATTAAGCCTAAGCAACATAAGGATTACCGTATAAAATAAATGAGCGAAGAACAACCTAAAATTAGTGTAATAATTCCGGTATATAACGTCGAAAAGTATTTGAAAGAATGTTTAAATAGTGTTATTAATCAACCTTTTAATGACATTGAAATCATTTGCATTAATGATGGTTCAACTGATAGTTCATTGGAAATATTAAACAAATATGCTCAAAAAGATAATCGAATTAAAGTTATATCCCAAAAAAATTCCGGGTTAGCGTGTTCCAGAAATACAGGACTAGTTCAAGCAAAAGGTGAATATGTGTTCTTTTTAGATTCCGATGACTATTTGAAACCTGATATCCTTGGCAAATTATATGATGCGGCACAAAAATTCAATGCAGATATTTTAATGTCAAAATGCAAAGCATTTGCAGATGATAATGACGAAAATCCTTATACAAAAAAGCGTGTTATAGACTTAAATAATTATTTAGACTACCAAGAAGCACACAATATTCAAATAACACAAGATAATTTTCTATCGGTAATAGATAATTATCCTTGTGTTTCTTGTGGAAGTTTATATAAATTAGATTTTTTAAATAAAAATAATTTAAAATTTATTAATAAAAATGTCATCCATGAAGATGAGGGATTTTTTCTCAAAACATTTGCAATGAAACCTAATGCAACATTTTTAAATATAGAAAGCATAATGTATAGAATTAGAGCTAATTCCATCACTTATGAAAGTTTTAAAGAAGAGTGCCGTCATAAACCACAAAAACAAGTAAAAATCATTATAAATGATGCTATAAAGTATATTAAAAAATATTCAAAAAATGATTCTAAAAAATTAATAGCGGATATTAAATCAAGACATATTTATACTACTAACTTTAATATTAACATAAAAGGTGTATATACATATATTTGGGAAATAAACAATAAAAAAATAAAAATATTAGGCTTTCCTATTTACAGAGAACTAATTAAGAATAATAAAAGAATCTTTAAATTTTTTGGGATTCCGGTTATATATCAAACTTTATGAAGGAGGATACTAAATGCATATTTTAGTAACAGGCGGTGCAGGATTTATCGGCTCGCACATCGTAGATTATCTCATTGAAAATAATCATTCCGTATGGATTGTTGATAAGACATCTTCCTTAAATTTAGATTATACAAACAGCAAAGCTGTTTATAAAAATATTGATATTAGTTCTGATAAACTGGAAGAAATTTTTAGAGAAAATCATTTTGATATATGTATTCATTTAGCTGCACAATCAAGTGTAGCCGGTTCTGTAAAAGATCCTCTCAATGATGCTGTAGTAAATATAATCGGTACAATTAATGTTGTTCAATTATGTAAAAAGTATAACTGCAAAAAAATAATAGCAGCTTCAACAGCCGCTGTTTATGGAAATCCGAAATATATTCCTATTGATGAAAACCATTCTACTGATGTCTTATCACCTTATGGTCTTTCAAAATTAACGATGGAAAAATATGTACAATTATCCGGTGTTCCTTACGTTATATGCCGTTTTTCCAATGTTTACGGAAAAAGACAACATTCTTTGGGTGAAACCGGAGTTGTTTCGATTTTTAGCGAGGCAATGATGAATAATAAAGATATTTATATTGATGGCGATGGTGAACAATCAAGAGATTTTATCTATGTGAAAGATATTGCAAGAATTATTTATCAATTATTAAACAACAATGTAAAAGATGAAATATTCAATGTATCTACTAATACATCCTATACAATAAATGAGTTATTTAGAATTATGGCAAAAGCTTATAGTTACAAAAAAGAACCATTATATAGAGTTTCTCGAGCGGGAGATATAAAAATTTCCCAATTGGACAATAGATATTTAATACAAAAAATTAAATCAAGTAAATTTATTTCATTGGAAGATGGCATAAATAGACTGAAATCCTAAATATTGTATCTGCCGCCTTTTAGTTTAATATTTTTTGCACGTCAAAATCTCACAATCTGTCAAAGCAAAGTGGTCATCTTAATTACAAAGATTAAATCTCTGTTACGAGTTTGTATGTATTTTCAGTGCTCGGCAAATAATACAAATCCCCTTTTGCTTTCTTTATAAGTTCACCTAGTTTTTCGCAGGTGGAATCTTTTTCAATAATATACAAATCTTCTATTTGAGCGTTTTTAAAATTCAAATGCGCCGCCTGCTCCGGATTAAGAGCAAGTATTCCTATTTTAGAACTGCCCAAATCTTTTACTTTGGAATTTTCAATATTCAAAAATTCAAAAATCTGATTGCCCAATTTAACTACTGATGAATCTTTCATAATGGTTTCACCGTCAAATTGCTTAATTGAATTAAACAATCTTTGCTCATTTATGCCATAATCTTCAAACGTTGTATCTTCATCAGGCTGAGAATATTCTGACACATATAATTTCCCTGTGTCAGGATCTTTTTCCACTTCAAAATCAAATTCTTTTAATACGTTTTCGTAATCTTCTTTCTGGATAGCGTCTTTAAGCTTAAATGATGTCTCCGGCCGGTTTGATTTAAATGATACAGTATCTTTAGTAAGAGGTGTAAGATTAGTGCTTCCAAAAAAACTTGATTGTTTTGTAATTTTTCCGCTAATTACATTGAAATTCATTAAACTAACCGGTGTAATATTCATAATTGTTCTCCTGCTTTATTTTTCATGACAAGAATAAAACACGGGCATAAAAATTTTTGCTAGTAGAATAGAAATATTAACTATTTTTAAAACTTTTTGAGTTTTGCGTAATTTGCGTCCATAGCTTTTCTGCCCATTTTGCCAAAGTCTATGGTATACATAACGCTGTCTCCTATATAGGAAACATCTTCTATATGTCCGACCCCCAGTTTATCGTGGAAAACCCTTTCTCCGACATTAAATACGTATTCTACCGGATTATTTGCATTGCGGGCTTTTGCACGTTCTTCTGCCTGAATTTGGGCTTCTTTATCCTGACGGCGTTTTTCTTCCAGCATACGTTTTATAGCGTTATCTTTGAAAAATTCTTTAACTTTCTCTTCATCACGCTGCTTGTTAGCCTGAGATTTGACAAGGATTGTGCGTGACGGAGTGCGGTTGGAGCTTTGTGCTGCAGGTTTATTACGGAATTGCGGGGCTACAAATCCTTTACCAAAGCCTGTTGAGGGTTTTACATACCCGTAGCTGTCAGATTGTGCAGCAGAATAAGAGTAATCTGATTTGCCGGTTTTCGCTTTTGAGACAGCGTTTCTGAAAGTCGAAGAGGTATTTGTGCTGCCCTCAAATGAGGCCATATCAAGCAGCTGGCGCGGAATTTCGTCAATAAAACGCGACGGGTTATAGTATTTATATTCTCCCCACATCTGACGGCGTTTTGCAGAGGTCAGGTAGAGTTTTTCTTCTGCTCTTGTGACGCCTACATACATCAGGCGGCGTTCTTCTTCAAGTTCTGAGGGCGAATTAAAGGTCCTCTGGTGCGGGAACACTCCCTCATCAAGTCCTGCAAGAAATACAACCGGAAATTCCAGACCTTTTGCTGAGTGAAGTGTCATCAGGGTTACGTTGTTTGCAATCTCATCGACTCCGTCAAGGTCAGAAACCAGTGCAACCTGTTGTAAAAATTCACCTAAGATGTTGTCGAGTTCTTCAGGTTCAAATTCCCCTGCAACGTTTACGAGCTCCTGCAGGTTTTCTATATCAGCCTCGGCTTCATCTGTGCCCTGCGCCTGAAGTTCTGCAAGGTAGCCGCTTTTTTCAATAACAAGAGTTACAAATTCCTGTAGATTATAGGATTTTTGAGCGTCTTTAAATTTCAATATTAATTCTGCAAAGTCTTTCAGTTTAGAGCGGGTTCTCGGCGGAATTTCTTCAGCGTCATCAATGTGTTTTACGGCTTCAAAAAGGCTCATATCGTTCTGGTCTGCGAAAGTCTGGAGGTTTTTAATGGTGGTATCCCCTATTGAACGTTTCGGAACATTTACGATTCTTGCAAAACTCTGGGAATCATCTGTATTATAAATTAGTCTCAAATATGCGATGATGTCTTTAACCTCTTTACGGTCGTAGAATTTTAAGCCGCCATAGATTCTGTACGGGATTCCTGCCGCCATACAGGCTTCTTCAAGCGCACGGGATTGGGAATTTGTACGGTAGAGGATTGCGTAGCGGTTGTAATCCCCTCCGCTATTTTGTTTGATTTTGCTTGCAATAAAGTTTGCCTCATCAGCCTCATCCTGTGCTTCAAAATAGTCTATTTTTTCTCCGTCGCCTTTTTGGGAATAGAGGACTTTATCTACGCGCTCGGTGTTGTTTTCAATAATAGCGTTTGCCACATTCAGGATGTTGGCGGTTGAACGGTAGTTTTGTTCCAGTTTAATCAGCTTGGTGTTTTTGAAATCTTTCTGGAAGTTCAGAATAATCGTATAATCAGCTCCGCGCCAGCTGTAAATGGATTGGTCAACATCTCCTACAACGCAAAGAGAGCGCTCCTCAGGCACCTCAGGCTGAAGATTTGTGTATAACATATTAACAAGTCTGTATTGTGCCTGGTTTGTGTCCTGGTATTCGTCTACCAGAATGTGTTGAAAACGGTCGAAGTATTCTTTTCTGACCTGAGGATTTTGCTCAAGAAGTTTCACGGTCAGAAGAAGCATATCATCAAAGTCTATCGCGTTATTATTGTTCAGCGAATTTTCATATTCTTCGTAAATGCGTGCAATGTTCTGGGTTTTAAAATCTCTTGCAAAGGTTGCAAAAGTGTAAGCATCCTGCATTTTGTTTTTTGAGTTGGAAATAATAGATTTGACCAGTTTTGGCTGATAAATTTTATCGTCAAGATTGAGTTTTTTTATAGCCTTTTTAATCACGGCATTGCTGTCTGTTTCGTCGTAAATAGTGAAGTTTTTGTCCAGTTTTTTTCCGGATTGGAAACTATAATCCTCAATGTGTTCGCGGAGCATTCTGCCGCAAATCCCGTGGAAAGTGCCTACCCACATATATTTTACGGTATTTTCGCCCAGAATATTTCCGAGACGTTCTTTCATCTCTCGGGCAGCTTTGTTGGTGAATGTAACCGCAAGGATATTGCGCGGTCTGACGCCGTTTTGAATAAGATATGCTATACGTGAGGTAAGTAATTTTGTCTTGCCGCTACCTGCTCCTGCCAGCACCAGAAGAGGACCTTTGACTGTTTGGACGGCTTCTCTCTGCTCCCTGTTGAGGTTTTCCAATATATTTTCCATTTCCCTATTCCCAAAATCTTTTTTTTGTGTTATAATCAGCATAATCGAAAAAAATATTTATTGCAATCAGAAAGTAGGAAAAATGACAGACACTGAAATGAATACAATTTTTATGAGCACAGAAGGACAAGATCAGGATAAGCAAAATTCAATAATGGTTCCGATTGATGATATGGATACTGTTGATTCTGATTCTCCTCATACTGTTGATGCTCTTGCTATGGAGCTTGCTACTATTCAGCAGTCTGCTAAAAAAATTGCTATTATCGGCAGTCGTAATCTTCCTATCACTCATCAGCAAATGATTGAAACTCTTACTTCTGCTCTTGTTATGCAGGGTAACACAATAATTACTTCAGGAGGTTCTTCCGGTACAAACGCAGCAGCTATCCGCGGTGCTATGAAAGCTAATCCTGATAAATTGAAAGTTATTCTTCCGCAAACTATCGGGCAGCAGCCGTCTGACGTTCAAGACCAGCTTATCGGTGTTCCGAATATTGTTGAACATTCCGACAGAGCTATGATGACTCTTGCTGACGCCTCCCGTATTTGCAACAGAGAAATCATTGATGATTGCAACCAGTTAATTTGTTTCTTGTCTCATACAAGTAAAACTTTACATAATGCTGTTCAATATGCAGAAGAAGGTCACAAAGTTATTACTGTGTTCTATCTTGATTAAGGCATAAGACAGCACTTTTCAGGTTCATTATGCAAGATATTTTAAAAAAACTGACAGGCAAAAATCAGCGTGAAGCTCAGGAAATTGCCCGCAATATGCTTGATAATTCCGATACGGAATTATTCAGAGAGCTTGTGAATAAGGACGATTTTTTGTTCGATTTTGTCAAACAAAATGTTGCAGGTTACATAAAAAACGTAGCGGATGAATCAAATTATAAAAATCTCCTGCAATTTTTAAAATATTATTCACCCTCCTATGAAGATGCTATAGTGTCTGTACTGGTTGAATTTGCAGATGAAGATATAACGGATGAGATGCTGGATTTGCTTGAACACGGTACAGACAGCGAAAAAACATACTGCGCTAAATTTTTCGGATATGTTCAGGATAATCTGGCGCTTGACCTTTTGAGAGAATATGCCTACAGCGAAAATGACGCACTTGCGATTAATTCAGCTGCTACTCTCGGGGGGATGAAAGATGAAGTTTCTTATAATGCGGCACTTTCAAAACTTGAATCTTCCGATGAATTTGAAAAACTTGCCGCCGTAAAATTCCTCACAGCTTACGGAAGAAAAGATGCACTGCTGCCTATTATTAATGCGATGAAAAATTCTTCTATGGCTGAAAATATTGCAGGCGAAATTCCTTATCTTGAAGATTTGTTTTCTGTGATGAATTTATACCCTGAAGACGCTCTGGTTGTTATTAATAACATTGTTAACGGACTTGGAGAAATTCTTTCTTTGTCGCAGGTGTTTGATTTTGAATTATACGAAGTTTTGGAAAATCTTATCTCCAAGCCGCCGGTCGGGGCAACAGCCGTAGTCCTATTGAACGCAAGAGAAAAATTTGATATACTTACAGAGAACGATGAGTATCTTTTTGATGAAGATAAAGAAACTAAAAATGAAATTTTATCTATCAAAAAATTACTCTCGCACATTGATGTAAAGGAATTAAAACAGCTTGTAAAAGCAGAACTGAGAGAGGACAGTCCGTTTGTTTATACAGCACTGGAATTGAGTGACGATGTGCTGGCAATAAGAGAGCTGCTCAAGTGTAATAATCAAACAATTATCCTTAAAACAGCAGAGGTTTTAAAATCCTTGAATAATCTTGATGAGACAACAAAAACAGTTGCTTTGATTAAGATTACTGATGAAAATATTAAGTCTATTATCAGAGCATTATAGGTGAAACAATGAATTTGGAAGAAAAAACAATTAACAGCAGAACAGCATTTGAAGGTAAAGTTATAGATGTACTTGTTGACGATGTAGTGATTGCAACCGGTCAGAAAACTATAAGAGAGGTTGTTAAACACAAAGGCGGCGTTGTCATAATCGCATTGAAAGATGATATGAATATCCTGATGGTTAAACAGTACCGCTATCCGATAAGAGAAGAATCTCTGGAACTTCCGGCAGGCAAACTTGATATTGATGAAGATCCTGCAATTGCCTGCAAAAGAGAACTGCAAGAAGAAACAGGTTATGTCGCTCAGGATTGGAAATCTCTGGGGTACATATACACCTCTCCGGGCTTTTGCAATGAAAAACTTTATCTTTACCTTGCTACAAATTTGAAATATGTCGGCGATAACCCTGATGAGGGCGAAGTCCTCCAAACACAGGAATATAAAGCCGGAGAAATTTTTGATATGATTAAAAACGGCGAAATTAATGATGCCAAAACGATTTGTGCAATGAGCAGAGCATTCAGCGGAGGTTTTTAGAGAATGATTAAGATGATTGCAACCGACATAGACGGAACTATTCTTAAATACAATTATGAATTTAATCCGGCTGTGATTGACTGCATCAAGAATCTATCAGCCAATAATATTCCTGTTATACTTGTTACCGGACGTATGCACGGCGCAGCTAAACTTGTTGCGGACAAGCTTGATTTAAAAACTCCGATAATTTCTTATCAGGGCGGGCTTATAAAAGATGGTGACAAAGTTCTTTATGAAAAAAATCTTGACCCTGCAATTGCACGTGAAATTATCAACTGGGCTAAAGCTAATAATATTCACCTGAATGTGTATATTAATGATAACCTGTATGTAGAAAAAGACGATGAAGTCATAAAACGTTATATTCTCCAGAGCGGATTGCCCTATATTGTCGGCAGTTTTGACAACCTTGACCTGAGAGGGGTTAATAAAATTCTTGGAATAGATTACAACGATTCAGACAGGGTTTCCGGCTGGGTTGAATACCTTGAAAGAGAATATCCAAACCTTTATATAGTAAAATCCACCCCGTATTTTTGTGAAATTTCCCACAAAGAGGCAACGAAAGCCTGCGCTCTTGAATATTTGATGAAAGCTGCCGGCGTGAAGAAAGAAGAAGTGATGACTATAGGCGACCAGAATAATGACATTGTTCTTCTAAAATCTGGCGGTCTTGCAGTTGCGATGGGAAATGCCACAGACGAGCTCAAGGCTTGTGCCGATTACGTAACTGACACCGTGGAGAACGACGGGTTTGTAAAAGCCGTTGAAAGATTTGTCAGGGTATAAGTTTTCAGCAAGTTAGAAAGATTAACAAAAACTGCCATTAGGGCGTTGCCTCCTCAATGGCAGTTTTTGTATCTGAAATTATTAAAATTTAGAATTTCAAAAGCACTTTTAACACATCTTTTTCTTTATTTTTTTCAAATGCTTCCACCGCATCATCAATGGAATAAGTTGCGGAAATCATCGGCTTAAGGTTGATTTTGCCGGATTTCAAAAGTCGCAATGCCGGCGGGAATTGACCGCAGCGTGAGCCAAGCACTGTTATTTCATCAATCACTATCGGCGCGAGGTTGAATTCTTTTGATGCGGCAACTGTGCTTTTCAGTACAAGAACTCCGCGTGGCTTTGTGAGTGCAATTGCTGTTTCAAAGCCGGAAACCGAGCCTGTTGCCTCTATAACTACGTCATATTCTTTTTTGATTTCCAGTTCATTAAGCAGTTTGACCGCTACACCCTGTGCCTTTGCAATATCAAGTTTGTTTTCGTGTTTTCCGACAAGTGTTACATTTACATTGAGCGCATTCAAGGCTAAAGCTGTGATTAATCCAAGTTTGCCGTCTCCGAGAATTACAACTTTGTCCATAGGTTTTATATGCAATTGCTCCGTGATTTCTATTGCCGCAGCCAGAGGTTCAACAAATACAGCCTGCTCATCTTCAACGTTCTCGGGTACTTCAAAGAGAACCTCAAGCGGCATTGTAAAATATTCACAAAAACAGCCGTCTTTTTGCCAGATGCCGAGAGTGTGACGGTTTGGACAATGTCTGTAAAGTTTTTCGGCACACCATTCGCAATCAGGCTCTTTACAGCCGTAGCTTATTTCTGATACTACGCGTTTGCCGAGAAGTGATTTATCTTCGTCGTTTATTTCTTCAACAATCCCGACAGCTTCGTGTCCCAGTATCCCGTTGTAGCCCATATAGCCTTTTGTGATTTCGTAATCTGTATTGCAAATCCCTGCAAGTGTTACCCTGACAAGTGCTTCACCTTTTTTAGGCACAGGTTTCGGATAATCTTTTAAAAGTTTCAGTTCTTCGTTAAATACTACTGCTTTCATTAATATTCTCCCTCTTTACCGTTAAATTTTAACACAAAAATCCCGCGTGAAATGTAACGAATTTTAAAAAATGAGAATAATTCCTACTTTACAAATTAAAATTTGAATAGTATAATGAACATGTACTTGAAAAGAAAGGTGGTTAATAATGGCAAAATTTGTATGTACAGTATGCGGCTGGTCAACAGAAGCTGATAAAGCTCCGGAAAAATGTCCTTTGTGCGGAGCAACAACATTTAAAGAAGTTGGCGGCGGCGCAAAAGTATATGCTTGTGAACATAAAGTAGGCGATGGTAAAGTTGAAGATGCAGAAATCATGGAAGGTTTGAGAGCAAACTTCAGCGGTGAATGCACAGAAGTAGGTATGTACCTTGCAATGTCCAGAGTTGCTGAAAGAGAAGGGTATCCTGAAATTGCAGAAGCATACAAAAGATACGCATTTGAAGAAGCAGAACACGCTGCAAAATTTGCAGAACTTCTCGGCGAAGTTGTCACAGATTCAACAAAGAAAAATCTTGAACTCCGCGCAGAAGCTGAACACGGTGCTTGCGAAGGTAAACTCGCTATTGCTGCCCGTGCAAAACAATTAGGATATGATGCTATCCACGATACAGTTCACGAAATGGCTAAAGATGAAGCCCGCCACGGCAGAGGTTTCGACGGACTTTTGAAAAGATATTTTTCATAGTTTGAAATGAAATGATTAACAAAAAAACGCTCTTTGATATCTCAAAGAGCGTTTTTTTGCCGGTTTAAAGTAAAGAATTTTTAAAACGCCGGAAAAATAGCGCAAAAAAAATTTTGTTCATGTTATTATATATCTATCAAAAAGGAAACCAGACAAATATGAACTATATCCAACAAAACAAAACTCAAAACTGGTGGTGGCTGCAAATTGGAGCAGGCACGTTTTGTTGGCGTTAAATATTTGGATAAAAACAATAAACATACAACATAAATAGCCTGTTCGAGAGAGTCCGAACGGGCTATTTTGTAAGAAATTCAAATATTTAATGAGGTTTTAAAAAATGCAGATAAACAGTTTAATAAATACATTACCTAATAAATTACTTAGAAAGACAACAAAGTTTCTGGCAAAGCAGGAACAGTCAGAATCATTGTCTCACGTCCGTTTTGTACAGGATACGGTGACAAACCTTATTCCAAAAGCCACATTTGCGCGGAGCTTTGCTGATTTGAGCGAAAATTCATTTCAAGAAATCGGGGAGAGCGTTCTTGTATATTACACGCCGAAACTTCTCGGTAACGGTGTGTTTAGACCATTGTATCAGAGAGGGCTTGACGCTGCGGCAAAACAAAAAATTTCAACTCCGATGACAGAGCTTAATAAAGACGCTTCAATTGCTGCTGAAAAATTGAAAGAGCTGAAACCTATAAAAGCCGCAATAGCTGCCAGTTGTTTGATAATTCCGCTTGCAGAATATGCGCTTTGCTATTTAAAAAACTTATTTACTCTGAAAGTCTTTCATCAGGCTGATTTTAATAACATTGCCAACTTAAACAAGGATAAAAAGAAAATAGAACAGCGAGCAAGACAGGAAAAAGTTAAAAAGAGCGCAATAAATCATATGATTGGTGCAGCCGCAGCATTTGGCGGATGTCTGGCGACGTCAATTCTTCTGGTGAAGAGAGGCAAAAATTCAAAAGCTCTGCAAAAATTGAGCGATTTTATTCTAACACCTGGCAGTGTCCTTTTCAAAAATAATGAGAAAAAAGCCGCAACAGTTAACAAATATTTCAGTCTGGATTTTCGTGATGATAAAGGTCAGCTCAGCTTAAGCCACGGGCAGTTAACCTCCTGTGTATTACTTGGAGGGGCTGGGTATTTTGGTTCTTCAGCAGACAGAGGAAAACAGAATTTCTTAGAAACCTTGTTCAGATTCCCGCTGGTTGGTTTTTATGTCGTAACCGGCAGCGAGATGTTTGAGCGCGGGTTTAAAAAACTTTTACTCAAAAAAGAAAGTTTTCAGGATACTATTTCAAAAGATTTAAAAGTACCGTCATATAAAGAGCTGCCTGAGCTGGCTAAAAAACTCGCAGAAAAAAATAAGACAAGCGTTGAAAATGAGTTTGCAAAACTTTGTAAGCAAAAAGCTTTAATCACCAGCGTGCCGTTTTTATTCGGAATGCTGTTTATGGGAATGTTTGTTGCAGGGGTATCGCGTGCATTCACGCAGTACAGATACAATCAGGAACAAAAAAACATGCCCTCAAACCTCATTGAACGTGTAAAAGTTAAGGGAATGCAATAAAAAACAGGTTTAAAGAAATAAATTTTTATCTGTAAACCTGTTTTTATATTTTATAAAAAAAATTTTTTTTAACTTTGAGCTGCCGGCAAATCGTTTGCTTCATACTGTTTGCATTGAGCCTGGAGCTGATTTACTTTTGCTTCGCGAATTGCGATTAACTGGTTGAGGTCATTTGCGTGAGTTTGGAGGCGAGCTTTTTTCTGTGCATCTGTTGTTTGCTCAATTTCTTTTGCCACATTTACGGACAATCTGTTTAACTCAACAAGTGCAGCACATTCTGCAACCAGTTCGCTGGTGAGTTGTACGGCAACACGGCTGTTATCCACCTGCGCTACAGGCTGTGGCTGCATTGGTTGCTGAACCGGAGCAGCATTTTGAACCTGAGGATATACATATTGCTGAGGATAAGCGGGCGCAGCCTGTGGATAAGTCTGATAATTTATCTGCGGATAAGTATATTGCGGCTGAGTATACACAGGCGGCTGAGTTGCGCTTTGTGCCGGATTAAATGGCGTATTCATCATAAAATTACACTCCTTTTTTCTACACTTATACTTTTATAAGTCAAAAACACAGACAAAATTGCCTTTTCAGAGTATATTATTGCAAATTGTTAAGCTGTAGACTATAATTTAATTGTAAGATTTAGAAAGGAGAGTTTATTATGTGGGAAAAAGACAATAATATTCATGAAGTCAAAGAAATCAGAACACGCACCTCAGTTTTCTTTGGCGTCGGCGCAATCAAAAAGATAGATGACATTGCCCGTGACTTGAAATCCAAAGGGATAGACAAGGTTATAGTAATGTCAGGCAGAAACGCATATAAAGCAACCGGAGCATGGGATTACGTAGAAAAAGCACTGCAAGCTAATGGCATCGGTTATGTAAATTTTGATCAGGTTACCCCGAACCCGACGACTCACCACGTAAACGATGCGACAAAACTGGCAAGAGAATTCGGGGCAAAAGCTGTAATCGCAATAGGCGGCGGTTCTCCGACAGATGCAGGTAAGTCTGTTGCCATTCTGCTTGAATATCCTGACAAGACAGCGAATGATATTTATGAATTTACATTCACACCGGAAAAGGCTGCACCGATTGTTTCAATCAACCTAACACACGGAACAGGAACAGAAACTAACAGGTTTGCTGTTGTCACAGTTCCGGAAAAGAATTTTAAACCAGCAATCGCATACGACTGCATCTATCCGATGTACGCGATTGACGACCCGCAATTGATGACAAAATTGTCACCAAAACAAACAAGATATGTTTCAATAGATGCGGTTAACCACGTGGTAGAAGCAGCCACATCAACAGTTTTGTCGCCATACAGCGTTACTCTGGCAAGAGAAGTTATAGCAGATGTTGCAAAATACCTGCCTAAAGCAATCGAAAATCCGGAGGATTTAGAGGCAAGATATTATCTGGCTTATGCTGCAATGATGGGCGGTGTATGTTTTGATAACGGTCTGCTGCACTACACGCACGCTCTTGAGCATCCATTAAGTGCGGTCAAACCTGAACTTGCACACGGGCTTGGTTTAGCAATGCTTCTGCCTGCTGTTATTAAGACTATATACAAAGACAGACCACACATTCTGGCAGATATTCTGTCACCGATTGTACCGGGCTTGAAAGGTGAAGCATCAGAATCTGAAAAAGCTGCAAAAGGTGTTCAGGAATGGCTAGCATCAGTAGGGGTTTGTGAAAAACTTCTTGACGAGGGTTTTGCAGAAAGCGATGTAGAAAAACTTGTTGACCTTGTATATACAACACCGTCATTGAGCGGTTTGCTGGATATAGCCCCGAGCGGCAACGGCAGAGATGTTGTAGAAGCTATCTACAGAGATTCTCTCAGACCTATGTAAGATTTCAATCAAACCTTAAAGAGCCTCCGTATAATTTGGAGGCTCTTTTATATGTAAAAAAATATTAAAAAGCACTTGAATTTTCTATAAATTTATAGTAAAATATAAATAATAGTATAAATTTATAGGGTTGATTATGAATAAAACAAACCTAAAAAAACAATATTCTGATAAAGAGCGTAATGCTGCAGCGCTTGAAGCTTTTTTTAATATTGCTGACTGCTGGGGGCTTACAAATGATGAAAATAAAGTACTGCTTGGGTTGTCGCAGGATTCAAGTAGTTATTACAACTGGAAACGCAGTAAAAAAGGTATATTACAGCCAGACCAGTTATATAGAATTTCTTATATTTTAGGCATTTATAAAAGTCTGCGCATATTATTTACAGATAAACAGCAAGGGTATGAATGGATAAAAAAATATAACAAAGACTTAAGAAAATCTGCGTTGGAAGTTATGCTTCAGGGGCAAATACCTGATTTAATGAGAGTCCGTGATTATTTGGATGCACAGAGGGGATGTTGTTAGGTGAAATTTTTCAGAATTATATATTCCCGCTGTCCGTCGGTTGAGTTGTATGAGGGGATTGCAGAAGAACGAAACTATGACATTTTAAATGAAATCGAAAGCCTGACAAATCCCAGAGTACGTGAAGAAGAAAATATTACGACTATTATCCCTGAAGAAGACAGATATACCGGAAAGCATCCTGCATTAGTTAATGCACCTTTCTTACATCACAGCACAGACAAACCCAGCAGGTTTTCCGATGGTAGTTTTGGGGTGTTTTATTGTGCGGATAGTGAAGAATGTGCTATTGAAGAAACAAAATATCATTCTTTAAAATTTTATGAAGCTACCAACGAACACAGCGCTGTTGCTCAGATGCGTTTGCTAACAGGAGAGTTAGACGATACATTGTTAGCAGATATAACTTCAGCTGAAAACCCTGACTTATATAGTACAATTGATTATACTGCATCTCAGAAATTTGGTTTGGAGATTAAAAATTCTGGTGGAGACGGTATTAAATATAGGAGTGTTCGCCGTCAAAATTCTCTTTGTTATGCTGTTTTTAAACCTAAAGTAATTAAGAGTATAAAAGATTCAAAATTTTATGAATATATTTTTAAAGATGGGCAAATTGAAGTAAAAAAATATAAATCGTGTTGATTCCAACAAACATTTTAATTATCAAGCGTTGGTTTTAGAGTCTGGTTGCATTTTATCGAGTTTTTTAGCTTTAAAAAAACTGTAAGCACCCATTGCCAAACCAATTGCGCCATTAATTAGGACGGCTTGTTTGAGTGGAGTTTTAAAGAAGTTACCGGGGAGCAGATTTAAGAGTCTATCGAAAACAAAACCGCCGCCTGCCCAGAAAAGACCGTTAGCCAGACCTTTTTGTGCGGGTGTTAATTTAGGAATTTCAACCCCCTCTTTTTTCAATATTTCTTCCAGACTTTCTTCTTTTTTTTGAGGAGCCTGCAGGGGTTGTGCAGTCTGTGTTGCTCTGAATGTTACAGGCGTAATCGGCATTTTTTGAGATTTCCTTATTTATTTCCTACTACTATTTATATAAAGTTTCGCGGAAAGATTTTTTTGCTACAATGTTAAGCAAAATTTATATTATAATTATATTATGAAAAAGACAGAACTTCTTGCACCGGCAAAGGATAAACAGACAGCAATAACTGCGATAAAAAGCGGTGCTGATGCTGTATACATAGGCGCGCCTGCTTTTGGGGCGCGACAGGCAGCAGGGAATTCTATTGAAGATATAAAAGAAGTCGTTGATTATGCGCATAAATTTTATGTAAAAGTACACGTTACAATAAACACAATTCTTACGGACAACGAACTTTTGGAGGTAAAGTCGCTTATCACAAAGCTTTACGAAATAGGTGTGGATGCGATAATTATTCAGGATACGGGAATTTTGGAACTTGCGATTTGCGGGGAGATTCCTCCGATTCCGCTCCATGCAAGCACGCAGTGTAACAACCGGACTCTTGACAAGGTTGAATTTTTTGACAGGGTCGGGTTGTCCAGAGTTATTTTGGCGCGGGAGCTTTCTATAGATGAAATAAAAAAGATTTGCTCTTCAGTTAATTGTGAGATAGAAACATTTGTCCACGGTGCGTTGTGTGTAAGTTACAGCGGGCAGTGTTATTTGAGTGCATCAATCGGCGGGCGTTCAGCAAACAGGGGAGAGTGCGCACAGCCGTGCAGAAAAAAATATACCCTTGTTGATAAAGACGGAAATATAATTGCAAAAGAGAAGCACCTGTTGAGTTTAAAAGATTTCAACGCATCAGACAAATTGCAGGAGCTGGTGGATGCGGGAGTCAAGTCTTTCAAGATAGAGGGGCGTTTGAAAGATGAAAATTATGTAAAAAATGTTGTTGCTTATTATCGTGAAAAACTTGATAAGATTTCGGAGAAAACATCTTCCGGAAGAGTTTTTTCTGATTTCACACCGGATGTAAGGAAGAGTTTCAACCGCGGGTTTACTGAATATTTTCTAAGCGGACGTGAAGAATGCTTCAATTTTGAGAGCCCGAAATCCAGAGGGGAATATTTGGGCAGAGTTACGAAAGCGGGGAGGGACTGGTTTGAGTTAAACGCAGATTTAGCGCCGCAGGACGGACTTTGTTTTGGGGAGAGCGGATGTCTTGTGAACAAAGTTGCCGGGGGAAAAATTTATCCGAACAAAATGGACGGGATTTCAGTCGGGATAAAGATTTACAGGAATTTCGATGCGCGGTTTGACAGGCAGTTAAGACATTCCAAGTTAAAGCGGCAGATAGCAGTAGATTTAATTTATAAAAGCGGGATTTTGACGGCAGTAGATGAGGATGGGAATACTGTAGAGTCGGATATAGTTGGGGAAGAGCCGCAAAATCCGGAAAAGATGCGCGAAATTTTTATAGCACAATTACAAAAGACCGGCGAGAGTGATTTTTATATAAGAGAAATAAAAATAGGAGAGGGAGTGCCGTTTATGCCTGTATCGCAGATAAATTCGCTGCGGCGTGCGCTTTTGGAAAAACTCATGGCAGAGAGATTATCAAATTACAAACGCGAAGAGCAAGCGCCGTTGAGGCATACACAATATCCGGCAACGGCAGTTGATTACAGGGGGAATATTCATAACAAAAAGGCAGAGATATTTTACGAACAATGCGGGGCAAAGGTTAAGGAGCGCTCCTATGAATCGAGCCCAAAACGGGAGTGTGAATTAATGCGGACAAAGCACTGCTTAAAGTTTGCATTTGGGATGTGTAAAACGCAGAAAGAGCTTTTTTTGGTTGATGAAAAAGGGAAGAAATACAAACTTGAATTTGACTGTAAGAACTGTGAAATGGTCATAAAATCAAGTGAATAGTGGGGGGCAAACATGATGTTTGCATCAGTACTATTTCCGCAGACTGAAATATCGCCTCTTGAAGATATTCAATGATCTTTAAATGTCTTTTAAAAGTCGGCTTTAACACAGCCCGTAAGAGGTTTCCAACCCTCACCCCCTGCCCCTCTCCCAAAGGTAGAGGGGAGAAAAAACTACCCTCGCCCCTTGCGGGAGAGGTTAGGTGGGGGGCAAACATTATGTTTGCATCAATACTAATGATAGAAATGAACATGACAAAGAACATTTGTGCAAATTTTAACAAGCTAAGACCCTGAAATAAATTCAGGGTGACAATTAAATAAACATAATGTCATTCCGAACTTGTTTCGGA
>CALUVE010000024.1 GCA_944324135.1 Candidatus Gastranaerophilales bacterium | reverse complement strand
TAGATTGGTATTATAGCCTAACAATCAAGGGGATTAATCGGGTTTTAAAATACAATTGGACTTTCCCAAAATAATCAAATTATCCGTACAGTTCAAAAACGGTGCGTATCTCACTGAAATTTTGCAAATCTCAATCTATCCGTACAGTCCAGAAAAAGTCCAGTTTTCCAGTTTGATTTTTGGGGTAAACTTAATTTTTCGACCTGAAAACGCCCACACAAAGCCAACTTTACCAAAATAATCTATCTAACCGTACAAATCAACCTGGACAAAAAACTACATACACTAATCTCAAAAACGTTGCAAAATAAAATCAAGCACTGATAAAAGTCAGGCTTGATTTTATACAGAGGGGATGGGATTCGAACCCACGGTGGAACATAATCCCACACAACCTTTCCAAGATTGCACCTTAAACCTCTCGGACACCCCTCTTTGGAAATGTTTATATCTCTAATTTATCATAAACATCTTATAAATCAAATCTATTTTGTTGATGATTTATATATAGCAAATCAATAGATAATATAAAAAGACTGTCATTCTGAGGACTTTCGCCCGAAGAATCTTTTTTCTTTAGATAATTCGCTAATGCCCGGTATGACGCAGTTTTAAAAATTTTTTGCGGAATTTGCTATACAAATACCTCGCTTTTAATCTTTTAAATTACTTATTTATATGCTAAAATTACCTCATCGGTGTATTCATGAAAAAAACTGTTTCTAAAAATATATCTGGACTTAAAGGTTCAATTACAATCCCCGCGGATAAGTCGATTTCCCATAGAGCGGTTATGTTTGCCTCGCTCGCCAAGGGTAAATCCGTCATAAAAAATTTCTCCAGAGGTCAAGACCCGCGCTCTTCACTTGAAATTTGCAAAGCCCTCGGGGTTGACGCGCAATTTTTTGACGAAACAACTTTGATTGTTAATTCTACAGGCGTTTTGAAAGCGCCCTCCCAGCCACTTGACTGCGGAAATTCCGGTACAACTATGCGACTTATGTCAGGTATTCTTGCAGGACAAGGGTTTAATTCAGTTTTAACCGGCGACCAAAGCCTCTCTAAACGACCGATGAAACGCGTAATTCAGCCGCTTTCGCTTATGGGCGCTAAAATTGATTCTATTGACGGGCATGCACCCCTCACGATTGCCGGACAAAATCTTTCAGCGATTAATTATGACTCCCCGCTTGCTTCTGCTCAGGTTAAATCTTGTATCCTGCTTGCAGGCTTGAATGCTGACGGGGTGACAACCGTTACAGAACCTTATCTTTCCCGTAACCATACAGAATTGATGCTGAAATTTATGAATGCGGATATTAAAACTGACGGATGCTCCGTTTCAGTTTCCCGTTCAAAACTTGAGCCGCGTGAAATTAATGTCTGCGGTGATATTTCATCTGCTGCTTATTTTATAGCAGCTGGACTTATTGTTCCTAATTCCGATATAATTCTGAAAAATGTCGGATTGAATCCTACCCGCACCGGTATTCTTGATGTTGTTAAATTTATGGGCGGTAATATTGAAATTCTCGATAAGAAAAATGTCTCCGGTGAAGAAGTTGGAGATTTGCGGGTGAGGTATTCAGACCTTGCCGGATGCACTATTGAGGATGGAATTATCCCGCGGCTTATTGATGAATTGCCGGTTGTGGCTGTTCTTGCAACTCAGGCAAGAGGTACGACAATCGTTCGTGATGCCGGCGATTTGAGAAACAAAGAATCTGACAGAATTAAATGTGTCGTTAATGAACTCAGAAAAGTCGGTGCGGATATTTCTGAACTTGAGGACGGGTTTGTTATCAATGGCAAAACACAGCTGAAAGGCGATGCAGAATTAGAAACCTATCATGATCACAGGCTTGCTATGAGCTGGTATGTAGCCGGACTTGTCTGTGACAGACCTGTTGTGGTTAACGACTTTGAGTGGGCAGGAATTTCTTTTCCGGAATTTGTGCCGTTATTTGAGCAGCTTAGCTGAACATATTGAATGATTTTTCTATGTTTTTATCAATAACGTTTTTCAATGAATCATATTCAGTCTGAAGTGCAGTGTGTTCTGTATCAAGTTTTTTGAGCTGGAGGTCGATTTTGTTATCCTGATTTTTGATAATAAGCATATCTTCTGTGTATTTAGCTTCAACCATAGCGATAGCTCTTTCGTCTTCAACTTCCTGTATGCAGGAATCGTCAGAGATGCTTGTAGAAACAAATTTGCCTTTTGCTGATGAATAAGTTTCAAGAAGAAGTTCTCCGCTTCTAAGCATTCTTTCCAATACCTGGCTGTCCTTAATAGGTGTTTCTTCAACTCTTGTGCCTGTATTATTAACAGTAGGTGATACATAAATGTAGTTTTTGTAATACGGGTTGTCATTCGGAGACATTTTGTCCGGGTCTGTTGTATATGTAAAGTATCCGCATTCGCTCATTTTGTTGAATAGGTTTTGAAGATACTGAATATAAGGAACATTTTCTTTATCTGCAGCTGTTTTCAAAGTGCCGCCTTCGTAAGATTGGTTTTCGCTGAAGTACTGTGAAGTGATAGCAACAGCATAATCATATAATTCACGCTGTTCCTGTGTCCAACCTTCATAAGGAATTGGTTTTGTTTCAGCAGCTTGGGTTTCAGTTTTTGTAACTTTTTCCCAATCAATAGGTTTAGTGAGGTCATCAACCCAGATTTCGCCTGATGCGCCTTGGAGTGCGTTCAAGTTGAGTGCAATTCCGCCGTTGTTTTGTAATTCACCCTGATTACCTGTATTTGTGTAATCTTCGCCATCATCAGGAGTAATCCATATCGGATTGCCGTCTTCTTGTTCACCTTTGAATTTGTCAAGGTCGTCAGCTATATTGTCAGTTGTTGTAGCGCTAGGATAAGCTGCATCTTTTGCATCTGTCCAGTAAACATATTCACCGGTTCTAGGGTTGTATGCAATACTGTTTGATGTGTCTGATTCAAGTGCCATACCATAACCTGCCAGGTCAACGAGCTGTATGCTGCCGTTACCTGTTATGTTACCCATTGCGGCGCAGTTTGTAATTAACATTTCGTTGATATCATTACCGATAAAGTTGTTGATAGCACCAGAGAAAGAATCAGCGCCTGAGCTTTTGCCGAGAACTATATCAACATCGGCATAAGAATTGCTTACGGTAGCATTCTGGTGATCTTTGTTTGCGTTCAAACCTATGAACCCGCCGATACCGCTGAATGAATCAGTTGCATAAGGAACGTTAATTGTACCCTCAACGAGAGTATTGCTTATGTCACCATCGTTACGTCCGACAAGACCGCCGATTGCAGCGTGTTGTACAGAGTAGCCTGCTGCATATTGCTGGTCTCTGAGGTTACAGTTCAATGTTAAATTAGTGACGTTACAGTTTGTAATGCTTGCTCCGTCTGCAAGGTATCCAGCCATACCGCCGAGGCAGTCAGTTTCCGCATTGATTGTAACGTTATCAAGGTTGAGGTTTTTAACTGTACCGTATAAGTCGCTGAACATACCTTGAGAACCGCTCATATTGCTGATTGTGCTGCCGTTGCCGTCAAATAAACCCTGGAATGAGCTTATGCCGCCCCAGTTTCTGCCGAGAGCGGAGGATGAAAGATCAATGTTAATACTTTCACCTGCGTCATTTGCAAGGATGTAGTTTTGCTGCAATGCACTCGGATTAGTTGCAAACTGTTCCAGAACTGCTTCAAAACCTTTCAATGTTTTGATTTGGATACCGTTAATTGTTTTACCGGTATCTTTGTCCTGCCAAGAAGTTACTTCAAGGTCATTTGTGCTGACGCCTGCATTATCTACAACATCCTGAGCCCCTGCGACAGAACCGTTCGGGTTAACGTTACCGTCGTTGGAGGTGCTTGGTGTGCCTAATACTGCGGCATTTCCTGTCCCTAAGTCAACTTTTTTCTTTTCCCATGCTATTGGTTTTGAATAGTCATATTCTGTTTTTGTTGTTGTGGTTTCTGTCATCGCTACTGTCGGATATCCGTTAAGTATTGAAGAATCTCCGTCAGTGAAGTGGAAACCGAAAGTTGCTTCTGTAATTTGTCCGTCCGGGTGCAGCGGGAGCAAATCACCGATTGATTTGCCTACTGATTCAAGATATCTGTCCCAAGCTTCGTGGATTTTATTGAGGGATTTTGTTTGGCCTTCTTCATCGTCTACGTCTGTTACGTTTGCTATTATATCAGCCTGAGTGTAGCCAAGTTCTGCAAGAAATACGTTGTAGTCGCCGTTACCTTTTTCAAACGCATCTGCGATGTCCTGATCTACTAAAACTCTGCCTTTTGTATCGGTTATGCAATATTGTTTGCCGCCTGCAATAGTGTTATAACCGGTGAGTGTTTTGAAATTGATGTCTGTATAAACTTCTTCTGAACCGTTGAATCCTGTTAAAACTGTCAATTTAGTCTGGTTGAGTGCTTCATTGTAGTCAGCGTTCAACTGCTCAGTCTGGTTTGCCAAACTGATTTTATTGAACGATAAGCGCTGTCCGCTGTTTTCATTGTCTGTCAAGCGGGCAGTTATGCTTAATAATCTAGCTTGTGAAGCTGCCATTCCCATAGTTACAGTTGTCCCTTTTTTTTCCTTTAATATTGTTATCGGCATTTTCTATATACATGTTTAATATTTATGGAAAATTGTTACATAACTTAAAATTAGCGTTAAAAAATTAAAGAAATTGCGTCTGAATTCCGATTAAAAGAGTATAGGCAAAATATAGGGATATCTATGACTATATCACTCGATACATCACTATATACAAACCCGCAGGTGGTTGATATTCAAAAAATTGAGCAGCAAAAGACTGTTGCTCAAAATGCCGTTGATGAAATCAGCTCCGCGCAGCCGGGTGATTTTTTGTCTATAACTTCAAGACAGCCGAGCACTTCTGGAAACTCCTGGATATTGGCTGCCATGGGATATGATGATGTAATTTCGGGCACTGTTGAGGACGAAATACAGTCTATAATTTCAGAAACAGATGCTATTGCAAGTGCAATGAATGATGTTAAGCCGAAAGCAAATTACGCAAAAGTTCCGACAACTACTGTCAGAAACTACGGCAGCAGCGAAAGTTTTGAATGCAGTACAAATACAAGTTCACAGGCGGTAGCAGATGCCGTTTCACGGGGGGATTATAACAAAACTTACGGCAGCGGAAAATCTGCCCAAACTTATAAAGATGCTGTTGTCAAGGCATTTGAGGGCGTTATAAGTTTTCTTGATGATTTGATTGCAAATTACGATACCCGTGTAGCAGCCGGACTTGCGGCAGGACATCAGGAAGTAAAACTAACGACACTTCTGCAGCTTAGAAATGCAATGAAAAATTGTGATCTGGTAATAAATATCGAAGATACCTATGGCAAAACCGTAGATTACGGTGCGTATTATGCATATTCAACCTCCGAATATGAACTGACAATGACAGACGGAACCAAACGTTTGGCGATTGAAAGTACAAGCAGCGACTATGATATTTATGCCGGGGGTATGTATTTGAAATTTGTAAATGGAGATTTGGACAGGCATTATAACCGTCAAATGTGTTTTACCACTGATTCGTTAGATAGTTTTATAAATTCCGGTTATGCTCATAAATATATGCTTGCAACCGTAATGCATGAATTTTCACACTCTTTGCATATTCCGAACGAATGTATTGCGTATCTGATGGGTGAAGTTATCGCAGATGACATTAATTATCCTCTGAACTGGGGTGATGATTGGGCAAATGCAACTTACGGATATGGTTACACTTTAGACAGCGATGACGAAGTTCTTTATTTTGGTAACTGGTGGGAACACGAATCTCAAGGTACCGTAGACAAGAATGCTAACGCATCAGAGTTTGCAAACTACACGGCAGACCCTAATTACAATAAAAATGACGCCATAAACAAACGTTTTGTAGCATAGCTAATGAAAAACACACCGGATAAGGTGTGTTTTGAAAAGTAAGTGTTATTTCTTTTTGAAAAATTTGAAACGGAATGGTTTTTTATGTCCGTTTTTTCGGGTTTTGTGGATTTGTTTTTGTCGTTTCTGGTGTTTTTTGATTTCTTTCTTTTTATTTTTCTGGAAGAATTTTGTTTTCTTTTTATTGTGTTTTTTGAATTGGAATTTTGATTTTTTATGATGTTTTTTTACCTGCGGTTTGTCCGATTTCTTTTTAAAGAAGTTGAATTTTTTATCCGGGTGTTTTTTCTTGACAGATTTCTTTTCTGGTTTCGGTGGTTTATGTTTTACAACTTTGTGATGTGCATTTTTCGCTCCTCTGTCATGAGGGGCTGCGATACTTTCTGCATTCAATCCTAACCCGGAAAGTGCGACCCCTGAAATTATCAAGAGTGATAAAAATTTTTTAAGCATATAAACTTCCCTTTCTTCTTTTTTCCCTACTTGTTTAATGACTGTTATACAATTATAACGAATAATTTAAATTTTTGTTCATTTTTGAGAAGAAGTTTTACATTTTTTGTTAATTCTAATAAAAAATGGCAGGATTGCTTATGCAATCCTGCCATTAATATATATTTTTTTATCTTACAATAAAGTTATACAAACTCTGATCTATGCTCTCTTTTCTTTCATAGTCTACATTTTTCGTTTCGCCGTTAACGAGGATATTTGCACTTGTCGGTGCAATGTTTTCACCGTCTTCGTAATTGTATTTTACAACGTTACCTTGACCGTCAGAGTATTCCTGAATCAATCCGACATAGCCGTCGGCTGCCGGAACTGTATTATCCGCGGTATTGCTCCAGGTCGCACGTTTCATCTGTACGGTTTCACCAGTTTTGTTATTTGTAAGTTTACCTTGTTCGTACGTCCAGTCGCCGATTGTGAAAGAGTCTCCGTCACCCATACATCTTAATCTGCCGAAATCTTTTACAGGGATGCCGGTTTCTTTTTCAAAATCTACAGTTACATCGTAGTAAAAATTCTGGTATCCTTTATCATAACTTTTGTTTACAAAGTCTTCAAAAAGCATTACCAATTGTGTTATTGATAAAGGTTTGCCGGTCCTTTTATCCACAAATCCGGTCTGGAGTTTGTCTTGGATAGCAAGCATGGATTCATCAACATCGCCGCTTATGACTTTGTCTGCAAAAGCTTTGCTTCTATTGTATTTAGATGTATCTAATTCTTCTATTTTTTTTCTTGTATCTGTTGTGACAAGATTTTTTATGACAGCTTCTATTTCTTTGTCAGTTGCTTGTTCAAGTCCGCTCTTTTCATTTGTGTTGAAACTGCCGTCAAAAACAAAAGTATTATCTTTCAATTCGGCATCTGTCAGTGATAACAGAACTTTTAGTTCTTCTGCATTTATCGTTGTGTTATCCCCGTCAATACCTGCGATATAATTGAATTTTTCCTGTGCTTTGTCTGACAAATTTGCAAATAGTGAATTTTTGCGTAATTTATCAATGGAAATTGTATCTTTGCCGTCCATAATGGAATTCATAGCTTTATCAAGCGTATTCTGATAGTCCTTGTTTTTGGTCGTATCATCAATTTTTTTCCATTCTTTACCGTCACCTAATCCGTTTACACCATCTACCATAAGCATTTTCTCCTTTCTGTATAATAGAGTTCATCAGTGTATATGTTTTGGTATAACGGCATTTTTTATGAAATACTTTAATAATTTTTACAAAATGTAAATATTTGCATGATGAAAATGCTGTCTAAAGATGGCGAAACTTCAGTGATAGAAATGTTTTTGGGAAACTATAACAAAATGTAATGAGACGGATGTTCCGTAATATTCCGGCGGCTCTAAAACTTTTTTAACAACGTTGTGTTTCAGGCTAGATTACAAAGTATAGCAGCGCGAACATAAGACAGATTGATACTGTGCTCAGTACAAACCATGTGTGCATAATAGGATGCTGGTAGTTCCAGATTTCTTTCAGGGTTGCAGTTGCTGTTTCAATTGTTTGCATAATGTATATTCTCCATAAATAATTGGTCTTTATTTTATTTTCTACATTTATCAATTTTGGGCATCACCCGATTAGTTGATTATTTATCACCTTTAGGATAATATACAGCTATGCGAGATACTGAATTGTTGATGCCTGCGGGCAATTTGGAAAAGTTGGAATATGCCGTAAAATATGGTGCAAATGCTGTATATTTAGGGGTGGTTGATTTTAGCTTGCGTGCTATGCGTAAAGGTGAATTGATTACTTTAGATAATCTTAAATATGCCGTTGAACTTGCGCATAAACTCGGCGCAAAGGCTTATGTTACCCTGAATATATTTGCATTTAATGATGATATAAGACTTTTGGAAAGTTGTATTGACAGATTTAAGGAGGCAAATCCTGATGCTGTCATATTGAGCGATTTCGGTATATTTAATCTTGTTCGTAAATATATGCCGGAGACACCTGTTCATGTCAGCACTCAGACCAATACACTGAACTATGAGAGCGTGAAATTCTGGCGCGATTTAGGTGCAAGCCGTGTAATTCTCGCACGCGAACTTGCTATCAAAGATATCGCTGAAATCCGCCGTCAGGTACCGGATGTGGAACTTGAATGTTTTGTTCACGGTTCTCAGTGTGTTTCATTCTCAGGCCGTTGTCTTTTGAGTGACTATTTTACTGACGGGGAGCGCAAAGCTAATCACGGTAATTGTTCACAGCCTTGCCGCTGGAGTTACAAACTGGTCGAGAGCACACGTCCCGGTCAGTATTATGAAATAAATCAGGATGACAGAGGTACTCATATTTTGAGTCCTAAAGATTTGTGTCTTGTGGAACATATTCCGGAGTTGATTGACGCCGGAGTGGATTCTTTGAAAGTTGAGGGCAGAACGAAAAGTTTGTATTATGTCTCCGCTGTTGCCAAAGCTTACCGTCAGGCTATTGATGAGGCTCGCCAAAATCCTGCGGCTGACCTTAGCAAATATTTTATCGAGTTGAAAAAAGTCGGCAACCGCGGCTATACCACCGGGTTTGCATTGGGTGAACACCCCTCTGACGGGTACAGTTATGATATTTCAAAAGGACTTGCCGGAGCAGATTTTTTATGTGAATTCAGAGACGGAAAAAGAACTGTTGACGGGTATTTTTTAGTTAAAATCAAGAATAAAATGCTCCTTAATGATGAAGTTGAAATTATAACGCCTGAAGAACAGTTCACAGCAACTGTTGATGGTATCAGAAACAGCGAGGGCGCGGATGTTGAACTTGGTAATACTAACGACGAAGTTTATATAAAATTTTCTAAGAGTCCTGAGGATTACAAATACGCTTTAGCGCGCACTGTGGGAGTAAAAGAACATGTTTATTAAACCTGATTATAATTTGAAAAGTATATATGATATTAATCTGGAGGAATTGAAAAACAGCGGCATTAACGCTATGTTGTTTGATTTAGACAGCACTCTTATGGCGTCTAAATCCGGCGTGTATTCTAAAGAGGTACTTGAATGGCTTGATAAAGTGAGAAAAGATTTCTTTATCGCTGTTGTATCCAATAACAAAAATCCGGAATACATAGAAAAAGTTAAGAAAGTTTCGGATTTCCCGCTGCTTTTCAATGCTGCAAAACCGGAGACAAAGGCAGTGACAGCATTTTTAAAACACCACGGCGTTGATGTGGCCAAATCGGTTCTTGTGGGAGATAGGCCGTTGACGGACGTTTTATGCGGAAAAAAACTCGGCTGTAAAACAATCCTTGTTGATTCAATTACTGCTGACAGTGAGAAGAAGATTGTCAGATTTGTCCGTGCGCTTGAAAGAATTACTGTCAAACGGTAAATTTTAGCTGCTTATACAGCAATTTTCTTCGCTAACGTTCAGTATTACACAGTTTTGAAAAGTTTTGGCGGAATTTGTTATATAAGCCGCAAATGTTAATTTTAGCGCGCTTGTGAAATTTATGATAAAATAATTTTAATGATAAACAGTGAATTTATACAAACGCGTTTAAAAATACTGGCGGGGGATATTTTAGGGGGCTTAAATTCCGCAATTGTCACGCTGCCGCAGGCTCTGGCGTTCGGGGTCGCTACCGGTTTCGGCGCAAGTGCAGGCATCTGGGGCGCAATTATCCTGTGTTTTGTGGCAGGACTTCTGGGGACGAAAGTTCCTATGATATCCGGCACAACCGGGCCTGTGACTATTGTGATTGCATCTATTATGCACTCTCTGACCGGTGATATAAACCTTGTTATTTTTATTATGCTGCTTGCCGGTATTATTCAAATATTAATTGCGCTCACTCCGTTCCCTAATATTGTGAAATATATTCCATATCCTGTAATATCAGGGTTTATGAACGGCGTCGGGGTAATTATTATAATTATGCAGCTTAATCCGTTATTAGGGAAACCTACACTCTCAAATACAATAGAGTGCGTGAAAGATTTGTTTGGAGGATTTGCTGCGATGAATACTGATGCCCTCCTTATCGGGGCTATGACTTTGTTCATCGTGTTTAGTTTTCCGAAAAAGTTTAACAAATACATCCCGGCGCAAATTGTTGCATTAATTGTTTGTACTTTAATTTCAATAAAATTAGGCTTGAAAGTTGACAGAATTTCAGAAGTCTCTGTTTCTATGCCAGAATTTCACCTGCCGACTACAAACTTGCATAATTTTATAGCATATTTTCATTATTCAATAATTCTTGCTGTCGTAATGTGTTCTGAAAGTATGCTCACTGGTTTGGTTGCAGATTCGCTTACTAAAACCAAAACCAGCCACAAGGTGCTTCTGTCATCACAGGGGATAGGAAATATCTGCTGTGCAATGACAGGTTCAATGTGCGGGGTTGCCGCAACGATGAGAACGGTTGCGGCGCTTAATGCCGGTGCTACAACAAAAATTGCGGCTGTTGTAAATCCTGTTGTATTAATTTTGCTCCTGTTTAAATTCTCAGGATTTGTCGCACAGATTCCGCTGGCTGTTCTTGCCGGAATTTTGATTAAAATCGGCTATGATATTGTTGATACCAAATTGCTTAAAGTTATAAAATTTGCCCCTAAGGATGATTTGTATGTTTTGTTTACAGTATTTTTCCTCACTGTATTTTACAATTTGATTGCTGCCGTCGGGGCGGGAATAGTGCTGGCTGCACTTTTGTATGCAAAGCGTGTTGCTGACAGGGCTGAATTAATAGAAAAAACTGTTTATGACAAAGATATTATGAAGTTAGAAAAAATTCTTGAAAAAGATTACCGCCATAAAATTCGTGTTGTACACATTTCCGGTCAGTTTTTCTTTGGTTCAGCCACCCAGATGATTTCTAAGTTTGATGAGTTTTTAGGCACAAAATATCTTATTATTAATTACGATACAAATGACAAACTTGATATATCTGCAATTTTTGCTTTTGAAGATATTATTACACGTTTGAAAGCCCAGAGAATTAAAATTTTACTTGTAATGAACAGTAAAGACGTTATTACACAGCTTGAAAATCATGGTTTGGTTGATGAAATCGGCAGGGATAGAATTTTTGCCGATGAAATTGAGGCGATTAATTTTGCTAAAAATTCTCTAAAAAATAAAATAAAAAGAAGATTTTTTTAATTATTTATGCTAAGGTTATTGCAGTGATATAACAATAAAAATGTGTGTATTATGGACTTAAACAAACTTTTTTCTATAACCGATAAAGATTGCCATTATATCGTTACATTGCTTGGCATTAAGCTTAAGTTCAAACACGGGTACAAATATGTTTGTCCTGTTGTTAAATCTTGCGGTATTACGGAAACGAAGCGCCCAACAGAAATTATTGTTTCTCTTACATCATTTCCTGCAAGAATTAATTCAGTAGAAAAAACAGTCCGTACACTTTTGAGCCAGACATTAAAGCCCGATAGGGTCGTCCTCTGGCTGGCTGAAGAACAGTTCCCTAATAGAGAAAAAGATTTGCCGGAGGCTCTTGTTTCTCTCAAAACTTTTGGGCTTGATATAGAATTTTGCGAAGATTTGCGCTCGTATAAAAAATTGATTCCGGCTATGAAAAAATATCCAAAAGCTGTTATTATTACTGCTGATGATGATATTTATTACGCTCCGGATACTGTAGAAAGCCTTTATACTGCTTATTTGGAAGATAAAACTTCTGTTCATGCGCACAGAGTTCAGCCGTTAGCTCTTGTTGACGGAAATAAATTGAAAAACGGAAAAAAAGTTCCAAAAACAAGTTATTTCAACAGACAAATCGGTTACGGAGCTGTCTTGTATCCGCCTGATGTGCTGTACAAAGATGCAGCTGATGTTTCCATATTTAAAAAATTACTGCCAACCCATGATGATGTTTGGTTCTGGGCGATGACGGTTTTGAACCATAGAAAAATTAATCTCGTAAAAGGAGATAAGGAATCTATAATTTATGTCGAAAATACACAGCAGTACGGCTTGTGTAAGATTAACAAAAGTTTTTCAAATAATAAATCTGCCGGAATTTCTATTGAAGAGGCTGACAAGAGAATTTTGGATTACTATCCGCAGTTAATTGAAATTTTAAAGGAAGAATATGTCGGACAAAAATGAAAAAATCTTTCTTATTTTTAATACGGCGTGTATCGGGGATATCCTGATTAATGATGCTTTGTGCCAGAATATAAAGCATTTTTATCCTGATTCCAAAATCGTTTTTATTGTGAACCCTGCATACAAAGATGTTGCTCTGTATATGAAAGATGTTGATGATGTTGTTTGTTTTGACAGAAAAAAAGATAATACTCTGAAAGGCTGGATTAAATTTCTGAGGACTTTCCCTTATAAAAATCCTTATGCTTCCTTTGTTATTTACGCGAACGACAGAAATTTGATTTTTTCAAAACTGCTCGGCGCAAAACATATTGTCTCAAATGCAAAAGGTTTGATGCGTTTCTTACATACAAGTGAACCGTATAGAATGAATGAATATGAGCATATGAAAGATATCAGTTCCGGTCTGATTGAACCTTTGACCGGTGAGTCAATTAAAAATCTGCCGATAATTTATGAGGCGGGGAATGTTGACACTCCGGTTGTTAAAAGGTTAGAAAAATTGTCGGCAGAATATGATGTAATCGGCTTGTGTCCTTTCAGTAATTTTGTTCTGAAAGATATGCCGGTCGAACTTTCAGTTGAAATTATAGAGAAAATGAATTCCTCCGGTAAAAAAGTTGTTCTGCTTGGCGCCGGTTCTGTTGCAAGAAGTTATTCGGCTAATCTTAAAAAATCCGGCTGTATTGATTTTATAGATTTAGTGGATGCTACTGATTTCAGAGAGCTTGCTGCTATTTTAAAGACAATAAAAGCTTTGATAAGTGTCGATACGGGAACTATGCACATGGCAAATGCCATAGGCTGTCCTGTTGTTGCTGTTTTTTATCACTATCCGTCAGAAAAAAATGTACTAAAACTCTGGGCGCCGGATAGCAGTTTGTATGATGTGATTACAATTTCAGAAAACCAAACGCCGGATAATATTCTCGGTAATTTGAAAATTCTGTTAGATAAAAGGAGAGTTTATTAAAATGTCAAAAATTTCTGTTATTATTCCGGTTTACAACGCAGAAAAATATATGCGCAAAAGCTTGGACAGCCTGCTCAATCAGACCTTTAAAGATCTGGAAATTATCTGTATAAATGATGGATCTACCGACAGCAGTCTTGATATTTTAAAGGAATACGCCTCCAAAGATACCAGAATTAAAATTATCGACAAACCTAATTCCGGTTACGGTGCATCAGTCAACCTCGGGATAGAGAAAGCGCAGAGTGATTTTGTTGCAATCTTTGAACCTGATGACATTTTAGACAAAAATATTTATGAAGTTCTCTATAAAAAAGCAACAGAGACTAATCTCCCTGTCGTAAAATGTAATTTTTATAATATGTGGGAAACTAAAAATCTTAATAAGAAAAGCAAACTGTTTTCAAGATGTGCAAAGCAGGAAATATCAAAGACTTCTGAAAATTTGAAATTGTTTACCTCGCATTCAAGCGTTTGGGCAGGAATATACAGAAAAGAGTTTTTAAAAGAAAATAATATCAAATTTTTGGAAACCCCGGGGGCCTCTTTTCAGGATATGTCATTTACTTTCAAGGTTCTCTCCAGTTTAGATAAAATCGTGCTGGTTGATAAACCGTTGATTTACTACAGACAGGATAACGCAGCTTCATCTGTTAAAAATCCGTCAAAAGTTTACTGCGTATGCGATGAATATGATGAACTGACAAAATATTTGGATAAAAATCCGGATAAGAAAAAAATATTCAATACACAGAAGTTAATCAATCAGTACAATGCCTATATGTGGAATTTAACGCGTATTGACGGAGCTTTACGCGAAGATTTTGTGGGTAAATTCTCCTCTGATTTTAAAAATTTTTATGATAAAAAAGAAATATCTGATGAATTCTTCAAAAGTATTTCAAAAGATGATTTTATGCTGCTTATAAATTCACCGGATAAATTTTACGGCAAATTCAAAACACAGAGCGGCAAGAAACAAATTCATTTTTTAGATAAAATAAAGTTATTGATAACAAAAAGGGAGACAAAATAAATGGAAGATTGCAATTTAGTTGTAGGATGCGGATTTTCCGGTGCGGTAATTGCAAATTTACTGGCATCAAAACTCGGGGAAAAAGTTCTTGTGATTGATAAGAAAAATCATATTGCCGGAAATAGTTTCGATTACCGTGATGAAAACGGTATTATGATTCACAAATACGGTTCGCATATTTTCCATACAAACAGTGAAAAAGTCTGGAGTTTCCTTAAACAATTTACGGATCTCAATACTTATATGCATAAAGTTGTTGCAGTTATTGACGGTATTGAAACTACTATCCCGTTTAATTTTAACACTCTTTATAATGTTTTTCCGCGCACACTTGCCCAGCGGCTCGAAGAAAAACTTTTGAAAACATTTGAATATAATAAAAAAGTTCCTATTTTAGAATTTCAAAAACAGGATGATGAAGATTTAAAATTTTTGGCAAATTATGTCTATGAAAAAGTATTTCTTCACTATACGACCAAACAGTGGGGCAATAAACCCGAAGAGGTAGACGGTGCCGTGACAGCAAGAGTTCCTGTTTATCTGAGTAAAGATGACAGATATTTTCAGGATAAATATCAGGGGATTCCGCTCGAGGGGTATTCAAAAGTCGTTGAAAAAATCCTTACTCATCCAAATATTGAACTCAGGTTGAATACAGACTACAAAGATTTGAAAGGTGATTTCAAACGAGTATTTTATACAGGTTCTATTGACGAATTTTTCAATTACAAATACGGACAATTACCATACAGAAGTGTCAATTTCAAAATGGAAACTTATGACAGAGAATACTATCAGTCAAATTCCGTTGTAAATTATCCTTGCAATTATGATTTTACAAGGATACATGAATACAAATACTATCTCAATGACAAATCTGACAAAACTGTTATTGCAAAAGAGTATTCAGAAAGTTTTGAACTCGGAAAAAACGAAAGATATTACCCGATTCCAAAGCCGGAAAATACAGCTTTGTATAACAAATATGCAGAAGAGGCAAAAGCTTTGAAAAATGTGTATTTCCTCGGCAGACTCGGAGATTATAAATACTATGATATAGACAAGGCTGTCTTGAGAGCGATAGAACTTTTTGAAAGTGTTTTCAGTTAGAAAATAAAATGTTTATTATATAATAGAATTATGAAATGCTGGTTAAAATTTTTATTAATATTAGTGGTGTTCTGTTTTTGTTTTGGGACAGACACTGTTAATGCCTCTAGTGATTTAAATAAAGATTTGTTGACGGCAAGTATTAGTAGAAATTTATGTTCGGTTACACCGCCGGCAAAAGATTCATTACTTTTCAATACCAGTAAATCGGATGCGGAATGTTGTTCTTGTAAAAACACTTCACGTAATAATATTTTGATGAATGATTTTTGTGTTTTTGCGGCCGGATTTTCGTACGATTTTAACAGGTTGAATGAATTATTACAGTTGAAAAAGTCAGAGAATTTGTTAATCTCCGTGTTAATGGAACTAAAAACGCGTGCTCCTTAAAATGTCATTTTAACATTTAACGGTTTAATTTTGGTAGTAAAAATGATAAAAGGAGAGAAAAAATGAGTTTAGAATTATTAGGTGACGGCGTTATAGTTTCAATAATCGGTATGGGCATGGTATTTGCATTTCTTGTTATACTCGTCTGGGCAATGGATTTAATGGCGATTGTTATGAGATATCTTAATACAAAATTCCCTGAGGCTGTTCCTGAAGTAGTGACATCAAGAAAAAGTGCTAATGATGACAATAACGCAATTGCACTCGCAATTGCGGCGGTTATGAATTATAAAAACAAAAAGTAAGGAGAGAGTATGGAATTTTTGTATGACTGGGTTGCAGCTCATAATATAGCAGTATCCGCCTGGATATTGATAATTGCATATATTTTCATTGCAACCGAAAAAATCCCGAAAGTTACAATTGCACTTCTCGGTGCAGGTTTAACTATTTTTCTAGGGTTGGTTAACCAATCAAAAATGACAGGCGAGGTGTTAAATCCGCATTATTTTATCAATTTTGTTGATTTCAGCGTAATATTCCTGCTGGTGTCAATGATGATAATAGTCTTAATCGCGACAAAAAGCGGAATGTTTACCTGGCTTGCTAATGAATTATTGAAGATGACAAAAGGTCATCCTGTGAAAATTCTTGTTGTACTCGGATTTTTCACAGCAATAGTCAGTGCTTTTTTGGATAACGTTACAACAGTAATTTTGATTATACCGATTACTATTGCAATATCAAGAGAGCTTGATATAGATCCGGTTCCGTATTTGATTGCAGAAGTTTTTGCATCAAATATCGGTGGTACAGCGACACTTATCGGTGACCCGCCAAATATTATTATAGGCAGTGCTGCAGGATTTTCATTTATGGATTTTGTGAATGAATTAACAGGCGTAATTGTGGTAATACTTATTGCAGTTTTGTTTGTTATGTATTTGTTCTTCAGAAATCATCTGAAAACAACTCCTGAAAAAATGGAGCTGGTTACAAAGCTTGACAACTCAAAAACTATTACTGACAAACCGCTTATGATTCGTTCAGTAATTGTTCTTGCACTTGTAATTATCGGTTTTGTAACGCATGATATTACTCATATTGATACATATCTTATAGCAATGCTTGGCGCAAGTATTCTTTTATTATTCGAAAAACCGCAAGCTATACTTGAAAAAGTTGAATGGAATACGATATTATTCTTCATCGGCCTGTTTATCATAATTGGAGGTCTTGAAGCTTCAGGCGGAATTAAGTTGATGGCACAGTGGATACTTGATGTTACACAGGGCTCTCAAACAGCAGCCGGCATGCTTATACTCTGGGCATCAGGTTTGATATCCGGTGTAATTGATAATATTCCGTATACCGCAACAATGTCTCCAATGCTTGTTGAAATCTCAAAAGTAATGGGTGCAGAGTACACACATCCTCTGTGGTGGTGTTTATCACTCGGTGCATGCCTTGGCGGAAACCTCACAATCATCGGTGCAGCCGCAAACGTTGTTGTTTCTGAACAGGCAGCAAAAGACGGTCACCCGATTGCATTTATGAGATTTATGAAATACGGTGTTGTTACTGTACTAATATCATTGATAATAAGCTCTGCATACATTTATATGAGATACTTTATGCACTAAGCTGTATTACTGAACAAAAATGCAGTTCGTAATTTTACGAACTGCATTTTTTTATTTCTCGTTAACGTTACTATATTGGAACCAATGATACCTGATAAAAACACCTGTCCGCCAGCAGGCATGAGTATTTACACCGAACTTATCAGTATAATAAAAGACTCAACGCAGGAATATTATAACATGAGAATAGCTTTGGGGTTGGAGTGTGCATGATAACAGTTATGTTTGTAGTAGAATAAACTTGTAAATTAGACACAGGGGATAATAATGAACATTCTTGTTATTGGAAACGGATTTGACCTTGCTCATGGATTAAAAACTTCATATAAGGATTTTCTAAACTATTGTCGAACATTATCTATGGATGATAATTTCCGCCAGAAAAATGTATGGTTAAATTCATTTCTCTCTAGACAAGAAAAGATAGGGGATAAGTGGATTGACCTTGAAAAAGAAATTTCCAAGATTATTGGTCATCTTTTCCGTAAACACACAATACCTTCAGAAATAAAACTAGGTTGTGCATATAAACTTACTTACTCATATAAGCACGAGCTCATATTAACTGATTTAAAGAAAAATACACATTCATCTATAAATGAGAATGAATTGATACAATTCTTATATAATCAATTACGAGAATTTACTAAAGCATTTGAGACATATTTAATAAAGGAAGTTTGTGAAAAAGTAAACACACAATTAGACTGTAATTTATACTTTGAACCTATTAAAGAACAACTCCTGTATCAAGATTGTTATATGCTAAGTTTTAATTATACAGATATTTGTGAAAGATTTTATGGACAAAATTTAGGCTATCATCAAGCAACAATAAAGCCTATTTATGTACACGGAAAAATAAATGATAGCAAAGAGTGTAATTTAGTTCTTGGAACTCGTAGTTTTAATAGAGACAAAGAGGACAAATATTTACCTATAGATTTAAATATCTTTCAAAAGCACAATCAACGACACCGCTATGGAACAATAGAAGCATATCAAGACTTGCTAAATAATTTAAAGCTACCCAGTGAAACTAGACCTGTATTCTATGTAATTGGACATTCACTTGATAAAACTGACCATAATATTCTAAAGCATGTTTTTCTTGCTAATAAGAATGCCGTTATAAATATTTATTATCATGATGAAGAAGCTCAAGAAAGGTTAATAAATAATATTACAGATATAATAGGAGAAGAAGAGGTAATGTCTAAGGTGAGACTTATATATCAGCATGATGAGAAACGAGGATTACTGAGAAAGACTAAGAGTTTAGTTCAATCAGCCCCCTAATATCCATTGTATAAATAAAAATTATTATACCCTTACCTTAAATCCTCTTGTTTTTCTTTAATATCAATCCTTTACACCTTATGAGTCGTTATGTGAACAGAAATTTTACCCCTAAATAACCTTAAAATTTTACAGCCCCATATCTTAACATAAGACCTATATAGGTAATGTTCATGCTATAATCCATTTATGACAGAGAAGTATCTTGATGGAATTATCAGAAAGTTTAAGACTGGAAAGACTACAGAACACAGCTTTAGGGGTGACTTACAGGACTTTGTAGAAAGAACCGTTGTTGGTGTTCAGGCTATCAATGAACCGACAAGGCAGAAATGCGGTGCTCCTGATTATATAATTCAGAAGAAGAATATCCCCGTAGGATATATTGAAGCTAAAGACATAGACAAAAATCTTGATGTAATTGAAAAGTCAGAACAACTTGACAGATACAGAGCAAGCCTAGATAACCTGATACTTACCAATTATCTTGAATTCCGTTTCTTTGTGAATGGTGAGCATGTTGATACCGTTAAAGTTGCTGATATTGTAAACGGCAAGATAAAAGTATATGAAAAAGAGTATCAGAAACTGATTGACCATATACGCAATTTCTGTGATTATCAGGGGCAGACTATTAAATCACCTAAACAGCTTGCAAACCTTATGGCACAAAAGGCAGTTATGATACGTGATGTTATTATAAACGCTCTTGAATGTGATTGTGCAGGCTCTTTAGCAAGCCAGAGAAATGCTTTCAAACAAATCCTGTTACACGATTTAACCGACCATACCTTTGCCGATATGTACGCTCAAACGATAGCATACGGCTTGTTTGTTGCAAGACTGAATGATACTACACTTGATGACTTCACAAGACAGGAAGCAAGAGAACTTGTATCAAAGAATAATCCGTTTCTAAGGCAGTTGTTTGATTATATCTCTGGTGCAAACCTTGATGATAACCTTGTATGGATTGTTGATGATTTGGTTGAAATCTTCAGGGCGGTTGACCTGAATAAACTCTTAAGGAATTACGGCAGAACCACACAGATGTCTGACCCGTTTTTGCATTTCTATGAAACATTCCTTGAAAGTTATGACAAGGTAAACAAGGAAAAGAGAGGCGTATATTATACTCCTCAGCCGGTTGTGAAGTTTATTGTTTCAGCGGTGGACAGCATTCTTAAAACAGAGTTCAACCTGCCTCATGGTCTTGCTGATAATACAACTATAAAACATACCCGTACCCTTTATTATGAGAAAAAGAAGAAGAAAGTTAAGGGTAAAACAGTATATGAAGATGTACCCGTTACAACATATGAGAATGTTTATAAAGTGCAAATCCTTGACCCTGCTACAGGTACGGGAACATTCTTAGCTGAAACAATCCGTAAGATATATTCCTATTTCGTAAACCAGCAGGGAATATGGTCTCAGTATGTTGATGAAGCTCTGATACCTCGATTGAACGGGTTTGAAATCATGATGACTCCGTATGTAATGTGTCATCTTAAACTTGACCTGTTATTGCAGGAAACTGGATATACTACAACGAAACAGACAAACAGGTTTAATGTGTATCTGACAAACGCACTGGAGAAAGACGAAACAACAAAATACCCGTTGTTTGACTGGTTATCGGAAGAAGCACGCTATGCAGGCATGATAAAGTCTGAAAAGCCTATTATGGTGGTGCTGGGCAATCCGCCTTACAGTGTCAGCAGCTGCAACAAGAATGACTACATAGATGAACTTATGGAAGTCTATAAACAGGATTTAAACGAAAGAAACATACAGCCTCTTTCTGATGATTACATCAAGTTTATCCGTATGGGTGAAAGTTTTATTGAGAAAAATAATGAGGGTGTACTTGCTTACATTTCAAACAACAGTTTCTTAGACGGTGTAATCCATAGACAGATGAGGAAACACCTTATGCAGACGTTTGATAAAATCTACATCTTAGACCTGCATGGCAATGCAAAGAAAAAGGAAACCGCACCTGACGGCTCAAAAGATGAGAATGTGTTTAATATTCAGCAGGGTGTGAGTATAAATATCTTTATTAAAACAGGTAAGAAAAACCCTGATGAGTTAGCAAAAGTTTATCATACAGAGTTGTTTGGAGAAAGAGAGAAGAAATACACCTACCTAAACGGTAATGACCTCTCAACAGCAGGCTATAAAGAACTGACTCCGACAGAACCGTATTATTTCTTTGTGCCTAAAGATTTCAGCGTACAAGAGGAGTATGATAAAGGGTTTAAAATTGATGAGATGATGTTAATTTCTTCAAGCGGTATTACAACACATCATGACAATGAATTAGTCTCTTTTCATATGTTTAACACTCCATACAACTACAAATATCTATATCGCCCATTTGATATAAGATATATAGATTATGACCTAACAAAAGTAGAGCGTGCAAGATATACAGTAATGAAGCATTTATTGAGTCATAATAATATTTCCTTGATAACAACAAGACAATATGCCGAGGATACATTGTTCAATCACGTATATGTAAGCTCTAATATAGTAGATAGAAGAATAACGTTAAGTAATAAAGGTGCAGCTAATATCTTTCCGCTATACCTTTATGAAGAAAACTCAAACCAGACATCATTCTTTGACCAGAACCGTAAGCCTAACTTGAATATGGATATTGTGCATGAACTGGAACAGAAACTGGGCTTAACCTTTACTCCTGAAAAGGAAGATACAACAGGAACTTTTGCTCCGATAGATATACTGGATTATATTTACGGGGTTCTGCATTCTAACAAGTACAGAAACAAATACAAAGAGTTCTTAAAGATTGATTTTCCACGCATTCCATACCCAGAGAATGCTGACTATTTCTTTAAAGTTGCTCAACTTGGCAAACAACTTAGAGAAATACATCTGCTTGAGTCACCTGTAGTGAATGAATTTATAACATCATATCCCGTAGGCGGGGATAATGAAGTTGTAAAGCCTGAATATAAGGACAACAAGGTGTATATCAACAAGACCCAGTATTTTGATAACGTGCCTGAAATTGCTTGGAACTTCTATATAGGCGGTTATCAGCCTGCACAAAAATGGCTCAAAGACCGCAAAGGCGGAATACTAAGCTATGAAGATGTAATGCACTACCAGAAAATCATTAAAGCCCTCACAGAGACCCATACTACCATGCAACAGATTGATGAAATTATAGAGGGATAGCTTGAACCTCTACAGTTAGCAAGCATAAAAAAGACGCTTTTGGGAGTCTTATTATTGTGTTGGAGATGGGACTGTCTTGCTCACTTGCGATTAACGGGTCTACGGAATTGACATACGTCAATCCCTCCGCCCTCAGCTCGTTCGCGCGGTCTTGGATTTGCTCCACGCTCGGAAAATTTCGCTTTTGAACCTGCGGTTCAACTCCGCTCAATTTCCTCGCTATCCGGACTCGTTTCACTCCGTCCGTACGCAAATCCGCTGAACCCACAATTTGCAAATTAAAGTCCTCACACTCTTTACAAATAAAAAAAGAGGAACTTATGTTCCCCTTTTTTTATTTGTCGGAGATGGGACTTGAACCCACACAGATTTCTCCATACGCACCTGAAACGTACGTGTCTACCATTCCACCACTCCGACATGTCTATTTTTTTAATTGTCAATTGCTATATATATAATTATCCATAATGAATTTTTATTGTCAAAACCTTTTTTATATGTTAGAATATTCAACAGGAATGGTTTTTATAGTATGAAAAAATTTAGTGCATTAATTGTTTTATTATTGGTTTTATCAGCTTCTGCAGCTGCTGTGTATGCTGCTGAACGCCCTCTCCTCGGAGGAATTGAAAGTACTTCCAAGCAGTTGACTGAGTCTGAATACGGTTACAAAAACGTTAGAAAAAATTATACACCGTATCTGGTTGCCGTTTTAAATAATAATCCGGTACCTGTTGTAATTACTGCCAAAACTAATATAGAATTTGTCTCTGCTGACGGCTCTGTTACTCCGTCTGATTCCAGAAGAAATATATACAGGAAAAGTAACAGGGTTTTAAGAGGTTTTAAATGTCTACCGGAGGCTGCTATTACAGAAAAAAGTCTGCCGCTGCGTTTTGAACCGGGGCAAATCTATAACATTAGAGTATTTGTTCCTGCCGATGTTGTCAAACCTGTAGCAGTCAATATTACGAATGTTACTTTTGACAGAAAAACTCTTTGTGATATCAAAGTACCGTTAGCAAATGTTGAGGAATTATGAACAACAAGATTTTTTTAGTATTTAGTATAATAACTATTGCACTGATGTCATCAGGCTGTAACCAGTATTTTAAAGCTGAAAAACAGGGGCCTCAAAATGATATTTATTATGGCGTCTTTAATGCACGCGATTCTGTTCAGGCTGATGTAAAATTGTTCAAGCGCAACAGCACAATGGTTTGTGATGGCGTTATGTTTTTTGACAGTACAAGAAAAGCTATATTGGCCAATAACAAACGTGTTCCAGCAAAGATGTCGCTTGGCTGTAATGACGGTACAGTTATTGAGGGGAACTGGCTTGTCCGCCGTAATGATTTTACAAAAGGTCGCGGACAGGGCATTGACCAATTTAACAATATCTACGATTTTGATTCTGTTTCCAGATATGAATTCAGAAAAAATGTTAAACAAAAGTTAGATTTTGTTAATGATAAATCTACAGATAATTATTTGAAATATTAGAAACCTTTTTGGACATTTATTCTTGTAGTGTCTTTTTCAATAATAAAATCTACAGGAACATCCATAGAATATCCGCAGTAATTAACTGTCCAGCTTTCGCTCCAGTGTCCGCCTACATAATCATTGCCGTCCATCTGCAAGTCAGTCGGTTCTACTGTAACCCTTGTATCAGTGATAGAAAATTCTCTGCAGGCAGGTGATTTTGCGCTTACTGTAGCATAAACTTCCGGCAGAGCGCTGCGTTGTACATCCGGATTTGCAATGCTTGAGCCTTTCAACGGAACCTTTAAGTCAAACATTTCCGCAGCATTCGCAAATGTGTAAACAGATAGTCCCAAAATTAATCCTAAAGATATTATTAAATATTTTTTCATAAAGCTAACCCCTTTTTTAATTTTATTCTAGCATATTTTTTAGATAATCACAATAAATTTTTTTTGTAACAAGCCCATATATATAATGTATTCTAATTTATTTAAAAATGCGTGATAATAAATATGTAATATTTATTTTTAAAACAGGAGATTTATATGTCAGAGAACATCAATCAGGATACCGTAGATTTGCGGGTAGTTCGTGTTAAAAAAATGCGGGGATTTATTGCATTTGCCGCCGGGATGGCAGGGTTGCTGTTCGGGTTGGATATTGGTGTAATTTCAGGTGCCCTGCCTTTTATTACGACACATTTTGATTTAACGAGCCGTCTGCAGGAATGGGTTGTTAGTGCAATGATGCTCGGCGCGGCTCTCGGTGCAATTTCTACCGGATGGATATCATTCAAACTGGGACGTAAAACAAGTTTGATGTCCGGAGCTACGTTATTTATTTTAGGTTCATTAGGGTCAGCTTTCGCTCCTAATGTTGTTGTTTTATTAATATCACGAGTCCTGCTCGGGTTTGCTGTTGGTATTGCGTCTTATGTTGCTCCTCTTTACCTTTCCGAAATGGCTGCAAAAGAGGATAGAGGAAAACTTATTTCTATGTATCAGATGATGGTAACAATAGGTATCCTGGTTGCATTTTTATCAGATACTGCATTCAGTTATTCGGGAAACTGGCGGATGATGCTCGGTGTTATTAGTATTCCGGCACTTCTTTTAATGATATCCGTTTTCGGTCTGCCCGACAGCCCGCGCTGGCTTGCTTCAAAAGGAATGTTTGTGAAAGCAAAAGAGGTTTTATGTAAACTCAGCACAACTGATGAAGAAGCAGATGCTGAACTTACGGAAATAAATGAAAGTCTAAAAGTTAAACAGGAAGGGTGGGGATTATTCAAGGCAAATAAGAATGTCCGCCGCGCTGTATATTTAGGTATGCTTTTGCAGGCAATGCAGCAGTTTACCGGGATGAATGTTATTTTGTATTATGCTCCTCAGATATTCAAATCCGCAGGATTTGCAAACACGGAACAGCAGATGATAGCTACTGTAATTTGCGGATTGACAAATGTGCTTGCGACGTTGATTGCAATGAAAACGGTTGATAAATCAGGCAGAAAACCTATATTAAAAGTCGGTTTTGCCGGTATTGCTCTCGGAACTTTTCTTTTAGGTGTTTGTTTATTTATGATTAATTCAGGATTCAGTGCAGGGTGGATATCTTTTGTTGCGGTATTAATGACTTTATTTACTATTACAAGTTTTGCGATGAGTGCCGGGCCTGTAGTTTGGATTTTGTGTTCGGAAATTCAGCCGCTAAAAAGCCGTGATTTCGGAGTCGCCTGTTCAACTACTACAAACTGGCTTGTTAATATGATTATCGGTGCTACATTCCTCACTCTTATTAATCAATTCGGGATAGCGGTTACATTCTGGATTTATACAGCTTTAAATATTTCGTTTGTAATTTTGACAGTACTTTTAATTCCGGAAACAAAAGGAATTTCGCTTGAAAAAATTGAAAAGAATCTAATGGACGGCAAACCGCTAAAAGATATAGGTGTATAAATTCCCTCTTAAAAAACTCCCGTGATAGTTATTGCGGGAGTTTTTTATCATATTACAAGGTATCATTTTCTGCTATTGTTCTTAAAACTTTGCATGGATTGCCGACGGCGACCACATTGGGCGGGATTGATTTAGTAACAACACTGCCGGCGCCGATAACAGAATTATCCCCGATTGTGACACCGGGAAGAACTACAACATTTCCTCCAAACCATACGTTACTGCCGACGGTAATCGGTTTTGCAGCTTCCAGCCCGGTCAGGCGCTCATTAGGTTCAACGGGGTGCATTGCTGTATAAAACCCGCAGTTTGGACCTATCAAGACATTATCTCCAAAAGTGACTTTAGCACAGTCAAGGATTATGCCGTTATGATTCATATAAAAATTTTTACCGATTTCTATGTTATAGCCGTAATCACAGTTGAAAAACGGTTCTATCAGAAAATTTCCGTCAGTTTTGCCAAATAATTTTTTTATAATTAGTTGTTTCTTTTTTCCTTGAGACGGGGGCAGAGAATTGTATTCAAAACACAATTTTTTTGCGTTGTTGCGTTCTGCGGCAAGATTCCTGTCTGCAGGATAGTAAGGCTTTCCGTTTAACATTTTTTCTTTTTCAGTCAACATTTTCAGCAGAATCCTTATCTTCAAGCATTTCTTGTTTCAGCTGGTTTCTTTTTTCAGAAAGAGGGCCGTTATTCGGACTTCTCAAATTATAGATATATTTTTTAATGTAAGTAACCGGAAATTTAGGCAGCCAGGACATTTTCATAAAGATATTCACTGTTTCAGCCCCCTGCGAAAGCATTAAATCATCAATAGTATCTTCATAGGCAGGGGAGATAGAAGAAAATATTTTGATAAAATAATCAGTTGCAGTCAGGACAGAATATCCTGAGGCTGCGCCGGGGTTGGAGATAATTGTGGTGAGTCTGAAATCCTGATTGTCTATTGTGATTTTCTGTACATTAGGCGGGATTACAAGCTCATCATTGTGCCAGCGTTCAATTTCATACCATGTACCGTTGTATTGAATTCTCATGGTTTTAGGGGTTGGCATATAAATATCGTCAAATTTATTCTCCAAAAGTTGTTCGCCGTTGACATCAACTATGCCGTATTTAAAATTTTTGCAGGTTAAAAACATCTGCCCGAACAACGGATCAATTGAAGAATACTCAGGCGGTACAATAGTCTTTCCGTTTTCGTCATACAGCCCGAAGTCATGGTCATTGCCGAGTTTAACATATTTGCCGAAGATTCTTGCAACGTGTCTGTATTTGGGTTTTATAAGATAATTGCCGGAGCAGTCCATAAGCCCGAATTTGTTCCCTTTCTGGATAATCCAAGAGGTATTTCCGAGCCGTATCATCTTTTTATAATCCGGTTCAACTATTATATTGCCGTCAGAATCTTTGAGTCCGAATTTCCCGTCCTCGCTGTAGACCTGAACCTCTGACATTTGGATAGAACCTGTTACTGTTTGATTTGTCAGTGCCGGATTTTGTAATAAAAATATTAACCCTAATAATAAAAATATCTTCTTCATATAAGTATGATATCATAAAATTAAGTTATGATATAATATTTTTGGGAATTAAAAATATGATGAAAATAACAGCAAAAACAAAGATTATATCTGCAATTGCAGGTGGGGTGATTATACTTTTCGGATTGGGAGCAGCTTTTTATTTAAAAGCTTTGCCGGCGCTTGTATCAAATTCCGGTGTAATAAATTTTGTCGAAAATACAGCTTCCAAAACTCTCGGCGTCAAGCTTGAGATAAAAAATCCGGTTTTGAAAACTCATTTTAAACCTGTGATTGAATTTAAGATAGATGAAATTTTGCTTTCTAAAAATGATGATAAGATGTTTGAGCTGCAAAAACTCGATACAAAATTTTCATTCGGGCGGATATTAAAAAAACGTCTTGATGTCGAAAAATTCGGGCTTGATTACGTATACGCAGATGTCAACAGACTGATGACTCTTGTGCCGTCATCAGATGAAAAAAAGCCTGCTAAAAAAAGTGATTTTTTTGTGAATCTTTTTGACTCCCTTTTGTATATTAAACAGTGCAACATAATCTATGATATTGTACCAGGGATGACTGTAAAAATTTCGGGCAAAGATATGGAAATCACTGATACCCGCAATCCTAAAATCGTCAGGTTTAAAATCAAAGCTGATATTGATAAAAAAGGCAAAAAATTAATGAGTCTTGCATTCAAGGATTGGGACAGGGTTTATATAAAGGACAGAAAATTCTACGTGAAAGACTGCTTTTTCCTTGTCGGAAAGTCTCCTGTTTATATTAATTATGAAGCAGATGAACATAGAAAATTTGATTTCACGGTTGCCTCAAAAGATTTTGATGTAAAAAATGTTGTTGATTTGGTGAAAACTGATTTATTAATACCTAACGGCACTGAAATTTTATCTTATTTCAAAAATATAAACGGCAGATTTAATTTTATAGTCAAATTGAATAATGACGGCATCAACGGCAAGGTGAAACTTGATAAGCTTGCGTTGAATATTGTTCCTCTCGGGGATTTAAAGATTAATGCAAATTCAGGTGAGATTGAAGTAAACAACAACGATATTCTCCTGAAAGATTTTAAAGGATATTATAATAATTCCTCATCAAATCCTTTGACCTTAAACGGAACAGTAAAAGATTATATGAAAACCTGTGCAACAAATGTTGTTATTGACACAGTTGCAACGGATGCCTTTGCTCAAAACAATCTTTCCAAACTTGTCGGTTATCCTATCGGGATAAAAGGTGCAGTGGGCACAAAACTTATTGTCGATGTTCTCGGGGATAAAATTGATATGGTCTGGATGTCAAAGGTCAAAAAAGGCGACGATATATTGATAGACGGTGCCTCTTTTAGCCCTGTTAATTATGACAGAGCCGTCAAGGGTGATTTTCATCTTGTTGGGAATAAGTTAAATATAGAGTCTATAAATTATTACATAGCTTCTGAAATTAACCGTAATACCAGAGGTATAAAACCTATTTTGACGGTTGCTGGTAACGTTGACGTTGCGACTGCAAAAATTTTGAATCTTGGTTTTGATATTCCAAAACCGTTGCCGAGTGAGTTTTTGAATGTGTTGATAGGTCAAAAGATGTTCAGACGCGGCTTGATTGCGGGGAATCTGGAATTTGTAAACACAGGAAAAATTCCGGAACTCAAAGGCAAGCTCACAATGGACGGTGTCAGAATTCCATCCCAGCGTCTTTCTATCAAAAAGGCGGTGATGTTTACCCATAACGGTCTGATTAATCTTGTTGCAAACGGCAGATACAAACGTTCGGAATATGAATTCAACGGTTCAATTCTTAACCGGATACTTTTTCCTATAGTAATCAAAAATGTCAATCTCAAGATTGCTGATATGGATATTGCGAGAGTAATCAACTCAATGAACAATCAGCCGTCAGCACAGGTGCAATCGGAGGTTAAGGCTGAAACAATAGCTTCCTCAACAGCGGATGTCAGTGAAGTTGAAGATGAAAATAACGATGCGGCAAATGATGCTGTTACATTCAACGCCGGAATCCTTATTGTTGAACGCTGTATCTTTAACCTTGTAAAAGGAAACTATAACGATGTTCAGATTAGTGATTTAAAAGCTAATTTAACTCTTGATAAAGATGGTGTTCTAGAGGTTAAATCTAACAGATTTAATATAGCGGACGGAATTTCATCACTCAAGGTTCGCTGTGATTTGAAAAAACATCTGTACAGCCTTGTTCTCGGCGTAAAAGATGTTAATTCTGATGTTCTTGCAACAGCAATACTTAACCTCAAACGGGAGATTTCCGGCAAAGCAAGCGGAATTATCAGCATTGATACTGATGACACATTTAAGCTTAACGGTTTTATCAAATTTTCAATCAAAGACGGCACAATCGGTAAGGTTGGGCTGATAGAATATGTCCTTAAGTTTGCTTCATTATTCAGAAATCCGCTGGCCTCCATCAGTCCGTCAACTATTACAGATCTGGTGAATATTCCGGAGGGTAATTTTGATAAAATCACCGGCGATATTGTGATGAAAGATAATGTGATAGAAAAAATAGATATCCGTTCCGCAGCTCCGCAGTTGAGTGCATTTATTGCAGGACGTTTTGACCTTGGTACACGTGATGCGACCTTGAGAATTTATACAAAATTCAGCAGCCAGCATAAGGGGTTTGCGGGATTTTTGAGAAATATATCTTTGAACAGCCTTGCAAACAGAGTGCCGTTGAGCAGCAGAAATGACAGCAATTACTATTCTGCAGAATTGTCGCTTTTGCCGGAGATTGATGCTGACGAAAAAGACTGTCAGGTATTTTTGACAACAGTAGACGGTGATGTTGAACACAATAACTTTATATCATCACTGAAGAAAATCAAATAGCTTGTAATACCTGATTAAGCGCACAAAAAACTGGGACCGGAGGGATTCGAACCCACGACCAAGGGATTATGAGTCCCCTGCGCTACCGCTGCGCCACAGTC
>CALUVE010000023.1 GCA_944324135.1 Candidatus Gastranaerophilales bacterium | reverse complement strand
AAATCCCGTTGCCGCCGATAATTTTCTTTTTAGCATTCAAAAGGTCAACGCTTTGACGGCACGTGATTTTCACCAAAGAATTTTTTGTTGAAAAATTCTTTGGGTTAGCTCTGCATCCTAATCCGTACGGCTCGAATAACCCATTCTCGCCAACGGCTTAGAAAAATCCCCCTGCCGCCGATAATTTTCTTTTTAGCATTCAAAAGGTCAACGCTTTGACGGCGCGTGATTTTCACCAGAGTTTTTTGTCATTCTTTACCACAAAACCCTCTGAGTAGAGAAAGAATAACTTTTCCTGTTGCCAAACTTTCAAAAAGCAAAAAAAAGTTGCCTTTAATAGGCAACATTAAATAAACACGAGGATATTAAGAGAGAGAGTATAAAAAAAATCTTTTTTTCTCATTCATGTTTATATAATTCATAAACTGAATTGATTTTTCCCGTAAGTAATTTTTCCCTTTTTAATTTCCCTTACATTTATATAAAGTATTCCTCGCTAAATTAATTTACTTTTTTTCTTTGAGATGTTACAAATTCGTTACATCCAAAAATCCACTATTTTTATGAGTTTTTTGCCGCATTATTGTCTTATGCTGTAAAAAATGGTATAATTCAAACAGTAGTAAGAAGAGGATAGTATGGGCGAAACAACTAAATTTGATATTGTAAGTTTTTTGAAAAAAGCAGTTGCTATTGGAGCATCTGACGTTCACCTTGCAGTTGATGAAAGACCTGCAATTCGTAAAGACGGTAGAATTATTAAAATCGACATGCCGCCTTTGACTGAGGACGATATTCTGGATGCGTATGATATTTTGATTCCAAAACATTCAAAAGGCAAAATTAATGCACTGTTTGATTTGGACTTTGCTTACGAAATTAAAGGTGTTGCACGTTTCAGGGTTAACTTGAGCCGCTGCCTCGGCAAGTCTGCCCTTGTTATCAGAACTATTCCTTACGAAATTAAAAAAGTTACAGAATTGAACCTGCCGCAATCTATTGAGCAGTTTTCTACTCTGAATAACGGTCTGGTTTTGATTACAGGTCCGACAGGCTCCGGTAAATCCACCACTATCGCATCTTTGATTGACTATATTAATTCAAACTATCAAAAACATATTATCACTATTGAAGATCCGGTAGAATTTATATTTACCAATAAAAAATCTATCGTTTCACAACGTCAAATTCTTATTGATACTCCATCATTCCCCGATGGTATCAAATACGCTTTGCGTCAAGACCCTGATGTTGTGTTTATCGGTGAAATCCGCGACAAGGATACTATCACTTCAGCTCTCAAAGCTGCTGAAACAGGTCACCTTGTATTTGCCACTATTCACACAAACGATGCTGTCCAAACTGTTAACAGAATTATTAACATGTTTGAACCGTCTGATAGAAGCTATGTTCGCCAGCAGCTTGCTCAGATTTTAAGAGGTACGGTTGCTCAAAAACTTGTTCCGGTATCTTCCGGTTCAGGTCGTGTTCCGGCTTGTGAAGTGTTGATTATTACACCGACTGTTAAAGACTTTATTGAAAAAGACGAGCTCGAAGAAGTTTATGAACTTGTTAAAAAAGGCGGATTCAACAGTATGATTACTATGAACATGTCTTTGTACAAGCTTTATGAAAAAGATTTTATTACTGAAGAAACTGCGTTGATGTATTCAGATAATAAGAACGAATTACAACAAATGTTCAGAGGAGTATTCCACGGAACAAAAGGCTAATAAGGGATGGAGAATTTCGTTACCGATGCGATTAACCTTAAGTCTTATAATCTTTCAGAGTCGGACAAAATTATTGTCATGTATTCAAAAGATAAAGGCTTGATAAAGGGAGTTGCTAAAGGTGTCAAAAAAACTAAAAGTAAGCTTGGCGCAAGGATGGATATGCTTGTCGCTAATAAACTTATGCTCCACAAAGGTCGTAATCTTGATACTATCTGTCAGGCAGAAGCCCTCAATACGTTTAGAAAAACCAGAGAAAATATGGATAAAATTTTCTATTCCATGTACGTATCCGAGATTGTCAGCAATTTTGGGGTAGAGGATGATCCTTGTTCTGCGGATATCTATAATCTTCTCTATAAAGTTTTGGAAAAAATTTCTGACGCATCTTCTAAGATTGAAATTTTGCTCTCTGTAATAAAATTCCAGCTGCAGATGATGCAAATTTCCGGATTTGCTATAGAACTCAATCGTTGTTTGGTCTGCGGTTGTGTTGTAGGAGAAAGCAATATGTATTTTTCTCAAAAGCATGGTGGAATTCTCTGTGCAAACTGTAATTCTGAACACCATGTAAATTCTGTAATGCACTACAAATTGAGAGATTTTCTTGTATCTCTTGCTGATTCTTCGCTTGATTCCAAATCTATGTATGAGGATTTTGCCAACGAAAAAATTTGTATTGTCTCATTTGAGCTTTTGAAGAATTATATTTCTTCTCATTCTCCTAAAAAGTTTAAATCTGTATCCATTTTACAAGACGTAGTTTAGCTTTTGACGAAACTTGACAATAATTCTCAAATATTATAAACTGAGAATTGTTATCATAAATTTAGAGGTCACGCAATGAATTATTCAAAGCAAAGGGAAAGTGTTCTTCAGGCTTTACGCGAGAATGTTGTTCATCCGACGGCTGAATATATTTATGATATAATGTCAAAGTCGGATAATCCGGTGAGTCTTGCAACTTTATATCGGAATCTAAATCAACTGACAGAGGCTGGTAAAATTAAAAAAATTGACGGGCTTGAAAATTCTGCTCACTATGATCATAATACATCGGAGCACTATCATTTTATTTGTACAGAATGCAAGAAAGTGTTTGATGTTCCGGCGGAAGTGGCAGATGCCGTTGTTAAAAATACAGAAGAAAAAACCGGATTTGTTATCCAATCTCACGATGTAATATTCAGAGGGTTGTGTAACAATTGTAAAAACAGGTAATAAAAGGAGGTATGTTATGAAAAAGTATGTATGCACAGTTTGCGGATATGTCTATGATCCGGCTGAAAACGGAAATGTAGCATTTGAAGATTTGCCGGCAGATTATGTTTGCCCGCTCTGCGCTGTTGGTAAAGATATGTTTGAAGCAGATGAATAGGAGGTCTTTTTATGGAATTACACGGTTCTAAGACTGAAAAAAATCTACTGGAAGCTTTTGCCGGTGAGTCTCAGGCAAGAAATAAATACACCTACTACGCATCTCAAGCTAAAAAAGACGGATATGTTCAAATAAGCAAAATTTTCGAAGAGACAGCTAATAACGAAAAAGAACATGCAAAAATCTGGTTTAAACTTTTGCATGACGGCGCTGTGCCGGATACAATAAAGAATCTTGAAGATGCTGCTGCCGGTGAAAATTACGAGTGGACTGATATGTATGCGCGATTTGCAAAAGAGGCAAAGGAAGAGGGGTTTGATACAATTTCTGCACTCTTTGAGCTTGTTGGCAAGATAGAAAAGGAACACGAAGAAAGATATAGAAAATTGCTTGCTGCGGTTAAAAATGGCACTGTTTTTGAAAAAACAGAAAAAGTTGTCTGGGAATGCAGTAATTGCGGGCATACTTACGAGAGTGAAACAGCGCTGGAATTGTGCCCAGTATGCAAACACCCGAAATCATATTTCTATATAAAAGCGCAAAATTACTAATTATTTGAAAGGATAAAAATGGACGGATTCCAGAACTCAGAAACCAAGAAAAATTTAAGACGGGCTTTTATTGAAGAAGCTGTTACATATACAAAATATCAGATTTTTGCAATGCTGGCAAAACAAGACGGCTATGAAGATGTCTCAAGATTTTTTCAGGAAGCAGCTGATAATGAAAAAGAGCATGCAAAAATTTGGATGAAATGGTTTTGTGACGGCAAATATCCGGACGTCAAAAGAATTCTTAATCATTCACTTTCTATTGAAAAGGAAGAGGGAACCGTCCACTATCCTGATTTTGCTAAAACAGCCAGAGATGAAGGGTATGAACATATAGCAAAATTGTTCGAATTAATATCAGATATAGAAAAAAAGCACGAAAAAACTCTGACGAAGTTAACACTTTCTCTTAATGATAATGTAGAGCCTAATCCTGACGGCACATATGATTGGGAATGTTCTGTATGCGGATGTGCTTTACAGCAGACTGAGCGTCCGGATTTTTGTCCGGTTTGCGCAAATGAGAATGTTTTCTTTTTTAAAAGACCGAGATAATATAAATAAGCAAAGGAGCATAAATTATGAAATTTCAAGAAATTAAAAATAACATTTACTACTGTGGTTTGAATGATTGTGACAGACGTATATTTGATGAACTGATTCCGTTGGAACACGGGACAAGCTACAATTCTTATCTTGTAAAGGGCAGCGAAAAAACAGCTATAATAGATACTATGTATCCGCCCAAAACTACTGAATACATTAAGCGGCTTGTTGAAAATCAGATTGGTAAAGTGGATTATATAGTTGCAAATCACGGGGAACAGGATCACTCGGGTTCTATACCGGCGTTGCTGGAAAAATATCCGAATGCTGTTGTCCTGACTAATCCGAAATGCGCTGAAAACATAAAATCAATGCTCCACATTCCTGAAGAAAAGATTAGAGTTGTCACTGACGGTGAAGAAATATCACTCGGGGATAAAACATTAAAATTCATTTTTGCCCCAGGGGTTCACTGGCCGGATACAATGTTCACTTATATTAAAGAGGATAATGTTATTTGTACGTGTGACTTTTTAGGTGCACACTACACATTTTCTGACGTTTTTGCAGTCGAAAGCAACGAACTCTACAAAAGTGCAAAACGTTATTATGCGGAAATTATGATGCCGTTCAGAATGATGTGCAAACGTTACACAAAAATGATTCAGGATATGAAAGTCGATATGATTCTGCCGAGCCACGGACCGGTACATAAAAATCCTGATTATATTCTTGATGCGTATGCAGATTGGACATCTGACGAGCCGAAAAATCTTGTTGTGATGCCGTATGTTTCTATGTACAACAGTACAAAGGAAATGATTGATTATCTCGCCGGCAAATTAGAGGAAAAAGGTATTAAGACATTCAAATTTGACATCGTTGACGATGATTTGGGTGACCTGGCTATGGAACTTGTTGATGCTGCTACAATAGCAATGGGAACATCCATGGTGCTCGCAGGGCCGCACCCGATGGCTGTAAATGTAGCTTATCTTGCTGCTGTTTTGCGCCCGAAAGCTAAATTTGCTACTCTGCTGGGTTCTTACGGCTGGGGCGGAAAGCTGTTTGACGTCATCGCTGATTTGCTCGCACCTCTGAAAATCGACTTGGTTGAACCGTTACAGATAAAAGGCAAACCGACAGAAGATGATTTTAAAAAGCTTGATGTTATGGCTGAAAGCATTTATGAAAAACACAAATCAATCGGATTGGTTTAACCTGTAAAAAATTATAAAAAAAGAGAATGTTATTTGAGAAACATAGCACCTGTTAGGCGCTTATACATCAAATAACATTCTTTTTTTATTTGTTTAGTTAATTATTAGCCTTTTTATAGAGAGAGCGGAGTTTCCAGTTAATTCTGAAAGGCCCGTACTCAGGCTCAAGTATAATTTTACCGTTTGTGTCGGCTGCGCCCCATTTTTTGTTGGTTTTGAATTTTATATAGCCGTAAATGCTCATTGTTATGTTATCGTACTTAGACGCAATGATAGAGTTTCCAGTGTCGGACATAACGCCCCATTTGTCTTGATATTTAACTTTGAACAAATTGTCGCCGAGAGTTTCAATATTTTCATACCGGAAAGGAACTATAGTTTTGTTTGAGGAATTGACAACCCCGCAGGCTGTGTTATTGCAGGCTTTAAAGAAATCATCTCTTAAATCATCTATTTTCTTGTACTGTGGAGAGATTAAAACCTTTGCAGCGCTGTTTGTAATGCCATATTTCCAATCCTGACTTATCAGGTAGTAGTCGGAATTTAGTTCTCTGACAGAGGTGTAAATTGCGGGCAGAACAGATTTACCTTTAAGGTTAATCAAACCGTATTTACCGTTGTTTGCCTGAACTTTGATTAATTCTTCGTTGAAAGCTTCTATATTTTTGTAGGTCGGTTTTACAAGAATATTGCCTGCCGGGTCTTTGAATCCCCAGAGACTGTTTTCTTTGTACCCTGTTATGTCTGCGTAATAATTGTAGATAGTTTCGTCATAACGAGGTGTTTTGCCTGATACCAGATTAGTCGGTGTCGGTTCTGTCGAAGCTTTCATTGCGTCATTTGCGACAAGTGTTGATACAACAGCCGCAGTTCCTGCTGCTGTCGTTGCTGCGTCAGGATTTGCGTAAACAATGCTGCTGCCCGTGACAACAGTTAAAATTGCCATAGTAATCAAGAAATTCTTCTTCATATTTTTTCTCCTAAATTTAAACCTAAGGGCAGTAAGTTATAATACTGCCCTTGGTTTGATTAATTATTCTATGCTTTTACCATATTTTGTGCAAAAGAATCTGCGCGTCTTGCTTGGATTTCATCTTCGATTTTGTTTATAAATTCGTCGACGCCCATAGTGCCAACCTGTCCGATGCCTCTTGCTCTGACAGCAAGTGCATTAGATTCGATTTCCTTGTCACCGATTACGACAACATAAGGAATTTTCTTATCCTGCAGGCTTTCTCTGATTTTGTAATTCATACTTTCAGAGCGGTCATCGAGTTTTGCTCTTATACCGGCGGCACGCATTTTTTTGTAAACTTCTTCAGCAAAATCTTCGTGTTTTTCATTGCTGATAGGAACAATTGCAACCTGTGTCGGCGCAAGCCATGTCGGAAATGCACCTGCGTAGTGTTCAATAAGAATTCCGTGGAAACGTTCCATTGAACCGAATATTACGCGGTGAAGCATAACAGGTGTTTTCATAGAGCCGTCTCTATCCTGGTATTTGATGCCGAAACGTTCAGGCAGGTTAAAGTCTAATTGAATTGTAGCACATTGCCATGTTCTGCCGATAGCATCTTTCACTTTAAAGTCGATTTTCGGCCCGTAGAAAGCACCGTCGCCTTCGTTAATGTCGTATTTCATTCCTCGTCTGTCCATAGCTTCTTTCAAGCCGGCTTCTGCTCTGTTCCAGTTTTCAATTTCGCCGACAAAGCTTTCAGGTCTTGTTGAAAGTTCAACCTCAAATTCCATTTTGAACATTTTCATTGTGTCCGCAACAAAATCAATAATTTCGTTAATTTCATCAACAAGTTGTTCAGGTGTACAGAATACGTGAGCATCATCCTGAGTGAACCCTTGAACACGTGTCAAACCTGAAAGTGCTCCGGATTTTTCTTTTCTGTAAACAGTACCGAGTTCTGCCATTCTAAGCGGCAATGAACGATAAGAATATCTGTTTGCCTGATAAATCAAGATGTGGAACGGGCAGTTCATCGGTTTTAAAATAAATTGTTCATCACTGTCTTCATCTTTTTCAATAAAGAACATGTTGTCTCTGTAGTGGTCCGCGTGACCTGAAATTTCCCAGAGTTTTGATTTCGCGATATGCGGGGTATTTACGATGACATATCCGCGTTTTCTGTGTTCTGTTCTCCAGTAATTTTCGATTTCTTCTCTGACGATTGCAAGGTTTGGATGCCAGAGAACCAGACCGCCGCCGAGTTCTTCTCTTGTTGAAAACAGGTCGAGCTTTGCGCCGAGTTTTCTGTGGTCGCGTTTTTCAGCCTCTTCCAAAAAGTTCAGGTAATCAGCAAGGTCTTCTTTTGTCCAGAATGCTGTTGCGTAAATACGCTGAAGCATTTTGTTCTTTTCATTTCCTCTCCAGTATGCGCCTGCAACTTTGAGTAATTTAATGGCATTGCCTTTTATATATGAAGTGTTCGGGATGTGCGGGCCTGCACAAAGGTCATTGAATAGCACATTCCCGTCTTTGTCTTTTGTCAAATATAATGTCGGATTGTCGTTTCTGTGTTCTTCAAGGAGTTCTGCTTTGTAAATTTCTCCTTGAGATTTAAACTCTGCAATCTGAGCGTCAACATCTTTAATTTCGTATCTTTCAAAGGTAAGATTTTGTTTAATGATGTTTTTCATCTCTTCTTCAATTTTTGTCAAATCTTCTTCAGTAAAAGCGTGTCCGTCAGTCAGGTCAAAATCATAGTAAAAACCTGTGTCTGTTGATGGTCCGATAGCTAACTTTGCCTGCGGAAACAATTTTTGAACAGCTTGTGCCATGATGTGTGAAGTTGAGTGGCGAAGCACTCCTAAAGTTGATTCATTTTTTTCCATTTTATCCTCTTCTGTCCTTCGGGATTTTGACAGGGATGTTCTGATATAACAACACTCATATCATTTTCCTGTCCCCAGGGTGGACCCCCTAAACTGCTATAATAATTTTATATCACCAGCATGCTCTAATTACAAGCAAAATCACTTTATTAAATTTTTTTAACGATAAGCCTTTTTCTGAATTATATGTTATTTTTGTTGTAAAATATTTATATTAAATTCAAGAAAGAGGTATATAAATATGAATAGTGTTGTACTGGTCGGCAGAGTCGGACGCGATGCGGAAATTAAATATTTTGAATCAGGCAAAGTAAAAGCTAATTTTTCAATTGCCGTCAACCGCTGGGATTCAAAAACTAAATCAGAAGTTGCTGATTGGTTTAATATTGATGTTTGGGACAAACAGGCAGAATTTGCCGGCGAGTATGTAAAAAAAGGTATGCAGGTCGCAATTGACGGCAGAATTGCTCAGAACAAATGGACTGACAAAGTCACAGGCTCAGACAGAGAAAATTTCCTTGTGGTTGCTAACAGTATAAGATTGTTAGGTTCAAAAAGAGACGCTGAAGTTTTATGATGATTAATTCAAATACAACCTGTATTATTGCGGACGATTTAACGGGTGCAAATGATACGGCTTTACAATTTTACTTAAAAGGTGCAAACTGCCAGATTTTGTTGGAGGATACCTCCTCTGAACCTTTAAATATGAAAGGCACTCAAGTTTGGGCTATTTCTACTGAAACCAGAAACCTTGATGCTGATTTGGCTGTTCATAAAGTAGTTGATGCTACAAATCGTTTTAAGGAAATGATTTGTGCAGATTATTATTTCAAAAAAATAGATTCAACGCTTAGAGGCAATATAGCAGTAGAGGTTCTTGCCGTGTTGGAAACTCTCGGTATGGATGTCGCAATTATGGTGCCTGCATTTCCGCAAGAGGGCAGAGTTACTATAGGCGGTTATCATCTATTGAAAGGTGTTCCTATTGAAAGAACAGAAATGGCGCGAGACCCTCATTCCCCTATTTTTGAATCTCATATTCCGACCCTGATGGCTTACCAATTGGGAGAAGAAAGGGCTGATTTAATAGGTGCTGTTGAGCTTAAAACAGTAATGAAAGGTGCCGGCCCGATAATTAAAAGCTTGAAAGAACTTATAGAATCCGGTAAAAAAATTATCGTTATGGATGCTGTTTCTACTGTTGATATTGAACAGATTATTCTTGCAATGTCTAAGTTGGAATATAATATTCTGCCGGTTGGAGCCGCAGCTCTTGCGCATGAATTGTGTGAGTACTGGTACGCCGATTCTGAATTGCAGCATATTAATAAAACTATTCCGGTACTTCCAAAACTTATTGTTTCCGGCAGCGCAACAAATATTACAGCCAAGCAGATTGAAAAATTGGAACAGAGTGATGAATTTGACGATAATACTCTGTTTGTCAAACTTGATTTGAAAACAATTGTCGGCGGTGTGCAGGAAGAACTTGTCACCAGAGTTGTACAAAATCTTGGCGCTAATAATATTGTTGTTGTTCACACTTCTGATTTGCTGAAAGATTTCGACGGATTTTCGGAAGATTCTCTGAATGCTGAACTTACAAAATCAGGGCTTGCAAATGCTATCACTGAATTTCTGGCAGAGCTGACCAGAAGAGTTCTGGAAGTAAAAGATGCTATATTAATATCTCTGGGCGGTGAGACTTCCTACAAGTGCTGCCGTGCAATCGGAGCAAGTCAATTGCAGCTTATTGATGAAGTTGCACCTGCGATTGCACTCTGTCTTGATCATGAGGCTCACTGGATTGTCACAAAATCCGGCAACCTCGGCGGGGTTAATATGCTTATTGATATTCTGAATTACTTTGAAAACCATGAGTAAAAGCAACATGAATGATAAAATTTTAATTACAACAGGCGATCCTAACGGAATTGGTGCGGAAGTTACTATAAAGGCATTGAAAGCTCTTGATTTGCCAGCAGAGTCTGTTGCTCTTATTTCTAACAAAAAAATTCTTGATTTTTACGGAATTCTTGATAAAGATTACGAATTAATAGAAATCCCGTATGAAGCCTCTATTATGCCCGGACAAGCCGTCAAAGAATCAGGAGAATTCGTTTTTCAATCATTGAAAAAGGCTGCAGAACTTCATCCAAAAGCCATAGTAACAGCTCCTGTCTCAAAGTTTGCGTTGTATCTTGCAGGCCATTTTTATAGCGGTCAGACGGAAATTCTTCAAAAATTTCTATCTCATGATAAACAGCACGCCGAGATGCTTTTTCTTGCAAATGATTTCAGAGTTTTGTTATTAACTCGTCACTGCCCTGTGAAAGAGATTAAATTTACAAAGCAGGATGTTATAAATAAAGTTGAATTGATTCAAGATTTTTTAGTAAACCGTATGAATATTCAAAATCCGAAATTAGCCCTATGCGGTTTAAATCCGCATGCCGGTGAAGATGGTGTGCTGGGGACAGAAGAAAAAGAAATTATGCTTCCTGCTTGTATGGAATTAATTTCCAAAGGTATTGATATTACAACTCCTCAGCCGTCAGATACATTGTTTTACAGTGCTGCTCAGGGCTATTTAAAGCCGCATAAAGTTCCGTATGATTGTTATATTGCGGTTTATCATGACCAGGGGCTTATTCCGATTAAGACTGTCGCAGGGATAAAAACAGTCAATATGACAATAGGACTTGATATATTAAGAACTTCTCCGGGGCACGGTACGGCTTTTGATATAGCAGGTCAGAATATTGCGGATGAAAGCGGGATGATTGAGGCTATTAAAGCAGTTTTATAACGGAGAAAATTATATGCGAATAAATAAAGATATAGGTACTACTATTTTTGCGGGCTGCTCCACTGTTGTCGGGTTTGGGATTGTTGTATCTACAGTAAAAGATGTAATAGACTACAATAATAGCTGCATTAAAAATATTTCCACTAAAATAAAAGAAAAAGATCCGGAAAGATATTTGAATATTCTCAACAATATTAATGATGGGAAATTGCAAAATTCAAAACCTACTTGGCAAAAAGAGCTTGACATTATGAACGATTCTCTAAAGATTGACAGCCTCTGTAAAAAAGCTTACTTTGACGGTGCCCGGATGGTTAAGGACAGTATCAAGGCTGCAGCCGCCAGTTTAAAATAATACGTCTGTTATCTGATAAAATATAAATAAAAAAAGACCGTTTATTTTTAACGGTCTTTTTTTATTTTTTTAGTTATGAAGTTTTTATGCTGAAACTTGTTTTGTTTTAGACTGTTTATCATTCCAGAAATCAACAAGCATACTGCAGAAGAATATACTTGAATAAGTTCCGATTGCGATACCGAGTATCATACAAAGAACGAAGTCTTTTGTAGTAACACCGCCCCAGAAATACAATGCCAGCAAAGTAATCAGGGTTGTTAATGATGTATTGATACTTCTTGTCAAAGTCTGATTAACTGAAGCATCAACAATTTCTCCGAAAGACATTTTCTTTGAATAGTATCTTAAATTTTCTCTTATTCTGTCAAATACAACGATTGTATCGTGAACTGAAAATCCGATAACAGTCAATATCGCAGTGATAAATAGCCCGTCAATCTGCACGTTATACAAAAGACCCAGTATTGAAAATACGCCGCATACAAACAAAACATCGTGCAATACCCCAAGTATTGCAGCCAGTGCATAATCAAATCTGAATCTAAAAGACAGATAAGCTACAATTCCTAAGAATGCAAGTGTTACTGCAATAAGAGAATTTTTAAACAATTCTTTTCCCATTGTAGGACCAACCGAACTTACGGAGATTAATTCAGGGTTTGTATAGTCTCTCTGCAATTGTTTTGTGATAACAGATGTTGTATCTGAGTTTTCATCAATAAATTTTGTTCTGATTGAAATTATAGAATTGATATTTGATTTAGTTTTTTTCTGCTGGTCGTTGTTAACGTTTAAGATTTGAATGTAAGGGTTTTCAATACCTGCAGATTCAAGATTAGCTCTTGTTTTTTCAACTTCGCTGTTTGTGAGTTTTTGTTCAAGTCCGTACTGCAAAATGGTGCCGCCGGTGTAATCAATACCGACTTTCATAGGAGCGTGGTTTGCATAAGTAACGGAGGAATAAATCATTGCAATAATCCCCGGAATAAGGAGAATGCAGGTCAGAGCCATCCACCACCATCTGTATTTTACAATATGAACTAAATGTTTTTTACCTGTATTTATCATAATTTTTTACCTTTCATATACCTTTGTCAGAAGTCCGTTAGTCCAAAATACCGAAACGAGCTTTTTCACGTTTGGTTTCTGTGGCTTCATAGCTTTGTCCGATTTCATCTTTTCTTAATCCGAATAATGCAGGGTGTTTAAGTTCTCCTGTACCAAAGATTAAGTGCATGAAGTTTTTGGTTACGGTAATTGCACTGAACATTGATACAATAACACCGAGAGCCAAGGTCAGTGCAAAACCTTTAACAACACTTGTTCCTAAAAGATAAAGGATTGTACAAGTAATGATTGTTGTCATGTTCGAGTCAAAAATACTTGTGAAAGCTCTGTCAAAACCTGAATTAATAGCTGTGAAGAGATTTCTTCCGGCTCTTAATTCTTCTTTAGTTCTTTCGAAAATAAGGATGTTGGCATCAACCGCCATACCTATAGAAAGAATGAAACCAGCAATACCGGCAAGAGTTAAGGTTACAGGTATAGTTTTGAATAATGCAAATAATATTAAACTGTATATAATCAAAGCTACATCTGCAATCAAGCCCGGTACGTGGTAGAATACAATCATAAATATCATAACCGCAGAAAGCCCGATGATACCGGCTTTTTGTGATTTAGCGATACTGTCAGCCCCGAGGGTAGGACCTACGGTATTTTCTTCAACGATTACGGCAGGTACAGGGAGTGCGCCGGCATTCAGCAGGTTAACCATTCTCTGTGCTTCAGCTTGTTCAAAACCGCTTTCGCCGCCTGATATTTGAGCTTTGCCTCCGTATATAACTTCTCTGATGACAGGGTCTGACTGAAGTTCTCCATCAAAGAAAATAGCCATTTTTTGACCTACTAATTCTTTTGTAAGGTCTGCAAATTTCTTAGCGCCCTCTGCGTTGAATTCCAGAGAAACAACCCACTGTCCAATCTGGTCAGTAGAGAGAGAAGCTCTTGAAAGATCTTTGCCGCTTAAACCGGTTGATTCCCAGCGGATTCCGTTTTCATCCTGAATTTCTCTTTTGAATTCCAAGTCAGCAGTTTCACCGAGGAATGATTTTGCTTCATTCAAATCTGTTACGTTTGGAATTTCGATGAGCAGTCTTTTTTCTCCGACTTGTTGAACAATTGTTTCTGCAACACCGAGTTTATTAACACGGTTTTCAATTGCAAATTGCAAGTTCCCCATAACTTCAGGAGTAATTTTAGGAATAGACGGTGTCGTTTGAGCTTCCAGAACCAGTCTTGAACCTCCGACAAGGTCTAACCCCAATTTGGTGGGCTTAACAAAAATCAGTACCGTTGATACGATAACGATTGCTACAATTGCCCAAAACATCATAATTTTGTTTTTCACTTTTTAAATCCTCTTATAAAATACTATTATTATTTATATGATTACACAAAATTTTTATATAAATCATAGCCTGTGAGGCTAATCATGATAAAAATTTCTGATAGCTGAAATAACTTCAGCCTGTTCGCTTTGAGTCAGCTCAACAAGCGGACGTCTTACAACATTTTCAATCAATCCTTTATAGGAAAGTGCATATTTAACAGGCACAGGGTTTGGTGCAATAAAGAATTTTTTAAAACACGGGTACAATTTCTGGTGCATATTTTTAGCAGCTAGTACATCGCCTGTTTTGAAATTTCTAATCATTGATTTGATTTCAGTGCCAAAGATATGTGAAGCCACTGAAATTACACCGTGCGCACCGAGTGACAGCATCGGGAGAGTAAGACTGTCATCCCCTGAATAAATAGCAAAATCTTCAGGACAGTTCATTTTTAATTCAGTAATTACGTCCATATCTCCAAAACTTTGTTTAAGCCCTACAATATTCGGGTATTTTTCTGCAAGGTATTTAACTGTATCAACCTGCATATTAACGCCTGTTCTTGATGGAATGTTATAGAGAATTATCGGAAGTTTTGTACTCTCTGCGATAGCTGAAAAGTGTTCAATCATTCCTCTTTGAGACGGTTTGTTGTAATAAGGAACAACAGAAAGTATAGCGTCAACTTCTTCTTTTTCAGCAAGTTTTGCAACCATAACGGCTGTTTCAGTGGAATTTGAGCCGGCGCCCATAATTACTTTTGCTTTGTTCGCTGCGGCACGTTTTGCAGTGCTTACAAGTTCGATTTCCTCTTCGTGAGTCAGGGTTGGAGATTCTCCGGTTGTTCCGCAAACTAGTACTGCGTCACTGCCGTTTGATACAAGATGTTTGACAAGAGCTTCTGTTTTGTCGTAATCAATTTCTCTTTTACTGTTGAACGGCGTAACCATTGCCGTAATTACTTCTCCTGCATCAAATCTTAAAGACATAAATTTTTCCCTCTTAAATATAATCCCTTTACAAATTATAAAACAAATTTAATTTTTGTGTGTAAAATATTAAGATATTTAATTCTTTTTTGTGTAATTAAATAGTTTATGCTAACATTTTGTATATGAAACTTATAGAAAAATGGCAAAATTTAAGCAGGAAGAAAAAGGCATATTTGTCAGCGTTTATGGCGATTGTCGGCATAATGATGTGGGCATTTATTTCCGCCGGCATTATTACTCATAATTTCAACCGCAGTCAGCTCCAGACATCTTCAGACAGACAGGAAGCTTTGATTAAAGGGATTATCCTTACAGAAACAAAAAATGAGAAAAAATATTGGGAAATCTATGGAGAAACCGGCAAGTATGACAGTAATAACGGCATTGCCATTTTAAACAGCGTAATCGGTAATTTTTATGATGAAAACGATGAAGTTTCAATGAGCTTTGAATCGTCTAAAGGTACATATAATTCTAAAAAAAGCGAGATAATTTTATACAACGATACGCACATTGTTTTAAAAGACGGGATTTCTCTAAAAGCTGATTGTCTCAAATGGTCAGGCAATAAAAATCCTATTGTTGCAAGAGGGCATATCGTGGTACAAAAAGGTCAGCAGATGCTTGCTACAGCTGATAAAATTGTAATCAGTCCGACTTTTGATTCTTTCAAGATTTCAGGTCATACTGTTTCCAAAATATATGATGTTAAGGAGAAATAATGAAAAAGATACTTTTGATATTCACGGCAGTTATTTTAACTATCGGGCTTGCGGTAAATGCGGCTGATTTGGTTATTGAATCCAAAACACAGAGTTATTCGGAAGAAGAAAGTAAAATTAAACTTGAGGGAGATGTCAATGTTTCTCTTGATGCTTTAAAGGTGGTCGGAGATTCTGCGGATGTTACTGTCACCAAAAATCAACAGCTGGATACCGCAACTTTTTATAACAAGCCTTATGCTTTTGAAGTAAAGAAAAATAAAAAAAGAGAAGTTAAAGCAAATATCTTAAAAGTATCTTTGATTAACAAAATTGTACGAGCTGAGGGGGATACCCAATCTATCGTGTATGATGGTAAGACTCCTATTGTTGTTATAAATGCAGATTCACAGGAATATGATACTAATACCGGAATTATGACAGCCGAGGGTACTGTTACTATTTTGTATAAAGAAACAGAAACTTTTTCTGATAAAGCAATAATAAAGATGGATAAAAACGGCGACTTGCAGGATTTGGAATTAATCGGGAACGCACGAGTTAAGGAGAAAAATAATGACTCTTTTGCTGACAATTTCAAATACGATTCCAAAACAAAAATGTTAAGAGCTAAAGGAAATACAACATCTAAAGTTTCAATGGAAGATGGTGATAACCTTGTTTTAAAAGCTACTTATCAGGAATACAGTCAGGATAAATCTGTCTTTACCGCAAGCGGTAATGTCAAAATCTGGTATCAGGATTATTTTGCGGAAGGCCCAAAGGTCACAGTGTATCCTGACAAAACTACAAACAAACCGAATGAAGTTTATTTCTCGGGGCGTTCTGCAATTACGCAGGGGTTGAGAACAATTTATGCTGATAAAATTAAAATGATTATTAATCCGAAAGATTTCCATGCTGAGGGAAACACCAGAACCGTTATCAGAAATATCGGCTCAGGTCAGGATGAAAATGTAGGACTCGGGTTGTAAAAAGAGGTAATAAATGGAAACAAAAATTGATAAGGCTATAGAACTTTTCAAAAAAAGAGAATACTCAAAAGCAATTGATGAATTCAGCAAGGTTCTGGAAACAGAACCTGACAATGCTGAAATCTATAATAATATGGCTCTGTGTTATATGAATTTGAATAATTATGAAAAGGCAGAGCAGTATTTTCTGAAATCACTTGATATAAACCGTAAAATTCCGCAAGTGTATATAAATTTGTCTGATTTATATTTTAAACAGCGCAATTTTGAAAGCGGAATCAATCTTTTGATGAACGGGATATATGAACTCCCTGAAGAATTGATTTTAAATCACTATCTTGCAAGATTTTATATGGAAGATGCAAGGCTTGATATGGCGATTGATGAACTTGAAAAAATTCTTGATGCCCAGCCGGAAAATTATGATGCTTATTATGATTTAGCCAAAATTTATTTTGAGCTTGGCGAATACGATTTAGCCATCGAGAACTTTGAAAATGTTTTAAGATTTAAAGAAAACAATGAATGGATTTATTATTATCTTGCGCAGGCTTATGAAGCTAATAATGAAATCGACAGAGCTATTTCAAATTACTTAAAAGCAATTGCTGTAAATGATAAATTCAATCCGGCGTATAAAAAAGTTGCGATACTCTTTTTAGCCCGCGGAGATTACGAGGATGCTGTTGAGTACTTTGAGGACTATATTTCTATGGATGTCGCAAAGGAAGAAGCTGATAACGTAAAAGAGCTTATTGAACGTATAAAAAAGAAACAAAGTAATGAGCAAAAGTAAGTATTGGATAGCATTTTCTTCTATAGAACAGTTGGATAGCAGCTTTATACAGAGATTGTATAATTATTTTGGCGATATTGAAGCTGCATTCAACGCAAATTTAAAAGAGCTGTCTGATATCGACGGTTTAAGTGTTAACAAAGCTGAAAAATTTGTTGAGCTCCGTGATAAGACTGATGTTGATAAAGCATATAATTTGGTTGTTGACAGAGGGATAAATTTTCTGACATTATCAGATGAAAATTATCCGGAAATGCTTAAAAATATTTATAATCCACCTGCAGTTTTGTATTATAAGGGTGATTTATCCGTGTGTAATTTTGAGCGCACTCTTGCGGTTGTCGGGTCACGGCGCGCAACTTTTCATGCAGGAGAAGCTTTGAATAAAATTATTTCCGAACTTTGCGGAACGGATATTTGTATAGTTTCAGGACTAGCTGCCGGTTTGGATACAACTGCTCACAATGCAGCCATTAAAAATAATCTTAAAACAATCGGTGTCATTGCAAGCGGGTTTGACTTTGTGTATCCGACTTCAAACAGGGAGTTGTATAATAAAATAGAAAACGGGCACGGGGTTATTTTTACAGAATACTATCCGACTTTTGAACCTTTGAAATTCAGATTTCCTCAAAGGAACAGGATAGTCTCCGGCCTTTCTTACGGGACTCTTGTTGTGGAAGCTTCATTGAAAAGCGGCGCATTGATTACTGCAAATTTAACACTTGAGCAGGGAAGAGAACTTCTTTGTGTGCCGGGATTGATTACTAATCCGAATACTCAGGGAATTTATAAACTTATCAAACAGGGTGCAGCGATTGCGACCTGTGCTGATGATATTTTGAATGCACTTGGTTGGGAAGTTAAGCCGGCAGTTCAAACTACATTAGATTTCTCAGAACTTGATGTTGATGAGAAAAAAGTTTACGATGCTCTTCAGCTGGAAGAAAAAGGCGTAGATGAATTAATTTCGCTGACAAAAATTCCGCTTGAAAATTTGCTGACCGTCTTGACAATGATGGAGCTTAAAGGGATAATAAAACAAGTTGGCGGAGATAGGTATAAAAAAGTTTAAATTGAAAGAGTAGAAGTTAAGGTAACGGAGTTATGGCAAAAACTGCTGTAAAGGGAAATACAGAATCCAATAAAACATCCCAAAAAGGAAAGTCGCTGGTTATAGTTGAGTCTCCTGCAAAATCTAAAACCATCAAAAAAATTCTGGGAGATGGCTACCAGATAGAAGCCAGCTACGGTCATATCAGAAATTTACCCACAAAAGACCCCAAGACTGATAACCTGGGATTTGATGTGGATAATAATTTTGAACCCAAGTTTGAGATTATCCCCGGCAAGAAAGATGTTGTAAAAAAACTGAATACTCTTGCTAAAAAGTTTGATAATATTTATATTGCCTCCGACCCTGACCGTGAGGGAGAAGCTATTGCATGGCATGTAAGGCAAATTTTAGACGTGCCTGATGAAAAAATTAAACGTATTGAATTCAATGAAATCACACCGAAAGCAGTAAAATATTCTGTTGAACATCCTCGTATGATTAATATGGATATGGTACAGGCGCAGCAGACAAGACAAATTCTTGATAAACTCGTAGGTTACAAGTTGAGCCCTGTTTTATGGAAACAGATGGGCAATTACAATCTTTCAGCAGGGCGTGTGCAGTCAGTCGCATTGAGAATGATTTGTGAGCGCGAAGATGAAATCGAAGCTTTTGTCCCTCAGGAATACTGGTCGATACATGCTGATTTGGCAAAAGATAACAAAGTATTTGAAGCTGAAGTCTCAAAGTACAAAGGTGAATCTGTAGAAAAAAATATTAAAAATCAGGAGGAAGCGCAAAAGGTTGTAGATTATCTTTCAGGTGCGGAGTTTGTTGTATCAAAAGTTACAAACAAATCTACAAAACGTAAGCCAACAGCACCTTTTATCACATCAACCCTTCAGCGTGCAGCAAGTTCAAAGCTTGGATTCGGTGTCCAAAAAACTATGCAGGTTGCCCAAAAATTATACGAAGGTATAGAACTGGAGTCAGGCGCTGTCGGTTTGATTACGTATATGAGAACAGACAGTGTCAGAGTCTCTGATGATGCTCAGGCTATGGCAAAAGATTTTATCCTGAAAAATTTCGGAGAAAAATATTATCCGGATACCCCTAATGTTTATGTCAAAGGTAAACAAAATGTTCAGGATGCCCACGAAGCTATCCGTCCGTCATATCCTGAAAGAACTCCAGAAAGTATCAAACAGTATCTTGATAATGACCAGTACAGACTTTATAAATTAATCTGGGAAAAATTTATGTCCTCTCAGATGGCAAATGCGGAAATCGCAAATAAGTCAATTGAAATTACCGCAGGCGACTATACCCTGAAAGCAGGCACAAGTAAAATTACTTTTGATGGTTTTCTTAAACTCTACAATGATAGTGAGGATGAAAACGAAAAAGAAGCGGATTCTAAAATCCCGGATTTAGAAAAGGGAGATAAAGTTGAGTGCAGAAAAATTAATCCTAAACAGCACTTTACTCAGCCGCCTCCAAGATATAACGAAGCTTCACTGGTAAAAGCACTTGAAGAATACGGTATCGGACGTCCGTCTACTTATGCAACCATTATTACAGTTATTCAAACCAGAAAATATGTAGAAAAACGTGACAAGGCACTTCATCCGACTATTTTAGGCAGAGCGGTTTCAAAACAGCTGGTTGCACAGTTCTCTGATATCATGGACTACAAATTTACTGCCGGCATGGAAGAAAAACTGGATAAGATTGCGGATAAAAAAGCTGTGTGGAATAAAGTCCTTCAGGATTTTTACGGCCCGTTTATGGAGGAAGTCAATGCAGTTATGAAAACTGCTAAAAAAATTAATATAGAAACTAAAATAAACTGCCCGAATTGCGGTAAACCTATGATTGTCCGCAATAGCCGCTTTGGTACACAATTCCTTGGCTGCTCAGGTTATCCGGATTGCAAAACCGTTATGTCCATGAATGTCCTTAGTGAAATGCCGTCTGAAACTCAACAGGACGCTCCGCAGGAAATATGTGAAGAAAAATGCGAAAAATGCGGTGCCGATATGATATTCAAAACAGGTCCTTACGGCAAATATATGGAATGTACAAATCAGGATTGCAAACATAGAAAACCTTACAGACGTTCAACCGGAGTTAAATGCCCTAAATGCGGTCAGGCTGATATTGTGGAGAGAAAATCCAAAAAAGGTACGGTATTTTTCGGGTGCAACAGATATCCTGAATGCGATTTTACTCTCTGGAATGAACCGACCGGCGAGGTTTGCCCAGATTGCGGAGCTCTTCTGGTTAAAAAAGTTTTGAAAAAAGGTGAAGTTATTGAGTGCTCCAACAGAAACTGCGGTTATAAACGCGTTGTGGAATCTCAAAATACGGAGGAAAATTCTGCCAATGAATAAATTCGGATTAATCGGTTATCCTTTAGGACACTCAATTTCACCAGCTATTCATTCTGCAGGCTTCAAGAGTCTTGGAATTGATGCTACCTATGATATTTTAGAAACAGATCCTGAAGATTTGGTAGACAGAGTTAAATTTCTAAAACACAACAATTACAACGGGTTTAATGTGACTATTCCGCTGAAATTGCCTATATCATTATTTTTGCAGGAAGTTGATAAATCAGCTGATGTTGTCGGCGCGGTAAATACGGTAAAAATTGATTCTAACAAACTTTTTAAAGGTTATAATACTGATGTTCTTGGATTTAAAAAAGCTATCCCGCCTGAAATAGTTCTCACAGGTAAGCGTGCTGCAATTCTTGGTACAGGCGGCGCGAGTCGTGCGGCAGCAGTCGGGCTGATTGATTTAGGGGTGAGCGGTATTGATTTTTATACCAGAAATATCCCGAATTCAATTGATTTATTGAATTATATGAGACGTCTTTTCCCGTCGGTGAACTTTGAAACCCATCAGATTGAGCGGGTTAGAGATTTGTCTATGTTTGATATGATAGTGAATGCTACTCCAATCGGTATGCTTGGGCGTTCTGCAGATATGATGCCGCTTGAAGTTTCTGCAATGCAGACTATTAATAAAGATGCCGTTGTGTATGATGTAATTTATAATCCTAAGAAAACACTTTTGTTGAAAGAGGCTGAAAAATTAGGTTTAAAAACTATCAATGGTCTTGATATGCTGATTTATCAGGCTGTTTCTGCTCAGGAAATATGGTTCGGGCGCACTCCTGACTTTGCCGATATGAAAATTGCAGCGCTTGAGGCGCTTGGCATTTAATTTTTTTTCTATTCATATCTGAGCGCATCTATAGGATTAAGGAGAGATGCTTTGTACGCAGGGTAGTATCCGAACAACACTCCTATTGCTCCCGAAAATCCGAGTGATAAAAATATAGAAAAGCTCGTTATTGATATGCTCATATCAGAAAACAGCTGTATACTTTTTGCCCCGAGCACCCCTATTGTTACACCTATAATACCGCCGATTACGGAAAGCAAAAATGATTCTATCAAAAATTGTATTCTGATATCTGAGGCTTTTGCCCCTATCGCCATTCTTATACCTATTTCTTTTGTTCTTTCAGTGACGGAAACCAGCATAATGTTCATAATCCCTATACCTCCGACGAGAAGTGAGACAGAGGCTATTGCACCGAGAAGAATTGACATTGTACGTGCTGAGGATTTAATTGTTTCCTGCATTTCTGCCAGGTTTCTGATTTCAAAATCGTCTTCCTGATTTTTACCAATGTGGTGGCGGGTTCTGAGAAGTTCTGCAATATCATCATAGGTTGTTGTTATAATCTGGTCATTCTGTGCTTTTACGTTAATCATTTTAACAGTTCCTGGAAAATCTGTTCCAAAAACTTTTTTCTGCGCTGTTGTTATAGGTATAAATACCAAATCGTCCTGATCCATACCCATGCCGCTTTGCCCTTTGACTTTTAGCGTCCCTATAATTTTAAAAGGTACACCGCCTACGCGCATTGTTTTATTCAAAGGGTCCATATCGCCGAAAAGTTCAGTGGCAACGGTATTTCCTATAATTGCAACTTTGGTATTATTTTTCAAGTCCTCAGGGATAAAATTACGTCCGCTCATTATCTCGTAATTCCTTATAAAAAGGTATGACGCTGTTGTCCCGCCAACAGTCGTAGACCAGTTTTGGTTTCCGTATGTGAGCTGGTATGTTCCTGAAGAATACGGTGCAACAGCCATAACTCCACGGGTATTTGTCTCTATTGCTTCCGCATCTTTCAGTGTCAGTGACGGCTTTGTCCCAAAACCCATTCTCACACCGCCAGAGGTGGCTGATGCAGAGCGTATCATAAGGAGATTGCTCCCCATTGATTCCATATCTTTGGCAATTCTTTTGCTGGCGCCGGTACCGACTGCCAGCATTATGATTACTGCGCTTACGCCGATAATTATTCCGAGGCTTGTCAGCATTGAGCGCATTCTGTTTATTTTTAATGAGCGGATAGCCATTATTGTTGTTGATTTTAAGTCAAGCATAGTTCCCCTTTTTTTTTAATATGGAATTGTTGTGTGAGCGTTTAGTTCATCTGATATTATGTTTCCGTCTTTAAATCTGACAACGCGTTTGCAGTAAGCTGCAATATCAGGTTCGTGAGTTACGAGTACAATTGTTTTTCCCATGTTTTTATTCAAACTTACAAAAAACTCCATAACTTCAATACTTGTTTTTGTATCAAGGTTTCCTGTCGGTTCGTCAGCCAAAATAAGAGGCGGGTCGTTTACTATGGCGCGTGCTATTGCAACTCTCTGCTGCTGGCCTCCGGACATCTGGTTTGGCATGTGATCCTCACGTTTTTCAAGACCTACGATTTCCAGAGCTTTTTTTGCGCGTTTAATTCTTTCATCTTCCGGAATTCCTTTGTATATCATCGGTAGTTCTACATTTTCAAGCGCGGTTGTTCTTGAGATAAGGTTGAACCCCTGAAACACAAATCCCATCTTAGAATTTCTGACTTCTGCAAGTGCATCTGTGTCCAGAGAAAGCATATCAATCCCGTCAAGAAAATAGCTGCCCGAATTCGGTTTGTCCAGAGTCCCGAGCATATTCATAAAAGTTGATTTGCCGGAGCCTGATGCTCCCATTATTGCAACGAATTCACCTTTTTCGATGCTGAGTGAAACATTATTCAGCGCGTTAAAGCTGTCTTCGCCTGTTTGATAGGTTTTTATTGCATTTTTTACTTCTATTAAACTCATTTTTATCCTTTGTTTTAGAACATTCCGCGGCGGCGTTTTTGTGTTGAAGCGTTTCTTGATTTGCCTTTTATACCTGTGATAATAGGGGTTCCCTCAGCAAGTGCGGGTTCTTCAAGTTCTGTTGATGTATCATTGCTGACCCCTGTTTTTACATCAATTCTTTTTGGTTTGCCTCTTTCCATAATCCAGATACCCTGATTTTTGTATTTTGTCCCGTCAGTATTCGGAGTGAATTTTAGTGCCATATTCGGGATACACAGGATATCTTCACTCTTATCGGTGATAATAGAAACGTTTGCTGTCATACCGGGGATTAGTTTTAAATCTTCGTTGTTTACATCAACAATGACAGAGTATGTTACAACGTTAGATACTGTTGTCGGAGAAATTCTGACCTGCGTGACTTTCCCGTGGAAAATACTGTCAGGATATCCGTCAAGTGTGTAGGTGACATCCTGCCCTTCTTTTACTTTACCGATATCAGCTTCTGAAACATTTACTTCTATTTGCATTTTTGTTAAATCTTGCGCAATCGTGAATAATTGCGGAGCCTGAAAGCTTGCGGCAACCGGCTGACCAAGGTCTATTTCACGGGAAATAATAGTTCCGTCCACGGGTGCTATTATTTTTGTGTACCCGAGGTTTGTCATTGCTGTTTTATAAGTTGCTTTAGCCTGTGAAATTTGCGCTTGAGCTGCTCCTATTTGTGCCAAATCCGCAAGGTAGTTGCTTTCGGCCTGATCAAGCTCGCTTTTGGCTATAAAGTTTTTTTCGTACAATCTTTTATAACGGTTATATGTTTTTTTATCCATTTCCATCACAGCGTTCAGTCTTGCAAGATTTGCTTCTGCATTATTGATTGATGCTTGTGCCTGCTGGACGGATGCTTCAAAGTTTGCCGGGTCGATTTGTGCCAGGAGCTGCCCTTTTTTAACAACGGAGTTAAAGTCAACGTAGATATCTTTTATAAGACCTGATACGGTTGAACCTACGCTAACTGTATTTACAGGATTAATTGTCCCTGATGCCTCTACTATCTGGGTAATTGTGCATCGTGTAAGTTTAGTTGTTTCATAGCGTACTTTATTTTTATTTACTGTTTTTATCACCAGTAGTAGTACAACCAATCCTATTATTGCAGTTATAATAATTTTTTTGTCTATTTTCATTTTTCATCCCCTATGGTTGCTGTTACTTCCTGAGGGAGAGCAATGGCTTTTTCAAGGTTTGCTCTTGCCACGTTATAATTGAATACAGCCTCAACGTATGATTGCTGTGCATTGTTGTAATTTACTTTTGCATCCTGAAGTTCAATGTAGTCTCCGATACCGACTGAATATCTGCCGTCTGCAAGTTCAAAGTTTTCCAGAGTCTGGCGGACTTTGACAGCTAACAACGGAATTTGTTTTTCCAGTTGCATCATATTAATATAGGCGTCCTGAACTTCAAAATATATGTTTTGTTTTGCTAAATCTATCTCATTCTGTGCTAATTCTACCTGTAATTTTGCGCTGTCAATTTCGTGTTTTGTTGCCAGAATATTCACATTTGTTGAGAGTGAAACTCCGACGTTAAAAGAATTTGTATTGTAGCTGTCCCTGTAACCGTAGCCGACGTTCCCGCTGATTTCAGGAAGATATTCACGTTTGGTGTATTTCAAAGCTTCTTTCATTGCGCTCAAAGTAGCATCATAGGCTTTTAAATCAGGTCTATTTTCGTACGCCATCTCTAAAGATTCTTCAAAAGTATAAGGGAACGGGTTAAGTTTGAAATCAGTCAGCACTTCTATTTTTTCTACCTGACTTGTTAAAAATGCATCATCAACTTCTTCCGGCGGTGCAGAGTAATCCTCTTTTTTAGAGATATCTTCAAGGTTTACTTCCGCAAGGTTGTCGCTGAATTTAAAATTTTCTGTGCTTTCAATTTCGTAGTCCGGAGTGTATGCAACATACATAGAATTGTTAAGTTGAACAAGGGCGTTCTGGTAAATTTTTTCTGAATTTACCAGGGCTACCTTTGAGTCACTCAGATAAACTTCAGCGTTAACAAGGTCAATTTTGGAGCGGATTCCCTCGTCAAAATATGCTTTTGTTCTCTGGTAATTTCTTTCATTGATTTGAACATTTGCTTTGTTTATTTCGACCTGAGCTTTGGCAGCGAGTACATTGTAGTAGTTATTTTTAACTTCAAACAGAGTGTCAAGCACAATATTGTCAAAGTCAAAAATAGCAGCGATTCTGTAAAAATTATTCATTCTGATATTAGCATTAGTTTTTCCGAAATTCCATATCAGCTGATTGAGAGAGGCTTCCGCTGAATAATAATTGTTAGTGGTATTTCTGTTATATGAGCCGTATCTTCCGCCCCCACCCCGGGAGGAGCTGCTGGTGTTCACATAATATCCGGTACCTATTCCGATTGTCGGAAAGTAGGCAGCTTTTGAAATGCTGTAAGTTTTTGCGGATACTCCGTAGTTATATCTTGCTCTTTTTATAAGAGGGCTGTTGTTCAGCGCAATTTCAAGACAGTCTTTCATAGAAAGTGTGGAGCCTTTTTCTATCATCTGGACGGATGCTTCCAACGCAAAACAGCAAAGTCCTGAATTCAGAACAATACATATAAATAATGCAATAATTTTTTTGCGTAATGACAATTTAATGTGTCCTCTTATTTCAATCGGGTATTTTCACATATATACAACGATTAAATCACATTAATTGTTCATTTTAATCATTTATAAAGATTAATTATCTAAGATTCTTTTACAGACCAGAAATCTCGCTGGAACATAACTAAAAACGGAATTATTTCAAGTCTGCCGACAAGCATATATATGATACAGATAATTTTAGTTGAAATATGCAGTCCGTCAAAGTTTCCCATAGGACCTATAGCTTGAGAAAAACCTGGGCCGATATTCCCGAGGGTTGTGATTGAGGTGCTCAAACCTGTTATTACATTTTGTTCTATTATGCTTATCAGAATTGCACCGATTATAAATATTGCCAGATAATAGAATACAAATACTATAATTTGTCTGATAACTTCTTTAGGTACAATTGTATTATCAACTTTTACATTAAAAACAGCGTTCGGATGGAGAATCCTAATCATTTCACTTTTCATAGTTTTGAAAACAATCAGCCAGCGGGTTAACTTGATGCCGCCGCCTGCAGAACTTGCGCAAGCGCCCATAAACATTACAATAAACAGAATTATTTGTGAGGTGTAATCCCATTTTATAAAGTCATCACTTGCGCTCCCAGTTGAGGTTGAAATTGATGCGACCTGATAAAACGCGTGAGTCAATGCCTCAAACGGGCTGTAACCGCTTGAATATATCAGGCTTGCTGCGATAAATAAAGAAAATATTATTGTTAAATTCAAATAAAGTCTGAATTCTTCGTTTTTCATAAACAAGGACGGTTTTTTCTGGTTAAACGCTCTTATCCAGAGTATAAAGTTACTGCCTGCAATGAACATAAATATTGTCATAATCCAGGTTATAGCTGTCGAATGGTAATCCCATGTGCTGTTTGCTTTTGGTGAAAAACCGCCTGCTGCAATGGTCGAAAATGAATTACATATTGCATCAAACAGAGGCATTCCCGCAAGCATTAGTAATATTGTTTGGATTAGTGTAAATATCAGATAAATCCCCCACAGTGTAGAGGCTGTATTTCTGATTCTAGGGGTGATTTTGTCCTCTGTAGGGCCGGGCGCTTCCGCAAAAAACATCTGCCGCCCAGCAACAGCAAATTGCGGAAGTACTGCAATAAATAATACTATGATTCCCAAGCCGCCGAGCCATTGTGTCAGCGAGCGCCAGAAAAATAAAGTTTGCGGATAATCAAATGTTGTCAATATTGTAGCTCCGGTGGTTGTAATTCCGGAAGTCGCCTCAAACATTGCATCAACAGGGCCTATGCCGTAAAACAAGTATGGGATACCTGAAACAAGCCCGAAAATTACCCAGGAAACTGCTACAATAAAAAGAGCTTCTGTTTTTTTGATGTCGTTCAAGTTTTCAACAGAAGAAGCGTTCGGGAAAAATTTTCTCAGGCAAAGTCCGATACCTGTAGAGATTATGCCCGCCGTGATAAACGGAATTATCGAATAAAAATCTTTTGTAATAAGTGCAACAACTATCGGGGAGAGAATAACTATCCCTATATAAATCATTATCAGTCCGATAGCGTTTGCAAGATAATTCAGTCTCATTACTTATTCACCTTAAAGAAACTCTTGATTGCATCAGCATCTTCCGCTTTTGTAAATATTATCAGAGTATCACCTTTATTAATAACGGTTGTACCTTTTGGAATGATGACGCTGTGTTTGCGCTGTACAACTCCGATAATTGCATTTGCCGGGAATTTTAATTCCATAACTTTTTTATTGTCAAACTCAACAGGTGTTTCGATTTCCAAAACTTCGCCCTGCCCCTGCTCGACTGTTGCAAGGATATCAACATTTGTTTCCGCTAAATCATTCTTAACTTCGTTAATAGCAGAATTTTTAGGGGATATTGCAATATCAATACCTACTTTTTCAAACAGCGGAATATTTAATACTTTTGATACTCTTGCAATGACACGTTTAACACCGAGCTGCTTGCATAAAAGTGAACACAAAAGGTTTCTTTCGTCATTATTAGTGACACTTATTGCAACATCACAATCTCCGATTTCTTCTTCAGAAAGCAATGAAAGGTTGGTTCCGTCGCCGTTGATTACAAGAGTGTTTTTCAAATACTGAGAAATACATTCGCAGCGTTCGTAATCTTTTTCAATTATTTTTGCTTTAATTTTTAATGATTCAAGCGCCTGAGCAAGCATAAGCCCTACATTTCCGCCGCCGATGATAGCAACGGATTTGATATTTTCTTTTTCGTAGAAAAAAGTACCGGCAAGCATATCCAGCGAGTGAGATGTTCCCATAAATATCAGTTTGTCGCCTGCAAGAAGAACGGTGTCCCCGTTTGGTATAAAAAGTTCGCTGTTTCTTGTGATTCCAACAATCAGTGTTCCGTCTGTGAAACCGCAGTCTTTAACTTTTTTGTTGGCAATGGAGTGTTCTTCTCCTAATTTGTATTCCAGTAATCTTGCCTGTCCGTCTGCAAAGTATTCGACATCCAGGGCGTGTGCAACCGTTACAATACGAAAAATATCCTGTGTCAGAAGTTCCTCAGGCCATACAATGTAATCAATGAAAAAGTCTCTGAAAAAGTCGTTGTCTTTTTCAAATTTTAACGTGCATTTGTACTCTTCTTTTGATACAAAACAGATTGTTTTGACCCCGCTCATTTTTTTTGCGGTGAGGCAGGCTACAATATTTGCTTCATCCAGCGGCGTGCACGCGATAAATACATCTGCATTTCTTATATCTGCATTTGTCAGAACATTTATGTTTGAAGCATTACCGGCTACAAAACTTATATCCAGACGGTTAAATTCATCTGTTAGATTTTCTTCATTATCAATAATAGTGATGTCGTGGTCTTCAAAAAATTCTGTTGCCAGCAGGCATCCTATGTCAGTTGCTCCATATATGATTATTTTCATAAATTAAGCTCCTACCTGATTTGCTGTACCAGATACAGCAAAATATTTTCTACTATCTGGAGTACAATCAAGGCAACAATCGGTGAAAAATCTATATTTGCAATCGGCGGAATTATTTTTCTGAATAAATCCAGATAAATATCAGTAACTTCGCTGATAGTTTTCCACGGTTGTGCTGACCAGTTGATTGACGGTATCCAGCTCAGAAAAATTCTGAGGATTATTAAAAAATAAAATAGGTTGAATATATTTATAATACCGGCTGTTAATGACATAGTTTCTCCCTACGGTTGTGAATTTCTTTTAGTATTCATGCAATCACAATTGCGTCTTTCCATTGGTATATTTTCTATCATTTTGAACAGTAATTCTTTCAAATGAGAAAGGTTTGAATTAAATACATTCATAACTTCGTGGTGAGAAACCGGCGGAACATCACCAACAAGTCCTGCATCATAGTCTGTTATCAAGGAGATATTAAGCGGGCACATATCCATTTCTTTGACAAGATAAGCTTCCGGAAAAGCTGTCATATTGATAACTTCCCAGCCTTGATTTGTGAAAAATTTTGATTCTGCTTTTGTTGAAAATCTCGGGCCGTTGATTACGACAACAGTTCCTGTTTCGTGGATGGTAATTCCGAGTTCTTTGCCCGTTTTTATTGCAAGTTCTCTGAGCTCCGGACAGTAAGTTTCAGCAGGTGACGGGTGAGTTGCTATCGGACCTTCAAAGAATGTTGATTTTCTTCCGTCTGTCCAATCAACAAACTGGTCACAGATTACAAAGTCACCGGGTTTTACATGTTTTTGCAGGCTTCCTGCAGCGCAAGGAGAAATTACTCTTTGCACGCCGACTGATTTCATAGCCCATACATTTGCTCTGTAATTGATAAGATGCGGCAATATTGTATGGTTTCTTCCGTGGCGCGGCATAAAAGCAACCTTGTGTTCTCCGATTTTTCCTATTAACAGATTGTCGCTCGGCATACCGTATGGAGTTTCTACCTGTACTTCTTCTATATCATTTAAGAATTTGTAAAATCCGGATCCTCCGAATACACCGATGGTTGCTAATTCTTTATTTGTCATAGTTTCCCCTTTGTTTTTCTATATGATTTTCATAACAATTCTTCATCAATTGTAACACAAAAATTTATTTGGGTTGAATTTTTATATTTTTGTAATATTATGTATGTATAAAATTTCATTCCTAAATTTCTGTCACCCGGAAAATAAAGGAAGAGGGAGGAGTATGTTGTTTAGGAATTTTTCAATTTACAACCAGAGGATTTTTATTTTGAGAAAATTATTACTATTTACTATTACTTTAGTATTGATGTTTTTTGCTCAAGCTCAGGCTGCTGACGTTAATACCGTAAAGGATATAATAGTAAAACATGCTATTGAAATGGGCGTAGATCCTGCGATTGCACTTAGTATTGCAAGAACAGAATCAGGCTTCAGACACGAAGCAAGAAGTTCTCACGGTGCAATCGGTGTTTATCAGTTGATGCCGTCCACCGCAAGACGTCTCGGAGTTAATCCTTATTCTTTGAGTGATAACATCAGAGGCGGTATTATGTATTACAAGCAGATGTACAAAATGTTCGGTTCTGTTGAACTGGCGCTTGCAGCTTACAATGCAGGGCCGGGCAATGTTAAAAAGTACAATTCTGTTCCGCCGTTCCAGGAAACTAAAAGATTTGTAAACAAAATCATGACTGATTACCATAATCTTAAGTCTGATCCGTCAATTGTAAATGCGCACAAAGCTAAACAAACTGTTGCTGCCGCAGAACCGGTTCATGTTCCGGCTGCTGCTCCTGTACCGCAGGCTCCAAAAGTTCCTGCAGTGGAAGAATATGTTACAAAGTATCTTGATATGGATGTTGTCGATGAAACTCCTGTCGAGCTTGAACTTCCGCAGCAAACAATTTCTATCTAAATTTGTGTGTAGTAGTGTAAAAACCGCGTACTGAATTTTTTCTGTACGCTGTTTTATTTATGTAAATTTTTGTTAATATTTTCTATGATTATATTAAAGTTTTTCCCTAAAAAATCCGATTATCTATATGTATACATCTAATAGGAAAGGATTCTTCAAACTATGGGAATGGCAGCCTCACAAGCTAGATTATTGAGTATAACCACACGGTTAACCAATAATGAATTCCGTTCACAGATGATTGCAAACAGCAAAACCCGTCTGGCGAACGAGACTCAGGCTGCAAGTGATGAGTATATGGAAGCATTAAATGCAACCAAATTACAGTATGTGTATTATGATGCAAACGGACAGCAAACGCTGTATGACCTAACAGCAAGCACAATGCTGCAGTACCAGCCGTTGAAGAACCAGTATGCTCTGGTTAACCGCGCAGGACAAACAATGGTTAACCACGGGGATGCAACTACATTCCAGCAGGCAACAAACCTTGATGAATTTCTGGAATTAAACAATTGTATACACGTAGAAGAATGGCAAGAACCAAACCCTGACTACGAAAAGTGGAAAAATAGCGAACCAAAAGAAACAGATGACGTATACTATGACGTCGTAATTAATACAGATACAGAATTATACAGAAAATTCATGACTGCAAGTAAATCTTGTTATGATACTGCAGTAAGAGGACAATCCGGATCTGGGTGCTACTTACACGTACTTGCACACTTACTGGATTATAAACACGATCCAAGCCAACCTCAAGATTATAATGAAAGCGATTATCCGAAAAATTATGAAACCACGATTCCAGGTATGTCTATTACTATAGAAAATATACAAATTTGGGGTGCAGCTATGCATGATACGGCCAATTCAGAAATGATATCAGAAGTTTCACAGAAAATATGTGCAGAGAACGGTGACGAAACACTTATGGCACCTGATTTAACTGATACAGAATACTTCTCATTGGTATCAAGTGATCCTACAACCGGAATTGATACTTATAAATATACATATGAAGATGAAAACGGTATACCTCAAAGCCTTGACTATCTGGTATTCCATACAGGCGATGCTACATTGGATACACTGTTGAGTAATACAAAACAAGACGGTTCGCTTAAGACTATGAAAGAAAAAATTATAGATCTGTTTGCTGCAGTTAGCAAATACAGCGGTACACACTATAACTTTCTGCAAGAAGCAATTAAGAACTTCCAAACAGATATGACCCTTGCATTGAAAGAGAAAAAATTCAACAAGGACAGATTTGATAACGCTCATAAAAAATGGGAAGAGAGCGAACCTCCTGAATTCTTGGATATGAGTGAACGCGAAGTTCTTGACCCTGACAAAGAGGAATGGTATACAAACCTCTGGTACCGCATGAACGGTGCTCTGTTTGACGAAGAGTTTGTAGAAAAAGCAAATGATGAGGGATACAACAACGCAGATGTATTCCACGAAAAATACTTTGAAAAGACTCCGGACGCAGACCAGAGCTGGGTAGAGTTTGACGAAACCTTAATAAACAGCCCTGAATGGTTACAATTCGCGCTTGAGACAGGCGAGATTACGCTTGAGAAAGTTGTATTTAATGAAGA
>CALUVE010000022.1 GCA_944324135.1 Candidatus Gastranaerophilales bacterium | reverse complement strand
CAATGATTGATAAATTATGTTTGTTATATACATAGGAACTACTTTTTGCAGAATGTGGTGCATATCAGGAACAAATTCCATCAGCGGATCAACTTTGTGTTCAGCTGTTGTTGCACCTTCTGTCACTTCGCCTTGCAGCGGAAGAACTTCCCACTCTTCAACGTAATAGCTCATCATATTTTTGAAACGTGTTGTGATAATTTCGATTTTATCAATTTTATCATCAACATAATAATCAGCCATATCTTCCGCAATAATTTTTGCTCCCTCGCCGGATGGATTGTTAGCAACACCAGCGTAAGTTGCTGCAATTTCACATCCGAGAGTTTTACTTCTCTTTTTGAAAGCTGAAATGCCTTTTTGCCCTACAATAAATAGAGTGGTTTTAATTCCGGCAGCATTGTATTCTTCAATTTTTTTCTGAGTTTTGCGGATGACGTTTGCGTTATATGCCCCTGCCAAACCCTTGTTTGAAGTAATAACAAGCAGCCCGACATTTTTAACTTCCGGTCTAATTTGTAATAATTCAGGATAATTATCAATATTTTGTTTAACTTTCAAGGTTTCGCTCGAGTAGCTCCCAACAGAATTTAAAAGCCGTCTGAACATTGTGTTGAGTTCATAAGTAAAAGGTCTTGAGGCTTTTACCGTGTTTTCGGCTTTTTTAACTTTTGCCGCCGCAACCATTTTCATTGCACGCGTAATTTTTTTTGTGCTCTGAACGCTCTGTATTCTGTTTTTTATGTCTTTTAAGTTAGTCATATCAATATCCTGTTAATTACTAGAATGTTTTTTTGAAGTTTTCAATGCTTTCTCTGAGTTGTTTTTTGTCGTCATCAGAAAGGGCGCTGCCTGCATTCAGTCTGTCTGAAAGTTCTTTCTGATTTGCATTCAGGTGCATAAACCATTCTTTTTTGAATTTAGGAATAAGTGCGTTGTCAATATCATCAAGCAATCCTTCGTTTGCTGCAAACAGAATTGAAACTTGTTCAGCAACTGAAAGCGGATTGTATTGAGGTTGTTTCAACACTTCAGTAAGCTTTTGACCTCTCAGAAGCTGATTTTTGGTAGCAGCATCAAGGTCTGATGCAAATTGTGCAAAGGCTTCCAATTCTCTAAATTGTGCAAGGTCAAGTCTTAATTTACCTGCAACCTGTTTGATAGCTTTAGTTTGAGCGGCACCACCTACACGGGAAACTGAAATACCTGCGTTGATTGCCGGACGGACACCTGAGTTAAACAGGTTTGATTCAAGGAAGATTTGTCCGTCTGTAATTGAAATTACGTTTGTCGGAATGTAAGCTGATACATCGCCGGCCTGAGTTTCAATGATAGGAAGTGCTGTAATGCTTCCGCCGCCGAGTTTGTCATTTAATTTTACGGCACGTTCAAGAAGTCTTGAGTGCAAATAGAATACATCGCCCGGGTAAGCTTCACGTCCCGGCGGTCTTTTTAACAGCAAGCTCATTGCACGGTATGCTTGAGCGTGTTTACTAAGGTCATCGTATACAATCAGAACAGATTTACCCTGTTCCATAAATTCTTCACCTATTGCAACCCCAGCAAACGGTGCAATGTACTGCAGCGGAGCTGATTCGTTTGCAGTTGCGGAAACTATGATTGTATAATCCATTGCATTATGGTCTTCAAGTGTTTTTGCAATTTGGGCAACGGTTGATGCTTTTTGTCCAATTGCTACATAAATACAAATTACATCAGTGTTTTTCTGGTTGATAATTGTATCAATAGCGATTGCAGTTTTACCTGTCTGACGGTCTCCGATGATAAGTTCACGTTGTCCGCGTCCGATAGGTGTCAGAGCATCAATTGCAGTCAAACCTGTTTGTAATGGTTCATGTACTGATTTTCTTGCAACAATACCGGGAGCAACTCTTTCAATAGGTCGGGTTTTAGTTGATTCAATTTCACCCTTGCCGTCTATCGGTTTACCTGTCGGGTCAATTATTCTGCCGATAAGGTTGTCGCCTACCGGAACAGATGCAATTCTGCCGGTGGTTTTTACTGTCATACCCTCTTTTATCTGAGTATATTCTCCGAGAATTACAACCCCTACATTATCTTCATCAAGGTTAAGTGTAATCCCGAGCGTGTTTTTGCCGTCCTCAAATACCACAAGCTCATTAGCCATTACGTTTCTCAAACCGTAAATTCTTGCAATACCGTCTCCGAGTTCTATAACTCTTCCTGTATTTGATACTTCTGTTTGAATATCGTAATTTTCGATTTTGCTTTTTATTATTGAACTAATTTCGTCAGGTGTGATTAGTGCCATAATGTCCCCTTTATATTGTTATTTCCAAATTTTCTAATTTCTTTTTAATACTTGAATCTATAACGTCATCTTCAATTTTGATAACAAGTCCGCCCATGATTTCCGGTTGTTCTATCCAGCTTGGGATAACCTCTTTATTTAATTTATTTTTTAATTTTTCAGTTATTCTGGATTTATGTTCATCAGTGAGCGGAACTGCTGAGATAACTTCAACACGTTTGATATTATTTACTTCATCAAGTATGTGTTCATATTCTTCTTTTATTTCCTGAAATTCGTTAAATTTTGCTTTATTCACAAGAATTTTCAGAAAATTAATTATTTTTTCATTAATTTGGTTTTGGAATACTTCATTAATAATGTCATTTTTAACCGGAATTGATATGGTCGTATTTTCTAACACATTTTTTAATTCGGCAGAACTTGAAAGTATATCAGAAACGATATCAAGATTTTGTTTGATATCTTCGTAGCTCATAACTTTATCTTGCGCAGTTTCCGCAAGTGCTTTTGCATAATTTTTGGCTGAAATTGAATTTGTCATTATATTTTTACCTTATCAATATCTTCGATAGCTTCATTAATGTATTTTTCGTGAAGTTCCGGATGTTGTTTTAATTTTTCTGCGATAATTTCTTTTGCTGACAAAAGTGCTTTTTGTGCTGTTGATTTCAAAATCTGTGCTGAAATTTGTTTTTCTTCGTTTTCTATAGCATTTTCAACATTTTTGAGTATATGTTCAACCTGACTTTCAGCATTTTCAGCAGTCTGTTTAATTACGCCATCAGCATTTTTTTCTGCAAGTGTGTAGTGTTCTTTAATTTCAGAGTCAAGATTTTCTACAGCTTTTTCAGCATTTTTAAGTTCTGAGAGGGCTTGTTCTTTCTGTTTTTTGGAATCTTCTATGCGTTTAACTATACTGTTTTTTAAATTTTCAAGCGCAGCTCCTGCATTTAATTTTTTCATCAGATATGTAATTAAAATTACAAGAACTATAAAGTTAAATGTATTTGATTCTAAGATTAAATTCCATACGTTCATTAGACTTCTCCCAGAACTTTTGCTGAAATATTATTTGCAATATCGCTGATTCTGTTGTTAATTTCGTTGTTAATTTGTTCAGCTTGTGACTGGATATCAGCTTTTGCTGAATTAATTTTTTCTATGGAATTTTGTTTTGCTTCGGTTGTTTTTATTTTAGCTTCTTCATTTGATTTTGCTATTTTTTTAGCAGCAAGTTTTTTAGCATTAGCTGTGGCTTCAGATAACTTTTCATCTCTGTCTTTATAGATGGAAGAAGTTTTTTCTTCTGCCGATTTAGCTTTTGAATAATTATCGCCAATGAGCTGCTCGCGCTCTTCTACAATTTTTGTAACAGGCGCGTACAAAATCTTTTGCATGATAATCATAAAGCATAAAAAGCTTATTATTGAAACTAAAAATGTAGCATTGAATTCCATAGTTTAAACTCCGCGAAATTATTTACCCATCAGCATGAATGCGATGACGAATGCATACAATGCACAAGCTTCTGACAGAGCTGCACCTAAAAGGAAGAAACCGAAAGCTTTACCAGCAACTTCCGGCTGTCTGGAAACTGCATCCATCAAACCTTTTGTTGCAAGACCGATACCCAGACCTGCGCCTGTTGCACCAAAACCGATTGCAATACCTGCGCCTAAGTGTGCGAATTGTGCTAATTGTTGTTCCATAATTTTTTCTCCTTCTTTATTAATAGATTATATTAATGTTCTTCTCCTGTTGCGGATGATATGTATGCTATTGTCAGCATCATAAATACAGTTGCCTGTATGAATGCAACCAGTATTTCAAAAAGCATTATTGGCAGCGGTGCAAAATATGCGCATGCGCTGAGAGCTATTGTTACAAGAATTTCTCCGGCAAATATATTTGCAAAAAGACGGATTGCCAAGCTTAAAGGTCTTGTTACCATTTCCAAAAGCTCGACAAGTGACATTACTATTCCTGTAAAACTTAATTCGTGCAGGAAAAATTTTGGACCTTTTTTCATAATTCCTGCACTTACATAATATATTAAAACTATAACAGCCATAGCTGCCGTTAAGTTGATATCGTTTGTCGGGGATGCGAGTTCACCTGATTTAAGGTGGAATAATCTCAAAGGAAGTTGTCCCATTAGATTTGCAAATACTATAAATAAAAATAATGATGCAACAAGCGGAACATGCTGTTTGTTCTTTTGCGGCATCATCGTATCCATAGTTGACCAGAAAAAGCCCATAATACTTTCACAGAAAGCTTGTAATTTGCCGGGAACTATTGATAAATTTCTTGTTGCAAATATAGCAAATAATATCAAAACTCCCATTGCAAACCACATGGTAAATATTGTATCAAGGTTAAAGGTCATGCTATGACCTGCAATTTCTGTTGTATAGAGCCAATGTTCCATATTTACCTCTCCCTTATGAACTTATTTTAACTCAACATAAAAAAAATCGCAAATTTTTTTTGTTTATTATATGATTTTTTTATGAGAGGGTATAATGAACGAAATTTTTCTTGAAGTTGTAGATTCAACAAATCTTTATGGTAAAAATAATCTAAAAGATTTGTCTGATAAAACTGTTATACGTGCTGCTCATCAAACTTCCGGGCGAGGCAGACTTGAACGAAGCTGGATTGACATGGGTGATAATAATTTATTTATGTCATTTATTTTGAAACCCTCCTCATCTTTTAATGAAAAATATTCAAATCTGACGCAATATCTTTCAGTTGTATTGTGTGATGTCCTTGAAAGTTTCGGCTTGATTCCGCAAATCAAATGGCCGAATGACGTACTTGTAAACGGTAAAAAGATTGCAGGCATTCTGTGTGAAACTGTTATGCAGGGTGCAAAGTTTAACGGTTTGGTGCTCGGTGTCGGCGTCAATTTGAATTCCTCGTTTGATTCCTTGGAGACGGTAGATAAACCTGCAACTGCTCTTAATCTTGAAATCGGACGTGAAATTGATGTTGAGCAGTTCAAAAATATTCTTGTTGCAGAATTTTTCTCAAATTACGATGAGTTTTTAGACAAAGGGTTTGAGTTTATTAAATCTAAATATATTTCGCATGCTTGTTTTTTGGATAAAGAAATTTGTGTGCAATCTCTGAACAAAAAGAACAAAGGTGTTGCCAAGTCTGTTACGGATAATGGTGAACTTGTTCTTGAGGATAAAGGCAAAATTTTCGTACTCACAATTGGTGACATTTTATAGAAAGGGAAAACTATGGGTAAAAAATTAATTAAAGTTATGGATACCTCATTCCGTGATGGTTTCCAATCTGTATACGGCGCAAGAGTTCTTGTGGATGATTTTATCCCTGCACTCCAGTCTGCTGTAGCTGCCGGACTCAAGCATTTTGAAGTTGCAGGCGGTGCAAGGTTTCAGTCTCCTATTTTCTACTGCAATGAAAATGCATTTGAAACTATGGATAAAATCCGTGCCGCTGTCGGTCCTGATATCAATCTGCAAAGTTTAGCCCGCGGCGTTAACGTTGTTGGTCTGGATTCTCAGCCCCGTGATATTATTAATCTCCATGCTAAGCTCTTTAAAAAACACGGTGTTACAACTGTTAGAAACTTTGATGCGTTGAATGATGTTAATAACTTGATTTACTCAGGTCAATGTATTCGTGATAATGGACTTAAGCATGAAGTTACTATCACCATGATGGAACTTCCGATTGGCTGCACCGGCGCTCATGATGTTGATTTTTATGAAAAAGTTTTGAGAAACATTCTTGATGCAGGCATTCCGTTTGATTCTATCGCGTTCAAAGATGCTTCAGGTACTTCTAATCCTAGAAAAGTTTACGAAACTATTAAACGTACGCGCGAAATTCTTGGTGAAGATGCTCATATCAGATTCCACTCTCACGAAACTGCAGGTACCGCTCTTGCAGCTTACCTTGCTGCTCTTGATGGCGGTGCTGACGGTATTGACCTTTCTATGAAACCTGTTTCAGGCGGTACCGCTCAGCCTGATATTGTTTCTATGTGGCATGCTCTTAAAGGTACTGATTATGACCTTGGCATTGACATTGAAAAAATTCTTGAAACTGAAGAAGTATTTAAGGAATGTATGAAAGATTACTTCCTGCCGCCGGAAGCTTTGTCTGTTAATCCGATGATTATTCAATCACCGCTTCCTGGAGGCGCTTTAACAGCAAATACTCAAATGCTCAGAGATAACAATTTGATGGATAAATATCCGGAAGTTGTTGCTGCTATGAAAGAAGTTGTTGAAAAAGGCGGGTTTGGTACTTCTGTTACCCCTGTTTCTCAATTCTATTTCCAACAGGCATTCAACAATGTTATGTTCGGTAAATGGAAAAAAATCGCTGAAGGGTACGGGAAAATGGTTCTCGGTTATTTTGGAAAAACTCCTTGCGAGCCTGATGCTGAAATCGTTAAAATTGCTTCCGAACAGTTGAACCTCCAGCCGACTACAGAAAAAGTTGTTGATTTGAACGATAAAGATCCGAATAAAGGTATTGAAGCTGCGAAGAAAATGCTTAAAGATGCAAATCTTGAAGAAACAGAAGAAAATATCTTTATTGCAGCTGCCTGCAAAGAAAAAGGTATCCTCTTCCTCGAGGGTAAAGCTACTCTCGGTATCAGAAAGAATGAAACTTCTTGCGAACCGAAAGTTCAATCCACTTCAAACGGATACACAGTTTCTATCAACGGTAAAAAATATGCTGTTGCTCTTGAGGGCAAAAAAGCTACTGTTAACGGCAAACTGTATGACTTTGATGTTAAGGCAGGTATTGAAGCTCCGTCCTCAGCATCATCAGATGGCGCAGGTACTCCGGTAAAAGCTGCTCTTCCTGGTACGGTTTTGAAAGTACTCGTTGAAGAGGGTGATGTTATTGATGCCGGTGATGTTATTGCCGTTATTGAAGCTATGAAAATGGAAACTGAAATTAAGTCACCTGTTTCAGGTACTGTAAGTTCTGTTGAAATTGAAGTCGGCAATCAAATTCAAACCGGACAAGTTCTGGTTACTGTCGGTTAATTTGGGATAAAGGATAAGAAAAATGAATATACAAGATAGTTTAATTACACTTTGGAATTCGACAGGTATGGCTAACATTGTTAACCATAATGTCACTGCTACAGGTGTTGAGGGATTTCTCCAAACATACGGCGCTCCGATTATGATTGTTGTGTGTTTATTTCTCCTGTGGCTCGGTATTAAAAAAGAATATGAACCGCTTTTGCTTGTTCCTATTGCTTTCGGCGGTCTGCTTGCTAATATCCCTGTGTGTGATATTGCAGGACCAAACGGGCTTTTGGGTATAGTATATGCGGCAGGTATCCAGTCAGGGCTGTTCCCGTTGTTCATTTTTATGGGTGTCGGTGCAATGACAGACTTTGGTCCGTTAATCGCTAACCCTAAAACAGCACTGTTGGGTGGTGCTGCACAATTCGGTATTTTCGGTGCTTTGATGCTTGCACTTGTTATTACTGCGATTTGGCCGGAGGTCGGTTTCACTATGAAACAGGCTGCTTCTATCGGTATTATCGGTGGTGCAGACGGTCCTACTTCAATATTTGTTACGACAAGATTGGCTCCTGAACTTCTCGGTGCTATTGCTGTTGCAGCTTATTCTTATATGGCTTTGGTTCCGGTTATTCAGCCGCCTATTATGAAATTCTTTACTACTGAAGAAGAAAGAAAAATCCAGATGACTCAATTGAGAGTTGTTACTAAGCGTGAAAAAATTGTTTTCCCTCTGGTTGTTCTTCTTCTCTGTGTTATCTTCCTGCCTGACGCTTGCCCGCTTATCGGTGCTCTGGCTTTTGGTAACCTTTGTAAAGAATCCGGTGTTGTTGAAAGATTGTCCAAAACTTTGCAGAATGAATTTATTAACATCGTAACTATTCTGCTTGGTTTGTCAGTTGGTTCAAAACTTTCTGCTCACCAGTTCCTGACTGTTCAAACATTGTTCATTTTAATTTTGGGTATATGCGCATTTTCAATTGCTACAGCATCAGGCGTATTGTTCGCAAAGTTTATGAACCTGTTTTCAAAAGAAAAAATCAACCCGCTTATCGGCTCTGCCGGTGTTTCTGCAGTTCCGATGGCAGCACGTGTTTCTAACAAGGTCGGTTTGGAAGCAAATGACCAAAACTACTTGTTGATGCACGCTATGGGACCGAACGTATCAGGTGTTATCGGCTCTGCGGTTGCTGCAGGTATTTTACTTGCACTTTGTTAGAACTGATTTTAATATTTAAAATGCCGCGGCTTTTATAGCTGCGGTATTTTTTTGTTGTGAATTATTAAGAGTTCTAAATAAATTTTTTTTGTATTGCATTTTGTAATAAAATTATATCCATAAGGAATTTTTTAGGGAGTATGTTATGAAAAAAATTGCTGTATTAGGCTCAGGTGACGGCGCAAATTTTGAGGCGGTAGTTAAATATTTAAAGGATAAGGCTGTGGAGATTACCTGTCTTTCTGATAATCTTAATTCTGATATTCTTGTTCGGGCTAAAAATCTCGGGGTTAAATACCAATATCTTCCTTTTGAGGAAAATCCCTCTTATTTCGGAACTCATAATTTTGATTTAATTGTATTATCAGGGTATTCACAGAGTTTACCTCCAGAGGTGCTGAATTTAGGTAAATTTATAAATATTCATCCGTCCTTGCTGCCTGCATTTAAAGGCAAAGATGCAATACAGCGTGCGTTTTATGCAGGGGTTAAGGTCTCCGGTGTTACGGTTCATCATGTAACAAGTGAGCTGGACGGCGGGAAAATTATTGCTCAGTATCCAGTGTTAATCGGTAACTTGACTCATTTTGACGAGTTTGAGGCAGAAATCCATTCTCTTGAACAAAAACTTTATCCAATTGTTATAGCTTCAATTTTGGAAGATAAAGTTTTTGATTTTTCTGACCTGCTTAATTCAGGCTGCGGGTGCGCCGGAGGATGCAGTGAATGCCATTAAAGATTTCTTTGCTTGCCGGTGAGGATTTGCAGACTTTTCTTGCGGAGGCTGTTTTATCAGGTTATCAAGATTGCATTCTCGTGAAGCCTGATGAAAATCCGGATTTGATTTTTTGCTTTATAAAAAATGCAATAGATGCAGATTTTTCAAATTTGTGCAAACAGCACGGAATTAAATGTATCGGCGTTTCAAAATCTTTTTTCAGGCTTCAAAAATCGAAATTCTTTGCAAAAATGTTTTCTGTAAATAACGGAATTTTGACCCCTAAACTTTTGTCTATTGAATGTCAGGTTTATCCTCAGGTGGTGAAGTTAGACGATGCTGAGACTGCCGGCGGGGTTGGTGTTGTAGATAGTGATGCGGAGAAAAAACTCTTTACTACAAGTTTTGCCGGTAAAAAATATTTCGTTGAAGAATATCTCGCTGGCGAAAATTTTTCTCCGGTAATTTACTATTCAAACGGTAAAGTCTTATATTTATCATCAATATATGACAGGTATAATGAGTTTCCGCCTCAAAAACAGGAAAAATTTCAAGCTTTGCTAAATAAAATAGAAAATGCTTTAAAAAATGAAAAAGCTGATTTCTCTGCTGTATTTTCAGTTAAATTAATCTGGTGCAATAATGAGTATTTTTTGCTCGGGTACAAATTTGTACCTGACTTGAGGGAATCAGAAAAATATATTTCTGTTTTAAAGAATGAACTTCTTACTATTTTACGATGTGAGGGGCTGTTAAAGCTCTAGATTTTATATAGTAAATTTGCTATTAAATGCTGACATGTGCTATAATTATTTTGTGTTAATTTATATGAGGAGTTAAGATTATGTCTGTTGATGACGCATTGGTTATGATTCTTGCAGGCGGCGAGGGAAAAAGACTTCTGCCGTTAACCAAGGATAGAGCTAAGCCTGCTGTTCCGTTTGCAGGTCGTTACAGAATAATTGATTTTGTCTTGAATAATTTTATTAATTCCGGTTTTTTCAAGATTAAGGTTTTGACTCAATACAAATCCGACTCCTTGAATAAACATATTACGCGCGGCTGGGCATTATCTCCGTTTTTGAATCAATATGTTGATTTGGCTCCTGCCCAGATGCGTACAGGAAGTGACTGGTACAGAGGGACAGCTGATGCTATTTATCAGAATGTTTTTCATATAACTGATGAAGACCCTGATTATGTTTGTATATTTGGCGGAGACCATGTTTACAAAATGGATGTTTCCCAGATGCTTGATTTTCATAAGGAAAAAGGTGCTGATTTATCTATTTCAGCTATTCCTATTCCGATTGAAGAAGCATCAGAATTCGGTATTATAGAAGTCGATGATGACTGGCGGCTTGTAAATTTTGTTGAAAAACCGCAGACCCCGCCAAAGTCTATTCCGGGAAATCCTAATATGTGTCTTGCCTCTATGGGAAATTATATTTTTAACAAACAAATTCTCTTGGATGCATTGAATCAGGATGAGCAAATACAATCATCAAGCCATGATTTTGGCAAAAATGTTATTCCTATGCTGCTTAATCAAGGCAAGCGAATTTATATTTATAATTTTGCAGATAATGAATTCCCCGGAATTACTGATGCTGAAAGAGGATACTGGCGTGATGTAGGAAGCATTGATGCTTACTGGCAGGCTAATATGGATTTGTTATTTTCAAACCCTGAATTAAATCTTTATTCAAAAGAGTGGCCGATAAGAACTTTCAACTACAATTATCCGCCTGCAAAATTTATCTGGCAGGAAGGTGACCGTGTCGGTATGGCAACAAATTCTATGGTATCTGAAGGTTGTATTGTGTCAGGGGGCAGTATATCTAAGTGTGTTCTCTCTCCGAAAGTCAGAATAAACAGTTATTCTCAAGTTTATGAAAGTATTTTAATGGAAAATGTCGAAGTCGGAAGATACTCACGTATTAAGCGCGCTATAATTGATAAAAATGTTTATATTCCGCCAAATACCAGAATTGGGTATGACAGAGAAGATGATTTAAGACGCGGATTCCATGTCTCTCCTAACGGTGTGACGGTTGTTCCTAAGGGTGCAAAATTATAGCCTGTCGGAGTATTGTTTTGTTACTGCCTGTAATGTAAATTTTTCTTAATTTTATTTTATATTAAAGCAATATTTACTCTTCATCGGGTTTATATGCATGGGCAGGTAGGCAATATGCGAATATCCAGACGACCAATTTCATCAACCCCGATTGGCAGGGCTGCTAAACAGTTTTCAAAATCTGTCGGGCAGACTGTCCTGAATGCTATGCCTTCTCATATTTTTACTTCCGAGAGAGCTATAAATACTTTCCAAAAAATTGGTAAGTATATTACTCCTGCCGAAAATAGACTTATACTGGGATTGTCTGCCATATTTTTACAGGTCGGCATTGACGCTATGAACCATAGTGTAGATGAGGAAACCCGAAAAATTTCTATGGCTCGTACTGCCGCAAAGGTCATTGCAGGCACATTAACAGGATTCGCTATTCGTAAAGCCCTAATCAAATCTGTTGACGCGTTCTCAGTTCTGCCGGGAACGCTTGGTAAAAACGGTAAACCAATCAGGAGAACCCGCCTGAATACTTTCTTCTCTCCTGTTACAAAAGCTCTCCCTGATTCTGATGAATATCAGAATTACAAAAATGGTCTGGGTAATGTCCTCGCTCTTATTGTTATGACATTTACAAATTTCGCAATTGATATGCCGCTCACCAGATTTTTGACGAACAAGTTTGCCGAGAAAGGAGGTTTGAACAATGAAACCTCTTCATAGACTTGCTTCAGAATTCTTTATGGATATTAAAAATTCCATGATGCGCAGTTTTGGCGAAGATCCCGGAAAAATGCTTCTGCATACAGGTACCTTAGGCTGGATTTTGTCATCTCTTGCACAGGTCACGGCTGTTGTATTTAACGATAAAATTCCGAAAAAACAAAAAACTTTTCTGATTCCTCAGGAAATCGCCGATGCTGCTATTAATATCGGTTCTTTCTACATTTTTACAAATTCTTTTACAAAATTAGCCAACAAAATGGTTTCCACTGGTAAGTGGAGAACTCCTGCAATTGATGCTTTTTTGAAAAAATATGACCTCAAAAAACACATTGGTTCTATTGATTTCAACATAAAAGAGCTTGCTAATTTTGACGAAATCAGACCTGCCTATAAAGCAATTGCCTCAGGTAATGCAATTGCAGCAAGTACAATCGGTTCAATTATTTCCTGTAACATTGTTACTCCTGTCCTGCGTAACAAATATGCCGCTCACAAGCAAAAAGTTGCTATTGCCCGCATGGAGGCTAAAGAAAATGCTGCTATACAATCTCCAAAAGGTGTCTCAATGGCTACTTTTATTCGCAATGCCCAATACCGGCCTAGAAGTGATATGAAAATTTAAGCAGTCCGCTTTCCATAGTGAACCAGAATAGTGTAAGTATTAAAAATAGTATTGTCGCTGCAAATGCACTTATTAATCTTACAAATGGATCTTTTGATTTTTTTTCGCTGAGAATTTCTTGTTTTGCAAGATTATCTATTACGGATTTTGTGTAGTCCTCTTTTATGTCATTTTTTGTCTTTTCAAAGGCTGTGTGGATAAGTTTTTTGTATGTATATATTTTTTCCAAATCCTGTCTTGCCAGCGGATTTGATATTGTTATTTTTTTTATCTTTATATTTTCATCATCGTTCAACTCATTATCAACGTATGCGGATAGATTCTTTTTAAATTCTATGTATTGCTGTGTTTTGAATTGCTCGCTGTTATCTTCTTCTACAGGTATTTTTTTTATTTTTTTGTTTAAAAGTTCATATAGTTCCCGATAGCGTTTTTGACATTTCGGGCAGCTTTTAAGGTGGTTTTCTACATATTCTTTGAGTGTTTCGTTCAATCTGTCCTCAAGATAAAAGCTCATTAGTGCGTTTACCTGATTGCAAGTTAGTTCCTGATGCATATTTTGCTCCTTATATATATGATTTAAGTTCTTCTTGTAGTTTTCCGCGTGCACGTGCAATTCTTGATTTTACAGTTCCAATGCTTGTATTAGTCGCAACGGCTATTTCTTCATAGCTGAGTCCTTGAAATTCTCTGAGCATTATTGCCACGCGGAATGCTTCCGGCAGATTCTGTATTTCCGTTTTAATAATGTTTTCAAGTTCTGTGGACATACATTTTTCTGGCGGCTTGCATTTTTTATCCGGTATTTGATTTTTTATCGGGTTTGTCATGCCGTCGTGTTCTGTCTCATCAATGGAGATTATTTCAGGACGCTTGGATGCTTTTCGTAGTTCATCATAAAAAAGATTTGTTACAATTTGATTCAGCCAGCTTTTGAATGTTTTGGGGTTCTTGAGAGAATGTATGTTTTTTGCTATCCTGAGAAGCGCCTCCTGCGTTAAGTCAGAGACATTTTCCCGTTTCTTACTCAGATAGCTGAATGTTGTAAAAATATTTTTTTGCTCACGGCGAAGCAGCTCTTCAAGAGCTTTCAAATCATTTTTTTGAGAAAGCACAATCAGTTCTTCTTGTGCCATTTTTTTGTAGTGTAATTTGCTGCTTGCCATAAATATCTCCTGATATTATGGTAAGTAAATCTTAAATATTGTTGTTCGTTCTTTTCTATATATCCAACTGAATATATTTTTTTCTTAATGGATATGAAATAATTTATTATTCAGCAGCAATGTAACCTCTAAGTGCTGTGTATGCAGCTACATAAGGAGAAGCGAGGTAGATATCACCCTTTGTGTTGCCCATTCTGCCCTGGAAATTTCTATTCTGTGTGGCAAGACAAACTTCTCCGTCAGCGAGCGTTCCTGCGTGTACTCCGACGCATGGCCCGCAGCCGGGCGGTAATATTGTTGCATTAGCCTCTACAAATTCTTTTATTAATCCCTCATCAAGTGCCTGCAGATAAACATCTTTTGATGCAGGACAGATTAGCATTCTTAAATCAGGATTAATTTTGTGTCCTTTCAAAATTTCAGCAACGATACGTAAATCTTCAATTCTTCCGTTTGTGCAGGTTCCGACAAATACCTGATCAACTTTTATATGGTTTAATTCCTCAACAGTTTTGGTATTGTCTACTGTGTGCGGGCAGGAAACTGTATGTTTTATGTCAGAAGCATTTATTTTTATTACTCTTTCATACACAGCATCAGAATCCGGTTTTATTGTCGCAAATTTATCTTCTCTACCGCGTGATTTTAAAAATTCGCGGGTCTTTTCATCTGCTACAAACAAGCCTGCTTTTGCTCCTGCTTCTACGGCCATATTGGCGAGGGTAAATCTTTCTGACATCGTCATATTATCAATTGTGTCCCCGCAGAATTCAAGTGCTTTATAGGTGGCACCATCGGCACCAATCATTCCTATCAGATGAAGCATAAGGTCTTTTGAGCAAATACCTTTGTTGAATTTTCCGCTGACTTCAATTTTATATGTTGCAGGAACTTTCAGCCAGGTTTTTCCAAGCGCCATTGCTACTGCAATATCAGTTGAACCCATTCCTGTCGCAAATGCACCCAGAGCACCGGAAGTACAGGTGTGAGAGTCAGCCCCGACAAGGATTTCTCCCGGATTTACAAATGTTTCTACCAGTCTCTGGTGACATACACCGGCGCCAACATCTGAAAGTATAGCTCCGTACTCTTTTGAAAATTCTCTGAGGACTGTGTGTGTGTTTGATAATTCTTTTCTTGGGCTTGGGGAAGCGTGGTCTATAAACAGTATTGTTCTTTCCGGATTGTTTAATTTTTCTTTGCCGAGTTTTTTAAACTCCTGTACCGTCAGCGGTCCTGTACCGTCCTGTACCGCGCAAACATCAACTTTTGCTATTACAAGTTCACCTGCTTTTACATCTTTTCCGGCGTGTTTTGAAATTATTTTTTCAGCTAAAGTTTGTCCCATGATTGCCCCCTTTTTCTACAATCATAGCATAAAAATATTCTTTATTAGCCGAATGTTTTGAATGTTGATTCTGTGTTCTTTTCAATTACTTTTGCAACAGCATCCATTTCTGTTGAAATTGCGCTTTGTTCTGTATCAAGTTGTTTGAGGCGTAATTCAAGGTTTTTATCTTCTGCCTGTGTGATTTCAATTTTTGCGTTAATTTCTTGAATAGCGTGTTCATAAAGATATTTATCGTATTCGTACTGGTTCATTGCATCATCGTATTTAGCCTGATCAGTTACGGTTTCGGTTGTGAGGGCGTATGTTCTCGGGTTGCCGTTTTCGTCATACAGTGTCAGGCTTATGTATCTTCCTGTTGTATCCTGTTCCAGTTTTGCTTCTGCGTTTTTAACTTCTTCTTGTTTTTTCTGGTTGCCGACTTTGTAGGTTCTTACGTTAGAACGTATATTACCGTTTTCATCTGCAGTACCGTTTACCATATCATCTCCGTTATAGAAAATCGGTTCAAATTCGCCGGATGTAGTATTTTCAACGTATCTTACATACCAGCCGTTGTCTGGTTCGCCGTAAGTTTCATTGAGTAATCTTTGGTAGTGTTTTTCAAGGTCATAGAGCTGAGCCAGCTGTTCGCTTGTCAGGCTTGAAAGATATTTGTCATCACCATCATAGAAAAATTCTGTTGTCAGATAGTATTTGTCGCTGTAATCTGCTGAATTTAGGTAGCAGTTTGTATATTGGTCATATTTTTGCTGCCATTGATCGTGGGCTTCTTGATAAATTTTTTCAGGGCTGAGGTTGGTTACTTCATTCCAGAAATTTTCCCATCTTGTAAATAATTTCTGCGGTGTTATTTCGTTGGCATCATAATTTTCAGAACTCAATGAGTAGTAGTCTTTTTTAATATCCATACCACTTACATTTGATTTGTTTTTGTTCAGATATAAGATTGTGTCTACATATAAATCTACTAGTTTTTGATATGTATCAGGGTAAATTGTTTCTAATCTTTCTTTCAACTGAAGTGAAGTTGAATCACTTTTATTTGTTTCCCAACCTGAGTTCGTTAGGGAAATTACATCTGTTCTTCCGTCAGTTAATGTTGTATTTGTTACTGTTACACCGCTTGATGATGTAACAGAAGCTCTGCTTCCATCTCCCCAGATTAAACGGCAAAGATTGTGCTCCATGTGTCCGATACCAACGTTTGTTGTGCCGGATACATTAGAGTAACATTGTGTATTTTTATAGTTGATTACAAGTCCCTGTGTAGTGTAGTCTGATAATTGCGGTTCTTTGCCTATGATTGAAACAATTCTGTCATAGGTTGCTTCTACCAGTTGAACTTGATTACCGTTCTTATCTACGTATGTCATATTAGCATCAAGACGATTGCCTGCGCCGTCGCCGCCTTCTATTTTGTGAGCGACTTGAGCAAGTTTAAATGTCTCGCCAAGCTCTTTTATCTTGTTTGCACCGACAAAGTATCCGTCAGGGTTTGAATTAACAATACTTGTGCATCCGCCGCTTGCGATTGCAAAATCATCTGTCCAGCTGGACAAATAGCTTACACGATAACTACCGTTTCCTTCCGCCATTAAAGAGGTAATAGTATTATTTAGGGCACCATCATTAAAAGAGTAAACTGTTTTTGTATAATCGGCAACAGATGGCGGCACAGGCACGCTCATCCCCAGCAATTGGTTATAATAGTTGGCAGATTGATTAGCCAGTGTTGTTCTTTGCTGGTTAATCTGTTGTCCTTCGTATTCAACATTTGTTTTTCGCGCAGTCAGACCAAGAAATCTGGCTTGCGATGCTGCCATTCCCATAGTTGCCCTTTTTAGTTTTACCCTTACTCCTTATATCGACATTTTCTCTATAAAAGTTTAATAATTGTTATAAATCGTTACAATTAAATTTGATTTTCGGGTAATTTACAAACGTCGACCCATTCAGTGCAGTTAGAAAATTTTTCGAGTTCATCACAGGTGAGTTCTATGGCAGAATTTGAGCTGCCGCAGGCCGGAAAAATCGTTTTGAACCGTTTAAGCGAAATGTCGCAGTAGACTTTTACTGTCGGGTCTTTTATTGCAAACGGGCAGACCCCGCCTATTTCGTGTCCTACATATTCAACAACTTCTTCCGGAGTGAGCATTTTTGCTTTTATTGAGAATTTCGTCTTGAATTTTTTATTGTCAATCTTGGCATCCCCGGCAGTAACAACAAGAATGCAGGACTCATGTGTCTTAAAAGAAAGTGTTTTGGCAATTCTGGCGGGTTCAACACCTAGCGCCTGAGCTGCAAGTTCTACGGTTGCACTTGAGTGCTCAGGTTCGATGATGTCTTTATCTCTGTTAAACTGTTTAAGATATTCTCTAACTTTTTCTATACTCATAATTAGATAATTTTTTGCGGTTCACCTTTTTCTACACGTTCTTTCATCGCGCCCTGATGTTCATAGTGCGGGGTTACTGTCATGATTTGTGCAGCAATGTCAGGGTAGTGATAGATGAATTTCAATTCATCTGTTGTAAGCGGTTTTTGTGTGTGAACGTTAGCGTATCTTACAAGTTCCAGAATTGTTCTGGCTTCGTGGTCGTCTTTGAATTCAATTTCAAGGTTGTTATATACGTTTCTGAAACCTTTAATACCGCCGTATTCACCAGTTGTAATCATTCTGCCTGTTTCGATAATTTCAGGCTCACCGCGTCCGAGTTCTTCAAAATCATATAATTCGTAGTTTCTGCGGTCTTTTAATGCACCGTCTGCGTGAATTCCGGATTCGTGCGCAAATGCGTTATCTCCGACGGCAGGCTGGTTTATCGGTATAGGTACACCAAATGCGTAGGAAGTGTATTTCGCAAGTTTCCAGGCTTTACTAAGGTCAATATTCGGGTCAATAAGATAATCGTTTTTGAAACCTGCTGACTTCAGCACCGCAAGCAGGCATGAAACTAAGTCAGCATTGCCGGCTCTTTCTCCCATTCCGTTGATGGCTGTATTTATATATGTATCTACACCTGCGTCAATTGCACCTTTTGCACCCATTACGGAACAGGCGGTTGCCATGCCAAGGTCATTATGGTAGTGAACTTCTATTGGCATTCCCGTTCTTCTCGCAATTTCATTAATTCTCTTATATGCAGTTGCGGGATCCTCATAGCCGAGTGTATCACAGTATCTGAATCTTTGTGCTCCGCATTTTTTTGCTTCGTTGGCAAATTTTACAAGAAATTCAATGTCGCTTCTTGAGGCGTCTTCTGCATTAACGCCGATTGTTTGCGCGCCCTGTGATACTGCACATTCAACTGCTTCACAGGTCATGTTGATTATATCCTGTGGTGTCTTTTTACCGAGATACTTGCCGTGAATCATCTGCTCTGATGTAGATTGTGAAAGATTGCAGTGTTTTAATTTCGGGACATTTTTAAAAGAAAGTTCAACATCGCTTGCCAGTGCTCTCATCCACCCCGAAAGTCTTGTTGTTGTGATTGCACCGCGTTCTACAAGCTTGAGATTGCCGTTCAGGTAATTTATCTCGTGGGTTGTTGTGGGGAAACCAAATTCAGATTGGGTTATGCCCATACCGTTAAGCATTAAATTTATTATTGTTTTTTCCAGCTTTGCCAAACCTAATCTGGAAGTCTGTACTCCGTCTCTGTTTGTGACATCTACAAAATAAATTCTGTTTTCTCTCATGGTTTCTCCTCTGTATCCCTAAGTATTGTTAAATAACTTGCTTTTTTATACAATATTATTTACAATGTCTAGTATGTAGTATTTAATCATATCTGTCAAGATTTATATATAAATTATGAACGTAACTAAAGATTTAGAAAAGAAGATTAATAAAGAATATAAAACGGGTAATGTTAAGTCAGCGATAGAACTCTGTCAGGTTGGTTTGCAGGATGACCCTACAAATGCGGATTTACATGTGAGACTTGGTGATTTGTATCTTGCGTGGCATCTTGATATTTCGAATTCCTGCCAGTATATAGATGAGGCTATTACTGAATATCAGCGTGCTCTGGAATCTTCTATTGATTCTTCGGAAATCTTTTATAAAATAGGCCGTGCACAGTATTATAAGGGTGATTTGGATAAGGCTATTAATTATCTTGATATGGCTGTTTCCAAAAATCCTAAAATGGCAAAAGGTTTTTATCTTCTGGCTGAAACTTATACTAAAAAATGCAGGTTTTTGGAGGCTTCTATCAATGCTAAAAAGGCTATAAAGTGTTCTCCTTTTGCAAGCTCTTCTGCTCACTACCTGCTTTATAATTTGTATAGAATTTCTTCTTTTCAGTCTTTTAAAACTTCCCTCAAATCATGGGGTGAGTATATTTTGTCTGTCCTAACTCTGCCTTTTGACAGGGATGCTATAAATAATGTAACAAAGGCATTTTCTAACTTTGTTAAATTTTTCCCTATTATGTTCAAAGGGCTTTACCTGTTGCAGTTCAAGAGCGTGAATGATGCTATTGAAACTTATATTCAGGCTATTGAAAAAACTCCGGGATTTGTTCCTCTTTATGGCGTTCTCGGTGATATGTACAGGTCTGTCGGTATGTATGATGACGCAATCACAGAGTATAAAATGGCTATATGGCTTGATTGTTTAAATATTCAGGCTTATCAAAACTTGTGCAAAGTGTATGAAGAGCAGGGTGATTATGACGCGGCTGTCGATATTTACCAGAAATTAATCCAGATTATGCCGACAGTTTCCGAGTATCATTCAAATCTTGCTAATATTTTGTATATTAAAGGTGATATTCAAGGTGCTGTTTCTCATTTTCAGACCGCTATCACTTTAAACCCAAACAGGCAGCGTACAAGTGTTATAAATCAAATTCTCGGGTTTGTTTATCAAGAAACTAAAAATGATTTGGATGCTGCTATCAGCTCTTACCAGAGCGCTTATTTGCTGACTCCTGAGGATATTGATATCTATGTTAACCTTGGCAGTGCTTTCTATGACAAAGAGGATTTTCCGAATGCGCTTGCAGTTTACAGAAATGCGCTCGATTTAGATCCTACAAATGCAAAAATTCACTGTAACCTTGGATTTTTGTACTGGGGAAAAGGCGATATTGATGAAGCTATAAAAGAATATGAACTGGCTATTGAGTTCCAGCCTGATTATGATATTGCATATAACAATTTAGGTGTAATTTACCTTGACGATTTAGGCAGAGTGCAAAAAGCCATTGAACTTTTCAAAAAATCTATTGAGGCTAATCCTAATTACGCTCTGGCGCACTTTAATATGGCAAGAGCTATTACAATCACAGGTGACAAGATTGAGGCTGCAAAGCTCTACCAGATTGCTCAGGATATCAACAAAGTTACAAATGAAATTGACCCTCAGGATATTGTAGACAAAATTAATGCTCTGTTCAGTTAGTTGTATATTTTGTCATTAATTCTTATTTCAGAAACATACATAATCTCACCTGAGCCGGCTCCGTCATCAAGACGTGAAAGACTTGTCTCGTTAATAATTTCGTCCCCTTTGGCTATGTCAACAAGCACTCCCGTCAGGTAAACTTCATCATATACTCGTGCTTTCATTATTGCGTTCAGAATGTTTTGATTGCGTGGTATAAGATGTGTTATAGAGTACTCTAGGTCTTCTGAATTATTATTTTTCGAATCAACATATACAACTCTGCCACCGTTTGAAAAGTCTTTTTCCAGCGTTATGTCAAAGTTTTGCTCTATAAATTCTTTATTGGCATTTTCGCCCCAGGCGATTGCAAAGTCAACAGGAGCAATTCTGTCAAAAGTCCAGTTAAATCGTCTTATCCCAAAATTTGTATTGGTGCCTATTAAGAGCCCTGAAACTTCATACGATGCTCTGGGGATAAGTGTGACAGGTTTATTTTTGTCATATATTGTAAAAGGTGCTGTTCCGTATAGTTCAGCAGCATCCTGATACGGCTCGCTGTAGTCCATAGGAGAACTGTCTTCTGCGGTAATTACCGGTTGTTTTACTTTTTGGTAAAAAGTTATATCATCCCATGTAACAAATAGTGATGCGCCGGCTATCAATATTAATAGTGCGATATATGATGTCCACTGCATATTATCTGTAAACTCCGTCTTTTATTTGTACCTGCTCTACAAGCATAATTTCACACGCTCCGCCGCCGTTGTTTCTTCCTCGTGAGCCGGCGTTGTTATCTGTTCTGGAAATGCTTGTCAGGGCTTTTCCGCCTTTGGAAAAATATAAATCAATCAGATAACCGTCAAGTTTTACTTTATCATATTTTTTTATCGTAAGCAATGCGCTCATAACATTATCGTTTGCCGGTACAAGGTGCGTATGCGCAATGTGTGATTTTATATAGCTAAAGCCAAGACAATCCTGCCCGCGACATTCATATTTGTATCGGAGCCAGCGAGCAGTGCTTGTTTTTTCTGATTTGAATTTTAAATGTTTTTCTACGTAAGCTTTGTCAGCAATTTTTCCCCATACAATTCCTATATCCATCAGAGAAACGTTATCAAAATCATTTCTCATAAGTCCGCGCAGCCAAAAATCCGTATTTATTGCGACCACCATGCCGGAAATGCTATACTCTGCAATTTTATCGTAGGCAAATTCAGTATAATCATTCTCACCTTTTGTAAGCTGCAGCCCATTTTTTGAAATCATTTTTTGAACAGGCTCTCCATCTGTATTTATTTTTCTATATGTCACTTCTGATAATTGCGGAAATGCATGCTTTATCTTAAAAGTAACATCTCCGAGAAATGAATATCCAAAAATTCCGATAGTTATTATAAGACATAGGTTGCAAAAACCGGTAGGGGAAAATATTTTCTCCGTCCAATGTGTTTTTGGGGTGAAGTTCTCCTCTCCCTCTGTGTAAACCATATTTGGATCAAAAGTATGTTTTTGCATTCAAAACCCTTAAATTAGCTGGCTATCTTTGCTTATTACATTTATCGGAAGTGTAAAACCGAATGTTGAACCTTTACCAACTTCGGATTTTACAAAAACTTTTCCGTTATGATGTTTTTCAATAGTCGTTTTTACAAGGTGCAGACCGATACCGGTGCCTTTAATTGTATGCGTTGCATTTTCTACCCTGTAAAATCTGTCAAAGATTTTTTTCAAATGTTCAGGAGCAATTCCGCAGCCCTGATCAGTCACTGTTACTGTTACATTCTCATTATCAGCCGTAAGTTTTACATCAATATTTGTGCTATCCGGTGAATATTTAATTGCATTTGATAAAAGATTTGTAAAAGCACGCTCTATGCTGTCATAGTTAAACATAATAACAGGGATATCTGTATCCTTTGAAACATTTATCGTTAAATTATGTTCGTTTGCAAGTACCTGAACCTGATTAATCGCATTTTCGACAACTGCTGAAATGTCGTTCGGTGATTTTTGCATCTCTACATTTGATTCAAGTCTAGAAAAATCAAGAATGTCATTCACCATGTTATTTAGTCTGATAATTTCCTGATTTATAGTTCCTATAAACTCTTTCTGGGTGTCATAATCAAATTCGTTGCCGTAGTTGTAAAGGGTGTCAATATAACTTCTCAAAACAGTCACCGGAGTTCTTAATTCGTGAGAAACATTAGAGATAAAGTGTGCCCTCATCTCATCCATTTCTGCCTCTTTTGTGATGTCAATCAGTACTATAATATACCCGACATAATCTTTGTTTCTTGTAAACATCGGTGATATTACCGATTTTATAACCCTGTTGTCAACTTCTATATTAAATTCAATAGGTTTTTTCTCCATAATATCAATAGGAGTGTCTTTGAATTCTTCAATTTTGTCTTTGAAACAATAATTACCTGCTGTATCTATATACTGTTGAATTTTAGTATTAAGCATCTGGTGTTCTTCAACTTCAAGAAGTTTTTGCGCGTGGTTGTTCACCAGTACTACATTATCATTGTTGTCGCATACAACAACACCGTTTGCGATGCTTAAAAGTACTGCCTCAAGTTTGTTACGTTCAAGGGTCAGCTGTTCAACATTTTGTTCTTCATATATGTGCAAACGTGCTGACATATCGTTAAATGCGTTAAAAAGTTCTTTGACTTCATTACTTACATCTTTTCCTTCAATTTTATATCCGAATTCTTTTGTGGAAATCTTTTTAACGCCCTCCTGCAAAATGCGCAGTTCACGGGTAATTAAATATGTATTTATCAATATTACAAATGCAAAAACTACCCACGCAACAGTAAATACAAACATCAGAGAATTTCTTGTTGTCGAAGATATCTGGGTAATGATATTTCCGGAAAGTCCGACTGTTACAGAGCCTGCGTATTTAAATACTCCGGATTTTTCTTCGTTCATCGGAGATGTTACCGTTATATTTGAGCGTTTCTGGCTGTTATAGTTAGGATTTTTGCCTGAATAGATGACTTTGCCGTCAGAGTCCTTAAATTCTATGAATACAATGTCATCGTGGCTTTTTAAAATTGAATCGGTGTGAGTTTTGAGAGTATTATAAACCTGTTGTTTAGTCAACCCTCTTGTGATTTCAACAGACTCAATTGCAAGCGTCTTTGAGATTACCTGTCCGAAATTTTGATAGCCCTCGTTTAGTTTTTTCTGGATATTAAATATCGCAAAAATCGCAATTGCTACAATAAGTATTGTACTCAGTACGAGTCCTGATATTATTAATCGGTTTTGAGTTGTCATACTGATTTTTTGATTTTTCATATTATAAATTATACCACCTGATACTATCTTGAGCAAATAGTTCTTGCAACGTGAACGCCTGATGCAGAGGCCTGGATAAGCCCTCTGGTTACACCGGCGCCGTCTCCGATTGCAAAGAGATTTTTAACTCCCTCTGTTTCAAGTTCTTCTGTTAATTTTACTCTAGCTGAGTAGAATTTAACTTCTATACCGTAAAGCAGTGTGTATCTGGAGGCTGTTCCAGGTGCCAGTTTGTCAAGCGCATAGAGCATTTCGATTATACTTGTCATCTGTCTGTACGGTATAACAAGGCTTAAGTCTCCGGGAGTTGCACAGGTAAGTGTTGGTTTGATTATGCTGGATTTAATTCTTTCCGGAGTAGAACGGCGCCCGTCAAGCAAATCGCCAAATCTCTGAACGAGAATTCCGCCGCCAAGCATATTGGCGAGGCTTGCAATGTGTTGTCCGTATTGAATCGGTTCTTTGAACGGTTCTGTGAATTTTTTGCTGACTAACAGTGCAAAGTTTGTATTATTTGTTGTTTTTTCAGCATAACTATGCCCGTTTACTGTTGAAATTCCGTTATAGTTTTCCTGAACAACTTCTCCGTTCGGGTTCATACAGAAAGTTCTGACTTCATCGCCGAACGTTGGAGAGTGGTATATCAATTTGGATTCATAAAGTTTGTCTGTTAACGGTTCAAAAACCGGTGCCGGAAGTTCTACACGGACCCCGATATCAACTGCATTGTTTACCATTCCGATTTTATTTTTGGCAAATTCTTTTGTAAGCCAGTCTGCACCCTCTCTGCCCGGAGCAATGATTGTGTATTCTGCTGATATTGTTTCTCCGTTATCAAGGACAATACCTTTGACCTGTTCGCATTCTACTATCAGTGATTGTGCTGATACGTTGTTCAGTATTGTAATTCTTTCATCAAGATAGTCCTGCATGTTTTTTAATACGTCAAGACTTCTTTCTGTACCAAGGTGTCTTACCGGAGAATGTACAAGTTTGAGTTCTGCCAGTACTGCCTGTCTTTCGATTTCTTTGAAAGTTTTCATATCTGTTCCGAAAACTTCTTCAGTTGCTCCGAATTTTAAGTATAATTTGTCAGAATAATCTATAAGCTCTTCAACTTTTTCTCTGGACATATAATCAACCAGGTGACCGCCAACATCCGGTGTGAGAGTTAATTTTCCGTCAGAAAAAGCACCGGCGCCACCCCAGCCGCACAGCAAACCGCATTTTTTACAGGATGGGCATTTGGCATATCCCTCTCTTAAGAGACATTTTCTGTTCTCTATTTTCTGCCCCTTTTCTACAAGTGCGACTTTCCAATCTGGTCTGAGTTTTGTTATTTCCAGTGCAGCGAAAATACCTGCTGGGCCTGCTCCGATTATTACTACATTATACATTTATTCATATCTCCAATCTTAGATTTTGCCAACCTGTAAAATATAACTCAAACAAAATTTAATTTAAAGTGTTTGTAAAGTGTTTGTAAATCATTTTTTGTTGGGTGTGCTAAAGATAATATTGTCAAGTTTTAGCTTAAATGTGCTCTTTCCGTATTTGCCGTTGCTGGTTAAAAATATATTTAAAATTGTTTCATCGCCTGTATTCTTTCTGGTTAATCTGTCAAATCCCTCTCTGATGCGCAGCCCGCGGTTAGATATAATTTTATTAATATTGTCTTTGTAGATTTGTTTTGCATACATTACTTCATAGCTGTCAGGGTGGTTGCTGCTGTTTGCAATACTTTTTGCCAGTCCCAGCCCGCGTCCGCTTTCTGCAAGCAGTTCAGCCGGTCGGCCTGTGACTATATAATTTTTGTCCCGCCAGTTAACGTATCTGAAAAAGTGTGAAGCCGTCTTTTTTACTAATCGTCCGTATTCACTTATGTAGCAGGTGTAGCCTTTTAGTGCGCGGTGAAAGTTGTAATCTTTATCAAACTGTGCAAAAATTTTGCAAAGTCTCTGTTTTTCTGGAGATTTTTCTATAGGACCGGCAAGAGTCTCTATTAATTTTCTGCAGCCCTTTTGTATATTAACGCTGTCAATTGCTTCTTTACCGTCAATGTGTACTTTTACGGGAACGACTCCTGAAAAGGTAGGATTATATTGCACAGATGATACCAGCATACAGAAAACTCCTTTTGCTCTTTTATAAAACACCGGCAGAAAATTTTTTGCTACTATTTTTCTAACAAATAATTTGAAACCGGTAATTTTATTCCAAGAGACAAATATTGGCGGATAGCCGTCAATAGTTCGTTAATTTCTTCACTCGGAAGAATGGATTTTGAAATCTCTGCATATCTCATAGCATCTTTATATTTTTTCTCATTCATAGAAACTACAGCCAGATTGTAGTATGCAAGTGCTCTTTCATTTTCATTTGCGGCAAGTGCAAGCGCACGGTTAAAGGCTTTCATTGCCTCTTCGGTATTTCCGAGCTCAGCCTGCGCGATACCTAAATCTATATAACCGCCTGAAATTTTTGGTGCTTTTTTAATATAATTTTGAGCATCTACGAGTTTTCTCATATTAATTGTTTTTGCATTACCGAGTATTATCGGTGCATAGAAAAGCCCTGTGGTATTCACCTGTGAAATCGGAACATTTGTTATATCAGGCATTAGCTTGTACAAAAGCTTCAGAGTACGGATGTCGCTTTGTGTGAAGAAAAGATAGTTTTGCGAACTTTGTCTTTGAATTTGATTCTGGTTTGTGGACATATACATCAAGTCATCAGGATTGTTGCTGTGCCCCATTATACCAAGTGCGTGTCCGATTTCATGTAATACCGTATTATGCAGTTCTTTTGTTGAAAGATATTTACCGTAAGGATCTCTTTCGTATACAGTTATAACCATTTGATTCAGTCTGTTGATTTTTATTATCGGAACTGTATAAGCTACAACATATTTACAGCCAGTTTCCCCGCAGTTTGAATTGTCCACGTCGCTGAATTTTACAACTATGTCTGCATTCTTCGCATCTTTTACGTAAGTAAATGTTATAAATCCGCTGGCATTTTTCCAGTTAGTGAAACATCTTTTGATTTCGCTTATATAATAATTTGGCAGATTTTTGTTTCTTGTGCTTTCAATATATACTTTTAAAGGAAAAGTATTTATATCCCATCTTAACACTTTGTTGTCGTAGGTAACGTGGTCAATGTATGTAATACCGTATGTACGTAAAATGTTATATTTCCAGCTGTAAACTTTATTTCCGGCAAGCAGTTTTGCGCTGTCATTCTGACGGCTGTCACTGAATTTGTAAATTGATTTTTGAATTTTTAGATTGCTTCTAAATTTAGTCAGTGTTTTTACATAGCAATAACGAATTTCTTTATTGTAAGGTCTAAGTTTGATAGCCAAATTTAAGTGATTATAAGCTTTAATATAATCACCGCGGTTCAGTGCGGATTTTCCCCGTTCCAACAGAAAATTCGGTACAAAAAACAATATTATTATTAGTACTGCAAGTATGAAATTTAGAATATATAAACGTTTATTCTTCATCGTTCCCCTGTTTTAAAGCTGCACTGTCCAATTCTAAAATTTTGGCAAGTGCTCTTGTATCACCTTTTAATTTGAAATATTCTGCAAATTTGGGTGTAGTTTTCAGATTGTAGCTTCTGCCGTTTTTATCTTTTGTTTTGGAGATGAGACCTTTTTCTACAAGTTCCTGTACGTGTTCATAAGCATTTGAGCCTCTTAATTCCTTTAGTACTGTCTGTCGGATTGGCTCTTTCAGCGCTATGACTGATAAGGTTCTTAAAACAGCAGGTTTTAATTCTACCGGACATAATTTTTCAACTATATCCATGTGTTCTTCTTTGACCTGCAAAATATATCCGTTTTCATCATCTATTTCCAGAGCTCCGTCTCTTGACGAATAATCCATTATGAGTTCCAGAAGTGCTTCTTCAACGGTTTCATCATTTTCTTCTTCAAGAATTTCTGCTATCTCGTGTACACTGAGAGCTTGAGCTGTCGTAAACAGAACAGCCTCAATTCGCGATTTCAACTGTTCCATTTTCTTTTACCTCTTTTGAATTATCTTTTATTACATATACATTTGAATAAAATTCATCCTGAGTCAGGTCATAATCAGATTCGGCGGATAAAAATAACATTGCAATATAGGCGCTGATTCTATCCATTCCGAGCAGAGTCAAAGAGTCAAGCTCTACTTTTTCTTCTTTGAGAAAAATTTGTTCCAGATTTGCTTTTAACTTGAGTACAGCTTCTTCAATATACTCTTCGTGAGCCATATTAACAATATCATCCGGTGTGAATCTTGAGTATGATTGCACTCTGCGTTTAGCTCGTTCTTGAGCACTTTTTAGCGCTTGTTTTCTGTCTATTTTTTCATAGAATTTCAACTGGCGTATTAAGTCATTCAATGTAACTGTTCTGTTACGGTTTAATCTGACGCTTGTTCTGCGTTGTAGAACTTCATCAATAGAAATTACGTTATTTGTCGGCACGTAATCTTCTTCTGCGTATTCAGCAATAAAACCGTCATCATCATATTGAACTTCATCATACTGGTCTTCAAATTGCGCTGCACTTATTCCCTCCAGTACATTTGACTGCAATTTTATCAAAATAGATGCAAATAAAAGTGTGCGACCGGTTAATCTTAGGTTTTGAGATTTCATTTCGCAAATTTTGGCAAGAAATTTATCCGTGACATCAATTATATCTATATTCCACGGGTCAATTTTTCCGGCTTTTGCCATTTCGACAAGAACACCTATTCCGTCGTTTTCGTTTTCCAGATATTCATAATTTAAAACTGCATTTTCTGCCATTTATATTAATCTCTCAATTTAATTCCGGTTACTCTCGTTATACCTTTTTCTTTTTGGGTTACACCTATAGTTCTATTAGCTGATTCTATCATAGGTTTTCTGTGACTAACAACTATAAATTGCGTATCTTTTGACTGATTCTGCACCATTTGGGCGATACGCTCAACGTTCATTGTATCAAGGCTTGCATCAACTTCGTCAAATGCATAGAATGGTGCCGGCATATATCTCTGTATCGCAAAAACAAATGCCAGTGCGGTTAAAGACTTTTCTCCTCCGGACATGCTTTCTAATCTTTGGAGCTTTTTATCTCTCGGTTGAGCCGCGATTGTTAATCCTCCGTTTAGAGGATCTTCAGGGTTTTCTAAAATTAGTTCACCCTCACCTTCTGATAATTGGTGGAATACTTCTTTAAAATTAGCATTTATGTTGTTGTAGGTTTTCATAAATGTTTCTTTTTTCAGCTGTTCGTAACCGTTCATTCTTTCAAGAATTTCTTTACGCTCTTTTGAAAGTGTATCAATTTGCTGTTTGAGTTCAGTCTGTCTGTTCAGAACTTCATCATATGAGGTGAGTGCTCGCATATTTACGTCACCGAGTTCATCCATTTTCTTTTCAAGTTTTTGAATTTTAGAAGTTATTTCTTCTATGGAAATTTCTGTCGGCTCCAGCTTTTCTATTTCTATGCCGGAATTTGTAAGTACTGTACGAGCCTCATCCAGCTGCGGTTCAAGTTCACGACGGCGTGCTTTAAAAGATTCAATCTGCTCTGCTATTCTTTCAATATCAGATATACGGATGTGTTTTTGTTTTTCCAGTTCAATCAAATCGTTATGAATTTCATCGCGCTGTTTTAAGAGTTCACCGAGTTTCTCTTCTATTTCTTCAATTTGAACTTTAAGTTCTTCAAGTTTTTTATTCAAGACTTCGGTTTCTTCTTTGTACGTTATCTTGTCATTCTCAAGTTTTTTATTGTTGTGTTCAATGTTAACAATTTCTTCGCTTTTTGTTTGAATAAGGTCGTTGTGGAATGAAATCTGGCGATTGAGCTCATTTTTGTCGTTATTTGCATTCATCAGATTTACCTGCAGACGCTTAATTTCTGCTTCAATTCCCTCTGTTTTTTCTTTTAAATCTTTCAAATCCTGTTCATTGATTAATTTTTCAACATCAGCAATTTGTTCCTGAACCAGTGTCATTTCATCAAGCAGAGAAACATGTTTGTCTTCCATTTTGTCAAGTTTTTTGTTCAGTTCATCAATTTTAGGTTCTGTATTTTTGATAAATTCAGCACGTTCTTTGAGGATATTCTCGCTGTTTTCGTAATTTCTATTCATGTTGTCGAGTTCAACTTTGGATTTGTTAAACTCGTTCATCGCATCAGAATACCCTGAACGCACTTTATCTAATTTGTTTTCAAGTTCATTTTGTTTCTTGTTCAGGTCTTTTAATTTTGTTTCAAGATCTTTTAGCTTATCCTTGTAGGTATTGAGTTCGTTATCATCATTCTGGCTGAAACTCAGTCCTGTGCGTCTCATTGAACCGCCGGTCATTGAACCTGATTTTTCAAACAGTTCACCTGAGAGCGTTACCATTCTGTATTTGCCGATAAGTTTTTTAGCGCACTCCATATCTTCTACAACGAGAGTGTCTCCAACCGCGTAGTAGAAAGCATTTATGTATGTATCATCAAAATCAACAAGATTTATTGCAAAATCTATTACCCCTTTGTCTTTAGGCAGCGCCAGGCGTGTCGGGGCTTTTTGAACTTTGTTAAGTGGTATGAAAGTAGCTCGTCCTGCTCCAGAAGATTTTAAAAGTTCAATTGCAACAGAAGCAACATGTTCATCATCAACAACTACGTGAGACATTCTGCCGCCAAAAGCTACTTCCATCGCTGTTGAATACTCTTTATCAACAGTACCAAGTTGAACAAGAGGTGCGTGAACACCTTTCAGCTTAGCTCCCATTACTGTATCAATTGCACGTCCGAAAGATTCTTCGGCAGCCTGTTTCTTTACTTCCATTGAAGCAATTTTTCTGTAAACAATTTGCGCATCATAGTTCAAATCGTTTATTTCATTTTTGGTTTTATCAAGGTCGTGCATTGTGTTTTGCTGGATTATTTTAAAATCCTGCAGTTCTTTTTGAAGCTGCTCAACCATTTTTTGTTTTAAGTCTTGCTCAGATGAGAAATTTGCTTTTAAATTTTCAAGCTCTTCAAGCTTTGCTTTTGCCTGCTCAAGTTCTTTTTCAAGAGATTTAAGCTCACTTTCAAGCGGATATTTTTCTTTTAAGAGTGTATTTTCTTTGTCTTGAAGTTCTTCCAGCTGTTTTCTTAAGGTGTTGCGTTTTTCTATATGCTGATCCGCGGTGGCATTCATACCGGTCATATCTTCAAGAATTTTTTTCAACTCTTCATTTTTTTCTTTTATTGAATTTTCTATAACCTTGATTTCATCATCTTTCATTGTAATTTTCAGTTTGAAATCAGCAATTTTTTTGTTGAAGTTTTCAATACCGTTTTTAGCATTTTCAATAGAGCGCAAGCCATCGTGGATTTGTTTGTCAGCGTAATCAGAGGCATTCTTTTTGCGTTCTATTTCGCCTTTCAGTGTTTCTTCTTTTTTCTTAAGTTCAATCTGCTGGGCTTCCCCTTTTTCTTTCACAAGCTCGGATATTTCGTTATATTTGCCTGTTATTAATTTCAAACGTTCGTCTAAATCTTTGTTTTTTACTTCTTCTTCTTTTTTCTTTTTTGTAAATTCAAGAATATTCTCGTGAGCTTTTTCTAGTGATTTTTTGATGTCAAAGAAACGCACTGTGTTAATTTGTCCCTCAAGAGACGATTTTTCTTCTTTTAATTTTTGATATTTTAGTGCAACTTCGCGTTCTTCTTTAAGTTGTTCAAGTCGGGTTTCGACTTCGTTCAAAATCACTGTAGAACGTTCAACACGTTGTTCTACAGTATTTAATTCATTAGTTGCCTGATCTATTCTCCGGTCAAAGTCCGCAATCCCTGCTATTTCGTCAATAATTTTACGTCTGTTCTTTGGGGTACAGTTTGTGATACCTTGAACATCACCCTGCATCATCACGTTGTAGCTGTTCGGGGTAACGTTGTATTTTTCTAGGAATGCATGAATGTTAGAAAGGGTCGTGACAGAATCATTAAGGTAGTATGTACTTGCGTAACCCTGTGAAGATTTGCGGATTTTTCTTGCAACAGAAAATTCACTGTCGGAATTCACGTCGCCAAACGTAACTTTAACATATGCATCGTTTCGCTTTGTATAGGTAGAAATAAAGTGAGAAAGATTTTCAGCACGCAGTTCTCCGGCATTGGCAAGCCCGAGAGCAAATAGTATGCTGTCTATAATATTACTTTTGCCAGAGCCGTTTGGTCCGGATATGGTGGTAAACCCTTTCAAAAGCGGTATTTCAGATTTATTTGCAAATGATTTGAAATTATCTATTTCAAGTTGTTTTATGTACATATTCCTACCCGATAATAGTCTTAATTCTATTGAACAACAATATTTTAGGCATGTCAAAATGTTACATTGAACTTAATAAATTCCTTTTTTTTATGCAAACATGATGTTTGCATCAGTAGAAATGAGCGGGAAAAGTGTGAGAAGTGTATGGCATTTTTTAAATTCCTCCCCCCTTGCGGGGGCAAACATGATGTTTGCATCAACACTATTTCCGCAGACTGAAAAACCGCCTTTTGAAAAAATGTTCAAAAAACTTTAAATGTCTTTTAAAAAGGCGGCTTTAACACAGCCCGTAAGAGGTTCTCAATATTCATCAATCGCCCAAAGTTTTTAGTTCCTCCCCCCTTGCGGGGGAGGTTAGGTGGGGGGTGCAAACTTCAATTAGCCCCTCACCCCTGCCCCTCTCCCAAAGGTAGAGGGGAGTATTTTTGTTCCTCCTCCACTGAGATGTGAGGAATAAATTAGATGTTGACTGAATGAAGGGGCAGAAATGTTATTTGAGGACGATAGCGGGAGCAGGGCGAGAGCGTGTTCCGAAAATAATTTTTCTGCCCCTTTATTTAAACTAAGAGATTCTTCGCTGCGCTCAGAATGACGTAAAGCTTAGACCCTGCGGGAAACCGGACATTTTTCACGAAATCAAAGATTTTGGAAAAAGTAGTCAAACAAGTTCAGAGTGACAATTAGCCCCTCACCCCCACCCCCTCAGCCGACTGCATCGGCATACAGTCTCACACGGCTCGTAATCTCGCCGGTTCGAGCTAGCATCCCCGTGGAAGATGGGAGAAAGCATCAGCCCCCCCCACCTAACCTCCCCCACGGAGTGGGGAGGAACAAAAAACTCTGACGAGGGTGAATGCTGGGAACCTCTTACGGACGATGTAAAAGCCGCCTTTTAAAAGACATTTAAAGTTTCTAGAACATCTTTAAAAAGGCGGTTTTTCAGTTTGTGGAAATAGTATTGATGCAAACATCATGTTTGCCAATAAAAAACGACCTCGTTAGGTCGTAAAGGGAAAAAGGGAAAAAAGGAAAACTATAAATTTTTAATAAA
>CALUVE010000021.1 GCA_944324135.1 Candidatus Gastranaerophilales bacterium | reverse complement strand
TTAGTACTCATGTTTTCGGCTTTTCTTTCCTAAAACTTTAATTTTTTGACCTCTTTTGTTAAGTTTTTGTTACAATTCAAAAAGACAAAAACGGGCAAATGCACTAATAGCAAGCATTTACAGATTTTAACAAGGATATACAATATATATATAAATATTAATAAAAAATTAAAGATGCAGCTACTTGCTTGCTAACAAAATATTTTTGATGTATAACAAATTTGTAATAAGTTTACAGAATAAGAAGGAGTAAAAACTTATGGTAAATGTAGCAATTAACGGTTTTGGTAGAATCGGCCGTAACACATTGAGAGCCGCTATCAGAGAAGGTATTTTTGACAAAATTAATTATGTAGCTATCAACGACCCTGGTTTGAAACCTGCTGAAGCAGCATTGTTATTCAAACACGACTCAGTTATGGGCAAATTTGACGGCACAGTTGAAGCTTACGAAGAAGGTATTATCGTAAACGGTAAAAAAATTAAATTCTTTGCAGAAAAAGATCCGGCACAATTGCCTTGGAAAGATTTAGGTGTAGAAGTTGTTGTTGAATCAACAGGTTTCTTCACAGATGCAGAAAAAGCAAAAGCTCACATCACAGCAGGTGCTAAAAAAGTTATCATCTCTGCTCCTGCAACAAACGAAGATATTACAATTGTTTTGGGTGTAAACGATAAAGAATACGATCCTGCTAAACACAACGTAATTTCAATGGCTTCTTGCACAACAAACTGCTTGGCTCCTGTAGCTAAAGTTATCGATGAAAAATTCGGCATCGTAAAAGGTTTGATGACAACAGTTCACTCATACACAGGTGACCAAAGAATCCTTGATGCCGGTCACAAAGACCCACGCAGAGCCAGAGCTGGCGCTTTGAACATTGTTCCTACAAAAACTGGTGCAGCTAAAGCTGTTGCTCTTGTTTTACCGCAATTGAAAGGTAAATTGGACGGTTTCGCTATGAGAGTTCCTACTCCGGACGTTTCTTTGGTAGACGTTGTATTTGAACTTGCTAAAGACGTTACAGTTGAAGAAGTTAACGCAGCATTAAAAGCTGGTGCTGACGGTCACGTACTTTGCTACACTGAAGAACCGCTTGTATCTTCTGACTACATCGGCACTTCACAATCTTCAACAGTTGACGCTTTGTTAACTCGTGTAATGGGCGGCAACCAGGTTAAAATCATTTCTTGGTACGACAACGAAATGGGTTATTCAACTCGTTTAGCTGAAACTACTTTGATGGTTGCTTCTAAATTATAATTTTTATAATTAAACCTGAAAAAGCGCTCTCTATTAATATAGAGGGCGCTTTTAGCATGTATAACTTTAATCAGCCTCGCATTACTTATCAATATTAGCAAGACCTGGTTCAAGTTTGGAGCCTGTGAAAAGCTCTCTGAGAGCGAATTGCGTTTTCGGAAGAACATAAGAAAGTAAAAAGCTGCTCAGTGCCACATTTGATATAATATTAAATGACTTGACGCAGAGAGCTTTTTTCGCAAACTTGTTCAAATTTTTAGAAGCGAGCCCGTCTTTGGCAAAGGAATAAATATTTTTTCCAAATGCTTCCAAATCCTTGATATCAACAAAAACTCTCGGGTCTCTGCTGTCTGAGGTGAGCATTGTGACTTTTTTGAACATTGATGCAAACTTTGTAAACGAACTGTTCGGATTGTTGTCAATATATTCAAGCATTTTACGGCCGTCCATATCTTTCAAAAATTCGAATTTATTATTTTTAACTTCACTGACAAATTCTTTGTTATTAAGAAGTTTCGGGTCTAAATTAACATTACTTTTGAAAAGTTTACCGGACGTAAAGTCAAACAATTTTTCCAGTTGCTTAGGGGCAACATAATTCAAATAGAGCATACCTGCCATTTTGAAAGCAATATCAACGGGCTCATAACCGGGGCGTGCTGTCAAGATACGCCCGATAGCATAGCCGCCGTCTATTGCAGCCATTTTATCAGGAGTTGTAAGGTTAGCAACGGTTGACGCAAAACCGGTGAATGCAACATCTTTTTTCTGGCCAAATGTGGCAATATCGGATTTAGGGAAGATATCAGAATATGCAGGCTGTTGTTTAGCTTTTTCTCTTTTGTTAATTTTGCTGGAGAGAGCAAATATACATTTAGGAATGATAAAACCTATTAAAGCCATCGGGATAGTAACAGCAGCCACAAACTTTTTAGACATCAAACTTTCAAAAGCTTTTTTGTTTTCTTTAGCTTTCACAAGGTCTGCAACTGCGGCTTGCACCTCTTTAGAAGCGGAATTGCCGAATTTTTTAATGTTAAATTCTATCCCTTGGAACGGATTCTTATCCAAATCTTCCTTAAAAAGACGTGCGCTGATAAGCGGACTGAAACCTTTTTTAGCGATGAATTTATCAGAGACATATTCAACTGCAGGTACAGTACCAAGCCAAACCGCTGATGTAGTATATTCATCAATAGAACGTTCTCTAACTGCATATCTGGCGACTTTAGGTGATTCATCAATATTTTGCTTATATGTAAGTGCAATCTTAATAGGATTTTCTACCCCGCAATCACGGAAAAGAAGAGGGTAAACAGAATTATTATTTCCTACAGCCGAAATTATATTAACTAGTGACATTATATTTAAAACCTCCAATTCAACAAATAAAATAGCCTCTTACGCATTTATCCCGAAGAGGCTATTTATATGAAGAATTGAATTATTTATTAAAACTGCGCATCATCAATTCTATAGCCTCTTCAGGAAGCTATGATGTTGATGATGGAATTTTGCAGTTCTTAAAATCATTTTTTATCCTTTTAAAATACTTGTTACTATAATCATAACAACAAAGAAACAAAAATGCAATAGGGAAAGGCAGGAACTTTGTATTTTCGCTTGTAAAAAATGTTTTCTTGTATTAAAAAAGGCACTGGAATAGTTTCAACTCAAGAATGCCGCTTTTAGCAGTTCTATCTTATCAATATCGTCTGTTTTAAATAAGATAGTCTTGTCTTTTGATGTCTCGCCTCTGACGATTTCAATAGAAGTTTTTGGGAGTTTAAAGGTTTTGGAAAGAAATTCGACAAGCGCCTTGTTCGCCTTGCCGTCAATCGGCTGGGCTGTTATCTTAACTTTTACAGAACCATCATCATTTTTTATTATTTCATTTTTTGCAGAATTTGGTGAAATTCTCAAATTGACCGTAAAACCTTTATCCATAAAGCTATATTAACATAAAAACGTAGTCTTTATGTATGAAATTCAGCTATTTTACTTGAAAAAATGAAATAAAATCTGTATGATGAATTTACTATGACAGAAAAACCGCTATTTGATGATATAAGACAAAAGTTAACAGAACAGCACAGAGACGAAGAAGAAATAAAAAAGATTGAAGAAGCCTTTGAATTTGCAAAACGTCTCCACGAGGGGCAATACCGAGTTTCAGAAGAGCCTTATATCATCCACCCAGTTGAAGTTGCCAAAATTTTGATTGATTTAAAAGTTGACGCGCACACACTTGAAGCGGCTTTTTTACACGATATTCTTGAAGATACCGATACGAAACCTGAAGAAATACGCGAAAAATTCGGGGATGATGTATTAAATCTCGTTCAAGGTGTTACAAAACTCAGCAAACTACAGTTTAAATCAAAAGAAGAACGTCAGGCAGAGAATTTCCGGCGTCTTTTTATTGCAATGGCGAGCGATATCAGAATAATATTTTTGAAACTTGCTGACCGCCTGCATAATATGCGTACTCTTAATTTTATGTCTGTAAATAAACAGCAAAAAATAGCAAAAGAGACTCTCGATATCTTTGCCCCGCTTGCAAACCGCTTAGGTATCGGTAAAATTAAAGCCGAATTGGAAGATTTATCACTGAGGTACCTTGAACCTGATAAGTACTTTGAAATAGCACAGCTTGTTTCCCAGAAAAAAGCTGAACGCGAAATGACTGTTAATATGCTTATTGAAAAAATTGCAAACGATGTCAAAAAAAGCGGCATAAATGCGCAAATAACAGGACGTGCAAAACACTATTACAGTATTTACAGCAAAATGAAACGGCTGAATATCGCTTTCCATGACCTGTATGACATCACTGCAGTCCGTGTAATCGTAGATACAGAAAAAGAATGCTATGAAGTTTTAGGGCTTATCCACTCTCAATTCAAACCTATACCCGGACGTTTTAAAGACTATATAGCAATGCCGAAAGGAAACCTCTATCAGTCTTTGCACACCTCTGTAATCGGCCCGCGTTCAAAACCGCTTGAAGTTCAAATAAGAACCTGGGAAATGCACGAAGTTGCTGAATACGGGGTTGCCGCACACTGGAGATATAAAGAAAAAGGCTCTCAAAAAGCAGACAACGCTTCAGATTTGCAATTTTCCTGGATGAGAAAACTCGTTGAATACGAAAAGGACATGACAAATGCTGAAGACTACGTAAATTCTGTCAAACTGGATTTATTTTCAGATCAGGTTTTTGCGTTCACGCCAAACGGCGATGTCATAGATTTGCCGGTAAATGCAACTCCCGTAGATTTTGCATACAGAATTCACTCTGATGTCGGCAGTAAAACAATAGGCGCGCTTATTAACGGACGTATTGCGCAGCTTGATACTAAATTAAACAACGGTGATATTGTTGAAATTATTACCTCCAAAACACCAGCTCCGCGGCTTGACTGGCTTAACTTTGTCGTAACCAAGCAGGCTGCCTCAAAAATTCGTCAGTGGTTCAAGAAAAACAAACGAGAAGACCACGTTGAAATGGGTAAAACCATGCTTGAACGGGAACTTACAAAAGCAGTCTTTGACGATTACGTCAAGAAAGAAGAGTTTGAAAAAGTAGCTAAAATAATGAACTACCAGAGCGCTGAGGATTTATTTGCCGCACTGGGTTACGGTGAAACCACAGTTAATAAAATAGTTAATAAGCTCAAAAAACCTCAGCAAAAAGCACCTGAACAGAATTTTACCGGTCATACCCATAAAAAATCAGAAAAAGATATTGTCGGTCTTGAGGGGATGCTCTATTCCTTTGCACGCTGCTGCTCCCCTATTCCGGGAGAACCGATTGTCGGCGTTGTTACACGTTCAAAAGGGGTTTCTGTTCACAGACTAGACTGCAAAACACTTGATACAATACCGCCTGAAAGATTAATGGATATTCACTGGTCCGGAGATAATACAAGCAAAACTTACACTACTACAATCCGCGTTGAAACCGCTGAAAAAATGGGGCTTTTGAAAGATATTATCGGTGCGGTCTCTGATAACAATACAAACATTATTTCTGCAAATGTTAAATCAAAAGCAGGCAAAGTCGGTATAATAGAACTCAGTATTGAACTTGACAACATTGATACATATAAAAAAGTAATAAACAGCATACAGGCTATCCCTGATGTCTACAGCGTAAAAAGAATACAATCTTCTGCACACCACTCTTCTCAGGGGAGAAGTAAAAATAATTCTTCCGCCAACAATTCCTCGAAAAATAAATCTGCAAAAAGAAAAAATTAAACGTACAATTTCAAAAAACTTAAAGAATTTGCATATATCTAAATACTTGCTAACATAGTATTGTATGATAAAGATATTATTTGCTTCGGAAAACGCAGAAGATATTGCCCGCTTTAGTACTATTTTCAGTAAAAATACGTACGATTTTGCCGTACTTTCTACCCAGCTGCAGGTATTGGAATCCGTACAGATAGAAATGCCTGACATTATTATACTTGATAGCAGTTTTAACGGAGCTAAGCAGCTTACAAAACAAATTAAATCTCTATCTGACAACAATATTATTATATTATATATAACAAATACTCCGGAGCCGGAACTTTTAAAATTATCAAACGCTTTCATAACAAAAGATATGACTGACGTACTGATAACTTCAACTGTCAGCGTAAATTTAAAGACTAAGAATTCTCTTGAAAAACTTTCTAATTCAAACAAAGATTTAGCAGACAGCCTTTATAGATTAAATGCCTTGTACAGCACAAGTTCAAACTTTGCGGAAACTCTTGATAAAAACAAATTGATTTCATATATGATAGAGGGCTTGGACAAGGCTTTGAGTTTTTCGCTCACCTGCACTCTGTCATTTTGCACGGAAGATGAACCGGTGCTATTGCTTAATTCCCTATATGAAATCTCTGATGAAATTCTGAGCGCTATCAAACTTCGCACAATTTTAAATTACAAAAATGCTTTTGAAAACCCGCCTTATGAAATTGACGAAGAAAATCTCAAAGTAATAAAAACTGTCAAATATCCGGGAAATCGTTTCACTTTCAGTTTATTCCAATATGATAATATGTTTGCGCCGATAACTCTCGGAGAAAATGTATTCGGATGTGTGGAAATTTTTAAGGATACATCCTTTTCTTCTGACGATGCGACATGTTTTCAAACAATTGCAAGACAGGCTGCACTGCCTTTAAAAAACGCAACACTCTATCAGGAAATAAAAGAAACCAACCATAAACTGGAAAAACTTGAACGGCTCAAATCTGAATTTATTTCTATAGTTTCGCACGAGTTGAGAACTCCGCTCACCTCTATTAAAAATTCGCTTGATATACTAAAAAGCGGCAAATGCGGAGATGTAACCTCTAATATGGAAAAATTTCTTGATATGGCAGGACGTAATGTTCAGCGTTTGTCAGGAATTATCAACGACCTGCTTGACTTATCTAAAATTGAAGCCGGCAAGATGGATTTTGTATTCAAAGATATGAATATACATTCAGTAGTTGATTACGTCAAATCAGCACTTTCCGAAGTTGCAAAAGAACACGGTCTGACATTACTTGCAGAAGAAACAGAAAATCTTCCTGATATAACCGCAGACAGCCAGAGACTGGAACAGGTTCTCACAAATCTTGTATCAAACGCAATAAAATTTACTCCGGAGGGTAAAAATATTACAATAAAAACAGAATTAATAAACGCAGCTGATATCAAATGTCACCCTTATTTTGAGGAAGATATTAAAAAACTAAATGGTGATTACATAATGGTGAGCGTAATAGATGAGGGTATTGGAATCGCTGAAAAAGATTTGCTGCACGCCTTTGATAAATTCGCCCAGCTTGAAAATTCACTTTCTCGTAAAGTTGGGGGCTCAGGGCTCGGACTGCCTATTGCCAAACAGCTTTTAGAAGCGCATCAGGGTACAATCTGGTGTGACAGTACACCAGATGTTGGCTCAGCATTCCACTTTGCAGTTCCGGTGGCAAAAGTCCCTGCAATGAACTAAAGCCAGAGAGAGGGGCTTTCATTTTCTCAGATTACAAAAACGTTACAATACAATTGCTTTAGCGAAATATGCTATAATAATATTGGGTATATTGTAGAGGTCACTATGAAAAAGATTTTAATCGTTGACGATGAACAGGATATTGTAGAAAGTCTAAAATTTGTGCTGGAAGCATCTGATTACACCTGCTATTGCGCATATAACGGAGAGGACGGGCTTAAACTAGCAAAAGAAATTATGCCGGATTTGATTATCCTTGACGTTATGATGCCCAAAATTAACGGCTATAAAATCAGCAGACTTTTGAAATATGACAGCAAATACAAAAATATTCCGATACTTATGGTGACAGCACGTTCACAGGAAGAGGACAAACTCATCGGTGAAGAAACCGGCGTTGATGAATATATCACAAAACCGTTTGATCTTGATGAAGTTGTCAGAAAAGTTGACCAGTATTTAGGCTCTCAGGTAGAAAAATAAGATGGAAACAGTTACTAACAAAACCCTTGAAAAATTAAAATATGACCTTGTAAGAGCAGGTCTAGTGCCTTTTGAGACTTTAGAACAGGCACAGGAAATCGCTGCTGCCCAAAATATTAATATAGGTCAGGCTTTGATTAACTCTGGAATTTTGACAGAAGAAACTCTCATAAATTTTCTGGAATCAAAACTCCACATCCCGTCAGTTAACCTGAATGACTATACGCTTGATACAAGATGCCTTAAATACATCAACTTTGCGGATGCAAAGCGGTATAAAATCATTCCGCTTTTTAAAATAGAAGACACTCTGACCGTTGCAATGGCAGATCCTCTTGATTTGTTTGCAATTGACAAAATCGTAGAGTCTGCAGAATGCTCTATTGAGCCGGTAATCTCTTCTGAAAGCAGCATCCTGAAAAAAATTGAGGAATATTACAAAACTGATGCGACTGTTGGTGATATATTCACCTCTGAGGAAAACTCAGGTTACAACTGGCTTGATGAATTGCACAGCGAGGATTTGAGCGACAGCCACATACAAAAAATTATACGAGCAATCCTGAAACAGGCAATCATCGAAAATGTACACGAAGTAAGTTTTCAATGCGAAGATGCAGGACTGGTTGTAAACTTCAAAAAATCAGGTGATTTGCAAAATAAAGGAGCAATACCGCAAGTTCTCACCGGTTCATTTGTTTCTAAATTAAAAACACTTGCAAAACTGGATCCTTCCGTGAGCGAAGTTCCGCAGCTCGGCAAATTATCATTCAAAGTTGATGACATCAACTTAATTGCAAGTATTTCTACATTCCCGACAATTATGGGAGAAAGAATTTTTCTCAAAATATACAAACCTCCGCTTGAACTGTCAAAAATGATTACTGACACAAAAAGTCTCAACAAAGTAAAACAATCACTGGAAACTCCGGGGATAATCATTGTCTGCGGTTCTCCACTCAGCGGCAAAACCCACGTCATATACTCACTTCTTCTGGAAGTCGCAAAAACAGACAAAAACAAAAACATTATGACACTTGAAAGTATTTCAAAATACAATCTGCAAAATGTAAACCAGTGTGAGCTGAACGAAAACGTAGGGTTCAATATGGACAAAGCCGCAAGATTCATTGAGTTTCAATCACCGGATATTATTTATATGGAAGGGGTTAAGACAAAAGAATCTTTCGATTATTTTTCCAACCTTGTATTTGACAACAAGACGATTATCATGGAATTTCTGGCAAACAATATGGAAGATTTACGTAACAAGCTTGCGTTTTCCGACTTCGAGACCCTAAAATCCTTAATTTCGTGTATGATATTCATTCACTCAAAAGACAGCATCGAAGTTTTTGACAAGGAAACCATCCAGAAATATCTGGCATAATAAAAGCGTGACTGAAACATAAAAATGCGATACAGTAAAGTTATTTGAGGACGATAGCACGAGCGTAAGCGAGACGCGTGTTCCGAAAATGACTTTACTGTATCGCATTTTTATGTATTTGCCCCTTTAATCCAAAATACCAGTATCCAGAATTTCCTGAACGTGTTTTTTCATTTCGTCGTGGATTTCTTCTATGGACTTTGTACCGTCTATGCTGATGAATCCGTATTCTGATTTCATTCTGTTATATTCCTCCAGACAGCGGTTTTGGTAAATTTCAAAACTTTTATAAAAATCAGTAGAAAATCCAACATCTCTTCCGCTTTCGTAAAAATCCAGACCGGTTGTTCCTATAATACGCTTAAGCAAAACATCCACCGGCATATCCAGATAAAATACCAAATCCGGCTCCGGTGCAAATTCATACAAGTTCTTTACCCACTCGATATCCTGCCCGCGTACAACATCTCTGGCCAGCGCTGTGTAGTAGTATCTATCCAAAAGCACAATAAACCCTGATTTCAAGGCGGGGATAATCTGGTTTTCCAATCGGTCAGCGAAATCCGCAGCGTATAAAAGACTATATGTTGAAGCGTTCAAAAGGTTGCGTTCTTTTGCCTCATCAATAACTTTTGCAATTAGTCTTGAGGTTTTCCACTCAGAAACCATTACCCCGTAGGACATATCCTGCATGTATCTTTTCAAAAGTTCCAGCTGTGTAGATTTGCCTGAGCCGTCTGTTCCCTCTATGACAACAAGAAGTCCCTCATAATCATGTTTTCTTTTGAAATTTTCCATAACTACACCTCTATCCCTTTTTCTTTGAGAATTTCTCTGAGCAATGTTCTGATTGCAACCTGTTTTGAGTGGATTGAATCGTCCGCATCAAGTTTTACCAGCCCGAACTCATCCACCATACTTTGGTATTCCTTGATAACTCGTGACTGGAATATCAAATAACTTTCATAAGGGTCATTACTCAATTTTAAATCCATGCCGGCTTCATAAAATTTTGGTGCGCGGTTTGAGCAGATACGGTTCATCGCAGTTTCCGGTTTGATGTCAAAATAAACCGCAAGGTCAGGTTTAATAGCAAAATCATAAACCTTTCTGACCCACTGTCTGTCAACACCTCTTGCTACATCGCGCGCGAAAGCGGTATATGCGTATCTGTCAGCAAGAACTATAAACCCTGCTTTTAGAGCCGGCTCAATGACCTGTTTCAGTCTATCGGCAAAATCAACAGCGTGCAAAAGGCTGAACGTTCTCGGGGACAACAAATTTTTCTTTTTAGCAAGCTTTGTCGTCTGGGAAATCAGCATTGAAGAATTCCATTCAGTGAAAATAACATCCTGCCCGATGGATTTCAGCCAATCACGCAAAAGCGCAAGCTGTGTAGATTTACCGGAACCATCAATTCCCTCAACACATATCAATGTACCTTTTAAATTGTGTTTTTCCGTCAAATTACTCAACGTTATACCTCTTTCTTTTCGATAAGCGAAATATTAATTTTACCAAACTTTGCAGACAGATTGTCGACAAGATGAATAAAATACAATTCCGGTTCCAAATCTTTTTCATTCAAGTCGATTATAGCACCCCACTCAGCCCTGCCATGGTGAGCCGCAATCATACGCGCAATTTTGTTAAACCCGTTTGCCATACAAATTGTAAATCCGTACTGGGAATGTGTAATCCACTCTTTTTGGAATCCCTCTGCATAATCCACAAGCCCTGTTTCCACATCAATTGTATACTCGTAAATTTTCCCGATATCGTGCAGAATACAAGCCCCGTAAATATCATCTTCATTCAACCTGTTTACAAAAAGCGCCATATTGATTTCTGCAAACTGGAGACATTCGTAAATATGCTGCAGCAAACCGCCGACATAATTGTGGTGCATAAGTTTTGCCGCCGGCATAACCATAATCAAATCTTTATGTTCTTCAAAATAATTAAGTATAAAATTTTTCAACTTTTCGTTTGAAAAATTATTTACGTAAGATAAAATTTCATCATAAAGTTTTTCCCGCTCCGGCAAATCCAAACCTGTCTTAGCTTCTTTTACAAGTTCCAGAGCCGACACAAGGCAGTTGTTAAATTTTTCGTTGAAAGAACCTGATACAATACGCAATTGATTTCCGGTGCGGAAAAGTTTTGAATCCATTCTGTTCAGGGCTTCTTCCCATAGAATACAATTCAATATGCGGTCATCTTTTGTATCTTTTAATTGTAATTTCCCCATCTTTGTGCCGGCTTTTGTATCACCGATTGAAAAAACTACAACTTCATATATATCTTCTGTGCTGAACATTTTACCTCGTTAGTTTTTGTTTCTGTCAATGATTTTGTTATTAGTTCCCCATACGAAAGAAGAACGGATTTCCTGACCGATTTTTTCTATCAGGTGTTCTCTGTTTTCTATTCTCAATCTGTTAAAAGTAGAGCAGCCTGATTTCATTTCTGTCAAAAATTCTTCTGCGAACGCACCAGACTGAATATCAGATAGAATTTTCCTCATAGCAGCTTTAGATTCTTCACCGATAACTTTCGGGCCTCTGGTCATATCCCCGTATTCCGCAGTATTTGAAATAGAATATCTCATATCACCGAGTCCGCCCTGGAAGAACAAATCAACAATTAATTTCATTTCATGCAAGACTTCAAAATACGCCATATAAGGAGAATATCCGGCTTCTACAAGAACATCAAAACCTGCCTTTATGAGAGCGGAAATGCCGCCGCAGATTACAGCCTGTTCGCCAAACAAATCTGTTTCGGTTTCTTCTTTGAATGTCGTTTCAATAATACCGGCTCTTCCGGCACCGATAGCTGACGCGTAAGAAAGAGCCACTTCTTTAGCATCTCTTGACGGATTTTGATAAACTGCAATCAGGCAAGGAACGCCTCTTCCTGTTTGATATTCACTTCTTACAGTATGACCGGGGCCTTTTGGTGCAACCATAATGACATTTACATCCGCCGGAGCAACAATTTTTTTATAGTGGATATTAAACCCGTGAGAAAACATCAAATATTGACCTTTTTTCATATACGGTTTAATTTCCTCTTCGTAAACCTTTGCCTGAACCTCGTCAGGAATTAAAATTTGTACAATATCAGCCCACTGAACTGCATCTTTTATAGCCATCGTTTTAAAGCCGTAATCTTTGGCTTTAACATCAGAGCTTCCGCCCAGACGTAAGCCTAAAACCACATCGCAGCCGGAATCTTTCAAATTCATAGACTGCCCGTAACCTTGAGAACCAAAACCTATTACGGCAATTTTTTTGTTTTTAATTAATTCACAATCAATATCTTTATCAAGATAAATTTTCAGCTTATCCATAAGCGCCTCTTTTCTTTATACTCCTATGCAAAATATTAGCACAAATAAGAAAAAATAATAAACACTAATTTACAGTAATTCGGTTTTCGCCAAACAAAAATACCTGAAGTGCATTTTGTTCCTGTCTGACAGGTCTGTAAAAATCTTTCACAAGAACAAGCTGAGTTTGAACACACTGGCAATTTTTGGAGTGGAGATATTCCTCAAATTTGTCTGATGATTTGATGTATTGTTTTTGTTTAACAAACGGATAAAAAACAGTTTTTCTTCTTGCAATTTCTTTGATAGCAAACCCCAGAACTTCATCGTAATTGAAGTCATAACCTGATGACTCAGTCAAATCTATAATGTAATTATGATTGTCAGATGTAGTTAATGACATATATGCAATAATTCTGCGTCTTACAGAATCTTCCAGCACATAACGTGTTTTATAAAAATTAGTTATACCCTCAAAAAACGGTTCTTTGAATTCGTTTCCCACACGCTTAAGGGAATTTTGAAACATATCAATCAATTCACCGTTATACAATTGTGCAACTTCACCGGCATCACTATTTTGAAAATACCTGAATGAGGAAACTCTGTCTGGAGATTTTAAATCCTCAAATTTCCATAAATTTTCATACGAACAGTGCCTGAAACCGCATCCGTTTATAAATAAGTTAATCAACTCTTCGTGGCACTGATCAACAGATACCGTAAATGACACAGCACCTTTTGCGGCATATTTGGAGGTCACAAATTCAATCAGCTGTTTACCTGCATCATAAAAATTTTTATCAAAAACCAATCGGGTAATATTAAGCTTATAAGGATTGCCGAGTGTGGGAGCAACTGTAACCAGTCCGAGAATTTCTTTTCCGTCAAGAAGAATATAAGATTCCGGCATAAATCTGTATTTTAGAGGGAAAAAGCGATGCACGAAACGGAAAGCTTCACTCATCAAATCTTTTCTGAGGTTCTCACCGCTCTCCAAAAAGAAAATCATTTTTTTTAATTTCGGAGAATCCCAAAAATTTAATCTTCTTATTGTGCTCATATATTTATTATATAATTTATTTAGAGAATTCGCAATATTGTTTGTGCTAAAATTTTTTGAGAGGTGAAATTTATGAAAACCGCAGTGCTTAAAAACGACAAATTTATAGTTGAAGATAGAGCAGATGTAACTCTTAACGGACGTAAAGGTGCAATAGTAAAACTTATCGGCTGCGGGCTCTGCGGCTCTGATATCGTAAAATTGCAACACAAACTTGTTCAGGACGGAACTGTTCTAGGACACGAAATTGTTGCGCAAATTGTTGAAATAAATTCCTCAACCAGATTTAAAAAAGATGATATCATAATAACCTCTCATCATATTCCCTGCGGGAAATGCATATATTGCAGAAACGGCAACGTCTCTATGTGCGAACATTTTAAAAAAACTAATTTAGAGCCGGGCGGATTCAGCGAATACATATTTGTATCAGAAGAACACCTGAAAAATGTAGCACATCTAAAACCAAAACACTTAACAGAAATTGAAGCATCTTTTTATGAACCGCTTGCCTGCTGCATCAGAGCTGTCAAAAGAACTCAACTAAAAAAAGGAGATACAGCACTTGTTATAGGTTTAGGCTCAATAGGAATTTTAATGTCTCAGGCTCTCAAAGCTATGGGAGTAAAAGTTATAGGTTGTGATTTGCTTGAAGAAAGAATTCAAATTTTAAAAGACCTCGGGATAAGTGCATTTAATTCAAAAGACGCAGATTACACAAAACAATACGTAAAATTAAAGACAGAGAACTACGGTGCTGACGCTGTATTTATGACATCCGGCGCTGACAAAACTATTGATGTTGCACTCGATACAGTTAGAAACGGCGGGAAAATTCTGGTATTTGCCAGCACTCCGCAAAATCACGGTTATGCAAACAATGAAATTTACTACAGAGAACTGACAGTCCTTGGAAGTTACTCGCCGGCACTTGAAGATTTAAAAGATTCGCTTAAACTTCTTGATTCAGGCAGAGTAAATGTTAAAAACATCTCAACTGTCTATGAATTTGATAATATAGAAAAAGCAGTTGAAGATACAGTCAGCAACAAAATTCTAAAAGCTTACATAAAATTTTAAGGGAAAAAATATGAAAGCAATTCAATACTACGGACCACAAAACATTCGATACGAAGAAGTTATGGTAAAACCGCCGGGAGATGGCGAAATTGTCGTAAAAGTAATGTCCGCACTCACCTGCGGAACAGATGTAAAAACATTCCGCCGCGGTCATCCGGTATTGATAAAAAATATCCCCTCAGGCTTTGGACATGAATTTGCAGGGATAGTCGACAAAGTCGGCAAAAATGTCGATAACGTAAAAGTAGGAGACCGCGTAGTTGCAGCAAATTCAGCGCCGTGCGGAGAATGTTTTTTCTGTAAAAGAGAAGAATTCAACCTCTGTGAAAATCTCGACCTGCTAAACGGAGCTTACGCTGAATATATTACAGTACCAGCAAGAATTGTAAAAAAGAATACCCTCATATTACCTGACAGCTTGAGTTTTGACAAAGCTGCGTTTTCCGAACCGCTTGCAAATGTTGTCCACGGCGTTGAACGTACAGGAATAAAAGAAGGTGATACAGTCGGAATAATCGGCATAGGACCAATCGGACTGATGTTTGCGAGACTGGCTAAACTCAAAGGTGCTAAAGTAATCGTTGCCGGCAGAAATCCTTTAAAACTTCAGATGGCTGATGAATTTGCACACGCTGATGAAATTGTTGACCTCAAAAAATATCCTAATCCTGAAAAAATCTTCCTCGACTTCACAGAAGAGCATAAAGGTCTGGATGTTGCGGTTGAATGCGTGGGACTCCCAGAGATTTGGGAAAGAATTTTCACATTTGTACGCCCGGGCGGAACAGTGCACTTTTTCGGCGGCTGCAAATCCGGCTCAAAAGTAACCTTTGATACAACCAAAATGCACTACGGCGATATAAGATTAATGAGCGTTTTCCACCATACCCCGAAATATTTCCGTCAGGCGCTGAATTATATCGCATCAGGTGATGTTGAAGTTGAAAAATTAATCACCAAAACCATAGGTTTGAAAGATATTGAATGGGCTATGAACCAGCATATTGAGGGCAAAGCCATAAAATTCCTTGTAAAACCATGGGAAAATCTTTCTTAAGACTATAAAAATGAAATGCAAATTCCACTAAAAACTTAATCTTTCCCTCCACCTGAAAACTTAACTCTAGTTTAGTCATATTTGTTTTTTGACTTTATGAAAAAAATCATTAATTCATATAGAGGATACGGAACTATAGATTTAAAGGTAGAATAGAGTTAAATTAAAGGGTATTCAGGAATATGTTTTCACAATTTATACAAAAAATGTTATCATCAGGCGGACAGACTGCGGCAATGCAGCGCGCAATGCAGTTGAACGGTTATGTAAACAGCATGACTGCAAAAGCCAATCCGACGCAAGCGCCGAATACTCCTTACTCTGCCGGAGCTGCCACTATAGCGCCGCCGGCAAATAACGTTCAATCTTTTGATAAAGTTTTGCAATCATATCAGAACGTAAATTTTGGCTCTCTGCTTCTGAATCCTGCAGCTAAAAAAGTTAACGCAAATATCATAAATAATGCAGTAGAAAAAGCTGTTAATAACGAAATTAAACCTCAGTCAATTCCGGTCAATAACGTAAGCACATCAAACATCAATTCCACAAAATCTCAAATTCTTGATGTAGTATCTCAAATTTCTAAAAAACACGGGGTTGACGAAAATTTAATAAAGGCAGTAATCAAACAGGAATCCGGCTTTAACCCGAAAGCAAAATCCAAAGTAGGTGCAATGGGGTTAATGCAGCTAATGCCTGCGACTGCAAAAGGTTTAGGTGTAAAAGACCCTTACAATATCGTTCAGAATGTAGACGGCGGAGTAAGATACCTGAAATCAATGCTTGATAAATATAACGGGAATGTAATTCTGGCACTTGCAGCCTACAACGCCGGCCCCGGTGCTGTAGACAAATATGACGGAGTTCCGCCTTACAAAGAAACACAAAATTACGTAAAGAATATCCTTGCTAACTATTTGTAAACCGGAATCTGCCGTATAAAGGGCTCTCGGATGATGAATGTTAACAACTTTACATTATTTTTTATTTTCTGTAATATTAAAAAGTAGATATTATAATCAGGGGAAAAAATAATGAAATTCTCATCGTCTTTCAAGGTTGGACTTTTAACTCTCATTTCACTGAGTTTACTCGTTGTCGTAGTCCTAAGAGTTAAAGGACGTTCATTTTCGTCAGCAGACAGAATAGAAATCCAATTTAAAGACGTAAACGGAATGCGTCCGGGTGCCGGTGTCCAGATGATGGGGCTGAAAGTCGGACAGGTAGAAGATATTATTCCTGTTATTAACGGGGAAGATAACCACGTCAATGTAAAATTTGTTATTACAAACCCTGATATAACAATTCCGACAGCTTCAACTTTTTCAATTCAACAGTCTGGTTTAATCGGCGAACTTTTCCTTGAAATCACTCCGCCAATTACAAGAACCATCTACATCCCGATGATTGATAAAAACGTCTTGTATCAGGATGACCCTGTTGAAATGAAACTGGATGACAAATATTACGATGTAGGTAAAATAAAAAACATAGAAGTTCTGTCAAAAGACGCTGTTCCATATAATTTCAAAGAATACATCACGACAAACAGCGCCTACAAAGTAGATTATGTTGTAAATCTTCCGGGCTTGATTCTGCCTGAATTTATGAAAGGTAAAACTGTTTCTGAGAACGGAACTAAAAAATTAAGAATTTCAACCCTTGATGATGTAACTCTTCCGTATCCAAAGCAGGATTCTCCATACACAATAATAGAACCGATGAGAATAGCAGATTTTATGGACTGGCAGTATAGAGCTGCAGAATCTCTCACAGAAACAAACAGAAAAATCAATGAACTGCTCTCTGATGATGTCATAACAGACCTTAAAAATTCTGTCAGCAACATCAACCGTCTGACAACACAGACAACAAAAACAATGACAAAAGTGGATGCTCTGCTTGATTCTTCAAGAGAAGATTTAGACAAATTGATGGCAATGATGGAAAAAGCCACCAATGATTTCTCTGAAATTTCAGCAAACATCAATAACATCATTGGAGATAAAGAATTCAAAGAAAATCTTAAATCAACAACAAAATCCATTGAGCAATTATCCGACAACCTGAATATAATTATGGGCAACGGAAACGCAGAAGCTTTTGCTGAAGATTTAAAAGTTATCTCACATAACGTAAACGAAATCAGCACATACGTAAATTCACTCACCAAAGATGACCAGTTGAAAAAAGACCTGACAAATACAGTAGCAAATATAAACAAAGCAATGTCAGACATCTCAACAAGTCTTGCAGCAGTGAATAAGCTCGGACCTGACCAGAGAACAGAATTAGAAAAAATTATAGAAAATACTGAAGCAACAACATGCAATTTAAGAAAATTCTCTGAAAAACTTAACAAGCGATTCCTGTTGTTTAGATTAATGTTTTAATTGACAAATTATGAAAAAAATTAAAACCGAAATTACAAAAATACACTACAACAAAAATGCAAAAGGCTTTTTATTCAACACCTTAAGATTTTGTTCAATATTTTACGGGCTCGGGAGCGGTCTAAAAAATCTTTTGTATGACAGGGGGATACTAACCCCCAAGAAAGTTGATGCTTTTGTAATCTCAGTCGGAAACCTAACCACTGGCGGAGTCGGAAAAACTCCTGTCGTTGCGGAAATAGCAAAATATTTAATCGAAAAAGGAGAAAAAACAGCAATAGTATCCCGAGGATACGGCGGCAAACTTTCCAATAAAAATATTAATTTAATCTCAGACGGAGAAAGAATTTTCCACACCGCAGAAGACGCCGGAGATGAACCTTTCTGGCTTGCAGAAAACACAAAAGCCGTTGTTGTAACATCAAAAAACCGGATTAAAGCATCTGAATACGCAATAAAAACTTTCGGGGTTACAAGAATAATTTTAGACGATGGTTTTCAACACAGAAAACTACATCGTGATTTAGATATAGTGCTTATGGATAGTGAAAAAGCTCTCGGCAACGAACAACTGCTGCCGGCAGGGCCTCTCAGAGAGGGGCAGGAAGCTTTCAAAAGAATTGATAAACTTGTTATAGTAAGCAAAAATTCTGACCACTCAAGAGCTGAAAAATTAGCCAAAATCACAGGCAAAAAATTGAAAATACCGACACTTCTCTGCAAAGCTGAACCCGATACTGTTTACAATATAAAAACAGGAGAAGAGCTTCCAAAAGGAGAAAAAGCCGCTGCGATGTGCGCAATAGGGCAGCCTGAACAATTTTTTGCATTTTTGAAAGATTTTGAAATAACGAAAAAAATAACTTTTGACGACCATCACCAATATACAAAAGAAGAAATCGCCGCAATACAAGAAAACATAATTACAACAGAAAAAGATGGTGTAAAATTAAAACCTTTTGGTTTCAATAATATTTACACACTGCGGCTCAAAACTTCCATTGACTGCGAAGCTCTGCTTGAATAAAGAGTTTCCAATTCTTTCACGTGTTCCGCCATTGTAACCAGTTTTTTGTTGTGACTCCAGTATTTATTTAACAATTCAGGCGCTTTTATGAATGCAGAGAGCTTATCTAAAAAGTCCTGAACATCACCGCCCCTGTATTTAAACAATTCTGAATCGCACAACTCTGAAGCACCGCCAAAAGATGAAGAGAGAACCGGCACGCCGCTTGCAATCATTTCAATAGCAACCTGCGGAAGATTATCCTCCCACAAAACAGGCACAAGCCCCAAATCAACATCAGAAAGCAGCCCTCTTAATTCACTGTGTTTGTAACCGTTGATTACCGTGACTTTTTTAAAGTTTTTAAGTTTATCGTTAACAAGTTCTCTCGGGCAATTTGGAACAGCAAGTTTTACACTGACTGAGGAGGCAATGTTTTTATCAAGTTTAGAAAGCGCCTCAATCATAAAATAAAACCCTTTATCTTTCCGCGGGTATCCGAGATAAACAATCTGAAAATCAGAATTATCAGTTTTATATTTTCTCTCGGTATTTTCTGCAAATTTTGTACCGATGTAAGAAGTTTTGACAATTTTTTCATCAATACCGTTATTTATAGCAATCTGCCTTACACGCTCTGATACGGCAAGTACCAGATCCGCATATTTGTTGAGCATATTGATATTATATTTTCTATACTTTGCAAAAACTTCAGAATCAGAAGCTTTCTCCGGCACAAACTTTTTAGCTTTCCCCCAGAAAAACATCGCAAACAATTTATTAAACGGGTAAGGAGCATTAAAACAATCTCTAATTCGCACCAGATAATCTCTTGTTTTGAATTTAACATTTTTAATACATTGCAGACAATCTTTCCCATCGTGAAAATCATTACATATTTTTTGTGAAAAATCCTGAAAATATTGTACTGCAGGACAAATAGGAACATAATTATGCATTGAATAGACTATTTTTATTTCAGGGAATTTTTCTTTTAGTTTTAATACATTGATAGAAATTCCCTCAATATTATTGAGATGAATTACATCAAATCCGCCCTGTTCTTCAACAAATTTTTCAAACAAATTCAACGTAATATTATCATCCAGAAAAGTCTCAGGATTATAAGCAACATATAAAGCCGGCGCTAATAAAGGCGAATTAACCATCACAAAACTGTGACATTTATCGCCGAATATATTAGTTGTTTTTTCAATGTAAGCATCATCTCTAAATGGATTATACTTCAAGCCGCCGCTTAGAAAATATATTTCATGAGAGGTATGGTTAATCAAATAATCTATCAGATTTTTCTGATAAATATTTACACCGCCCCCGAATACTTTCACATCATCAAATTGTAACCAATTGTAAAATAGAATTTTCATAAGTTATTTCTTAACAGTCTACGTAACATTATTATAAATAATTAAACATGAACAACCTTACAAATCAAGATTAACTTATGAAAACAAATTTGAAAAATCGGCTTAAATACGTTAAAATCTAATGTATGGCAATAGATATAGATAAAATTGTAAAAAATTTAAAAAAGGCAAACCAGAAACGCAGTGAATTTGTTGAATTTATGGAAAACTATAAAGATCCGTTTATTGTACTAATTGCATGTATTTTAAGTTTGCGGACAAATGACCGTACAACATATCCGGCAACAGTAAGGATGCTGAAACTTGGCAAAACTCCGGAAGATTTTGCTTCCTGCGATGTTAAAGAACTTGAAAAAGCAATCTATCCTGTGGGATTTTACGCAAACAAAGCAAAACAGATTGTAGAATTGTCCAAAGAACTTGTTGAAAAATATAACTCAAAAGTTCCTGATACAATAGAGGAGCTTGTAAAATTTAAAGGTGTCGGCAGAAAAACCGCAAACCTGACTTTAGCAAAAGGCCATAATATACCTGCGATTTGTGTTGATGTCCACGTGCATAGAATTTTTAACCGTATAGGTTACGTAAAAACCAAAACACCGGAGGAAACAGAATTTGCTCTGAGGGAAAAACTTCCGAAAAAATACTGGCTTGATATCAATACACTTCTTGTTACACACGGTCAAAACGTCTGCAAACCAATCAATCCCAAGTGTGGGGACTGCCCTGTTGCAGAATACTGTTTGAAAATCGGGGTTAAAAAATAAAGGGAAATAATTTATGGAAATAAATAGTTTTATAGGTACTTTAACACTAATACTTGCAGTTTGGTTATTCGTTATCCAACTAAAGCTGAATGAAATATCCTGCACTTTAAAAAATTTAACTAAAAATAATTCAGATTCCACGTCTTGTGAAACAGAACAGAAACACCCCCCTTCAAACAATAACATACAGTTTGAAGAAGAAACTTCCAGCCCTGTAATAAGGCCTGAAAACCAGCCTATACCAAAAATTAAACAAGAAAATGAAAACACTGCCGGAAGTGACAAATTTGAAAACTTATTTCTCGGGAACTTATTTAATAAAATCGGAGCTATTGCAATAATTATTGCAATAGGAATCTTTGTTAAACTCATATATCCGCTTGTAATTTTTACCCCTGCCATAAAAACAGGCTTAGGATTTATTGCAGGACTTGTAATGCTTTTGATTGCCGCCAGATTACACAACGGCAATCTGAAAAATTACGCAGAAGTTCTTATGGGGACAGGAACAGCCGCATTATTCATCACTACCTACTGTGCTTATGGAATTTTGCATACTCTTTCAATGCCTGTCGCGGTAACTATAGGAACAATTATACTAACAGGAACATACTTAGTTGCAGACAAGCTGAAAACAACGTCAATGCTTTCTATAGGATTAATCGGCGGTTATCTTAACCCGGTATTTTTAAATTCAAATGCGACAGCTGACTTTGTTTTTGGGTATCTGATATTTTTGAACGCATTATCGTTAGTGTATACATATAGAAATTCTGAAAAATCATTGATAAATATTATCAACCTGCCTCTGACATTATGTTTTGCTTTTTACTATTCGACCAAAACAGAGCTTTCCGAATTTTTACCGTATATGCTCTGGGGAATTTATCTTGTATACGACCTGTATTCACTCGGCAAAAACAGGATAAATACAACTCTCGGTTGGATAAACTACGGATTTCTGACATATTTTACCATCAAATTTTTTGACGGAGAAAAAACTGCACTCGGAATTGTATTAGGTATAACCACATTGGTGTACACAATACTTGCCGTAATAAATTCCAAAAGAAGCACTGTTTTGTTTAAACAATACGCAGAAGCTGTCGCTGTAAATATATGGCTTGCCGTATATTTTCTCACGACAGATATGCAGAGCATCTTTATCTGGTCCGGAGAAGCCCTTGCTCTCTCGTGGATAGCCGCAAAAAATAAACTTTTCAATAATTTTAACAACTTTGCTGTAGGGATATTCATCACGGTATTTATCGGAATATTTATGGCAAAATACGATAGCAATCTGTGTATAACAGCAAACTATACACCTGTATGGAATATGCGGCTGCCACTGTTCGGAGTTCCGCTCGCTGCACTTCTTTTATCCGGAGCGTTGTCTGAAAACAACAGTGAATTCAAAGAAAATCTTTATAAATACCTCGCAATACTTGTCGGATTTGTATACTTTCATTTTGAAACAGCAACCTTTGTTGCAAACCATCAAAATATGAACATTGACTATCTTACATCCGTTGTATGGATTTTATATGCAGGAATAACAGCCACTGCCGGAATTTTGAGAGATAATGAAATCTTAAAAACATCAGGTATCTGGCTGTGCCTGCTTGCCATCACAAGAATATTTTTCTATGACATAGCATCACTTGAAACTGTTTACAAATTGCTGGCATTTACAGTGCTTGGAATTATTTTAATGATAGTTTCATATTTCTATATAAAAAGAGAAAAATAGTGCACCTGTAAAACCTCCTCTTGCCCTCATACAAATAGCGGTTTTTCACAAAATCCGCTTGATTTAAAAAAACGTATGTGAGATAATTTATGTAAGGAAACCGGCTTTTGACTGCACCGGTGACCATTGACCATACACAAAACATAGGAGTTTAAGATGAGTGTAGAGAATCCTAACAAAATCGACACATCTAAACTGGATAAAATTATAGAATCCTATGATTCAAACAAATCCAATTTGATAGCGATTTTACAAAAAGTACAGGAAGTATACCGGTATCTGCCAGAAGAGGCTTTAACCTATATCGGTACAAAAATGGAGGGGCTGTCGCCCGCTACAGTATATGGTGTTGCAACATTTTATGCACAATTTTCGCTGGAACCTAAAGGAAAATACGAAATTAAAGTATGCGACGGAACAGCCTGCCACGTTAGAGGCTCAATGCCTGTTTTAAATGCCATAAAAGCAAGATTAAACCTGACAGACGGGCAATTGACAACCCGCGATGGTTTATTTTCTCTGGAAACAGTCAGCTGCTTGGGTGCCTGCGGACTTGCACCTGTTGTCGTAATTAACGGCAAGGTTTATCCGCAAATGACATCTGATGCAATCAAAATAGTGTTGGACACACTTTTAAAAGAGGAAAACTAATATGGAAAAAACAGCATTAAATATTGACATAAAAAAAGAACAGGAAAGAGCACAAGAACTTATAAAAGAACAGGGGTTAAGAGTTCTTGTATGTGCCGGCACAGGATGCGTCGCTAACGGTTCTCTTAAGGTAATTGAAAAATTCAAAGAACTCGGAGCAGACGTATCAATTTTGTCTGATTACGACAAAATGACAATTGTCCCGACAGGCTGCCACGGTTTTTGCGAGCAGGGCGTGCTTGTCATCATTCCTGACAAACACGTAACATACGTCAAAGTTAAAGTCGAAGATGTTGAAGAAATCTACGAAAGCCACATCAAGCACAACCAGCCTGTAGAAAGACTTCTTTATACAGACCCGAAAACTCACGAACACGTTCACAAAAATGAAGATATAAATTTCTACGCAAAACAAACAAGAACAGCACTTGCAAACTGCGGCCACATCAATGCTGAATGTATTGATGAAGCAATTGCCGTAAGAGGTTATGAAGCTCTTGCAAATGTTCTAGAAGCAAACAATCCGGATGCAGTAATTGAGGAAATAGAAAAATCAGGACTGCGCGGAAGAGGGGGAGGCGGATTCCCTACCGGAAGAAAATGGCGATTCACAGCAGCCAACAGAGGCGGAAAATCCTACGTTGTCTGTAACGGCGACGAGGGTGATCCGGGAGCCTTTATGGATAGAAGTATTATGGAAGGCGACCCGCATAAACTGCTTGAGGGTATGGCAATCGCTGCTTTTGCAATCGGCGCAGACGAGGGTTACATCTATGTCCGCGCAGAATATCCGCTTGCAATCAAACGTTTGAGAAAAGCCATTGCAGATGCAGAAGAACGTCACTTCCTCGGTGATAACATAATGGGAAGCAACTTTTCTTTCAAACTTCATATAAAAGAGGGGGCAGGCGCATTTGTCTGCGGGGAAGAAACAGCACTTATTGCATCAATTGAGGGTGAACGCGGTATGCCGAGGCCAAAACCGCCATTCCCTGCAAATAAAGGTTTATTCGGACGCCCGACACTCATCAACAACGTTGAAACACTCGCAAACGTCCCTGTTATTATGCTAAAAGGGGCAGACTGGTTCGCGCAGATGGGTACAGAAACCTCAAAAGGCACAAAAACATTTGCACTCACAGGTGAAGTAAACAACACCGGTCTTATAGAAGTTCCAATGGGAACAACGTTGAGAGAAATAGTATTTGATATCGGGGGCGGAATCCGCGGCGGCAAAAAATTCAAAGCAGTCCAAATCGGTGGGCCTTCCGGCGGATGTTTAACAGAAGAGCATCTTGATATCCCTATGGATTATGACAGCCTGATAAAAGCAGGAGCAATGGTAGGGTCAGGCGGACTTGTCGTAATGGCAGAAAACACCTGTATCGTTGAAGTTGCAAGATTCTTTATGAACTTTACCCAGAATGAAAGCTGCGGAAAATGTGTTCCGTGCCGCGAGGGTACTAAAAATATGCTGAAAATTCTGGAAAAAATTGTAGCAGGTAAAGGCGAAATGTCAGACCTTGACACTCTGGAAGAACTTGCTCACGCAGTAAAAGACGGTTCTCTCTGCGGTCTGGGCAAAACTGCACCAAACCCTGTATTATCTACTCTGAAATACTTTAGAGATGAATATATAGCGCACATTAAAGACAAAAAATGTCCTGCAGGCGTATGTACAGCAATGAAGAAAATTGTAATCCAACCGGATTTATGCAAAGGCTGTACAAAATGTGCAAGAATTTGCCCTGTCGGCGCTATTGAGGGTACAGTTAAACAGCCGCACCACATTAATCCGGACAAATGTATTAAATGTGAAGCCTGCCTGACTAACTGTCCGTTCAGAGCTATTGTATTAGAATAGACATAACCTATATGAACACTTATTCATAAAGAAAAACTATAAGGAAAACAAAATTATGACAGATAAAAAAACATTATTCATAGACGGCAGAGAGGTAGAATTTACAGACGAACCCAACCTGCTTGAAATCATCAGAAAAGCCGGAATGAATGTTCCGACATTCTGTTACAGACCTGATTTAACTTCATTTGGCGCATGCAGAATGTGTGTTGTAGAAGTTGAGGGCAGAGGAATCCAATCCTCATGCACAATGCCTCCGGAACCGGGGTTAAAAATTCACCTCAACACAGACAGAACAAGAAGAATCAGAAAAACCGTGCTTGAACTTTTACTTGCCAACCACGACAAAGAATGTCTTACCTGCGAAAAATCAGGTAGCTGCGAACTCCAAAAATACGCAGAAGAATACGGAATAAGAAAAATCCGTTATCCGGAAAAACCTCTGGAAGATTATCTACCTATAGATGACAGCAGCCCGTCAATCGTAAGAGACCCGAACAAATGTATCCTCTGCGGGGCTTGCGTGAGAGCCTGCTCCGAATTTCAAGGACACGCAGTCCTTGGATTTGCCAACAGAGGCTCCAAAACAGTAGTTCAGCCAATGGCTGGTAAACCCCTCGGACAGGTTGATTGCGTCAACTGCGGACAATGCGCGGCTGTATGTCCGACAGGGGCTTTGACTATAAAATCAGACGTAGAAGCCGTCTGGGGTGAAATTACAAACACGAATAAAAAAGTAGTAGTTCAAATGGCACCGGCAACAAGAGTTGCAATAGGCGAAATGTTCGGACTTAAACCGGGCGTTAACGCAATCGGACTTATGAATGCCGCACTCAGACGCATCGGTTTTAATATGATATTTGATACAAACTTCTCAGCAGATTTGACAATAATGGAAGAGGCAACAGAATTTCTTGAAAGACTGAAATCCGGAGAAAATCTTCCGCTGTTCACCTCCTGCTGTCCTGCCTGGATTAAATATATAGAAACAGAACATCCGGAAATGCTAAAACATCTTTCAAGCTGCAAATCTCCGATGTCAATGCTGTCTCCTGTACTTGTGGAATTACTGCCGCAGCAGCTGGGTATTGAACGTGAAAACCTTGTAGTTGTTGCAATTATGCCTTGTACAGCTAAGAAATTTGAGTGCAAACGCTCTGAACTTTCACATAACGGACGCCCTGACACTGATTATGTATTGACAACACAGGAACTTGGCAGAATGATTAGAGAAGCAGGCATTGACTTCAACGCGCTTGAGCCGGAACCGGCAGATTCACCGTTTGGAGAATACACAGGAGCAGGTACAATCTTCGGAGCATCAGGCGGAGTTGCAGAAGCAGCAGTCAGAACAGCTTATGAATTTGCAACCGGAGAAGTTCTCCAGGATGTCGATATCAAAGAGATGCGCGGCACAACAAACCGCTCCCGTGATATTGAACTTGATTTAAAAGGTACAAAGCTTGTGGTAAGAGTAGTTTCAACTCTTAAAGAAGCAGAAAAATCCATCAGAGAAATCAAAGAGGGTAAAGCCCAATTCCAGATGCTTGAAGTAATGGCGTGCCCCGGCGGATGTATCAACGGCGGCGGACAGCCAAGAAGCTGTGATGACAGCAGAATCAAAGCTGAACGTGCAGCCGGGCTTTATAAAGAGGACAGCGAACTTCCGCAGAGAAAATCACATATGAATCCGTCTATACAGAAGCTTTATCAGGAATTTTTGGAACATCCGAATTCTCATAAAGCACACGAAATTCTGCACACTGTCTACACAGACCGTTTTGCAGGCTCTTACAAAGACGTGTAATTTTTGAATATATAAAATAGAAAATACTAAAAGCCGTATGAATAACTTCATACGGCTTTTTAAAATTACTATAAGCTATCGTGACTATTTTTTAGCTGAAACAGCTTTTTTAACTTCATTAGTCAAATCAGTACCGCCATAGAGGACAGCACCTTTAGCAACAACTACTGTATAGCCTTTTGCTTTGGCTGTATCAGCAATAGTTTTAGAGATAGATTCATCTATTTGAGACAATTTTGAAGTGTAAGCTTTTTCATATTTTTCTCTTTTAGATACCAACTCTTTGTTATATTTTTCTTCAAGAGATTTTTTCTTCTTTTCATCTGTAGTAGCAGCAACATCTTTTCTTGCTTTTTCAATGAAAGTAATCAAATCTTTAGCATTAGCTTCCTGTTCTTTTTTAAGAGCCTGAACAGCAGGTGAAGCGTTAACAACAGCCTGAACATCGACAACAGCGACAGAAGCAGGTGCAGGTGCAGCAGGAGCAGTATCAGCAAAAGCTACAGAAGCGCAAAGAGTACATGCGACAACCCCGCTTAACAAAAATTTGAATTTGTTTGTCATAAGTTTTCTCCTTTATAATAAAAATTAGTCTCTATCACCGTAAAAAAGCTAAGTAATTCATTAGGTTGATTTTTTTGTTAACTTCTTTACAAAGATATTAGTATCTTCTATAATAATAACAGGCAAAGGCGAAATGTTAATAAATAATAAATTTTTGTTAACATTTTGTAATAAAAGTTCAAAAAATATTTTATTTTGTTTTTATAGATATAACAATAAGTAATGTAGCTATATATAAAACTTTCTATAGAAGGATAACCATGGAAAAGATGAATACAACAAAAACAATTAAAAAGGCGATATTATGTATCTCAGCCTTGTGCGCGTTTTCATTTGCAGCATCCTGTACCCCGTCACTAGCAGCACCTCCGGCAGGTATTGACCCGGCACTTATACAACAAGGTCAATCAGAAGTTGGCGGTATGTACAATGACTTGAATAATATGCGATACAAAACCCGTGAGCACGGTATTGGCGCAGATTATCAGTACTATGAAGAGCGCAAACAGATTGAACGTGACCCGAACGCCGGCAATCAGGTGATTAAAAATGATATAAAAGTTCCTGAAGCACAACAGGCAACTATTGAAGAAGTTGATACTAAAGGTGTTTTCGTAAACTCAATTGAAGTATCACCGTCAGAAATTTTAACACAGGAAGAAATTTCTAATATTACAAGACCGCTTGTAGGTAAAAATGTTTTCATCAGTGATATTCAAAAAGCTATTGATGAAATCAACCATTTGTACGCTGAAAAAGGTTATGTAACAGCAAGAGCATTTCTCCCGGAACAAACAGTTCAAAACGGTAACATTTTCATTGAACTTATTGAATCAAAAATCGGTAATATAACAGTTGAAAACAACCGTTGGACAAAAGACAAATATATCTTAGACAGAATGCCTCAAAAACAATACCAGCTCTTTGATATTGTTGATTTGGAAAAAGACATTTTGGACTTCAACAGATACAATGAGGGTGTAAACCTTACAGCTAACTTGAAAGCCGGTGCTGAAAAGAATACAACCGATATTGAATTCAGTACAAAAGAAAAATTTCCATGGCACCTGAGATTAATGATGGATAACATGGGTCGTACATCAATCGGGCCTATCAGAGGCGGCGCAATGATTACTGCGGACAGTTTGTTCGGATATCGTGACCAGATGAACATCGGTACATATTTCAGCAAATATTCTGTCAGCCCGTTCTTTGATTACAGTGTTCCGGTTAACAAAAAAGACGGACGTTTAGGCTTCGGTTTCTATTCAGGTTTTGCTAAAGTCGGCGCCGGTGATAACAACTGGATGAATATCAAGAGCAGAACTTATAACTATGCTTTGTACTATTCACAACCGCTCATCAGAACTCCGGGCTTTGAATTGAAATCAGTTTCATCTTTGAACTACAAACGAGCACGCGTAACATCTGACACAGGTTTCTGGGAATTAGACGATGTTTTAGGCAGACTTGATGAAGTTACAAGTATTGAAACAGCTTTACAAATCAGAAAAGACACCAAATACGGTATTTGGTATTTGAGTCAGGGTGTAGGCTATGCAGCACCGATATTTGATGACAAATCAAATTACTTAAAGATTAACGGTAGCGTCGTAAGACTGCACGACTTCTCTCACGGTGTAATCGGTATCTTGAGAGGTAATTATCAGGTAATTCCGGGACGTGCAAATGATCAGGTCCCATACTTAGACCAATTCCAAACAGGTGGTATGATGACTGTTAGAGGTTACAACGAAGGTATCATGATTGGTAAAAACGGATACTTCCTGAGTGGAGAATTGGAATTCCCGTTAATGCCAAGAGAAATCACAAGCCCTCGTTCAGGCGAAAAAATACCGTTTATCGGAAGATATGTTAAAGGTGCACTGTTTGCTGACCACTCCGGTGTATTTCCGAGTGCAAGAACAGGTGAAGATGTTTATGGCGGCAGCTACTTCTTAGCATCAATCGGTTTAGGTTTGAAAGTTGCATTGCCTGGCGACTTGAGCGCAAGATTATACTGGGGCTACCCGCTTGTAAATAACGCTTACGAATACGACAGAAGATACGGACGTTTCCACTTTGAACTTGCATTAGAACCTAACTTTGATGCACTGCTCAGAAACAGAAGTACCGCAAAACCGGCTGCCAAGAAAGAAGTTGACGCTGACTTTATCAACAACTACGATGACGTCAGACACTACGACTACTTTATTGACCGCGGTGCATTGTAATATATTCACAGTTTATAAAATAAATGCGATAACTCTTTTTAAAAGGGTTATCGCATAATTTTAGAAAGAGAGATTTTATGTCAAAAGGGATATTTGTAACAGCAACAGGAACTGATATAGGAAAAACCTTTATATCAGGACTTTTAGTAAAAAAAATGAGAGATTACGGTCTTAACTGCGGATATTTCAAACCGGCGCTGAGCGGAGCTGTAAAAGAGCCTGACGGGACACTCACCCCAGGAGATGCAAAATTTGTACTGGAAACCGCAGAGATAAAACGCCACCCGAAAGAGGTTGTATCATATATATTTGAAGAAGCGGTTTCACCTCATCTTGCGGCAGAACGAGGCGGAAATCTTATTTATCTTGATAAAATAAAAAGTGATTTCAACAGAATTAAACAGGATTACGATTATCTTCTGACAGAGGGCTGCGGCGGGATAGTCTGCCCGATAAACCTGACTGATAAAAAACTTTTGCTGGAAGATATTATAAAAGGTCTCAACCTTGATGTTATAATAGTTGCAGACGGCGGTCTCGGGACAATAAATTCTACAGTGCTAACTGTTGAATATGCACGCAGCCGCGGAATAAACGTCAGAGGGATTATTCTGAATAATTTTGATAAAAACAATTTTATGCACAAAGACAACCTGAAACAGACAGAAAATTTAACCGGTATAAAAGTTATAGCAACCGTAGAAAAAAATGCAAAAGAATTAGATATAGACAAAGAAACCCTGATTTCGATATTTAAGGAGATATAAAAAATGGATTGGGCTGAAAAGGATTTGAAATACATCTGGCATCCGTGCTCCCAGATGAAAGATTACGAAGAACTGAAACCGATAGTGATAGACCACGCTCAAGGTATAAACCTGTATGATGTTGACGGGAACGTTTATAAAGACGTTGTAAGTTCGTGGTGGTGTAATCTTTTAGGGCACTGCAATCCGCGGATTAACGCGGCAGTAAAAAAACAGATTGACACACTTGAACATGTAATTTTTGCAAACTTCAGCCACAAAACAGCAATTAGCTTATGCGAAAAATTATCAAAAGTTCTGCCGGAGGGTTTGTGCAAATTTAATTTTACGGACAACGGCTCTTCAGCTATTGAAGCTGCGATGAAAGTAAGTTTTCAATACCATTACCAGACAGGCAACCCTCAAAAGAAAAAATTCATGGCGCTCTCTGACGCCTACCACGGAGAAACTATAGGCGCACTATCTGTTGGCGGGGTGGATTTGTACTCTGAAATTTACAAGCCTATTTTGCTTGATATAAACAGAATTCAAGGGCCGGACTGTTTCCGCTGTCCGTATGGTAAAAATCGTGAAGATTGCTGCTGCGAGTGCATTGAGCATGCTGAAAAAATGTTCAAAGAATACGGGAATGAAACCTGCGCGCTCCTCGTTGAACCTTTGCTGCAAGGCTCTGCCGGAATGAAAGTTTATCCGCCATTGTATTTGAAAAAATTACGCGAACTCTGTGATGAATATAATGTTCACCTGATAGCTGATGAAATTGCAACAGGATATGGCAGAACTGGCAAAATGTTTGCATGCAACCATGCCGGAATTTCGCCTGATATTATGTGTCTGTCAAAAGGATTAACAGGCGGCTACATGCCTATGGCAATTTTTGTAACAACCCAAAAGATTTTTGATGCGTTTTACGCTGACTACAACAGCGGGAAAGCCTTTATGCACAGCAACACCTACAGCGGCAACCCGCTTGCATGCTCAGCGGCTATTGAGGTGCTAAATATCCTTGAAGATGAAAAAATTATTGAGAAAGCATGCGAAAAAGCTAAATATTTTAATCAACTTATTAAAGAAACTTTTCTCCATCATAAAAACGTCGGAGAAGTTCGTTCCATAGGACTAATTAACGCTATAGAACTTGTTAAAAACAAAGAAACTAAAGAACCGTTCAACTCAAAATTAAGAACGGGCTACCAAATCTATAAAAAAGCCCTTCGAGAAGGAGTACTTTTACGCCCGCTCGGTGATGTAATTTATTTTAATCCTCCATTAATTATTGAAAAAAATGATATGAATTTTGTAGTCGAAAAAGCCTATAAGTGTATGAAAGACATTTTAGGATAGCGATTTTTCAAGACTCAAAGAAAAGAGCCCTTTCGGGCTCGTTGGAATTAAGAATAGCTGGAAGTATGAAAAAGATTAATTATATTAAACGTAAATCATACACCATATACAATTACCCAATTGCGCTATTTTAGGGGTTGACAGGGATTTTTTCTTGTGCAAAAATTTATCTGCATTTTCTTTAGTGTTTATTAAAAAATAAATAAAGATTTGTAACAAAATGCGAGGAGATTTTTTTGCAATGGCAAAAAATATTATTCACGAATTTTGATATAAAAGCGTGTGTACATATAAGAATAAGGGTAAACGTATGAGCAATCCAATCAATACTTCAACAAATCTATTAAGTTCTTCCGCGTTCCAAAAAATGCAACAACAAGCAGCACAACAACCCGTAACAGCTCCGATTGTCCAACAACCGCCTGTACAACAACCTCAGCCGCAGCCTGCCCCTCAATTACAACCTCAGCCGGCAGCGGACACATTTAATCAAACGACATTAAATAGTGCACAAAAATCATCGTTTGGTAAATTTGCCGAAAAATACAGCGGTATTACGGCCCTTGCAGTATCAATAATAGGTCTGCCTGTAGTCTACACTCAAGCAAAAAAATCAAGCAGCAAAGCAGCTAAAGCAATGCAGCAGGCTGTTGATGATATAAAAAATCTTAATATTGAAAAGAAAATAGAAGAAGCTCTCTCTAAAATAGAACTTCCAAAACCGAACGCATCAGGAAATGCCTCCGGCGGGACAAATGCTTTTCCGGCATCTACATTCCTGACAAGTATGTTCATAGGTATCGGTTCAGCTCTCGGCATAAATGAATTCGTAAAAAACAATAAAGAAAAACTAAAAGAAAACGGATTTAAGGAAGAAGATATCACCGATGCGGCAAAACAGGCAGGCGACATATTAAATAAATCCGAAAATGCAATCAACACTGCAAACGGCGTAGCAGGCGCAGCCAGCGAAGCAAAAGCCGTTGCTTACGAAGCTAAAAATGCTGCCTACGACGCACGAAATACCGTAAACAGTTTTGACCAGAGAATTAACGAAGCTAACCAGCACGCTACAGATGCTGTTAAAGCCACAGAACTCGGTCTTGACCCGCTGATGCAGTTGTACACAGTAAGACACTTTGATCTGAACCTCTTGCAAGTATTAAACTATGCGAAAAAAATCGACAACAGAAAAACTGAAGAAACCCTCAACAGTATCCACAACGCAGCTATCTCCCGTCTGGATAGAACAGCTGAACAAACTGTACGCGACATAAAAGCATATAAAGAAAAATTCCCGCAATTAACTTCAACCTGGTCACTCACAGCTGAATATGCGCCGATTAAAACCGGCGGTTTAGGCGTTGTTCCGGTTGATCTACAGGATAACTTCTCTATGCTCGGTATAGATATGCCTACATTTATTCCGATGTATTTGCAGAAAAATAAATCGGAATTCTTAGAACTTCCTCTCAATGAATATCAATACACCTATAACGGTAAAACTTTCACACTGAAAAAAGCCGCTGAAACAACAACACACGTATTCAGAAACGGACAAACTAAACCTGAAAAAATTGAATACTACGTAACTGAAGAAAGTGTTCCAAACAGCAATAAAAAGAAAACTCTTGTATTTGTAAAATCTCAGGACTACTTCAATGATAATATCTACGATTCAACAACAAACGCTGAAGAGACCGAAAGATTTGCACTGTTTACAAAATCTGTATATAAACTGGCTAAATTAAAAGTCAACATGGCATTAACAGACCCTGAGGATAAAAACCCGAAAACAGGTATCTCCAACCTCAAAATCTGTGACAAAGAAGCCTTTGACAAAATCAAAGCTCCAAATTCAATGGTACTCAACGATTGGCACGCAGGTTCTATGGCAGGTCTGTTAAGATACCGTGCTCCAATGGAATATAACTACAATGAAATTTCTAAAAATACATTTGAAGCTCTGAAAGATATGCCTCTTCTGATGATTGGTCACAACCTCAGCTGTCAGGGTAAATCAAATGACGGTTCTGGTTCATTGCTGAGCAAAAACAGAGTTACAGAAAATATTATTAACACACTCTACGACAGCTACGCAATCGCAATCACAGAACACGCACACAGCGGAATTTCCGGTGAAAATGATGATATGTGCAACACTATCCTGATGAAACGCAGAACAGGAGACAAACACTTTAACCACCTATTCAACGGCGTAGCACTCTCAGATTGGTTTGTCCCTGTATCTAAGAATTATACTAAAGAAGTTATAAATGACCCGATGAAATCAGGTATCCTGTATCCGTTACTCCAGAGACGTCAGGAGACCGGTACAATTTCAGGTATCATCAACGGGCTGGACAAAAACAAAGTTGATATGCACGCAATAGCAAACAAAAACTTTGTAGACAAGCTTGCACTCGCAGAATACGACCAGAATACAGGTATAGACAAAGTTATGGAATTAAGAACTGAAAATAAAGGACGATTCTATAACGCCTTTATCAAACCTATTATGGCCGGCAAAATTGATAAACCTGAAGTTGTGGGCAATAATGTTAACATCTCTGAACAAGACTTTGTCGATGCGCCTGTAATCTCATTTGCACACAGATTAACAGACCAGAAAGGTTTGTCAATAATGAAAGGTGCAATCTTCAGATTGTTCGACAACTGGGAAGAATTATTCCCTGGCAAGAAAATGCCGTTCTTTATCGTGGGCGGGCCGCCGGAAGCTGCTGAAGAATTACAGCACCTGTATGACCTGAAAAATGGTGCTTACGGCAAGAATAAAGAACGATTGAACCATGTTCTTGCTCTGAAAGGAAACATGCCTAACCCTGCAATTATGGCAGCAAGCACATTCTTCTGTGCACCGTCAACTTACGAACCTTGCGGATTGACTCAGGGTGAATGCTTTGCTAAAGGTACACCGGTCATCACAACAGATGTCGGCGGATTCCACGATACTATTGTAGACGGCAAAACCGGCTTCCTTGCACCTTACGTCAGCGAAGAATCTTTCTACAACAAGCTTGTTGAAGCTCTCAAGATGTACTATGAAAGACCGGAAGATTACAAGAAAATGGTACAAAATGACCTTGAAATCGACTTCAGCTGGGCTCAAAAAGGTAAAAAAGGACCAATCTATGAATACACCGACAAACTCGGATTCGACAGAAAAATTCTGCCGGACATCGCAGACGCGGAGCAAGATTAGATTAACTTTTTATACATTTTATAAAAAAAGGAGTATTTTTATACTCCTTTTTTGTATAATAAACTTGTAGAGATTATATGAGGGCGTATGGATAGATTTTTCGGAATTTTTGGGATTATATTGATTTTCGGGATAGCATTTTTGATGTCTAACAACAGAAAAGCTATCAACTACAAAACTGTCGGAACAGGATTTGCTTTACAGATTCTGCTCGCTGTATTTGTATTCAAGGTGCCGCTCGGACGCGCATTATTTTTGAATATCGGGTTATTTATCCAAAAAATTCTTGATTTTGCAAAAGAAGGTGGCTCTTTTGTTTTCGGACACCTTATGAACAACGTAAAACTCGATGAGTTGTTCGGAGTCGGAGCTAATGTATTTGCACTCCAGCTTATAAGCTCTCTAATCTTTATGATGATACTTGTGAACATTCTCTACTATTACGGGATAATGCAACGCGTAGTACCGCTTTTGGGGAAAGCTATGAACAAGATTATGTCCGTATCCGGTGCCGAAGCTCTCTCAAACGTTGCTAGTGCCTTTGTCGGACAAATTGCGGCTCAAATTATGATAAGACCTTATCTTGCAAAACTTACACGCTCTGAATTACTTGCGTCAATGGCTGGCAGTATGGCTTGTATATCAGGTGCAACAATGCCGATATATATAGGTTTAGGAATTCCTGCACAATATTTGCTGGCATCATCAATAATGGCAGCCCCGGGAGCACTTGTATTGTCAAAAATAATTTATCCGGAAACTCATACGCCAGAAACCAGCGAAGAATTTTCTATAACTTACAGCAAACGTAAAAAGCCATATATAAATGTATTTGATGCAATATCAGCAGGAGCTTCTGAGGGTATGAAAGTTGCCATAAATGTCATTGCAATGATTTTGGCACTTGTTGCATTAGTTGCAATGATAGACTGGTTTTTAGGCGGGCTTGGAAATCTGATAGTAAAATATTTACATATAAATTTTGCATCTTTTGACCTGACTCAGCTTTCTTTGAGACTGATTCTTGGAAAAATCTTTGCAGTCTTTGCCTACTTTATGGGAGTACCTTTACACGAGGCGACAACTGTAGGCAGCTTGATGGGTACAAAATTAGTATTAAACGAAATGGTTGCTTATGTTGATTTAAGTAACCTGCCGCAGCAATTATCAGAAAAAGCCTATTTGATAGCGTGTTTTGCATTATGCAGCTTTGGAAACTTCGGGTCAATAGCAATTCAATTAGGCGGTATCGGCGAATTAGCGCCAAACCAGCGGAAAAACCTGGCGCGTTTAGGCGTAAGAGCGTTGATTTGCGGAACATTAACCTGTTATATGTCTGCAGCTATTGTCGGGATACTTTTTAATTAATTGGAATTGCGCAAGAATTATCCCTCAATGTATTAACTCTGTATAAATAGGCAAAGTTTTTCCTGCCTGAATGTATTGACTTTGTAAAAAATGCAAAAAAAAAACGACTTTTTTATAGTCGTTGGAAAATCAATAGGGAAAAAAGGAAAAAGGGAAAGGAATTTTTTTCAGTTATTCGTATGAATAGTGTAT
>CALUVE010000020.1 GCA_944324135.1 Candidatus Gastranaerophilales bacterium | reverse complement strand
ACAATTGCATAACAATCTAGCGGGGCGTTAGCAGGGACCCGCACAAAATCTGACTAAATGTCTGATTTTGGGTGGGGCACTGCACTCGACCAAATGACAATTGCATAATAACCATGCGGGGCGTAGCTGGAACCCACAAAATCCACTAAAATCTGATTTTTGGCAGAGGACTGCGCTCAAACAAATGACAATTGCATAATAACCATGCGGGGCGTTAGCAGGGACCCGCACAAAATCTGACTAAATGTCTGATTTTGGGCAGAGGACTGCACTCAAACAAATGACAATTGCATAACAATCTAGCGGGGCGTTAGCAGGGACCCGCACAAAATCTGACTAAATGTCTGATTTTGGGTGGGGGGTACTGCGCTCGCCACCATGATAATTGAATATTATAAAATACCTATGGAAGGGGCGTTAGCGCAGTTGGTAGCGCACGACACTGGCAGTGTCGGGGTCAGGGGTTCGAATCCCCTACGCTCCAAATTTTATTTTTAGACGTATCATCATAGCAAAGGAGTAAAAATTATGATTAAAGTAACCCCTGAAATATCCACCAAGATTAGAATACCTGCGGCACAGAAAGTACAATACACTTACAATAAAGTAAACGAAATTGTAAAAAAGAATCAGGTACAGGCAGATTTTCATGCAGACAGAATTGACATCACCTCCCCGACAACAAAACAGACAGATAGCATTCTTGGGAAATTGCATGAATTTGGAATAAATTTTGTAAAACAATCAAAACACGAATAAAAAATTATGAGCAGGCGTTCTCGCCTTGCAGCCGCTATATATTAATATTCAAACAATAACTGTCAGTCAGAGCCTGACCTGCAGTTACAACAACTATTTAGAATGGGTTGGATTATTTAATCCAACCCATCAATTTTCACCCAAACAGACATATTTTTTTACAAAGCGGAGTCAGAAATCAGTTCAAATTCATCTGAATTGACTTCACGCAAGAAGTTTGTCCAGCTGTTATAATATTCTGCAAGTGCCAGAGTATACCCAACGATAATAGATTTGTAGGACTGTTTCATAACGATTAGAGAGGTCAAATCAGATTTACCGGTTTCGTAATCCTTAACCGACAAATCAATCAGCTCTTCGGAACTGGTGAGAATTTTTGTTTCATAGTCATTTAAATTGGCAGCAGCAATCTGGAGTTTGTAATATGCGCTATTTAAATCTTTAACAGCCTTATTTTTTACGGATTCATATTTAAGTTCTGCCTGCTCAAGCTGTAATTTAGCATTTTTAATTTCCGGTGCATAATTGTAAAACACCGGTAAATTAACAATATTGCCACCGACATAAGCCCCGCTGTTATAGCGTCTGTCATCGGTTTGAGTCATTGTCTGATAAGCATACCCGCCGACAAGTTCCAAATCCGGAACTCTTTTACGCATAACAACAGTTAAATTCTTTTTAGCGACTTCAATTTCCTGTTTTGCGATTTTAATATCATATCTATTTTCAATGGCGCGTTCGGAAATGGCGTCAAATTCCGGGAAACACGTCGTTGGAGGCGGGGTCATTAATTCTTCAAAATTATTATTTTCATACAATACTTTGTCTACAGAATCATAAAAAGTTTTTTCCTTAGAATTGATTATCTTATTGAATTCAAAAAGTGCGCTTTTCACGTTAGCTTTTGCGGTATTGACCTGCGTAATCATCTGGTTAAGGGCAATAGTAGCCTGAATAGCATCAATTTCAGGAACAAAACCGGATTTTACATGACGCTGAGCTATTTCCAGTAATTCTTCTTGAAGTTCACGCTGCTGCTCCATGGTATCCAGAACTGATTTTGCAGCAACAAGATTGACATAAGCCTCCCTGACATCCATTTCTATAGTAAATTTTCTGTAATCGACATTTTGTGCAACAAGTTCAAGGTTAGCTTTTGCCAGATTTTTTCTTACACCGCGTTTGCCGATTTCAATAAGTTCCGTAAACCCCAGCTGATTAGGTTCACTTCTGCCGGCAGCCCCAAGAAAATAAAATGCGTTGAAATCAGGGTTTTGCAGTCTGTTTGCAATTTTAACGTTATTTTTTGCGATGTCGCTGTCAAGAGTGGTGACTTTTATATCGAGGTTATTTTCAATAGTGATATCAATCGCCTGCTGGAGGTTAATTTTTTGAGTTTCCTCTATACCAAAACAACCCGTAGGGATAAAATATAATATTAATAAAAAAAGTAACTTTTTCATACAATTTCGTCCAAGCAAAATCATACCATAATTATACAAAAGAAGAGTAAATTATTATAAAAAGTTTACTATTAAAAATGTTTACCATATAATAAAAAAAGGAGAAAAAATTGAACAAACAGATTTACGCAAATATAGCCTTATTAACAGTAGCCGTAATATGGGGGCTGACATTTACAGCCCAGAGAGTCGGCATGGAATTTCTCGGGCCTTTTACATTCAACGCAGTCCGTGCAATTTTAGGCAGCATAAGCCTTGTACCTGTAATTATTTTATTCAAATTGCTTCAAAAGAAGAGAAAAAGGAAATATTCACCTGAAAAAACAAGAATAAGAAGAATACGATTATTCCAAGGCGGGCTGGCTTGCGGGCTGGTATTATTTCTCGGAATGACACTCCAGCAGATAGGTTTAATCTATACAACAGCTGGGAAAGCCGGTTTTATCACAGCATTGTATATAGTTATTGTTCCGATACTGTCGTATTTTTACAAGCACAAAATCACAGCAAACGTATGGGTAAGCGTATTTCTTGCAGCCGTCGGTCTGTACCTTTTGTGCTGCCAGTCAAACTTTACGGTCGCACCTGCTGATTTAATCCTGATTATAAGCGCCTTGATGTTTGCGGCTCATATTATGGTGATAAACCACTACTCGCCAAAAGTAAATCCAATAAAACTATCATGTGTACAATTTTTTATTGCAGGGATACTTTCAATTGTACCGATGCTAATATTTGAGACACCTGATATACACAATATCTGGCTTGCAAAAGACGCGATACTTTACTCAGGTTTCTTCGCCTGCGGTGTAGCTTATACATTGCAAATTGCAGGACAAAAAAATACCTCACCGGTTGTGGCATCTTTGATTTTGAGTTTAGAATCAGTTTTTGCAGTTATCGGCGGATTTTTAATACTTAACGAAGTCTTGACGCTGAGAGAACTGGTAGGCTGCGGCTTTATGATAACCGCAACCATACTTTCACAATTGAACATTCCGTCTCTCAAAAATATTCTAAATTCTGCTAATACCGAGAGCAAATAACGAAAGAAGTATTGAACCGATAAGCGCACTCAAAAATCCCTCGACTTCAAACCCTGGCGCTACAGCTCCTGCAAGCATTAAGAGAAGTGCATTTATAACAAACGAAAACAACCCGAGCGTCAAAATATTCACAGGTAAAGTGATAATCTGGATTAACGGTTTTATAAATGTGTTTATCAAAGCCAGAATGACACACACCAGTAATGCGCTCCAAAAACTTTCAACTTCAATTCCCGGCACAACCCAAGAAACAAACACTACAGCAAAAGCATAAACAACCCATCTCAATATTAAATTCAACATAAATAGACCTCACTTTAAATAACACATTAAAAATTTAAAGCAAAGCTGCAAAAAAATTATTCGCTGAACAGGCTATTTTTTGAATAAATTAAAAACTTGTCGCATCAAGAATTTCTTTTTGACGTTGCATACGGCCATTACGTACAGCGCCGACAGCACCTTTTGTTTCAAGATTATGAATAACAGCGTCTTTTGTTTGTTCCAAATCTATAGATTGATAGTTTGTGCCGATAAAATATAATCCGCCTAAAACAACAATTAATACTAATAACTTACCCATAATTTACCTCACAGTTAGTAACAGAAAGTATTATACATTATTTATCGTGATAGGACAAGATAAGCTTAACAAACTCATACGAAAAACTTATAGAGTACTTTCGTCAAGATTATTATAATCAAGCCCGCCGACGGCTTTATATAAATTTATAGTAGATACGAGGTAATTTATACGTCCTGAAATTTTTGAATTTTCACTTTCAAGCAGGCGCTCCTGAGCTTTCATAAACTCAATACTTCCGGAAGCGCCGATGTTTTGTTTTTTCTCTGCGAGTTGAAATTTTTGTTGTTCAATATCATAACGCTCATCAGATATTTTTCTGTTTTTATCGGTAGTCTTGGCAGTCACAAGCGAATCATTCAATTCCTGAATAGAAGTGAGAACTGTTTTTTCATAAAACTGGAGAGCTTTTTGATACTCAAGTTTTCTATATCTGAAACGAGCCATTTTAGTCCCGCCGGTAAACAAATCAATATTCGGCATCACACCTAAGTTAGATAAAAATGTGTGATGGGTAAATATTTTACTCAACTGATAAGCATTAAACCCTACCTGACCGTATAATGTGAAACTTGGCAAAAATTCTTTTCTTGCAACTTTGACAAGCAGCCCTGTTTTTTCAATATATTTTTCGGTTCTAACCATATCCGGACGGTATTTAATAGCAGTGGAATCAATACTTTCAGGAATTGTCACAAGATACAAATCCTCATAAGAGGTTCGTTTTATGTCATGATTTGTTCTGTCTCCGAGATAAACGTACAACTGATTTTCAAGAACATCCTGTTTTTCTTCAAGACTGTTCAACTGTTCTTCAAAATTTGTCAAAATCTGCTTTTCTTCTAACAATACAGTAAGCGGACACAAACCTGATTTATATTTTTTATCGGTAAATTCAACAATATTTTTCTGAAGTTCAACGAGTTTTTTTTGATTTTTCAATAACGCATCGACCTTTACCAGATTAAAATAATCAGATGCAAAAGCAGAAGTTACAAGAATATAAGCAGCACGCTCATTTTGTTTTTCCATCTCAAGTTCTTTAGAAAAACTCTTTGTCATCTGCCGGTTTTTGCCCCAAATATCAACTTCATAGCTCATAGTTAAAGGAAGCAAAAATCTGCTCTGTGTGTAATTCGGAATCAAAACATTCCCGAAATAAACGTCACTTGAAGCAAATTCTCTTGATATATTAGGATTAAAACCAATTTGCGGGAGCTCCTGTCCAAGAGACATTTTTACAACCTGCTTGCTCTGTTCTGACTTTAATGTCGCAATTTTTATATCAGGATTGTCATTATAAATTTTCAACATATATTCGCGCAAAATAGGGTCTTTGTAATTTTCCCACCAATCAATATTTATATATGCAAGTTTATAAGAATTGTCCTCATGTTTTTTAGCTGACACAGGGGCACTCACAAGGAGTAACAGGATAAATAGTAGTATACTTAACTTCTTCATTATAAAAAAATCTCCGGCTGTTTACAATTAAATTTTTCTTGTGTTATCATGCTAACACAAGGACAAAATATATGCAAAAGGAAATTTTACAGCAAACAAAAATCGGTTATAATATAGCCAGAGCAGGGATTTTGTCCAAACTACATGCAATCCAGACCCTGAGTGCACATTCATGCCAGATTACTCCGGAACAATATACTGTGCTGGAAGTACTGGTAAACCACGGCGCTGTATACCAGAGACAAATCTCTGCGCTAACAATGAAAGACAGAGGGAATGTAACCAGAATATTAAATATACTGGAAAATCTCGGATGCATAACAAAACAAGCCGATGCAAACGGAAGAAAAATTTATAAAATATACCTCACAGAAAAAGGCAAAAAAATCTATGAGGAGACAAAACCCGTAATCCTGCAAATCTGGGAGAATTGCATTACAGGATTATCCGAAGAAGAACTGCTCCTGTGCAGCAAACTTCTGGATAAAGTTACAGAGAATTTAAAAGCTAAAGTAAATATACAAATATAAAAGAGGACACTATGGAAGAAGAAGAAAAAAATCAACCCCAAAAATCAAAAATATCAAAAATAAGAGCAAAAAAAAGCCGTCACGAATATCAGAAAAAAAGAGTAATCATCCCGACAATCACTGCAGTAATATTAGTATTGCTCGGCATATTCTGGGCAGTCCGCTCTACATATTATCAAACAACAGACGACGCTTTTGTTGAGGGACACATAATAGCTGTAGCTCCGCGTGTAGCAGGCCCGGTTGTAAAACTTCTGGTTGATGATAACGATGAAGTTGAAGCGGGGCAGCTCATTGCAGAAATTGACCCGACGGACTACGAGGTAAAATTAAAACAAACTCAGGCAAAACTTGAGGAAGCAAAAGCAAATCTGAATATTACAGCACGCCAGATTGAAGAAAGCCAGTCTAACGTACAACAATCAACAGAAAATATAGAATCTGCAAAATCCAAATACGACTTTGCACAAAAAGACCACAAAAGATATACTGATATGTATCAATCCGGCATTGCTTCCAAACAGGAATTTGATAAGAGTAATACAGAGCTTACTGTAGCGCAGGCAAACCTGAACGCATCTCAGGAACATTTAAAAGCCGCAGAAGCCGTTTTGAAATCACAAAAAGCCAAAACAGAAGCAATAGAAGCTGAAATAAAAAGACTTGAAGCAGAAGTTGAACAGGCCGAATTAAACCTTTCATATACAAAAATCAAAGCACCTGAAGCCGGCAAAATTACAGCAAGAAGTGTTGAACAGGGAAATTACGTACAGGTTGCCCAGCCGATTCTCTCCATCGTGCCGGAAAAAGTCTGGGTTGTTGCAAACTACAAAGAAATCCAACTGACTCACATGCAAAAAGACGAACCTGTTATGATAAAAATTGACACTTATCCCGGCAAAAAATTTAAGGGCAAAATTGACAGCATACAAAGAGCCACAGGGGCAAAATCAAGTCTTTTCCCGCCTGAAAACGCTGTCGGAAGTTATGTAAAAATAGTCCAGAGAGTTCCGGTAAAAATTGTATTCACAGAAGATATTTCGGATTATAATATAGTTCCGGGTATGTCTGTCGTTCCGACCGTAAAAGTCAAGAAATGGCAGAAAAAATAAATCAGGAATAAAATTTGGGCAATCTGGCAATAATAACCGCAGTAATTTTAAGAATTTTTTCAAATTCATTTTTGAATGTTTTTCAAAAAAAATTAACAGCAAAAAATGAATCACCTTACAGCGTCAATTTTGTGACATATTTAATACTTGCCATATGCTGTATTCCGCTTTTGGGACATCTGTCCGGTGCAGTTTTTATGGCAGATTTCTGGTTATATTCAATTTTAGGCGGCATATTCGGAGCTTTTGGCAATGCTTTTTTGATAAAAGCACTTGAACAAGGTGAACTTTCAGTACTGGGTCCGATAAACGCTTACAAATCCGTAATAGGGCTGCTAGGCGGAATTATTTTTCTCAAAGAACTTCCGACACTATCCGGAATAGTCGGTATAATTCTAATTATAACAGGCAGTTATCTGGTCTTTGATACGGTGGAAGAAAAATTTTCCCTTGCCCTATTTAAACGTAAAGACATTCAGTACAGATTTTATGCGCTGTTTTTAACAGCAATTGAGGCAGTTTTCATAAAAAAAGTAATCCTGATTGGCGGTATAACAGTCTCCTGCATAAGTACAGTTCTATTTGGAATGATATTTTCTTTTCTTATCCTCAAATTTCACAAAATCAAGATTTCAAAAATCACCACGGGGAATATCCTCTCATTTTTGATGCCGGCTTTATGTTTCGGGCTTGTCATGGTCACAACCGCATACACCTTTGCAAAAATCAATGTTGGGTATGCCCTTTCATTATTCCAGCTTTCCATTTTGCTGAATGTATTTCTGGGATACAAATTTTTCCAAGAAAAACACCTGCTGAAAAAATCAGCAGGCGCGTTGATTATAATATTAGGTTCTATTTTTATAATATTATACTAATCAGCATCAAAATTATCCTCAAAAGAAGCCGGCTCTACAGTCGGAACATCCGGAGAAATTTCATCAAGCCACGGTTTAGCTTTTGCCTGTTTCACAAGCGGTTTGTATGTGGAGGATGAAGAGAGTGAATCTTCTTTAATCTGAGGTTTGGTCTGCGGCTGCGTTTGAGTATTTTCTTCGGGAACAACAGATTCAGGTTTATCGCCTGATTCTACAGCCGGCAACTCCTGTTGAACTGCAGGATTAGAATTATCTCTTACTTTAATTTCCTTAGCTTCGGATTTCGGTTCTTCCTTTACAATAACTTTACCGTTGTTTTGGACATAATCAGGATTAGATTTACTTCTGTTTCTGACACGTTTGATGAACGTATTGTTAGCCTCAGACTCTGATTCCAAATCAACTCTGTCATCTTTTATAATATCAGAATCAACTTCACCTGTTTTTTCCAGTTCTTTCTTTTTCTGATAAAGTTTAAAATCTTCATCAATATACTGGCGTTGACGCTGCTCTTTCATCATTTGCATTTCATAAGCGCCAAAAGTAGCCGGAGACATAGCCGGATTTATAGAACCCGGTGTAAAATTAGGCATTCCGTCAGGAAAAGCTTGTACAGCAAGGGCAGATACCGTAAATAACACACCGCAGAGTAATATGTTTTTTTTCATATTTTATTTCTCCTTTATTTAATCTGGAATACGACATTTGCAACAGAAGTAACTTTTTTATCAATAGTTGAAGTATCACTGATACCCATATCTGAAACATTTGTAGAATCAACAGGCGTAATTTGGAATACACCCATTCTTACAGATTGAATTTTACCAACTCTGTTGTTAGTAGCTTTCAGCATAGCTGCAGCTCTTTGTTTTGCGTCTTTAGTAGCCTCCTGCAGCAGTGAAACCTTTAAATCAGCAAGGTTTGAATAAAAATATTCAGGTCTATATACATTGATATCAATACCTTTAGATAAAAGTGTCTGAATTTCTGTAGAAATTGTTTTTATTTTTTCTACATCGTTGGATTTTACAACTACCGGCAGAGAAATATTATAAGAATCTACAACATTTGTAGACATGCCGTTAGCATTTGTTTTGTAAGAGTAATATCCGTTATATGCCTGAACATCAATATCTTTATCTTCAATACCTTTATCTTTCAAAAAAGCGAGCACTTCCGGCAGCTGTTTTTGGACGAGATTATAACCAGCGGCTTTTGTCGGCTGTTTTGCCGTAATCTGGAATTCTAATCTTCCGGAATCAGATTTTACAATCTGATATGCAGATCCTGTAACGGATATACCGTCTTTCGGGACAGATGATGTAATACTTTTTGCACCCCAAACAAGTGCAACTGCCAGTAAAAGACCAAGTATAGCCAGTTGAAATTTTTCTAATTGTTGAAACACTGTTTACCCCCTGTCATAAGACACACATGTAAAAACCTTGTGTACATGATACACCATCTGTGATAAATTTTCAATTGTCACTTTGCAAAACTTTAGAAATGTGTTATTATGAGTTGTACTTAAAAGAAAGTAAGGTAGAATTATGAATGCATATCTGGAAAAAGTATTAAAAGAAACAAAAGAAAAAAATGCAAACGAACCTGAATTTTTTCAGGCCGTTGACGAAGTATTAACAACAATAGAACCGGTAGTGAATGAGCATCCGGAGTTTGAAAACATAGCACTTCTGGAAAGATTCACCGAGCCGGAAAGGATAATTGCATTCAGAATACCGTGGGTCGATGACAGCGGAAAGACAAGAGTCAACAGAGGGTTCAGAGTACAATTCAACGGGCTAATCGGACCGTATAAAGGCGGATTGAGATTTGACCCTAGTGTAAACATCAGCATTATGAAATTTTTGGCATTTGAACAAATTTTCAAAAATGCACTGACCGGACTGCCCATAGGCGGAGCAAAAGGCGGAAGTGATTTTGATCCGAAAGGTAAATCTGACAACGAAATTATGAGATTCTGCCAGAGCTTTATGACAGAGCTCCAGCGTCACATAGGGCCGGATGTCGATGTTCCGGCTGGCGATATCGGAGTCGGAGCAAGAGAAATCGGATATCTTTACGGACAATACCGCCGCATAAGAAACTGCTATGAAGCAGGAGTTATCACTGGTAAAGGACTTGAATACGGCGGCTCTCTTGTCAGAAAAGAAGCAACCGGCTACGGCTTGATATACTTTATGAGAGAAATGCTTAACGCAAACAACTACCAGTGCATGTCTGGCAAAACCGTAACAATTTCAGGTTCAGGCAACGTTGCAATTTACGCGGCAGAAAAAGCCGAAATGCTGGGAGCAAAAGTTGTTGCAATGAGTGATTCAAACGGCTGTATTTACCATCCGGACGGACTCAACCTTGAAGAAATTAAAGAGATAAAAGAAGTAAAACGTGGCAGAATTAAAGATTACCTGAAAAAATATGCCGAAACAAAATATTTTGAACGCACAGGAGCTGAATCACCTATCTGGAACATAAAAACAGATATCGCACTTCCTTGTGCAACACAGAATGAAATAACGCTTGAAGATGCAAAAAAACTGACGGCAAACGGAGTAATTGCAATCGGAGAGGGAGCTAACATGCCTTGCACAAAAGAGGCAACAGAATACTTCCTTGCACATAAAGTTCTGGTAGCACCTGCAAAAGCAGCAAATGCAGGCGGGGTTGCCACATCAGCCATAGAAATGAGTCAGAACAGCATGAGATATTATCTGACATTTGAAGATGTTGATAAAATGCTGGAAAACATTATGGTTAATATATTTAAGTCCTGCAAAACTGCGGCTGAAAAATATAACCTCGGCAATAATTATGTAGCCGGAGCAAACATAGCTTCGTTCACAAAACTGGCTAAAGCTATGGAACAGCAGGGCATTATATAAATTTTTATTACATTGTTTGTACAAAACATGGCATATTTGTGCTAAAATGGACAAAATAGTGCTAATGGGAGTAAATTTTTGTTATGGAAAAAAATGTTATTTGTATGAAGTGGGGCGACAAATTTGATGCAGACTATGTCAACAGACTTTATGACATGGTAGAGCGCAACCTGAAAATTCCGCACAGATTTGTATGTTTTACAGACAATCCGGCAGGTATCAATCCGAAAGTAGAAATCCGCGAGATTCCGCCATTGAATGAAGAGGGAATCCCTGACAGGATGTGGAAAAAACTGACAGTTTTCAATGAAAAACTTGCGGACTTAAAAGGTCAGGCACTGTTTTTGGATTTGGATATTATAATCCGAGACGATTTAGCACCGTTTTTTGAGGCGGAAGGCGACTTTCTGATAATAAAAGACTGGGATTTTCCGCACGATATAATAGGAAATTCCTCAGTATTCAGATTTGAGATAGGCAAACATCCTGATATTATTGAGCATTTTTATCAGGAGGGGAAAGATATAAGGAAACGCTACAAAAATGAACAGGCATTTTTAACTTACGAGATGTACCGAAAAGGCATCCTCAAATACTGGGATAAAAATTGGTGCGTAAGTTTCAAACGCAACTGTCTGCACAAATTTCCAATGTGCTGGTTTAAAGTACCGAGAGATCCGGAGGAATCCAAAATTCTCATTTTCCACGGCAAACCGACACCTAAACAAGCTTATGAAGGATATTTCGGCAAATGCGGTTTTCGATATATCAAACCAACACGCTGGCTTGAAAAATACTGGACCGGAGTTGGAAAGTAAATGACAAAACCCAAAATCAAAATAAACTTTTGTGACAATGACGATACATTTGTAAAAGGTCAAAAGAATTTGTTTCTTGAAATTTTACAAAAAAATTATGACGTGGAAATTTCAGATAAGCCTGATTTTTTATTCTACTCCTGTTTTGGCACAAAACACTGGGAATACACAGACTGCGTAAAGATTTATTATTCAAACGAAAATGTTGTGCCGGATTTTAATGAATGCGACTACGGCATCGGGTTTCACAATATAGATTTTGACGACAGATACCTGAGATTCACAGAATACAATATGAACTTGCAGCCGCAAATCCAAAACCGTCGGGATTTACCTGACGATTTGGCGGGGAGAAAGTTCTGTAACTTTGTGTACACCAATAGCAAAAACGGAGAGGGAGCGGCACTGCGCATGGAATTTTGCAAAGAGTTATCCCGCTACAAACATATCGACTGTCCGGGGAAAGTTTTGAATAACATGCAAGACGCAATATCACCTCGAAACGGCGACTGGCAGCAAGGCAAACTGGATTTTCTGAGCAATTACAAATTCACAATAGCTTTTGAGAACCGTATGACAAACGGCTACACAACAGAAAAACTCTTCCATCCGATGATGGCAAATTCAATCCCGATTTACTGGGGAAATCCGCTTGTGGTGAAAGATTTCAACCCGAAAGCGTTCATCAACTGCAACGACTACAAGAATTTTGATGAAGTCATAGAACGGGTAAAAGAGCTTGATAATGATGACGATAAATACATGGCGATGCTCAGAGAACCGGTAATGAATCCGGATTATGATTTTAACGTCTATAACAAACTTGAAAAATTTTTAACTCATATTATCAATAAAGGTAATCATCCTTACGTACGCCAGCGCAACAAATTTATACGGTTGTACGAAAGATATGCACCTATACGTGACAAAGGGATGCACAAAATTTTGTATCTTTTCGGAATAAAGATTAAGGTTGGATAAATGGATAAAGAAAATAATATTATCATCAGACTGAACGGCAGGATGGCAAACCAGATGTTTCAATGGGCGCTTGGTAAAGCTATACAGAAACAAACCGGGATACAGCCGATATTTGACGACAGTGAAGAGACCCAGAAACTCGGGGCTTTCAAACTGGATTTCAAAAAATATGCAATAAAAAAGCCGCTTAAGTACAAACTTTTCAGAAAAACCATACCGCTGAGAAATTTGCGGAACAAACTCACAAAAATAAAAATTACTACCCCGAAACTTCAGGAAAAACCGTACTTCAAATACGATGAAAAATATTTAAATGTAGAGCCGCCAATATATCTTGACGGATTTTTCCAATCCTGCAGATATCCGGAAATGGTTCGTTCTGAGCTTATAGAGGACTTTAGACTTAAAAAGCCGATGAACGCTAAAAACAAAAAAGTACTTGAACAAATCAAAAATACAGAATCTGTTTCGCTGCATTACCGCCGCACGGACTATTTGAAATCACGTGTTGCGAACGTAATGGGAGCCTGCACTGACGAATATTATGAAAAAGCAGTAGATACCATTGCCGAAAAATTAAACAAACCGCTTACATTATTTATATTTTCCGATGACCCCAAATGGGTGAAAGAAAACGTCAAATTCAATCACGACACAATTGTAGTAGACATAAATTCCGGCAAGCGTGGATATTATGATTTTGAACTAATGAAAAATTGCAAGCACAACATAATTGCAAACAGCAGTTTCTCGTGGTGGGCGGCGTGGCTCAACGAGAATCCGGAGAAAATAGTCATAGCGCCAAAAATCTGGATGAAAAACATTGAATCAGATTACGATTTGATGCCGGAAGAATGGATAAGAATAGGAGGACAAGTTTAGATGAAAGTAACAGTTGCTGAAAACGTCAACGGCAAAATCCGCTCCTGGTTTGATTTTCTCACAGGGGGGCACTCAAGTAAAATACGGTTTCACCAGCATCACTGTTTTGGGAGTGATGTGTTATGAAAATACGTATTGTCCAGAAAATTATCGACAAATTGCGCGGCAAACCCGTCAGATTTTATGCGTTTGATAAAAAAATAAGTGTTCACCCGAGCGCCGACATTGACTCTAATACAGAAATAGGCGATTACACATTCATTAACAAATGCACTGATATAACAAAAGCAAAAATCGGAAGATATTGCTCCATTGGTTCACATGTCAGAATTGGTTTAGGCGAACACGATATCAATGATATTTCAACCTCGGGATATCTTGCAAAACACGGCGGATACAAATTTCTAACCCGCAAGGATTGTATAATCAAAAATGATGTTTGGATAGGAGTTGGAGCAGTAATCCGCCGCGGTGTGACAATCGGGAATGGAGCAGTAATCGGAGCTAATTCTTTTGTGAATAAAGATGTACCGGATTTTGCCGTAGTCGGCGGCTGTCCGGCAAGAATACTTAAGTATAGATTTGACAAAGAAAAAATTGAAAGAATTCTACAATCCGAATACTGGAATTTTCCGCCGGAAGAGGCAAAAAAAATCATTGCAGGGCTATAATTATGTTCCGAGCCATGAGATTCTTCGCTGCGCTCAGAATGACGTAAAACTAAGTCCCTGCGGGGAAATGAACATATTACTGATGCAAACATCATGTTTGCTCCCCCACGGAGTGGGGAGGAACGTAAAATACTCCCCTCGCCCCTTGCGGGAGAGGGAGAATTTCTTAACGAGCGAATGCGAGTTTTAGAAATTCGGGTGAGGGGTTTCTGGAGAACATCATGTTTGCATCAGAATAAGGAAGTTTCCGGTGTAAACTTTTATTAAACCGGCGTGGAATTATATTTAACAACGTTTTTATCTGGTTTATACTGTAGGTAGAGGGGAATTAAGGCTTAATGGTAAATAAAAACAAAGAAATAGCAGTGATGATACTCGGGCCGCTGGGTGACGTAATCAATTCGTCCGGAGTATTCAGAACTCTGAAAAAAGCATATCCAGATAATCCGCTATCCATAATAACTATTCCTGCAGGGGTTACAGCCTCCTACGGAATACCGGAGATTGCAAACCGTTATTTGTTTGACCGCAGCAAAAAAGGATTGAAAGGGTTGTTTGAAATCTGGAAATTTGCGCTTGCCAACCAGGGAAAATTCGACACAATTGTAATCCTTGATACATCATTTCGCAGTGCACATCTTGCTTTTATGACAGGGGCAAAAAGAAGAATCGGGAGACGCTGCAATTTCAGAACACCGCTTTTGACAGGGTCAATTCCGTTCACAAAAGAAGAAAAAAACGATGTTTATGTAGCAGAATATTACGCACGCTGCCTCAAACCTTTAGGGCTGTACAAAGAAAATATTGAGCCGTCTTTTTCTTATACAAAAGAAGATGAAACAAGAATAACTGAAATTTTAAAAGAGCATAACCTGCAGGATAAAAAACTTTTGGGTTTCTGCCCTGCCTGCGGTCAGAAAATAAAAACAATGCCGGCTGAAGATGCTGCTGAATTTATTGACCTTGTGAACAAAAAAGGCGATTATAAAATTGTAATAACAGGCGGTTCTGACGTTTCGGATTTTGCATCAAGACTGAAAGAGCTGTGCAAAACAGAATTTACAGACCTGACCGGCAAAACTAAATACGGCGAAACCGCAGCACTGATAGATAAATGTTCAAAATTTGTCTCTGTAGATACATCATGCCAGCATCTGGCAATAGCGTTGAAAACTCCTGTTGTTTCATTATTTTTCAGCCACCTGTACAGCAAATGGGGGCCTGCTGATTTGAAATACAACAGACTTTTGGTTAATCAAACAGACAAACACATAAGTGCAGAAAAAATATACGAAAATCTAACTGAACTTACAGATAAAAAAGTTATAGAGGTAAATTGCAGATGAATAAACCTGTTTTGTTTATAGTATTCAACAGATTTGACACTGCGCAAAAGGTATTTGAGCAGATACGCCTCGCGAAGCCGCCAAGGTTATATATAGCAAGCGACGGTGCCAGAGAAAATGTTGAAAACGAAAAAGCAATTGTAGAAAACATCCGTAAATGGATTCTGGAAAACATCGACTGGGATTGCGAAGTCAAAACTCTTTTCAGAGAAAAAAATTTGGGATGTAACATTAATATTTCCAAAGCAATCAGCACCTTTTTTGAAAATGAAACTGACGGAATAATTTTAGAAGATGACTGTTTACCTTCACAGAGTTTTTTCAAATATTGCGAAATGGCGCTGGATAAATACAAAAATGACAAACACATATGGCATATAGGCGGTTCAAATTCAAAAAATATACATCTTTCCGACAATACAGACATTGTCTATACGTCAAAATGTATGCTCTGCTGGGGCTGGGCTACATGGGCTGACAGATGGAAATATTTTAATTCAGATTTGAATAATTATAATATACAAAATATTCGTAACACCTTTGATAAAATTAGCTGGCAAATATACTGGCTGAGAATATTATACAGAAATAACAATAATAAATTAAAAAGCTGGGATTATCAGTGGGCTTTGAATATTATGGAGCACGGTGGAGTTTGCCTGTATCCTTGCAAAAATCTTATAAAAAACACCGGATTTGATGGAACTCACTATAGAGGCAAAAAGAAAAGTAAATTACTTTCAAGCCAGCAGAATTTTGAAATAGAAAACATAAATCTGCCAGATAAAATAGTTTACAACCGCAAATACGACGATTTAATTTTCAAACATTTTTATAGAATCCAAAGTTTTATGTTTAAATTTATCTTGAGATTTTTTGCCGAACTTGTAACTCTGAACTATAATGGTGAAAGCTCTACGATTATCAGACAGGTAATAGGTATAAATAAGAAAAAGAGAAAATAAATGATGAAATTTTTTGTTAACTTAATAACTTGTTTTATTCCGTCAAAAAAAATAAGACACACAATCAGAAAAAAATATATTATTGATAAAAATAAACGTAATAATTACGGTATCAGACATATATATGCAAATCAAGATGCCCAGGCAATTATCTATGATTTGCTTCAAAATGACGCTCCTGCTCTAATCTGCAGATTCGGAGGCGTTGAACTTAGAACCGTTTATCATTTTTTAAAACACGGAAATAAAAAATTCCACTTTGATAAGAAAACCGTAACCCAAATGTCTCTAAACGCAGGATTTTTTCCGAGTGATGACTACCATTTATCAAGATTTGCAAGTGAATTTTTATCACTTATTAAAGATATTGATGCACTTGGAGTATGGAACTTAAAGGGAGAAGATGAGATTTGCAATAGCTTTTTGCCGGAAAAAGCCAGATTGGTAACTCTTGACAGCATCAATCCTGTTGATTGCAAACTTCCGTGGTCAAAAGCTTTAGAAAACAAAAAAGTTCTGGTCATTCACCCGTTTGAAGAATCTATAAAAAAACAGTATCAAAAACACAAATTGCTATTTGAAAATAAAGACACACTGCCGGATTTCGAATTGATTACTATGAAACCGGTTCAAAGTATCGCTGATAACAAAGACAACCTGCCGTATGAAAACTGGTTTGATGCGCTGGATGCTATGAAAAAACAAATTGATGCTATTGATTTTGATATAGCAATAATAGGAGCAGGCGCGTACGGAATATTCCTTGCTCATCACTGCAAAATGCTTGGCAAAAAAGCTGTACATATGGGAGGTGCTACTCAGATTTTGTTCGGAATCACAGGCAAACGCTGGGAAAATAAATATGATAATTCTATTGGGAAATTAATCAACGAACACTGGACAAGACCGCTGGAAACAGAAAAACCCAAAGGCGCTGAAAAAGTCGAAGGCGGCTGCTACTGGTAACATAAACTGACATAATATTAAACAGGAGAAATAAAAATGAAAAAAGCGTTAATCACAGGGATTACAGGACAGGATGGAAGTTATCTTGCTGAACTTCTGCTCGAAAAAGGGTATGAAGTCCACGGGATGAAAAGAAGAGCATCTTCTTTCAATACATCAAGAATTGACCACCTGTATCAGGATATCCACGAAACTTCAAATTTCAAACTGCACTACGGAGATTTGTCAGATTCTTCAAACCTGATAAGGCTTGTACACGACATTGAACCGGATGAAATTTATAACCTTGCGGCGCAATCTCACGTAAAAGTTTCCTGGGATTGCCCTGAATACACTGCAGACTGTGATGCGCTCGGAACTTTGAGACTGCTGGAAGCTATCAGGATGAATAATTTTGAAAAGAAAACAAAATTCTATCAAGCCTCCACATCAGAACTTTTCGGACTTATACAAGAACCTATACAAAGTGAAACCACACCGTTTTATCCGCGCTCACCTTATGCAGTTGCAAAATTATACGCCTACTGGATTTGCGTAAACTATAGAGAAAGCTTTGGTATGTTTGCGGCAAACGGAATTCTGTTCAACCACGAATCTCCACGCCGCGGAGAAACTTTTGTAACAAGAAAAATTACAATGGCTGCAACTAAAATCAAAGTAGGCTTGCAGGATAAATTGTATCTCGGCAACCTCGACGCCAAACGTGACTGGGGACACGCAAAAGATTATGTTGAGGGGATGTGGAGAATCCTGCAGCAGGACAAACCTCAGGACTATGTACTTGCAACAGGCGTGACAACTTCTATCAGAGATTTCTGCAAAATGACTTTCAAAGAACTCGGGATTGATATTGAATTCACAGGCACAGGAGTTGACGAAAAAGGTATTGACAAAGCAACAGGCAAAGTGCTTATAGAAGTAGACCCGAGATATTTTCGACCGGCAGAAGTTGACCTGCTGCTTGGAAACAGCGCAAAAGCAAGACGCGAACTCGGCTGGCAGCCTAAATATAATCTGGAACAGTTAGTCAAAGAAATGGTTGCTGAGGATTTAGAACTTGCTAAAAAAGAAAAAGTTTTAAGAGAAAAGGGATATAAAGTACTTATTCCGCAAGAGGTATAAAAATGGATAAAAATATTAAAATTTACATAGCCGGACATAGAGGACTGGTCGGAAGTGCTATAAAAAGAGAATTTGAAAGAAAAGGTTATACAAATATTGTTTGCAGAACCCATAGCGAACTGGATTTGACAGACAGTGACGCGGTCGCAGAGTTTTTCCAACAAGAAAAACCTGACTGGGTTATACTTGCAGCGGCAAAAGTCGGAGGTATCTACGGAAACAATACTTATCCCGTTGAATTTATGCTGGAGAATTTGAAAATCCAAAATAATATAATCGAAAATTCTTACAAAAACGACGTGAAAAAATTACTGTTTCTTGGATCAAGCTGCATCTACCCCCGCGAAACTCCGCAGCCTATGAAAGAAGATCATCTTCTTTCCGGATATCTGGAAAAAACAAATGAGGGGTATGCTCTCGCAAAAATTATCGGGATAAAACTCTGCAACGCATATAACCGCGAATACGGAACAAATTATATGTCTGTTATGCCTTGCAATTTGTACGGACTGAACGACAATTACCACCCGCAAAATGCTCACGTTGTCCCGATGCTGATACGCCGTTTCCACGAAGCAAAAGAACAGGGATTGAAAGAAGTTACGGTCTGGGGTACAGGCACACCAAGAAGAGAATTCCTCTTCTCCGATGACCTTGCAAACGCTGTTGTTTTCCTTATGGAAAACAAAGACGCCAAAGATATCGGAGAATTTATCAATATAGGTTCAGGCTTTGATATGCCGATTTCAGAAATCGCTAACCTTGTAAAAGAAACTGTCGGCTATGAGGGCGAACTTGTATATGATACATCAAAACCTGACGGTACTCCGCTCAAATTAATGGATGTATCAAGGATGAAAGCTCTCGGCTGGAGCGCAAAAACTAATATGAAAGACGGTTTGAAAATCGCTTACGAAGATTTTAAAAATCACCATCTCGCAAAAGTCTAAATATTTTGATTTATAAAAAAAGGAGGCAAAATTTATAAATTGCCTCCTTTTTGATGGAATATAACAAATTATTAAAAAATCCGTCATTCTGAGGGCTATGCCCGAAGAATCTTTTTTAGATACTTCGCTGACGCTCAGTATGACGAGTTTTTTATATTTAGTAATGTAGGTCGGATTTACTAATCCGACAACGCACACCCTTTAAGGTTCTGCGTAGATTGTATACTTGTCGCCTGATTTGATTTTAATCAAATGTTTCATCAGTTCGTTTTTGTAATCGTCATCTTTCATGTGTTTATTTTTCATAATTACATAACAATCATTATCAAAATCAAGCTTTTCATCCAGTTCCTCAAAGTCGCGCTGGGTTATGAAATCCACCTTTTCTCTGTAATTAATCAGGACACTCGGCTTAACCGGCATATCAAAAGTTACAAGCTTTTTGTTGTCCTCCTGCGCCATTTCCGCGTATTCTACAAGCTCATCCATTCCGCCTGAATAAATTTTATCGAATACAATCCCTACCATTATGAAATTGGCAAGAAGTGCAACTATAATACTTGCTGTGAAATAATCCATCGGCTTTTTGTAGAAAAATAGAGCCGTAAGCATTGATGCTGCAGGAAATACCGGCAGAATATATGTCGGCAGTTTTCCGCTTGCCACACTGAACAGCAAAAATACCAGAATAAAATATATTGCCGAGAACAAAATTAATTTTCTCTCATTCGTATCAAACGTAAAATGGAGAGTTTTAGTCTCAATTCTCCTCACAAAACGTTTGAATTTTTTGACCAGAAAAATAACAAACGGTACAGACCACGGCAAAAATCCAACCAGAAACACCGGTACAAAATAGAAAAACGGTCTTGTTTTTCCAAGCTCTTCAGCATTCACCAGTCTTTCAAAATGATGAAGAATAAAATAATCATAAATAAATCTGTATCCGTAAACCTGATACATATGAATATGCCACGGCAAAATTATTGCCAGAAATACAATAAATCCCAGAATAATATTCAGCGGTCTAAAAATTTCCTTAACACCACCGCTAACAAGTCTGTAAAGCCCGATAACAGCAACAGGAATCACCAGAGCAAGCAGCCCCTTTGCAAGAAAAGCCAAACCCATTGAAACATAAAATCCCAGCCAGTATAATTTTTTATGTTCCTCTTTACAAAAACTTGTCAAAAAACCGCAATAAATTGCAGCTGTCAAAAATACAGTAAACGTCATATCCAGAATAGCAACGTGCGCAAGCATCAGGAAAAATACAGTAGAAAGTAAAATCAAAGCACTGTACATCCCGAATTTTCTGGAAATGATAGTTTTTCCGACATAATATGTGAAAAAAGTGATTAATGTCGCAAGAATTGCCGTCGGAAAACGTACTGCAAATTCATTAAAGCCTAAATATTTGATAGATAAAGCTGCCATCCAGAAGAATAACGGGGGTTTTTCCGTGAACGGCGTACCGTTCAGCATTAGTATGCTCCAATCGCCTGACCCTATAAGCCCTCTTGCCATAACAGCGTATCTGGTTTCATCCACGTCAACAAGCGGGTATGAATTCAATCCTGCAAATAAAAATATAAGACAGAATATACCGAGGATTGTCAAGCAAGCAAGCTCCGGTTTATTCTGTATAAAACTTCTTATCTTTCCCATAAATCACCTACAAATTAATTTTATCTTTCACTATATACAAAGGTCTGTTCTTTGACTCTTCAAAAATTCTTCCAACATATTCGCCAATAACCCCGAGCGCAATCAGCTGCAAACCGCCGACAAATAAAACTACAGACGAAATAACAGAAATCGGACATCTGAAAATAATTCCCGCTAAAAATGCCGCCAAAGCCATAACCAAAACGGCAATTCCTGCATCCGTAATAAATTTCAACGGCTTCACCGAAAATGAAAAAATTCCGTCAAAAGCGAGTTTTAACATCTTTGATAACGGATACTTTGTCTCACCCGCAAATCTTTCATCTCTGTTATAAAACAAAGGTGCACTCTTAAATCCGACCCACGGAACCATTCCTCGGATAAATCTGTGTTTTTCCGGCATTGATTTTACAGCCTCTACGACCTCCCGTGTGATTAGGCGAAAATCACCGGTATCTGTCGGTATCTCAATCTGACAAAGTGAATTTAACAAACGGTAAAATGCAAACGCAGTAAATTTTTTAAAGATAGTTTCCGATTTACGCTTGAGTCTTTTTCCGTAAACTACATCATACCCGCCGTCTTTTGACATCAAATACATATCCTTGATTAACTCCGGCGGGTCCTGCAGGTCAGCATCAATTATTGCAACATAATCTCCTTTACAATAATCAAGCCCTGCTGTGACAGCTACCTGATGCCCGAAATTTCTTGAAAAACCAATAACTTTCACAAAAGGATATTTTGAAGCAAAATTTTTCAAAATATCTAAACTCTTATCCCTTGAACCATCGTTCACAAAAATAAAATTCACATCCAGCTCATCTATCAAAAGATTTCTTAAATTAAAAAGCCGCTGTATAGTCTCTGTTATACAGGCTTCTTCATTATAAACAGGTACAATAACATCCAGCAATTTCTTCATAAAAACTCTCCCAGTAATCCTATTTTATAATAAAATAATAATATATATAAATCAATTTTTTGTTAAGATAAAAATAACAAAAAAATTTTTTTACAGATTTTAAACAAATATGCCAGTCACTAATAAAATATTTTCACAATTTTCTAAACCAACATTATATACAGCACCGGAACAACCTGCCAAAAAACAGCCGGAAATTCAATCTGAGAAAAAAACTACCGAAAATTTCAACTTTTCCAAAACAGAAAAAAAACAGCTTGCCACAGCCGGCATTATCACGCTCAGCGGAATAATGATATTTGCAGGCCGCGGATTTATTGCCAGAAAACTCTTCAAAAAACCTGAAGTTCCGGTCTACAAACCTCTTGAAAATCTGGTAGATGATACCCTCCAGCAGGCGAGAGAAGTCATAAATGATAAATACGGAAATGAAATCGCTTCCAAATTTTACAACGATAATACTGAAGAGATTATCAAAGCTCACAGACTGGCAGATGGAAAGGCTCTTACAAACCTGAGCAGAGTTCTTACTTTCAAACGCGAATACCGCAACGAAATTGATGATAAAACCTATGTCGAGCTTATGGAGCGATACATGGAAGAAATTTTCCAAAAAGGTCGCTCTATTGAAGTCAACGAACCGTCAATGATAGCAGAAATGGCAAAGGCTTACTACAACACACAGAACAAAGAAAAAGCATTTAATCTGCTCAAAAGAGCCGATGATAGATTTGACCAGAAATGGGTCAAAAAATATTTTATAAATACGGAAATCATACTTCAAGGCAAAGAAAAAAATTACGAAAAAGTTCTCGAGATATTCAGAAACAAAAATTGCGAATACAGTGATGACGCATTCCATACAATAATGAAAAGTATAACAGAAGTTAATAATCCTGAAGACTGCTGTGAATGGTTTGAAATTTATTTTCCGCGAGATATTTACGATATGCCAAAGAGTTTTGACTATTACTTAAACTTATCATTGGAAAGCGGAAGAAAACAGCAATTTTTCGGAACTATTACAAACATCAAATATTTATCGACAAAACAACTATTTGAGGTGCTCACAAAAAATAAAGAAAAACTAGCTTTAGACGAAAAGACATCTAACCTTTTAAATCTCTATAATGAACTTTATGCAAACGAAAGAAAAATCGGATTTGACAAACCAACTATAGAAATTGTTGATAAATCAATTGAAATATATACAAAAGCTAAAGATACAGAAGTAATTACCGTGCAAGAGGCTGAAAATATACTTTCACGATTCAAACTCTACAAGGAAAACCCGACCGAAGAAAATTATAATAAACACCTCCGGTATATAAAAATATCAAGTATGGAGGAAGAACATCCGTTCGCAAAAAAAATGGTTGAATATCTTACTGAAGATTAGATTTTTTATTTTCAATAAGCGCTAATATAAACTTTCTGTATTTTTCAGCAGTATCACCACCGACCGCAAACGCTTCTTTTTCAAGGAGATTCCCCTCGTATTTTGCCACATCCTCATCGCTTGAGAAAATGTTAACTCGCACATAATTTTTGTTTGCCTCAAAATAATCACGCGCTTTTTGCCCTTCAGGAGAATTTGCCGGAATTTTGCCGAAAGATAATTCTGCAATCTGCTGCCGTAAGTAAAATATCTCTTTAAGCTGACCATAATGGAAGTTCAACAAATTTTTTATTTCTTCATCACTCATGTCTTTAAAGTGATCTGATTTTTTTGCCTTGTTGAACATGTCTTTCATTTCAAAATCAAATATTTCATCCGTACCGATACCCTCAGTTCTCAACATCGTAACAAATTGTTTGTAATGTTCAATCTCATGCCTGAGGACTGATAGGATTCTTACTTTAGAATAATTTTCGACATTAGAAATATTAATATTAAAATTACTCCACAACCAGCCACCGTCATTCTGTGAATTTTCAAAAGTTAAACCAGGTTTAATATGTTCATAACCTGTACCGTCCAAATAAATATCAAGAGCTTCTTTGAGAAACTGTTTTTTATCAGGGATTTTCCAGATACGGGAAAACATATTAAGTTCTTCCGTTGACAAACCTTTATTCAAAAGTTTCTGTACAGAAAGAATTTCATCAGAATTAAGATAAGAAAAATACTCGGGCTTGATGTTTTTCATAAATTCTTTTTCCAGTTTGCCCATTGATTTTGACACACTTCGGACACCGCCGTATAGTACTCCGAAACTTCCGGCGATAGCTGTACTTATTGCAATTTTTTTAGTTGTATCATTTACTTTCATAAATTATTTACTTCCGGTTGTTGATAAATCAATGCCTGTCAAACGCGTAAACTGTGCTGCCACTTCGTACGGATAAAATTCAAATTTTTGCCCGATAATTCTATCCTTACGCAATTGTTTAACCTGCATGATGTATTTTTCCATATTCCTAATCATTTCCGGATGTTTCTGAACCCAGCGGCGGAGTTCTGTTGAACTTTTACTGTTATTACAATCCTTACACATAACAACAAGATTTTGATTTTTATTTTCAGGGAATCCTTTTCTGTTATTATTTTTGCGCTCCGCATTATATTTATACTTTGGATCAAGATGATCGACCGTTGCCTGTGAATGCGTAAAAATATACTCAGCCATTACTTTCAAATCTGATTTACCTTTATAAGAAAGAGATTCCGGCGGAATAAGAACTATCTGGCGGGAGTAGTCTTCAACAATATTCTGATAACACGCTTCCCAAATTTCACGGCGCGCGTTACGGCTGAGTTTTCCGACAAGCTCAGAGAGAATATCATGATAATCATCCAGCGGAAATACAGTATCGGGATTCATATTAAGCGATATTGCATTTGCTTTTGAGATAAATTTGCGAACAGCAGCGGACTCAGACGGCTGAAGATTATAGTTATCCGTAATATCTTCCACTTTTCTCATATTTTCCGTGAGAGTATCCTGCAAATTTTTATACACAAAAACTTTCAACAGTTTAACCATATTAGATTCAGTATCAAAACTGTGTCTGTGGAGATTATTTTCAAATTCCTGAATTAAAATATTATATTTCGGTTTTATAACATCATGATATTTATGAAGAACGCCCAACAAATCCGGCATAGTTTCTGCATCATTAATTTCAGTAAAGATTTTGGCTTTTTGGTCGTGAGTAATTGTTTTTTGCCCGCAGGAAGCACAGCAGATACCCGGAACGTCCGTGAGAGGGAAAGTAACATATTTTGGAGGTTTTATACCGGTTGTTTTCAAAAGAGCACGCAAATCGGGCTGAAAGTTATCCGGCACAAATCTGTTGTTATAATTTTTTATAACATTGTTTTGCAAAAGTATAGGGTAAGAACGATTTTCGTGTAAATCACCGGCGAGAGCGGCACCGCATAATTCATATATGTGGTTGTAATAATTCTGTCTTTTTAGATCTTTGCTATGAAGCCCTTTGCCGGTAACATAACAATGTTTACAGCTAAGCATAATATTATCAATACCATCAGGAGCTTTTTCGCTTACATTGTGGATATCAGACCTTGAATACCGGAGTAGATTTCTCAGAAAAATTTTAGTTAAGGAAGTCTCTTCTCCATACGGCTGAGAAAACAAATTTTCATCAACAAACACGTCTCTCACCGGACTATTTAACCGCTGATAAATTTGATTTTTTTCGCGCGAATACATTTCCGAAACACAATTTTTCAAAGTTTTTGAAAACTCTCTATAAATTCCAACCCGTTTAGGAACATAATCATTAATTGTAGCAGCTTCGTCTCTAAAATCAGAGAGAATAGTTTTATCGTGCTCATCAAGATTACCGTTATTTATAATATCATCAAGATTTACGAGCATAGATTTATAAACATACTCTGTTTTTTGCTGCATATTCGTTTTACAGACAGTGAGAACATCATCCGGAGTGCGGCTGTAATTTGCATATCCTGCACGTTTTACTTCGGCAACAATATTTTTAAATCGCGGATTTATATACTCTTCATATTTATCAAGGTATTTAAACAAATCATTAACAGTAGTTATTTTCTCAACATTATCCTGCGCCGCCTGAAATTCGTCAGAAGAAAACATTTTGGTTCCGCAATACGGGCAATGCAGATTTTTCAAAGCTTTTAAGTCATTAACCAAAGCTTCTTTCTTTTCTTCTTTACCGCTAAAACTAACCGGCTGATAGTAAAAAGCCGGCAGAATAGTTGTATTGGTACTGTCATTTGCAGCAGCTATATTCTTACGGGCCGGAGTATTATATACAGCGGGGTGATTTGTAAAATTTAAATATACCGGTAATACTTTCATACATAACATTAAACCACATCAAGAAAAATTTTTGCTAGTAATTTAACTTTGATGAACATTATCCAACAAAAAAGAGCCTACCCGGCTCAAAATATTGTCTAATATAATAAAAATTGGGTCCGGAGGGGCTCGAACCCTCGACCAATTGATTAAGAGTCAACTGCTCTACCAACTGAGCTACAAACCCAAATTTCGTTTTAATTTTAGCAAAACAGATAGTTTTAGTCAATAGCCGCGTTATTTTCAGCTTAAAATGCAAATTATAAGAGCCGGTAAATACCGGCTCTTTTTGAATTATTTCATTGATTTAATCACTTTTTTATTTTGCGGGGTCTGGCTGGTTGTCTTTTTACTTGAAGATTTGTCGCCGAGCATCCAGCGGAAACCTAACTGCAAGCCCACACCGTTTCTGCCGCCGTTTGTGATGTATGTCTGGAAGAATCCGGTGAATTTTTCACCCCATGATTTTCTTACACCGACACCGTATTTTACAAACGGTTTGACACTTAATTCAGGGAGATAAACCTGATTTGCCATAAATTGTGTGTTATCCATTATGTTCCAAATCATACTTACGCTGCCATAAGGCTGCCATCCGTTTTTCAGGTTGCCTATAACCTTAATTCCCGGTTCAAGGTGAATGGCATGCAGCGGATCAGAACTGATTGAAACACCTGCAGCACTGTGGTAATCAAATGTATTTACATAAGAATAAGACATTGTGAAGTTTGGCTGGATAATTAATTTACCTTTAGCAAATTCAACATTGTAACCTGATTTAGATGCGATACCTGCCATCAACATAGTGAAGTTATCCTGACCAAAGCCTGTTTGAGCCTCGCCGACACTTGCTCCGGTATTTGCTGTCAAACCTGTAAAGAAGTTACCTTTATAAGCCATACCGACAATACCGAGAGTACCGCCGTTCTGGTAGATACCAACGCCGTCATAAGCCTGATGCGAACCGTTGTAACCGCCATAAACACTCCAGATACCGTCCCATCCGTGACCGAGGTCATACATTTCGGATTCAGCACCGAAGAATGAACCGTAAGCTACGTTAGAAACTTTTGGCCCGTTATCAAGTGAAACATTTTCAAAAGTTGCATACGGTCTGAACCAGCCAGATTTATTTTCATAACGTGATACAGTCGGGTCTAATACTATATTAGAATTTTTAGCGGCTGATGCAATTTGGTTTTTCATTTTCATAGCCTGACGCTGTTCTTTTGTCATCAGCATATACATATCCATATTGCGGAAAGCTTCATCGTAAGAATGCAACTGGACAAGATATCCGCCGAGTTGGGCAGCCACAGGAGATGCCATAATACCCGGGTTGACGTCGCCGTAAGATGGAGTATTGCCGCCCTGAGCCGCAAAACTCAAGTAACCGTTTGCATAATCAACCATATATTTCTGAATAGGACCCATAGCAGTTCTGGCTGCATCGTCAAGCATTACATACTGAGCTATATTACCGGAAACAATCTGGGTAGAAACATTTTTAACAAGTGCATCACTTACAAGGTTGATACCGTCAGGACCGATTACAAGATGTCCGTTGTTATTAACTGTAACATTATCTGCGGAGATTTTATCAGCTTGTTCTTTTGCTAAATCAACATCCAAGTATAGGCTGACATCACCGTCAATTTCCAGTGTTTCAAAGTTAAGGTTCTCGATACTTGCCGGATTTGGATTAGTAGTCCAGCTACCATCCTCGTTTTCGACAGCGGCAGTATTTTGTAGATTGATAGAAGTACCGTTACCGAAAGCACCGGTATTAAGATTACCTAATTGAGTGCCTGCAGCGATTGCCAGAGTCCCCTGATTAACAGCAAGACTGCCGTGGAAGTCTGAGTTGTCTCCTGAGAGAACAAGTGTACCGGAATTATCTTTACCTACTGTACCTACACCTGAAATATTTGATAATTGGGCGTCTTTAGTACCTTCGATAACAATACCGTATTCTTCTTTTGCAAGATTTGTTTTGCCGCCGAAGAATGTTGCATCATCGGTATTCCAGATGACATTACCGGCATTAATATTTGCAGTACCTTTGAACTGTGAATTGTCGCCTGAGAGCGTAATATCATAATCACCTGTTTTTGTGATTGTTGAACTTGCACCGCCGGCAAATGCGCCTGTTGTAATCTCTTCTAAATCAGTATTGATAACAACATTAGCAGCGTCAGCGATTGTTGTTGTACCTTTGATATAAGTGTCATTTCCGGAATTTTGGTCAAAGTTCAAAGTACCGTTTGATACAACGAGATTACCGGTGAAGTTTTCATTGTTACCTGAAAGTTTCAGTTCATTTTCGCCGGTTTTATACAACGTTCCATTGCCTGCGATACCGCTTGAGATAGAGTTTTTATCCGCAGATGCGGCGTTATAATTTACAGTGGCATTTTGGTCAATATAAATATCATTAGCACCGTCAGCGTGGGCATTGTTTTCAAATTTTACATCTGTCAGGTTCATCTGTCCGTTAGCATAAATCGCACCGCCTTTATCACCGGAAGTGTTGTCGTGGATATATGCGTTTGAAATAGTAGAAACAGCCTCGCTATTCTGGTGGTTAATAACAGAGCCGTTTTCGTCCGTTGCGGCGTGAGAAATCTCAAGGTCATTCAGACGTAAATCAGTTTTATTCTGAAGGTCAAACATTGAATAATCGCCTGAGCCATCATTATCAGTATCACCGGAAATGTGTGAAATTATATTATTATTTCCGTCATTTTTCCCGCTGACAGTGAAAGTGCCGCCTGCGGTTTCTCCGAGGTGATCTCCGATTACATAAAGGTCCTTCTGCTGGCTTTGAAAACTGAAGCCTCTTGTACCTTCCTGACCGTTATGTATATTTTGAGCACGGAGGGAATTTTCATCAGCTGCATAAACAGCCTCCAAGATAATAGATTGTCCGCTTTCGCCGACCGAAATATTATAATTATAAACATCTGTAGCCCATGAAGTCGGTGTTACGTTTTCATCCAGTTTTAAGTTACCGCCGAGTATTGCAAATTCAATCGGGTTGTTCAATCCGCAGTCATACACTTTGCTCAAATTAAGGTCAGTAACAGAAATCACACCGCCTGTGCCATTTGAAACAAGCACATCAGAATTTTGAATTGTGCCTTCTGCGGTTGAATTAAATTCCAAATCTACTTTTAACTCTGCATTTGCACCGTCTGCGATATTCAAATTAGAAAACTCATAGGTATTAAATGTATTATTATCAGATTTTTGCAAATCAATAATCGTATTGCCAATGATACTGTAAATACCAGTATCGTATTTATTTTGTCCGAGAATTAATTGAGCCGGAGTATCAACAGAACCGCTGAAAGCGATAGTATTTGTATCATTTAATCCGTTGATACTGCCGTTCAGGTTGTAAATACCGTTATTGAAAGTTATAGTATTGTTATTGCCTGAGAACGAAATGTTTGACTTACTGTCAAGAGTGTAAGTTTGTCCGGCTACTGCGTTATATACAATGTCGCCGCCGTTTGCAACCATTTTAAAATCAAATGCGTTATCATCAGCTGCATCCGGATAAGCATTAACGGTCAAAGTTCCCTCGTTTGCGTAGGCAGTACCGTTGAATTTTCCACCGTTATCTGTCATATAATTGAAATTCAAATTACCTGAGCCGTTTTTGTTCAAAAGACCTGTGCCGCTAACGTTGGAAAGTGTGATTTCTGAATCTGTTGAATAATTCAGAATGCCATTTTCGCCAATATCAGTAAGACCTGCGATATAAATATTTTTACCTGCTTCGTATGTAAAATCAACGCTACCGCCATCAATAGCCATTGTACCTGTAAACAAATGATTATCTCCGGTCATATTGAGAGTGCCGTTATTGGTTTTAACCAATTGACCATTACCTGATAAATTATTGATAATCTGGCCTTGAATATCGGCAGAATTCGCGATATCCATAGTAAGTTTGCTGTCAATATTAATTTCTGTAGAGCCGCCTATGAATGAATCTTCACTGCCGTCTGCTGTATACTTAACCTCACCTGCGGAAATCTTAAGAGACCCAAGCATATCCTCGTTGTTTCCGTTGAGAAAGAGAGTTCCGGCGCCTGTTTTGTCAAATACAGTTCCGGCTACACCTGCAATACCGCTATTAATAGTATTTGTATTTTTATCAGATACTTCAAATGTAACTGTATTACCTGCGATATAAATGTCGTTAGCCTCACCAGCCTGATGAGTATTCAGTCCATTTACACCGAAGTCTGTATCTTTAATATTCATATTGAAAGCAGTGTAAATCGCACCGCCGAGTCCTTTTTCAGAATGGTTGTCATCAAAGCTGCCATTTGTGATATTAAATTCTTTGCTGAATACGTTACCTATAGCACCGCCGTTTGCTGCTGAATTGTTGCTTACGAAATCAACATTAGAAAGGTTGACTACAGCATCCTTATTCATTGCATAGATCACAGAACCGTATTTAGTAAAGCGGTTTGCATCGAGCTCGCCTGCGCCGCGATAGGCATCTTTGATTATAACATCAGAAATTTCAAGGTTTGTAGCATTAGTTAGTTCAAAGAACGAACCGTTTGTATCACCGTCTGACATAGCCTCAACCTTGATAATTTTGCCGCCATCCGCAGTATCAGTTACGAAAGAAGCATCAAATGTTCTGTCAGGTGAACCGTCAGCATTTTTGTAAGTGTATTTATTATTATCTTCATTATAATCAAGTCTGTTTGCAACAGTACCAGCATCCAACACCAAATCTTTCAACTCTCCGGACAGAACACTTTTTGAACCGTTACCATTAACAGCGCCGATAATCGTGAAGTTGCCCTCTGTTGTTGTATCCAAATCACGGTAAATATTGTAGCTGTTGCTTTTGTCATCAATAACAAAGTTGAAGCCGCGGTTGTTCATACCTTGTTCGCCGCTGTTATAAATATTAAGGTCACGCAGTGTATCGGTTGAAGATGGTCCGCCGTAGCTGATTTCAATACCTTTTTGTTCCATTGCTGAGTTAATCTGGTATTTATATACGTTAGTTGCCCAGCTCAAAAGCTCCATATCATCAGCTGTTGCAATTTTTAAATCATTATTACCAGATATAACCTGAATTTTATTTTTATCTTCAAATCTGAAAATCTGACCGTTATCGTTTGTGATAAACACTTTTGTCAGATTAAGGATTCCCACGCCTTCTGTTGCATTGATTGTGTCAGCGATAGGGTTTCTATCCTGAGTAACATACAAATCCAAATCAAGAGAGATGTTATTTGGACCTTGAGTTGCATTGAGATTGTCAAATGTGTAATTATCACCGTCATGTCTGTTTGACAAGTCAAGTGTTGAATTATTCATCGTGATAGAGCCGTTAGCAGCTTGAGAAAGCGTGATATTTGCATCCGTAAAGTTCAAAACATCAGCAAGCCCTGCAGTGCTGAACCCGAGGTTGTACGCACCGTCGTTGAAATTCAGATTGTTATTAGTTGTTTCATCTTTAGCAGTCCAGAACTTGTCAGCAATAGTAACAGTGGCTCCGTTCGCGTCAACCGTAAATTGAGCATCACCGTTGAGGTTGATATTTGCAAGTGTATCATTAGAAAGTGTTGCATTAGCTGTAGTATATTCAACAACTGCATTCTTGATATTAACATCAGAACCGGCATTCAAGCCGTAAGCCTGATTGAAAACAAGTTTTCCGCCGTTTACATTAATATCGCCTGCAAAATCCGCACCGTTGCCGCTTCCGGAAAGAGTAAGTGTTGATGCGCCATCCTTTTGGATAGTACCTGAACCGTGGAGCACAGATGAAATTGTAGTGTCAGCCGCTCCGAGTTCTTTTAATATTGCACTCTGAGCTATTGTAATTGAGCCGTCAGTAATATTACCGCTGATATGTTCAGCAACAGCAGCGTTATTAATGCTCAAATCAACATCAGAAAGCGCTCCTAACTCTGCAGTACCATTTCCTACAGCGAGTGTTGATTTTGAAACATCACCGAGTTCGACTCTGCCGGTTTTTGAGGCATCACTGTTTACATTAATGATGTTATTGGCATTTTGAGCACCCGTTCCTGTAATGCCTGATATAGAAAGCTCCTTATCAGCAGCAGCGCTTAAATTCAAAGTACCGGCGTTTTCAATAGCTGAAGTGATAACATTCTTGTCAACTGAATTAATGTTCAATGTACCGCTATTGTAAATTTTGCTGTCAGTTCCGGAAACACTAGTGTCATTCAAAGTTATTGCAGCGCCATTGTTGTAGATAACATAATCACTTCCGTCGATAACCGAATCCTCAAGGGTAATTTGTGCGCCCTCCTGAGCATAGATTGCGCTGCCCTGACCGTCTGCAGTGTTACCCGAAAGATTAACAGATGTTCCCTTAATAATAGCGTTGCCCGCTGCGTAAATCGCGCCGCCGTTACCATCAGCGTGGTTATCCTTTAAAGCTACATTGTTAAGGTTTACTGTTCCGCCGGTCGCACTCACAACAGCACCGTTTTCATTTGCCGATGCACCCTCAGTACCGGCAGCCTCCACTGATGCAAGTGCATTTTGAATAGTCAAATTTTCAAGAGTGAGAGTTGTATCTGTGCTGACTTCAAAGAACGAATGGCTGTCTCCGCCGGAAATTAGACTATCTGCTGGGTCTTCATTCTTACCGGAAACTGTAAAGTTGCCTTTCTGAGTGTTTTCCAAGTCTTCTGCGATTGTGTACAGAGAATTTCCAACAAATGTAAATGTTCTATCTCTATCAACAAAGTGGTTTTGATATTTCAAACCGTTAGCAGAAATAGCGCTTGCAATAAGAGAAAGGCTGCCGCCATTTGTTGTAACCTCATATACGTAAACGCCTGAATCATAGGTATCTTTATAATTTGCATCAAATGTCAAATTATTGCTGCCTGTGATAACTTCTATTTCTTTTTGTATAGCACCGCCGCCTGTACCTGAAAACTTCAAACCAGCGATATTCAGAACACCTGTTGAATTTCCACCGACAGCAATAGCATCAGAAGCTCCGTCAAGGTTGATATCTAACGTTGCATTATTAGTAGCATCTTTAAGAGTTACATCACCAAATGTATATTTATTAGCAGTACCGTCAGCCAGATTCAAAGTAGAACCTGAAGCAAGCGTAATTGCATGTTCTAAAGATGTAACCCCGCTGCCGAGAGTAATACCTGCGTTTGAAAAATTAAGGTTTTGTCCTGAACCCAAATTTGTATTCAACGTATAATCAGCACCGGAAAAATTGATAACATTATTTGTATCATCTGAGGTGATTGTATCATTTATGGTAATAGCATTGCTATCACCTCTGTCTGCGCCGTTGATAGAGAGTATCCCCTTACTTTTAAGTGTAATATTCTGATTAAACTCACCGCCTGCTACATTGTTGTATGTAAGGCTTGCCATACCTGTATCACCGGAAAAATTCCGCTGACAGTCAACGACGATACTGGCATTTTCACCAAAGAAAGATTTGTTACCGTCAATAACGAGTTCGCCCCATTCAACAACAGCCTCTCCGTTGAAAGCACGGTTGTCACCGGTAAGTGTCAGGGTTGCATCACCTGCTTTTTGGAACTCTGCTTTATCTTTTTCACCTGCTACCGCTTCACTGATGAGATTGCCGGCGAATGTAGTATCATTTTCTTCACCTGAGATTTCAAAGATGAACTTCGCGCCGTCAGAGATGTAAGTATTTGCATTACCTCCGTTGAAATATTTTTCACCGCCGCCCTCAGTGTCATTATTTTCTATGAAAAAGCGCATTGTACCGTCTTTTACATATACATTGCGTCCGACAGAAGAGTAATCATCACTAAAAGTGATATAGTTGTCGCCAAGTTTATAAATATCAACATTTTTAGCATCACTACCGAGAATATTTGTAATATCAGCTGCAGAAATTGTGGCATCAGGCGCTACAGGAGGGTTGTCCTGTCCGGGGCGTGCCGCTATGTCATTTTCAATATCAAAAGCTAAACCGGAACCAACTTCCCAGCTTTTGTTAGTTGCTTTTGTGAGGGCAGCAGCGAGAGTGTCCGCTTCTTCAGTACCTTTGAGAGTCAAAATACCGCCCTGTGCAACATTGAGAGCACCAGTATACCCGGCGTTATTTCCGACTGTTTCTGTACCGTCAGCAAGAGTTTGTTTGCCTACTAGTACAAGATTACCGCCGTTTTGGATATTAATTTGTGCAGAATTGTCAGCGGATTGAAGACCGCTGCCGATTTCAGCTCTGCCTGTCACTTTAATCACCGAATTCGCAGTTGTATAAATATCATTCAGAGCTTCATCCTGATGTAGGTTATTTGAAAATATTACGTCTCCGAGATTTAACGTTCCCGTATTATATATGGCACCACCGAGAGCTTCAGCGGAGCCGTTGTCTTCCATGGTATAAAATACTTGGTTGCCGCTAATCTTTGTATCATCTCCGATAGTCAGGATACCTTCGTTGTAGAACACACCGCCATAAGCATTCGCCACACTCTCGCCGCGGCCTGCATTATTATTAGCTATCGCACCGGCAGTATTATCTGTGATTGATACACCCTTAATCTCAAGATTGCCGACATTATATATCATGCCGCCGTGTATAGTAGCAAATATTTTATCACCACTAAGCAAACTCCATCTTTGACTTTCTGCTGTCGCTGCAACAGTATTATCGGAAATAGTACCGCCTGTAATTGTCATTGTACTATTTTCATAAGCATTTCTAATTAATCCGCCATTAACCTCGGCAATAGCTTCATCAGACGTTGCCGCTGTAGATAACGTATCTCTTACAGAAGTCGAATGAATCTCGTTCTTGTTGAAATTTGTAGCAGAAATATTTGCAGTTCCCATATTATCAATTATTCCGCCATTGATATAAGAATGTGCAAAAGCCGCACCGGAGCGAACCTGCTCAATATTAAGCGATGAAGAAAACGTTGAATTTGTAATATTAAGAGTTCCCAGCTCCGCCATATTTTGAACAACACCGCCGAATACCGACCAGTTTCTGCCGGAATAAGGACGGCCATCATTATCAATTGTTGTATTGGTTTTCCAGCTCATATTCTGGAATGTTACATCCGAGCCATTGGACTGAATAGTATAATGTCCAGTTTGGAGAGAATCATCGCCGGACTCTTGATCTGATGCCCAAATTGTACCGGTAATATCGTTGTTATTTCCGCCATCAATAACAACTTTTACAGCACCGCTGATACTATCTCTAAAATCAGCATCTGTTAAATTTATAGGATTTAGAATATTAAGAGTTGAACCGTCAGTATAATTACCGGGATTTATCAGGTCGCTCTGGTTACTAATATCAACCGCGTGTGCAGACAAACCACCCAGCGTTACGCTGCCTAAAATTACCGCCGTACATAACGCCCTGAGCCTGCGTCCTTTCATTTTTTTATCACTAAGCACTTTCTCTTCTCTAACGCGACTCTTGATAGTTCTCTTCATATATTCACTCTCTTATTTATAATTACTTAAATCTAACCCAAATAATCAACGTATTAAGTAACCTGATATGTCAATAGTATAACGTGCGCATGTAAAAGTCAAGTACAATAAACATAGGACTTTTGCCTAAAAAATTCTTGTCAAACTTAAAATATCATGCCATAATATAATAAAATGTTGATTAAGGAGTGAGGCATGAAACACGATTTGAAAGCAATGATTATGGCAGCCGGCGTAGGCTCAAGACTTGACCCGCTGACACAGCTTGTCCCAAAACCGCTCGTCCCGATTGCTAACAAACCGGTCATGGATATTCTCCTTGAATACCTTGCTAAAATCGGTGTCAGAAGTGTTATCTCCAATACTCACTACCTAGCCGATAAAATTATTGAAAGATATTCCAACAACAGTTTTGGCATCAATTTTAATTATATCAAAGAAGATACCCTCTCCGGTACTGCCGGCGGCTTAAAAAAATGCCAGTATTTCTTTGACGAAGATGAAGATTTTATCGTGCTGTCAGGCGACGGAGTCTCAAATGTAGACTTGCTCCGCGGGCTGCAGGTTCACAAAAACTCAAATGCCATCGCGACTATCGGGATTAAACAAATCCCTAAAAACGAAGTCTCACACTTTGGAGTTGTCGTTACTGATTCTGACGGTTTCATCACTGAATTTCAGGAAAAACCCGCCGTTCAAGATGCTAAAAGTAACTACATTAATACCGGTATCTATATCTTTAACTACAAAATTTTTGAATATATACCGGAAGATACTTTCTGTGATTTTGCAAAAAATGTTTTTCCGCAGCTTTTGCATGAAAAACAAATTAATACGTTTGAAATTTCTGAATACTGGAGCGATATCGGCACTCTTGCACAGTATCAGCAATCTGTACAGGATTTGTTCAACAAACATTATACCTTTAACCATGCTCCAATTGTTAAAACGCCAACCGGCGCTTATATTTCAGCAAGTGTCCTGCCTATGTCTGTAAAATTCATCGGGAACTCCACACTCGGCAGCGGATGCGTCATAGGGAAAAATGTTACTCTGGAAAATTGCATTCTCTGGAATAACGTCACTATAGCCGATAATACAACCCTGAAAAATTGCGTCATAGCATCAAATTCCACAATCCGCCGTGACATTTCTTCCCAGATTGTAGGTGCTAACACGGAAATCTCCGGAGAAACAGTTAATCTGTAAAAATTTACTATTGTGGAGGCTTTGACTATAAAAAATCTGTCATTCTGAGGGCTTTTGCCCGAAGAATCTTTCTTATTTAGATACTTCGCTGTCGCTCAGTATGACGTGGTTTTGACAAACATATATATAAATCTCAAAGAATTCCTCTTGATTTTTTATATTTTTGATGATAGATTTATAAAGTGCGTCAGCGCAAATAATGTCAGGCAGTGCCTGACCTACAGAAACAACTGCACGCAGTGCTAAAAATATGTTAGATTGACAACTAAATATTCTGGGATGTGGCACTCTGCCGAGCGGATTTGCGGACGGACGAAACGAAGTTAGTCCGGATAGCGAGGACATTGAGCCGGCTTGAACGAAGTTCAAAAGGCAAAACTGTCCGAGCACAAAGCAAATCCAAGATAGAACGTTCTATATCGTTTGAGGAGAGGAAAGGTAGCGATACTGACGCCAACTTAATCCCTATTTGACAACTAAATATTCTGGGATGTGGCACTCTGCCGACGATAACGTGACTAAATGTCACGTTTGAGGAGAGGAAAGGTAGCGCCGCTACCGCCGCCACAAATAAATCCCAATTCACAGATATACTCTGGGACTGTGGCGCAGCGGTAGCGCAGGGGACTCATAATCCCTTGGTCGTGGGTTCGAATCCCTCCGGTCC
>CALUVE010000019.1 GCA_944324135.1 Candidatus Gastranaerophilales bacterium | reverse complement strand
ACGGTCGTAAAGACTCACATCGGTGAAAATACTTGGCGGGCCACCGCCTGGGAAGATAGCTCGTTGCCAGCACCTAATTTACAGAGCCTTCAGATGATTAATCTGGGGGCTTTTTTAAGTGGAGAAAAGAGGAAACCACCCCCTCTCACAAAACCAGACATTAAGTCAGGTTTTGTTCGGCAGAGTCCATCCCGAACACGGTCGTAAAGACTCACATCGGTGAAAATACTTGGCGGGCCACCGCCTGGGAAGATAGCTCGTTGCCAGCACCTAATTTACAGAGCCTTCAGATGATTAGTCTGGGGGCTTTTTTACTATGTACATATTATTAACTTTGAATTGTCTGTTGGTAGAATGAAATTTTATTTTTCAAAGTTTATTATTTATATTATGGACTTCGATTTTTATGATGAAATTCAAAAACCCCTGTACGCGCCGGATAGAAAAATATTCCGCCCCGTGTGGACTTTTCTGTATGTCTTGATGGGTGTTTCTTTTGTAATTTTTTATTTTCAGCCGATGAGTCTGGCAAAATTCTTTGGGATTCCTCTTTTCTTTCTCCAATTGATTTTAAATCTCCTCTGGACTCCCCTTTTCTTTAAATACAAAAAAATCGGTTTGGCGCTCGTGGATTTGTTCTTTCTGCTCGTGACTGTTATTGTTATGACCGGGGTGTTTTTTGAAATTTCATTTATTTTAGGTGTTTTGCAGATACCTTATATGATCTGGTTGTTTATTGCTTTCAGGCTTAATTTTGATATTTTTCAGCTTAATAAGTAATTTTGTTGACTTTTTGATTTTCAGCATTATAAGAAAAGTATGATGTTAATGGAGTTTTTATTTGGAAACAAAGATTGCTGTCACGAGAAAGTGCCGGTAGATTCAGATGTTACTTATTGCCCTGATTGCGGAGAATTAATTGAAAATCAGTGGTATCTTACCCGCTGCGCCTGCTGTGGAGTTAAGCTGCAATCAATGATTAAAAATGGTCAGGTGGTACCGCAGGAAAAATTTTGCCATAATTGCGGCGCTCAAGAATTTGTTGTAGAGCGAGTCCAAAAAATTAATTTTATTGATATAAATTATGCTGTTTTGATTAAAACGGTAGTGCCGAATGAGTATAAAGAATTTACCCAGAGCTGGGCTGATGCAGCTAGAACATGCAGCGGCACACCAAAATTGCTGCGGCAAATCCGATAATATCTGCCAGAAGCCCTACTATCAGTGCATAACGGATTTTTGATATTCCTATTGCGCCAAAGTATACAGCCAGAACGTAAAAAGTGGTTTCACTGCTGCCTATCATTACCGCCGCAAGTTTTGTTGCATAGCTGTCAGGCCCTAAAGTGTGCGCTATATCTGAAAAAACTCCAAGTGCGGCAGACCCCGAAAGCGGGCGGACTATCATTACTGGTAAAACTTCCGGCGGTACTTTCAGCGTATTCAGTATCCCCGATAGTGCCTGCCCCAGCATATCAATAGCGCCGGAGGCTCTAAACATTGATATCCCGACAATTATTGCTACCAGATACGGGATTATATTCACCGCTACCTTAAATCCGTCTTTTGCTCCGTCTGTAAAGGTTTCGTACAGCGGAACTTTTTTGAACAGTGCAACGGTTAAGATAACAATTATTATTGCAGGAAGTGCCCAGAGTGAGAGGAAATTCATTATTGTCTGAAACATTATGTATCCCCTCCTGTTTTATCCTGCTGCGGTGTCCAGAATTTTTCAAATACTTTTGCTAAAATTATTGCCGATATAAATGCTATTGTTGTGACAAGAAGCGTCGGGGCAATAATTTCTGTAGGGTTTTTGTATCCTATTCCTATCAATACGGCAATAACTGTTGCAGGTATTAGTTGAAATCCTGCTGTGTTCATTGCAAGAAACATACACATTGCATTGGAGGCTGTGGATTTGTCTTTATTATGTTTTTGGAGTTCTTCCATTGCTTTTATGCCGATAGGAGTTGCCGCATTTGTAAGCCCGAGTGCGTTTGCGGAAACACTCATTGCGATATCTCCGATGGCTGGCGAATCCTCCGGAATTTCTTTGAATAATCTTTTTGTGACAGGCTTGATTAATTTGGATATAAAGTTAACTATTCCGCTATCCTCTGCTATTTTCATTATTCCAAGCCAGAATGCCATTATTCCTATCAAGGAAAATGCGACTTTGACGGATAATTCTGCTCCCGTTAGGATTGAATTGACAACCTCCTGCAATCGCCCGTTTATCGCTCCTATTATTATTGAAATTACTATCAACCCGTAAAAAATATAATTCATACCGCTATTTAAACATTAAAAGGCAGGTTAGTCAAATTGACTGCCTGCCGTAATGTTGTTAGATATATAGTGAATAATATTAAGTTGCTATGATTGGAACATTGTGAATACTTTTTCGATATTTTTGGAGATAAGGTTTTTAACCGTGTCGTATTCTGTAGTGAGTGAAGAAATTTCCATATCAACATTTTTCATCTCAATATCAAGTTTTTCTTCTTTAGCATTGAGCTTGCTCTTGATTATTTCAAATTCAAGCTCAGCCTGTGCAATAGCATCATCATCAGTAACTTCTACCATATATCCGTTATCGTTGTAAACTTCCTGATAATAATAGCCGTCTGTTGCCAGTACTGATACGAATAATTGACCGTTTTTCAGTGCGTTTTGGAAGTAGTCCTCATCGCCTAAATAATCTGCGTATGCTCCTGTCCAGCCGCTTGCACAGATGTTGTTGTATAATGAGTTGTAGAAGTCAGTGATTAATAAGTCTTTTTCTGTAACAGCTTCTTCGTTTCTCAATGTGTACATATAGTTAACATCGTCTGTTACGTAATAACTTCTTTCATCAATTCTGCTTACTAAGTAATCACTGCTTGATAATTGCTGTGCATAGTAAGTTAAGAATGAATTTACAAGGTTTGTCAAGTTAACAGCGTTGTAAGCATTCTCTTTTTTATTCAAGTCTTCATCTGATGTGTATACAACAGCGTTATATTCATTCGCTTTTGCATTTGCGTCATTATATGCCGAAGTAGTTGAACCCGGTTTGCCGGCATTAATAACATTGTTATGATTTGTGTAGCTTTGCATTATTTTGTTATATGCAAAATCTAAAGCTTTTAAGCTTGCATCGTCAATCCCTAAGAGGTTTGTTAACATAGTAGCTATTCTACCAAAGATTGAATTGGTGTTAAGACTTAAATCCAGAATATCTTCGCTGCTTTCGCATCCGAATACAGCGTTCATGAACTCTTTGCAATTCTGACTGCCAGGAGCAACCCCTTGGTTATCCCCGCCTGATGCAAGGAAAGTATATTCGTTTTGTAACAAATCGCCGAGGGTTAATTCTTTCATTGAATCTACACTGGACATTGCATTACCGTTTATAGCAATATTTACGCCGCCTTTTTTGCCTGTTGCAAATTCAGTTTCGCCAAATTTGCCTAAAACATCTTTAATATCTAATTTGTATGCCTCATCACTTAAATAATTAGCAAGAGTTTCGTTAGAAACAGCATAAGCTGCAGTTTTGTCAAGCGGGATTCCGCCGACACCTGCAGATTCTGAATATGCATTCTCTAATATGGTTGCACCGGTTGAGCCAGTAATTGCACCGGCTGTAACTAATGCATTTATAAAATCTTCTCTGCCAGCTTCAGATGCAGTAGTACCGCCTTTAGGGTCTATCTTTGCATTCCTTGCCGCTGCAGCAAGTCTTGCGTCCAGAGCAATTCTGCCTGAAGGGTCTGTTACCAGATACGGGTCGTACATATTGAGTGCAGACGGAGTCATCAACAAATCGTATGAAACTTCATACATATTCAAACCTGAACCGTCTGTATCCCAGATTAATTTTGTAGCATTCAAGGAGCTCTGATATTGTTCAGTAGCTTCGGTCAACTCATTGGTTACAGAAAGTTTATCCTGCGCCAGTTGGGTAGACTTTAATTCACAGTCGGTTTTACGCGCTGTGATTGCTAGAAATCTCGCTTGTGATGCTGCCAGTCCCATTCGTGTAACTTTTGCCTTTCAATTAATTTAGTAACATGTAGTCCTTTTGTTCATGTTATCGGCTATTTTGAAGAAAAACTTTAAATATATTCGATATTTTTGTAATAATTGTTTACATTTAATTTATTATATTATTTGTCATAACGCAGTCATAAATTTTGTCTATTTTATCTTTCATTTCGGAAAATTGTTCTTTCAAATCCTGAAAACTATGGATTGTAACAAATTTTTCTTCGACATCTTCAATTATTTCTCTGTGTTTTTTCTCCAACTGTTCCGGAGTCACAACAATCCGCTGTTGAATCAGAAATATCATAATTGCAATCAGGATTGGAGAATAGTGCATCAGTATATTTTCCATTACTTGTCTCCATTAGTGTTTAAAGAGTTATCGGCCAGTAAAAGTCAACCAGATATGAGGCGGCATCTATCGGATGGGATAGAAATTTAAGCTCTTTGTTCTGTTTAATCTGGGTGTAGGCAGGAATATCTATGCGCGAAGTTCCCTCTTTGTATTTTAAGTTATATATATTATAGAGTAGTTTTTCGCATTTTCTGTCCACATAAAGACAAACTTCCCCGTTAGCGTTGCGTATTTTGGAGTTGAAAGCCGCGATGCGGTTTTTTATCGGCGGGTTAAAGGCCTTTATTTTTATATCGGCATCATAACCGTATTGTAAAAGTTTTTTTTTAATAATTACATAATTTGTATATTCGCTTGTACAGCTGCGATTATCCCCGGAGGCATCCCCGTTTACGATAATTGCTCCTTTGTGGTTCGGATACCTGCGGCAGAACTCTTCGCAGGCTTTGGCGGTCGTTGTGTTCTCCAGCACTATTTCGTCAAAGTAAAATACTTTTTCCTCTGTTTTGTGCGCCAGTACCCAGCACATCGGATCTACGTTGAAATCACAGCTGATGTGTAAGTCACAGTCATTCTGGTAATTTATCTCTTTTATGTTTTCTTCCGTAAAATCTTTGATTACAAGTCCGGTATTATATTCTCCGTTTTGTGCCAGCACAAATATCTTGTAGTACTGTTCATCATAGATTTTTTTCAGTTCCTCGCAGAAGCCCTCCGGCAGATAAATATTTTGTGTTGTAGGTGCCGTTATCAGTCTGTAGTTCGGGGCAGGATTCTGCATAAAAGTTTTGTATATCCAGCCTTTTTGCGGTTCCGGGTTTGTATGCCCGAATATCCTGTAGGTGAAATTCTTCCACTCTTTTTTAGGCTGCTGGCGCATTCTGCCAAGGAGCATCTTAAATGTCTCATAGGGTATATCTGACATCTCTTCTATCTCTACAAATCCTAAATTTAATGATTTCAGCTTGTTTGGTTCGTCGAAATGCCGGAAAAGGATTTCTGAGGTGTTTCTAAACACAAGTTTTTGTAGTGTTGACGACCACTCATAATCCACTCCCTCCTGAAAATTCATATTATCAAGATGTTCAAGGTATGTCTGCAAGGTTGTATCTCTTACCAGAGTATAGGTTTGTGCCCCGACAAGCCCTCGTATCCCGGGAAATTTCATACATAACAGTATCCCTAAAAGCGAACCGGCAAAGGTTTTACCTGAGCCATAACCGCCTTGATATACCGCAACATCCAACGTATAATTGTGCGGAATTTCCAAAAATTCTCGTTGTGCTTTTAAAAGTTTATATTCCATTTTTTTATCTATCATATATTTTTCAAGTGTAGACTACAGTTATCCCCCGCGGAGCTGATGGAAGAATGTCAAAGTGGAGTCGTAATGACGTTTATACGGATAGGACGATAAAAACGTTAATTATTGGAAAAAAGATTCTTCACCCCTGAATTGCTATCGGGTTCAGAATGACCATCATGTTTTCTGTCATTCTGAGGGAAGCGAAGAATCTGATATTCTTTCCAAACAGTATATCCTCTATTGAAACTCTTCTATCGGAATTTCTTCCAGTGTTTGTTCGGGGTATCTGACCTGGGAAGCATACTCCTGTTGCGGCTGGTGAGATTCTTGTTCTGATTCATAACTATCAGGATTTTCCTGTTGGTTATATTCGTTGTAGGCGTTTTGATTGTTTGACCGGCGTGTTTCTGTTTCATCGTAGACATTTTCCTGTCCGCTGTATTCATTGCCGGTATCATTGTTGTATTCTTCCTGTTCGACAGATTCAGCTTCCGAAAAAGTTTGCTGTTCTTGTGCTCTTTGCTGTGCTGCTTCCCTCTCTAACCGCCGCTTTTCTTTCAGCCGTTTTCTCTCTTCCGGCCATAGTGTCGGGTCATTTAGTTCCTCCTCCTCTTCTATCTGCTCCTGAACGGATTGCCTTTTGGCTTTTTCGTTCTCTGCAAGTTCATTCATGCTGAGAAAAGAAAATAATATCCCTACCAGTATCATCGGGAAAAACAGCATTAAGAATAGTATTTTGCTCTGCCATCTCATATCTGTTTATAGTAGCATGGTTCTTTTCTCTTTTGCATCAAGCATTTGTATTACCTGACGGATTTTCCAGAAGAAAATTACTTGAATTTTCAATGCCGTATTGTTCAAGTGCAAATTTGAAACATTCTATCCAGTCTATTTGTCTGGCTACGGTGTCTACCTGAGCAAATGAGCTTACTATCTCAAACAGCTCTTTCAACTTTGATTTTCTTTCAAAATGCGCTTTTCTGTCTCCGTAACGGTAAATGTAGTTTGCATTTCTGATGTTGTCGTCAATATCTATAAATTCAGTTTTGCCGTGGTTGTTCAATGTGATTGTTTCCGGGCCGAGTTTGAAGTTTGAGATGATTTCTGCTGTTTTTTCTATTGTCGGAATCAGTATTTTGCGGTTGATGGATTCAATCAAAAGGTTAAGACGGGCTTCCTGTCCGTTAGCAGAGTAGTTCAGTTCCGTGGCAGTTCTTTCCTGTGTCTGTATATTGCCTGCCATATTTTTGAAAATACCTGTGGCGCTTTCAATTGTTGCTTTAAAATAGTTCAGAAAATCCCAGCCCTGCATAGCTTTGTCAAAACTAAGAGGAATCGGCTGTGTCGGCATTAAAGCAGCATCATATTCTATAATTTTCCCTGGGCTGACGTCCTGTTCGCCGCGGAAACATCCTTTGGGCGCAAGGTATGGTGGGTTCATCATTAATGCAAGAGCGTCTATTTGTTTGTTTAAAATAGTTGATGCAAGATTGTTCAAAATAAGTGCCACTCTAAGCGGCGATATCCCACGTCCGGTTGTCGGGTTTTCTATTATGTTAGCGTGGACAAACGGGTTTATTACAAATGGATTTGATTCAAATCTTATTAGTTCCTGTCTGCCTGCAAGTACTGCAAGTTTATTCTTTAAAATTCTGCCGTCCGAGAGTTCTATGTCTCCCCAGTATTCTAATATCTCCAGTTTGTTCTCTTCTACTGCTTTTGTGGATTCTTTTTTGTTCTTTGCCATCACTCCTTTCAGTGCTTCCAGTTTTTCTTCATTCAGCAGGTTGTTTGAACTGTCGCCAAGAATTTCTTCTAATGAAGAATAAGTTCTGTATATCTTTGCGCAGTTGTCCCAGTCGGGATTTGAGCATTTTTCAAATACAAAGTCTTCTGCTTTTATGTGTTTTATTCTTGCGTTGTCATAGATGAGTTTTTCTTCCACAACAAAATTTTTGCCCTCAGGATTTACGCTCTGTTCATCAGGGGTAAGCTGTCTGCGTATTTGTTTAATTCTGCTTTCCCAGCCGACAAATAGTGTGCATTCTCCTGTTTCGACTACACTGTCTATTATTTTTTCTATCTCATCTTCAAATTTCATTTGTTCAAAAGTATTCACAAGCATTGCTTTTTGTTTATTGGCATATTCCTGTGTCTCCGGTGAAGTCCCTGCGACGTCAAACATTGCGTCAGGATGTGAATAAAGATTCTGTGCCAGATGCGATTTGAGTGTCTGCGCAAGTTCATAGATGTCAGGCAATTCAATTTTGCTCTCCCAGGCGTTTATTTTTGGTATAGTTTGATTATAAATAGAATTGCGGACAAGTTTGATATCACTTATTTGGGATAATCTTTCGTTTTCCAGCGTGTCGTATTTTTTTATTATCATATTTGATAAAAATTTTTCTTCGGTTTCGTCAATTTGTACCGTTAAATCTTCTGTTTCTATTTTCATTGTTCCTCACATTTCTTTTTGTTTATTAGTGCGTATATTTCTAAATCTTGTAGTTTCCCCTCTCGCAGAGTTTCATTTTTGAGGGTGCATTCTTTTATAAAGCCGCATTTTTTCAGTAAAGTCTTTACTCTGAAATTTTGCGGGTATATTTCTGCTTTTATTTTGTAGAATCCGAATTTTTCAAAAACATATTCAAAAAATTCCATTGCACACAGTCTGGTCTTTTCTCCCCAAAAATTCCGCTCAAAGCATGTGGTGATTTCTGCGCTGTGAAAGCGTTTACCGTCACCGGTGATATTATCAAGATATACAAATCCTGCGAATTTGTTCGTTTCGGATTCTGTTATCAGCCAGAAAAAATTGTTCCCAAGAACAAAATCAAGAAACTTTTTGAAATTTACAGGCGGTGTATAGTCATCGTGCAGTAATTTTTCGTATTTTTTATAAAGAAAGAAAAGGCGGGGTAAATGCATGCCAAGAAGTAAATTGGTGTTAGCAGTGTTTTGGTCTTGTAGTTTAAGATTAAGAGTTAAGAAATTAAACATATTTTTTCAAATTTAATATAAGTATCATCTGTTGCAAAGGAGGTTATTTCTCCATTCAAAAGTTTTGTTCTCTCGGAGTTTTGTAAACCAAGCATGCCCTCTGCCTGAATGCCGTTTATTGTGGATTCTGTTCCTGTTTGTCTGTTGTAAATTTTGAATACTGCTTGTTTACTGAAAAGTTTGTCCTTGGGAACTTGTTTGATGTCTGTTATAATTTTTTTTGTTTTTTTATGTCTGGAGGCTGATATTTCTGTTTGGAATTCTTTCTCTATTTTCATTTTTATCAGTTCATCCATGCTTTTTTTATTTATCAAAACTTCTTCTAAATCTTTGTTGTTTTTCATTTTTTTAATCCTTTCTTCCTGCTAAATTTTTTCATCGTCCAGATTAGATATCGTAATAATTTTAGCCGGTTTGTATTCGTCATTTTCTGGCGAATTTATTCCGAGATATTTGCACAGGCTCTCCAGTGCTCTTAAGCCGCCTCCTGTATCCCGGAGTTTCTTTTTGCCTGTATAATTCCCGTCTTTGTCCGTGATTTCTTCTTCCTCAAGCGAAAATTCAGCTATCTGTAAAAGTTTCTGTATTACATATCCCTTTTGCACACGCAGTGAGTATATCTGGTTGTTTATCTGATTTTTAATTTCTTTTACGATGTGATTTTCAGCAAGCAGTTTGTTTGCAGTTTCTTTGAAGTCTTTCGATTTGTAGCCGGCTTTTTTAGCTGCATCTTCTCCGTCCAGTGTTTTTATGTATTCTGATACAAACGTTTTTTGTTGTTGTGTTAATTGTTTCATTTTTTGTGACATTATTTTTTACATTTCTTATCAAAATTTGCGTTTTTTCAAAAAAAAAGGTATAATAAACATGCTATTTATATTTCGGCTAGTGTAAATCTTAACAGGGGGGAATGAAAACTTCCTGTTTTTTTTGCCCAAATTTGCCAGATACACGGTTGTTTAGCGTCTGTGTTATTTCCTGTGCATTTTGATTAGAGGCATCTCTTTTGCCGATATTGAAATTTGTGCTCTCATATCAGAAAGTGCTTCTTTGTACATGCCGTACCAGTAGCTGAATTTGACATGCTGCGGATTAGCTTTGAGTCTCATACAGCTTCCATAGACAAGGAGCGGTTCTACAAACGGCATGGGTATCAGAGAAGTATCAGTTTCGGCTTCAAGCATGCTTTTTTCTGTCCCGTCTGCTGATATTGCAGTGTTTTTGGTGTAATAAGTTATGCTGATAGTTTTTTCATTTTTGAACTCAGGAAAAATAAGTTTGTCCCCGCAGACGGTGAAACATTTTTCCGGAATTGTACGGCCTATAAAATCTTCGTAATTTATCAGGTAATCATATTCCTGATTATCAATCATGACTTTTATAATTCTGCCGTCTATTGTATTCGGAATTTCGGTGTTGCCTGATTCAAGCTCCAGCTGTTTTTTCCTCATTAAAAAATACCAGTTGTCATATCTGCATATTGTATTATTTATAATATTAATTATGTTTTTAAGTTTCAGGTGGTCGTTTTTTGTCAATTCTGCAAAAACGTTGACCTGTTTATAGCCCAGTTCTACCAGACATTTGTTCATTATTTCAAAATAATTCATCGTGTTCTCCTTTTATAAAAACCGGCGGGGTTGTTAATGTTAACCCCGTCGATTTTTGGAATTTGTTATTGTATTAATCCCTGGCGCAGTTGCTCCATAATTAATTTTTCATTTTTTGCAAATTCCGCACTACTCATCTTGCCGATTTGCTCGCGGGTAAATATTTTGCTGCCGGAAGAATTGTATCCTGAATTTTGCGCATTGGATTTTAGCTTTTGTTTTGCATATTCATTTTCTTCCAGCATTGTTTTTTCGCGTGCTTTTTGTTTTAAATATCTATCTATTGCAGAGTTTTCTATTTTTTCTACAATTGTTGATATTTTTTGTATTTCATCATTATCAAAATCCATGTTGGAATTTTTGAGATAATTCATTACTTCATTTCTACCATCCATATCAAAGAATTTTTTCAGGTTATCATTGGCGGCTGTTGAAGTTTTTGCATTATTTTTGATAATTGCATCACACACACTATTTAGATAATCTTTCAACAAAGAACTCCCTTGTTCGTTATTTAGTAACATCTTCTTCAACATTTCCTGCTGTGTCCCTGTGAAATTCTGATTCCCTAATTTTTGTTTTAAGTATGCATTAATCTCCTGTTCCAAAACGGGGTTTTGATTTTCGGCAGGTGATGAAATTTGTTGTCGTTCATTATAGTTCATCATTTTTTTCTCCTGATTGCGGTTCTTCACAATTGTGCTTTTTCATGTAATCCACGGCAAATTCTATAGCGTCATCTATAAAGCCGGATATAAGTTTTACGATGAGCGGTTTCAGAAATGATGGCAGCGGAAGATTTTTGATTATATAATTCAGAGCCATTTCTTTTTTCATCTGACCGGTTTTGCTTCCGAGAGCATCTTCTGCTTTTAGAACTGCTGTGTGTGCCAATTCTTTCACCGTTTCTTTAAATTTTTCAAACATTTTTATCCTTTCTTTCTTATAAAGCATCCGCAGATATAAGGAAATCTGCGGGTGCTTCTCGGGGTAAGGAAGTTAACCTGAACTCTTATACATCGTTATCAGTGTCTGTATCTGTGTCAGTATCAGAGTCTGAATCAGCTTCTGAACCAGATACTGATGCGTCCGGTGCTGACACAACCATTTTGGCAAGCGCTTTTGGCTGAACTGTTTTTGCCCCGTACAAATACAAGCCTCTGATAAGGTCTGAGAAGCTGTCTTTGTCTCTCAGACTTTCTACTTTCGCAAGCTGGGAAGCAAATGTGATTGCTTCGTTTGTCCCTGCAAGAACATAATACAGACCGTCAACTTCTGTCAGGTTTGTGCTGACAAGTACGTCCATTCCGGCAATTCTGCCTATAGCGCCTTCTCTCAAAGTTTCGTCTGCAACATTGTGCGCACCGATAAATTCAGTGCTCTGGAGAAGGTAAGATTCAATTGTAGGGTTAATCACAACCCATGGACGTTTTGAGCCTGTGACAGCATCTGAATTCTTCAGGGCAAGTGCAAGTTTTACAAATTGTTCGTAGATAGTTGTTTTGTTCAATGTTATCGGAGAGTCGTCGCTTCCTATAATATTTGAAGAGTCTACGTAGGCGTGCTGCCCGAGCAGATATGAATCCTGAACTTCTTCAATTGCTTTTTTAGCATTGGCAAGATGTGCTTCCATAATATCTGTGTTTGCCTGTACCGCTGCGACATCATTGATTTTGAATGCGAAGAATTTTTTCTGGTCAATGACAAGTTCCATTGATGTCGGTTCAAGTTCGTTGTAGGTCAATGCAGCATCGCTCAAGGTGGAAACATTTACTTTTGCAGGAGTGATGATTTTAACTTTGTCACCCTGATTTTTGATGTCTCCTTCGTAATTTCTGTTTACACACTGAAGCATTACGCAATCTTTTTCAAGCATAGTGTTTAACTTTTGGCTCCAGATTTCCGGAATAAATGCGGCGTATTTGTTTGACATTTAGTTTTTCCTTTCTTTTTTTTTCTCTGTTGTACTTATATTTTTTGATGAGTAGTGTTTATAAATCAGTCGTCGTTATAAATTTCCCTGAATTGCAAACCTATAATTCCGCAGGCTTGTTTGGCGGTTGTTCCTGTTACGCATAGCTGAATTGAATAGTTAGCTTCTGATATTTCAGCTTTTTCAAGAGTGTTTCTTCCGATAGCCCAAACCGGACCGGTTTCATCATCTTCAGGCCAATAGTCTTTGTAATGTTGTGTTTCCGTGCCGTTGCTCCATATTAGGTGGTCAAAATGGATGGAATATATTTTTTCCAAATCATCAGAATATTCGCTGTCGTAATCTTTGTATACGGAAAAATCAAAGTTGTTGTCATAGGCTTCATCCAGCAGAAAGTAGAATTCATCAATGGTTTTTCTGTGGTGTGCTGAAGATATTGCAAGAAAAGGAGACTTCCACATAAATTTTACAGGCTCTCCGTTGAAAGATGTTCCGTAATCCTCCCTGTAGATTTTTCCCTCATTATCCGCTGTTATTACATAGCCATCATAAATTGCTGCGGTTGTTATATTTTGCGGCAGGACTCTTTTGTACCAGCATTTGTTCACATAATCGTTTATCCATATTGTCTGAAAATATGTGGAGTCATAGTATGGGAAGAAAAACCATATCTGGCTTCTGTTTTCGTAATGGAGTGCCAGAGTTTCATTTAGTCTTGCTTTGTCAAATTTTGAAAATTCAGGTTTGATTTTCAGTGAAATTTCTGACCCGAGCTGGATTTGATTAAGTTCTCCTACCTGTTCCAGCGCAAAGATTCCGTTGCTTAAGAAATACTGTTTGTTCTCAACATTCACTATAGAGCCGGAAGAGAGTGCTCCTTTTTCTGCAAACGGTGTTATTGCAAAATCATCAGGGCTTGTGCCGGTCAGGAGGTAGACTTTATTTTTTTTGTAAATTGCAAGGTAATCTTTATACGGCTTTAGTGCAATAATATCTGCTGTGTCGGTATGAAAATCTCTAATGTAGCCGGCGTCATTTTCAGTTGTAAAATCAGTGTATGAACCGAGTGCAGAATAATAAATTACCGAATCTTTTGCAATCCATATTCGACCTTTGTAAACAGTGGTAATTGTTGAAGTTAGCGTGGATTTATTTATATCCTTTGCATTTGTTTCAACTATTGAGAGGTTATTTTTTACATAAAACGGGCAGTCAGCTTCCGAAGAAATTAATACTCCGTCAAGAAAATTGGTGAAAACCGGAGTTTTGCCGCTCAGAGTTTTTGATAGAAGAGTAGGAGTATTCCCGTTGTTTTTATAAACGTATATTTTGCCTGAGTATGTTGTGATAAAAAGAAATTTTTCATTATCAGCATCTATCTCATGCATCCCTGTGACGCTTTCTGCTGCAGGAAGTTCTAAAAAACAGATGTTTCCGTTTTGCTTGCAAATTCCGCGGTTCTGTAAAATTTCAACATTTTCCGCATCACTCCAGTAAATTTTTTTTGTATCCAGCCCTAATTCTGTTTTTGTCAGAGATTGATTTATCCCGCCGGATAGATTGTAGTATGCAACTTCCATTATTTTTTCTCCTGTATTTGATTTTTGTACCATTTGATTTTCGAGCGGATAAAGCTGCCGGCATCATTTTTGTCAACCCACGGATACGGCGGGATATATGTTATGTCTATTTTGCCGGCGCTTGTTGTGTTGGGGTTTTTCTCTCCGAATTCATAATGCGTCATAACAGTTTGTGGGGTAATCTCCAGATTGTATTTCAAGGCGAGTTCTGCGCATAATTTCATCCCAGCTTCAAATTGTTTCGGGGTAATAGGATATTTGCCGGCGTTGTTTTTGTTTTTATAGCCATACATAGCGCAAAAACTTACCCCTATTGAACCTGTATTCCCCCCTCCGGTATGCGCGGCGTAGCCTCCTTTTTTGCACACAAGATTGTCCTCCGGCTTGAATTTACCGTTATGTATGCTGCCCGTCGAATCTATTAAATAATGATAGCATTCTAAATCATGGGCATTGGGTGTATAGCTGCCCGCAGTCCAGTGCAGTATGATTCTTTTCATTGTTTATTCTCTCCTGATTTAAAGTTGTTTTAGATATTCCGGATTGTGCTTAATGTAGCTGATGGCTGCAGCGGTTCTGTTTCTGGCATTCAACTTCAGCATAATTCGTGTAAGATGAGTCTGTACTGTCCGCCCTGAAATTTTAAGCTTTGTGCCGATTTCTTTGTCTTCAAAACCCCTCGCAACCAAAGTTATAATTTCCGTCTCTTTCTGTGATAGTTTCATCTTAATTCCTTTATTTGGATTTTGAGCTTTTTATATTGTTTTTATATTAGCCTAAGTGCTAATTTTTTTTGTTAATAATATTTCCAATTTTTAAAGTAAAAGGGAAGCTTAATGCTTCCCTGTGTTTCGGGTAAGATAATTAAAGGATTTTAAAGAGTTTTAGCGATATTTAAAAATTTATTTTCAGTCAACCCTATTTTTAAGGCGCTGAGATTTGAATAACACCTCTTTCTCACGCCGTATTCATTGTAATTAAGATAGAAACTCCCTTTAGGGATTGTTTCTTTTTGTGGTTTTATTTCGTATAAAATTTCACTTTTTAATTTTTTAAAAAAGTCTATAGCTTTCTTATTTACTTTTCTTATAACGGAAATGTTGTCCTCCGTATTGACTCTGGTGAGTTGAACAACAGTATGTCCGCATACAGGACAGGATTTTAGATAATCCAGTTCTGATAATACGTAATTTTCGCGCGGAGTGAGGCTAAAAGTTCTGCACTTACGCAGCCCTCCGCAGCAATGTATATATCCCATATTCTCCCTTCTGAACACAAAACATCTCTGTTCTGCCGATAAACAGCTTTGCCGTCAACTATGGCAGGTTTTTCTTTCCTGCGGGCTTGAGCCTTAATCGTCTACATTTTTAAGTATAAACTTTTTTCAAAAAAATAAAAGTCCGTATTTATATCTACGTTATTTTACGTACGTAATTTTACGTACAAAAATCGTAGAAATTCCCCGCAGCATGTAAATAAGTTATTTTTAAACTATCTTACTTTAAGTTCACAGCACATCTGACATGCGCCGAATACTTTTGCAACCTGCAGGTTTTTGCGGAAACATCTGTAATGAGGCAGGTTAAATACCTCTTTTAACGGCATATCTTTTACGTTGCCTATTTTTTGTGAAAGGCACGGGTAAACATCTCCTGACGGATTTATCATCATATTGGAAAACGGATATTTGCACGGGTAATATATTTCCTGTACAGGTTTGTCCGCAGGTGTGTTAAAAAATTCTTCAATTTTTTTAAGAGGGTCTGAGTTGTATTCAAATTTCGGCGAAAATCTTAATTCGACTTTCGAATGTTTTTTGAGCGATTGAAGTTCCCTGTAGACTTCTTTAAAATGTTCCATATCAAAATATTTTTTTATCGGATATGATGCATTGAATTCCGGTACAAAGCTGTCAAATAAGACAGAATTTTGTTTAAGGTTGTTGTTCCGGAGAAATGAAATTGAGAGAAAATTAAATTTCATCTCATCGCACATCTTATATAATTTGACTAAATCGTCAAGATTATTTTCCAGAACGATGGTTTTTATATCGACCATAGGACGTTTATGGCGGGAGTTCATTTTTTCAAAATTATTCATTATTTTATCCCAGATCCCGTCTTTTGCCCTGTTTATATCGTGATTTTTGCCGTAACCGTCAAGCGAGACTGATAACAGCATCATTTTGCTCTTTATAAACGCATCAATAATTTCATCATTAATAAGAATTCCGTTTGAGACCACATTTAATTTTCCGGCAGTTTTCTTCGCAGTTCTCATCAGTATATCAACAAAGTCTTTTCTGACTAAAGGTTCGCCTCCCACTAATGTTACAAAAGAATAAAACGGTATCTGGTCTATAATCTTGAACCATTCATCAGTTGTTAATTCTTCCCTGTTGCGTTCATTTCCTACATAGCAGTACGGGCATTGAAGATTACATCTGTAAGTAAGTTCAAAAAAGTATCTCAAAGGGATTAAAGCTTTGCCGCTTCTGGATTTGTATGACGGCAGGGCATACAAGTCGCGTCCTAAGTCAAACAAATCAGAATAATTAAACATTTTAATCTCCTTTATAAAGGTTTTATCTATTCGCCGATTAATATCAGGCTAATCCAGATGAACAAAATTCCGGAAACAATACCTATCATTGAAAGGTGCCAGTTCCCGTATTCTCGAGCCAGCGGCAGTAAAGTATCAAATGAAAGATAAATCATAATCCCTGCAACGGCAGCAAGTAAAATACCAACAAGCAGCTGCGGAAGTAAAATACTAAATAGCGCCATACCTATCAATGCTCCGATAGGTTCTGTAATCCCTGATAGTGCTGCGTAAAGCATTGCATAACGTTTTTTGCCTGTTACGTGGTATATAGGTAACGCCACTGCAATCCCCTCCGGAATGTTATGGATTGCAATAGCCATTGCAACTGATAAACCCATTGCAAAATCCTGTGTCGTTGTCAAAAATGTTGCCATCCCCTCCGGAAAGTTGTGAACGCAGATAGCAATTGCCGTGAGGAGTCCGGCTCTTTTAATTTTGTGGTTATGCCGGCATGGTGCGTCAGGTTCAAGCAGTTCGTCAGGGTCAATGTGGTCAGGCAGAAAGTAGTCTATTAAAATTGCAACCACAATCCCAAAAACAAAACCGATGAGTGCTAACCATTCAAATTTGTGCGGGAAATTCATTGCCAGCAGCTCTTTTGACTCCGGAATTATATCATTGAAAGATAAAAATATCATTACACCGGCAGAAAATCCGAGTCCGACAGAAAGAGCTTTCAGATTATCTTTCTTTACCATAAAAGCAATTCCGCCGCCGATTGCTGTTGCCAATCCTGCCAAAAGTGTTATTAAAAACGCTATTCCATAGTTATCAGGCATAATTTCCCCTCCGCAATTTATTCTACCATAAAGATTTTTTTCGGGGAGTTTTTCAAGGAAAAAGGTTTGTATAAAGGTATGCTTGTTTTATATGTCTTTTTAGGATGATAGCGGGAGCAGAGCGAGAGCGTGTTCCTAAAAAGACATTTCTCTATAGCCGTTATGTCTAATTTAATACCAATTGCTATTTATCTTTAGATGTCGACATTGCGCATCATATCAACCAGTGTGCTGATTGTTGTATCCATACTTACAATATCTGTAGTTCGCTGCTGCAGGAACGCGTTAACCTGAGGCATCATCTCAATTGCGATATCAAGTTTTGGGTTGGAACCCGGCTGGTACATACCTACATCAATAAGGTCTTTATTTTCCCTGTACATAGCAAGAATTTTTCTCATTTTACCGGCGGCCTCCTTATGTTCGGGAGTCGCTATGGCTGACATAAGTCTTGAGATACTTCCGAGAACGTCAATAGCAGGATAATGGTTCATCTCCGCTACTTTTCTGGAAAGGAAGATGTGTCCGTCTACAATACCACGCACGATATCAACAATAGGGTCTGAAATATCATCCCCCTCCATAAGTACGGTGTATAACGCAGTGATAGAACCTCTGGGACTGTTTCCGGCACGTTCAAGAACTTTTTGCAGCCATGAAAATATTGACGGCGGATAACCTTTCATTGTTGGCGGTTCGCCGATAGACAGCCCTACTTCACGTCCGGCCATCGCGCAACGTGTGACGGTATCTGTCATAAGAAAAACTTTTTTTCCCTGGTCTCTAAAATATTCACAAACCGCAGTTGCTGTTAAAAGTGCTTTTTGTCTAATCAAAGGCGGCTGGTCTCCGGTTGAACAGACCAGTACGGATTTGCGCATACCGTCCTCTCCGAGAGCATCTTCTACAAATTCCTTAACCTCTCTTCCACGTTCTCCGATTAGTGCAACTACGTTTACATCAGCATCGGAATTTCTTGCAATCATACCGAGCAGTGTACTTTTACCAACCCCGGAACCAGCAAATAACCCCAGACGCTGTCCGCAGCCCATTGTCATACAAGAATCAATTGCTCTGACGCCTGTTGAAAATATTTCGGTAATAATAGGACGTTCAAACGGCCCCGGCGGCGGCCCTTCTATCGGTCTCCATAATGCTCCTGTTGTATCCATAGGCTTACCGTCAATCGGGTCTCCCATAGGGTTTATCAATCTGCCGAGCAGAAAATCTCCGACTGGTATAATAATCGGCCGTCCTGTTGTTGTAACAAGACTTCCCTGTCCTATGCCCTCTCCGTCATACAGCAAGAGCAATTGGGCTGCCTCCCCTTTAAAAGCTACAACTTCCGCCGGCTTTTTTCTGCCGTCGTATGTTTCGATAAAACATAAATCTCCGATTTTCAGCCCGGGAAGTTTAACCTCTACAGTCAAACCGAGCAGTTTAGATACTGTACCTTTAAAGCCGTACAGCTGGGTAGATTCAAGTTTGCTTCTTACCTGCTCTTTTAGATGCTCAAGTTTTGATGTGTCTAATTCCTGCATATTTTCATTATAATGATATTTCCACTAAAGAACAAATATTAAAGTTTGTAAAGATTTCTTTAAAATCAGACACTATTCACGCCCGCAAAAACTTTATAAGAATGTGTAGGTTATTTTTTATAGTGTAAAAGGAGTTATGTTATGTCTGAATATGGAGTTATGTTAGGTTATCCGCAAAGATATTGTTATATACCCGGGAGAAATCCGCGCGATTGCGGCTGGCGTCCCGGACTGGTTCCAACCGTACCGGATAATTCAGGATGCAGCACGGCAAAAAATGCAATGGCTTTGACAGGTACTCTTACAACGGCTGCTCTGCTTTTGACTGCAATTTTCAAACCGTCTTTGTTGAAAAAGGCAGGCTCTGCAATTTCTACAGAATTCAGCGGTTTTCTTGCAAAACATCCTAATCTGTCAAAAGGTGTCGGCGGATTAACTGATATGTGCAAGGGCTGGGCCGGCAAGCTCGGTGAAAAATTAACAAAATTTGCCGCAAAATAGATTTTTTAATCCTAACTAATTTTTATGCTGAAAACCCGTAAGGGTTTTCAGCTTTTTATATTTCTTAAAACACTATTGCTATGAGATTTTGTTTGTGTTTTACTAAAATCGGAACTGGGTAATTCCTCTTTAGCCCGTTCAAGGCAAATCCGCAAGCGGCGGCGGCGATGCCGGTGCGATAAGCATTTTAAAGCCATTATCTCTTGTAATGGCAGTGCAGTTAACTCAAATAAAGAGAAGGACAATTCAAATGTTAAAAATCAGATTAAAAAGATTGGGTGCAAAAAAGAACCCTACATACAGAATTATTGTTATTAATTCAACTACAAAACGCGAAGGCAGACCTATTCAGGAATTGGGTCACTACAATCCAAAAACTAAAGTTATGCAATTAGACCTTGCAGCAGCTCAAGATTGGGTTAAAAAAGGTGCTCAACCTACTGAAACCGTTGCATATTTAATCAAAAACTGCAATGCAGACGGTACTTTGAACTACAAAAAGAAAGAAACTGTTAAACTTTCTAAAAAAGCACAAGCAAAAGCTGCAGCAGAAGCTGAAGCAAAAGCTAAAGCTGAAGAAGAAGCTAAAGCAGCCGCAGCTGCCGCTGCAGAAGCCGCAGAAGCTGCTCCTGCCGAAGAAACAGCTGCTACCGAAGCGTAAGTCATACAAACTTTATAAAAAGCCGCGGATTTTGTCCGCGGCTTTTTTGATGTTTATTCATTTAAAAGATTGATTACACAAAAAGCAAATTCTTGTAACCTTGAAATTATGGCAGAAGTTTCTATTATTGTTCCTGTTTATAATGTTGAAGAGTATATGTCCTTTTGTCTGGACAGTATTTTGAACCAAACTTTTCACGATATTGAGATTATTTGTGTGAACGATGGTTCTACCGACAAATCGTCTTTTATTCTGGAACGCTATGCCGATTTTGACGAACGTATAAAGATTATCAACAGGCCTAACGGCGGGCTTTCTGCTGCCAGAAATACAGGAATTGAGGCCGTTAACAGCGAGTATATTTTATTTGTCGATTCGGATGATTATGTATCACCGCTTCTGGTTGAAAATGTTTTGAATATTGCAAAGGAGCACAATCCGGATTTTCTTTCGTTTAACAACTTTGTGTTTATGCAAAATACCCGCAAGTTATACCTCTCATTTTGCGCTGTGGATAATTCACTTGAAGATAAACTTCTCACAGAAAAATCTCTTCCTGCTTCTGTTCTCGCTGATATTCCGCTTACTGCCTGGAGCAAGTTGTACAAAACTAAAATTATTAAAGACAACAATCTCAAATTTGTTGAGGGAATACAATATGAGGATGGGCCGTGGGGATATGAATATTTTTGTGCCTGCAAAAGCTTTTTTCTTACAAATACTCCGCTTTATTTTTACCGGGCAGCCCGCGAGGGGTCTATTATGATGAAAAAAGACAAAAGCGTTATGGATGTCATAACAAGCCTCAAGCTCGGAGATGAAGTTATGCAAAAGCACGGACGCTTTGAAAAGTATAAAAATACTATCCTGAGACTTAATGTCGATTTAATTCTTTACCATTATAATCGTCTTTCCGGCGAGGTAAAAGAAATATATTTCAATGCGGCTAAAGAATATTTTAAATCATTTATGCTCTATTGCGGCGGGCATTGCGAACTTGATGATGAGAAAAAGAATAATTATTTAGAGTTATTCTTGATTTGTTCATATCAGGATTTTGAAAAGGCGGTGCACAATGCCTGAGATTTCAGTAATCGTACCTGTGTATAACGCAGCTGTTTATCTTGAAAAATGTCTGAAGTCACTTTTGCTGCAGACTTATCCAAATCTGGAGATAATCTGTGTGAATGACGGTTCAACCGATAATTCAGGCGATATATTGAAAAAATACGAAAAACTGGATAAGAGAATTGTTGTTATAGAAAAAGAAAACGGGGGCGCAGCTTCTGCCAGAAATGCAGGATTGGAAGCTGCAACAGGGGAGTATGTATCTTTTGTTGATGCGGATGACTGGGTTAATTTAACGCTATACGAAATTTTTGCAGAAGCTTGCCGTAAATCTCCTGTTGATGTGTGGATTTTTAACCTTGGATTCTGCTTTAAGAAAAATATGAAAAACCTGAACAAAAACAGTGTAAAACTGGAGGATTGGGACGGCTGGCAGTCGCCTGATACGATTTTAACTTTTGATAATTGTAATAATCCGTTTTATTCCGGAATGTCTGTGTGCAACAAAATTTATTCTCTGAAATTTCTCAGAGAACACAATATAAAATTCTACGAGGGGATTATTTTTGAAGATACTTTGTTTAATCTCCAAACTCTATTGACTGCTAAGTCTCTTAAAATTAATCCGGATGTTTTCTACTGGTACAATCAGGATAATGTATCTTCTGTTACCAAAGTTTATGACGAAAAGGTTTTTGACGCATTTATCATAATTGATGAAATAAAAAAATGCCTGCAGCGTCAAAAACTTACAGACATTTATAAATATGCGTTTTTCCAGTATAAGTACGATTTTCTTGCAACTTTGTACAAGCAGACCAAAATGAAGTGGCGCAGAAAATTCCACAAAAAAATGAAAGACTGCTGTATAGTTCCTGCGGAAATAAATTCACTGGACAAAAAATTATGCAGACATTTGAAAAACTATATAATTTTTGAAAAATTACAATCCTGCGGCTGGCTTGAGTTGTATAACTTTTTGAAACAAAATTAGCTGCGTTTTTTACATTAAAAGATTGATTACTTCCCGTAAAAATTGGTTTACTCTTAAAGTATGGCGGAAGTTTCTATTATCGTACCTGTTTATAATGTTGAAAAATATCTTTCTTTTTGTCTTGATAGCTTGGTAAATCAAACATTTAAAGATATTGAAATTATTTGCGTGAATGACGGGTCAACTGATACTTCGCCTGTGATTCTTGAACATTATGCCAGATTGGATAAGCGGATAAAGATTATAAACAAATCAAACGGCGGGCTTTCTTCCGCTCGAAATGCCGGTATGGACGCAGCCGGCGGTAAATATCTTTCTTTTGTAGACGCTGATGATTTTGTATCTCATTTCCTTGTGGAAAAGGCTCGTGATTTTATAAAAATTGGACGTGCTGATTTTGTTTCCTTTATGTTTTATTCTGTAATCGGAAAACATCTCAAAATGTTAAAGCATTATATTAGTTTTGATAAGGCTATAGACGGTAAAGTAATTACAGAAACGGAGCTGCCAGGACGTTTTTATTTTGAAATTCACCCTACAGCCTGGTGCAAATTCTATTCGTCATCTTTAATAAACGAGAACGGGCTGCGATTTAAGGAAAATATGATTTTTGAGGATTTGCCTTTTGCTGCTGAAGTTTATCTGCTGGCAAAAAGAATGGTTTTTACAAATATGACGCCATATTTCTACAGAGTGCTTAGAGAAGGGTCTATATTAGATAAAAAAGATGCAAAAGACCTTGATTTAGTCAAGAGTTTCAGTTATGTTGATAAAATTTTTAAGGAACATTACAAATTTGAGAAATATAAAAATGCTCTTATGCACTTTAATATGATGCTGGCCGTGCATGATTTTAGTAAAATTAATCCGGAATACAGGGAAAAATTTTTTTATGCGTTAAAAGATTATTTTTCAAAATTCGATTTTCGTGCGTATGACGGAAAAGCTCTTGAGAAAAGTAAAAATTACAGAATTATATCCCTGATTTTGAGCTGTAATTACAGTGCGTTTTGTAAGGCGGTGAAAAATTATGTTTAAATATCCTAAAATATCAGTAATAATCCCCGTTTATAACGCAGAAAAGTTTTTGCGCCACTGTCTGGATTCAATTATCTATCAGACACATGAAAACCTTGAAATAATCTGTATTGACGACGGTTCAACGGATAACTCCCCGCAAATACTACAGGAATACGCTTCCAAAGATTCCAGAATAATCATTGAAAAACAGCAAAATCAAGGGGCATCTGTCGCCCGTAACAGAGGTATAGAGCTTGCAAAAGGGGAGTATCTTCATTTTGTTGATGCGGATGATTGGTTGAATTTGTCACTTTATACAGATTTTGCCTCGGTAGTAAGAGGCGGGATTCTTGATATATTTGTTTTTAATGCCGGGTTTTATGATGAATGCGATACCGTTGATATTATGCCTAAATATTCATTTTCTGTCGAAGTCTGGGACAACTGGCAGGATGTGAACAGTGAATTGACTTTTGAGGATTGTAACAATCCTTTCTGCTCGGGGCTTGCTGTATGGAACAAGATATACAGAACGGATTTTCTAAGGAATAGAAAGTTGAAATTTCTTAAATACAATCCTTTTGAAGATTTTCTGTTCTGCCTGCAGGCTTTTTTGTATGCGGAAAGTATTAAAATCACTCCGGCGCCGTATTATACATATAACCAGACAAATTCAGGCTCTTTGACCAAAAATTATACGGAAAACATTTTCCAGATATTTAATGTTATAAATGACCTCGAGATAACTATAGAGGAGCTGCATATGAAAAATGCCTTTAAATACGCATTTTTTCAGTACAAATACGAGCAGCTCACAGCCCTTTTTGATAAAGCTGACTGGAAGTATAAAAAAGCTTTCTATGAAAGGATGAAAGCGGCAGTTTTTGATGGTGTTTTAGATACCCTAAATCCTGCAATATGTGAAAAATTGAAGAATTTCAAGCTTCTTTCTGCAATGAAGAGCAGAGACTGGCTCGGATACCAGATTTATTTATGGCTGAACTTTGGTAAAAAACTCAAAAATTTAAAAACTCATCTGTTTAAAGGATAAAATTACACTTAAAATAGTTTATTCTGTATATAGAGAAATAATATATTTTACGATTTGTTAAGAAAATGGCATGTTTTTATAAGTGCAAAAAGTGTAATATTACAAATTGTAACTGTATTATTAAGAAAAGTTAATAAGCCTGAAATCATGGCAGACTCATGGTTTTCAGGGAAAAGGAGAGGAGGCATTCAACAAATAAATAAAATAGTTGTCTGCTCAAAACAGTTAGAGTAAAATTATTATATGCTCTAATTAAGAGCTTGTTCTTGTAGGGGTGAGAAATTATATGCAAGAAGAACGAATAAGACAGAATTTTTTGCGAATACAAGAAGAAATTGCACCTTATAGATTGAATATCATTGCAGTGACGAAATATTTTGATGAAAGTGCTATAGAGGCTGCGTACAGAGCAGGTCTTAGAAATTTCGGAGAATCAAGAGCTGTGGAGGCTGTTGAAAAAATTCAACGGTTGTCTGATGAATTAAAGAATAATTCAAAATTCCACTTTATCGGTCATCTTCAGACTAACAAGGTTAAAAAGGTTATCGGTGTTTTTGATTTAATTCACTCGGTAGATTCTTACAAGCTTGCTGAGATAATATCCGAAGAAGCTCTAAAACACGGGAAAGTTCAGGACATACTGCTCCAGCTGAACAACGCAGGTGAAATTCAAAAGTTTGGTTATTCAAAAGAGAGCCTTTTGGAAGATTTTCCTAAAATAAAAGCTCTCCCCGGAGTAAATGTTCTAGGTTTGATGAATATGGCTCCTCTGGGTGCAGAGGAAAAAACTCTTGAAAATCTTTTTGCTGATGTAGTGGCATTCAGAGATGAACTTCAAAATAAATTCAACTGTGAGTTAAAAGATATTTCTATGGGGATGAGTCAGGATTATAAAATAGCAGCCCGCTGCGGCTCAACAATGTTAAGAATAGGTAGAAAATTATTTGAGTAAGTAAATTAACGGAGGATAAATCGGTGGCAGTAGTAACAGACAAAATTAAATCAGTAGTTGATTTTTTGGTAAAAGGGTTTGAACCAAGAGAAACAATTTTTGATGAAATGGCAGATGAAATGAATGAAGAATATCCTGTTCAGGATAATCTTGCAATTGATCCTGCTTATTCATTCCAATCTAAAATGGAAAAATCAAACGACTTGAAAGTTGTTAATCATCCGAATTACAGAGGATATGAAGTAATGGTAATTGAACCTCGTTCTTTTGATGATGCTGCCCATATTGTACAAAACCTTAAAGACAGAAAAACAGTTGTTCTTAACCTCCATCTTTTAGATAAAGAACAATCACAGAGAACAATCGACTTTGTATGCGGCGCTGCTCACGCATTATGCGGCAAACCGCAAAAAGTAGGTGATTTAGTATTTGTATTCACTCCGAGCAATGTAACTTTGTCTGTTGAAGTTAATGCTAACCAGAATAAATTTAACGATTCATTGTGGAGAGGTCCTCTGCAATAGGTCTATCGGGAAGATAAGAAGAGATAGTTGTATAAAAAGGGGAATGCAGAAAACATTCCCTTTTCTTTATGTATCATTTGATATAAGTTGTCAGTTGTGTTATATGTAGTGTATGAAAAGATTCGCAATAGCTTACAATAAAAATATAGAACACTCCTCAGAGGCAATGACGGAGTTGAAGTTTGTCCTCGGACGTAATAATATTCGTCCGGATGTATTTGACATTGATAATTTAAAAGACGGATACAGGTTTGTATTTGTAATCGGCGGTGACGGAACAATTTTGAAAGCTGCACGCTTTTATGCAAAGTCATCTACTCTTATTTTTGGTGTAAACCTTGGACGCCTCGGCTTTTTGTCACAGTGTTCAAGAAGCAGCATAAAAACATCCGTAGAAAAGATTTTGAAGAAAAAATACATAATTGAAGAGAGGACTATGCTCCAAAGCGGCGACAGACTGGCTTTGAATGATTTTGTTGTGAAAGGTTCCTCTACCGGCAGAACTTCAAAATTTTCGCTGAAAATTAACGATAAACTGGTCTGTGACTATCTCGCAGACGGTATTATCATCACAACTCCGACAGGTTCAACCGCATACGGTCTGTCAGCAGGCGGGCCGGTTATATCACCGGCTCTGAACGCATTTGTTGTTGTTCCTATTTGTCCGCATACCCTTACTGCCCGCCCTATTGTTATTCCTGATAATGAAAAAATAACAATTTCTGCAGGCAATCCCGATATGCATTATGTCGCCTCGACTGACGGTCAGGAATTTTATGAATTCAAATCAGAAATTGATATAAGAAAATCCGATTTTACCGCTAAATTGGCGCTTCTTGACGGGGCAGATTTTTATTCTGTATTGAAAGACAAACTTCACTGGGGTACTTCTCCTGCCAATATCTGAAAATGATTAAGAATTATGTATTTAAATTTTACCTCTTATTTACTGGGGTTTGCCTTAATTTTTGTTCATAATTATACACAAATTATTGTACTTTTTTTCTATTTAAAATAGTATGATATTATATTATTAATGTATTCATTGATAAAATGAGTATAAAGTAACTGAAGTCAAGTAATAATCAATATAAGAGGTAAAAATAGTGGAAAATTACGTATCAGATATCTTCGCTAGAAAAGAAGAACCATCAAATAACCAGACTCAAAGGACTCCAATCAACCCTACCAACATTAAAGTTATAGGTGTTGGCGGCGGCGGCGGAAACGCTGTTAACCGAATGATTAAAGCAGGTCTTTCAGGCGTAGAATTCTGGTTAATGAATACAGATTTACAAGTTTTGGAATACGGTCAAACCAAAAACAAAATTCAATTAGGTGCTAAATCAACAGCCGGTCTTGGTGCTGGCGGAGACCCTACAGTCGGTGAAAGAGCTGCTGAAGAAGCACAGCAGGAAATTACCGAAGCAATTGATGGTGCTGATATGGTATTTATTACAGCAGGTATGGGCGGCGGCACAGGTACAGGTGCAGCTCCTGTAGTTGCTAAAATTGCCAAAGAACTCGGTATCTTGACAATTGCAGTTGTTACCAAACCGTTCTCCTGGGAAGGCAGAAAAAGACAAAATCAAGCTTGTCAGGGCTTGGAAAAATTAAGAGAAGCGGTTGATGCCGTTATCGTTATCCCTAATGATAAACTTCTTCAGGTTGTTGACAGACAAGTTACTTTATCAGAATCATTCTCTATTGTTGATGAAGTTCTCCTCCGCGGTGTTCAAGGTATTTCAGATATCATCACCGTTCCGGGGCTTATCAACGTTGACTTTGCCGATGTTAAATGTGTTATGCAGTCATCCGGCTCAGCACTTATGGGTATCGGCCGCGGTCAGGGCGAGGGCAGAGCTGTTAAAGCTGCTGAAATCGCTATTAACTCTAAATTACTTGAATCTTCAATCAACGGTGCATCAGGCGTTATCGTTAACATTACCGGCGGACCTGATATGACATTGCACGAAATCTCTGATGCTGCAAATATCATCCACGATGCAGTTCTTGACGATGCTACTGTTATTATCGGTACTGCTGTTAACGAAAATATTCAAGGTGAAATCCAAGTTACAGTTATTGCAACCGGTTTTGAATTGAAAAATAATCAAGAACCTGAACAAAAAACTGAAGTGAAACAATTAAGCGCATCTGATTTCTTCGCTAACAACTTCAATCAGCCGAAGAGACCATCTATGCCGGAAATGTCACCAAGTTTTTCAAACATAGAAATTCCTGATTTCTTGAAAAAATAGAAACAGTAAGTATGAAAAAGATAAAAGCCGCGTTTGAATTTTCAAACACGGCTTTCTTAATGTTATTCAGGTTTCAAGCCTTATGCAATCAATATTTTAGATAGGACTCGTTTTCTTTTGCAAATTTTATTTTTTGTGAACCTGCGATTTCTTGAAATTCTTTTTTAGAGATGGTTTTGAAACTGTAAATATTGTTAAACTGGTCAACACCCTCACCGAATCCGTCATTGAAAGTTCGTTTTTTAAGCTGCCACTCGGTTTTTATTATGGTTTTATCGTTGCAGCCGACAATCATTGTAGCATCAACGCGGTCGTTTTTAAGAGTAATACTTCTTGATGGTGCGTTCAAAAAGATTACCCCGTCGCATTCGCGATTAGTTCCTTTCTGGAAAAGTTTGACGTCTGCATGAATCATATCACGTCTGTTATATGCGCCATAATAGACTTCTCCGTCCTGTGAGGTTATTTCAGTTGTGATATATTGATTGCACCCGCTTGTGTACAGACATATTCCAAGCAGCAGTGCCGGCATTAAAAATTTTTTCATAATTCCTCAACTTTTGCGTGCAATTCGTACATTTCTTTTAAGTCGTATGAAACGTTAGAGAACACGATTCCATTAACATCTATATCGTTTGGAACCAGAACTCTGACATTATATGTCTGGTTTGGCTCAAATCTTATCGGTAATGCGTTTTCAGCAAATAAATCCTGTGATATTGCAACATTTGTTCTGACAGCTTTATCTGTCGGAAGATACATCCCTGCAAAAACAGCCGCAGCAACCGGTGAGCCGATAAATAAAGTGGCAACGGTTATACATCCTGAAAGCAAAGCTCCGGGGAGTGCAATTCCGTAATATCTTCCCATATCTCTTTTTCTTGAATTGCGGTATTGCTGTCGTCTTGTTGCTGAGGTTACATCATCCTGATAGTCGGAAATAAAGCTGACTTCTGTATCTGAAGATAAAAGAACAGCTTTTGTATTTTTATTGGTAATTTTTAGATTATATACGTTATAGTGTTTTCTGACAGTTTTGTGTTTGTACTCTTTTGCGTCTATTTCTGTCATAACAGCTGAGACATTAGGAATTTCTTTGGCAAATGCCGCGGTATTCAAGCAAAGTATGGATAACATTAATCCGCAAAGAATTTTTTTCATTCTCACCACCTATTTATTATATATATATTATACTATGTATTTGTTATTCCGGTCAATTTAAACTTTTGTCTAAATATAAAAATCCCGTCTCTCATAAGAGGCGGGATTTTAGGATTATTTCCGACAAAAGAAATACTAGTCTTTAGCGTGTCCTGCAGTACCGAGAACGTCAACCATTTTGTGTTTAACCATTTCTTTAACAGCAGTTCTGCCAGGACCCATATATTCTCTCGGGTCAAATTTTTCAGGGTGTTCAATAAAGAATTCTCTGATTGTAGAAGTCATAGCAAGTCTCAAGTCAGTATCAATATTGATTTTAGCAACGCCGTGTTTAGAAGCGTAGTTAAGCATATCTTCCGGAACACCTTGTGCATCAGGCAAATTGCCGCCGAACTTGTTGCATTTTTCTACAAATTCTTTAGGAACTGATGAAGAGCCGTGAAGAACAAGCGGAAAATCATAGCCAACAGCTGCATTTACTGCTTTTTTGATTTCAGCAAGTCTTTCAAAGTCTAATTTAGCTTCGCCTTTGAATTTGTAAGCGCCGTGAGAAGTACCGATAGCTACAGCGAGAGAATCGCAGCCTGTTTCTTTAACAAATCTGGCAGCTTCTTCAGGGTCTGTGTAAGTTGAATCTTTAGCGTGTACTTTAACATCATCTTCAACACCGGCAAGTTTACCGAGTTCAGCTTCAACTGAAACTCCGCGCGGGTGAGCGTAGTCAACAACCTGTTTAGTTAACTTGATGTTTTCTTCAAGCGGGAATCTTGAACCGTCAATCATAACTGATGAGAAACCGCCGTCGATACAAGCTTTACAAATTTCAAAATCAGCACCGTGGTCTAAGTGTAAAGCGATAGGTACTGTAGTTGTAGCCAGAGCAGCTTCAACGAGTTTGATTAAGTAAGTTTGGTTAGCATATTTTCTTGCACCTGCTGAAACCTGCAAAATAATAGGTGATTGGGTTTCTTCAGCTGCTTCTGCAATACCTTGCAAAATTTCCATGTTGTTAACGTTGTAAGCACCGATAGCATAACCGCCTGCGAGTGCTTTTTTGAACATTTCTCCTGTTCCAACTAATTTTCTTTCACTCATGTGAGGTCTCCTTCTTCTTGTAAAATATTTTACACACATGTAAAATACAACAAACAAAGTTTTAATACAAGACAGCTCTTTTATTCGATGCGGTGACGATTACTTCTCATATAGATGATGTAAAGTTATGTAAATATCGTATATACTACTTTACAAACCCTGAAAACATATATATAATAAGGGCTGTGGGTTAAATGATAAAAAGACAGGTAGCAAAAAAATTTTTGTACTTGCCTTTAAATAACATACGAAAAAATACTGTGGGTTAAGAATAAAGTAAAGGAGACGAAATTATGGCAATAATGCCTGTTTCAAGTATAAGTTTGCATCATAATACGCGAAATGATGCGGTATCTTTTGGAAAGAAAAATAGTGAAAGATTAAATCAAGAAAGAGTTTCTACACCTATGATAAAGGCAGTACCGCTTGCGGTGCTGATTGCGATGAGTCCGCTAAATTCAGGTGCAATTGAGAACACAAGTCAGGATGCTGCTGTTAATAATATTGAGCTGTTAAGTGAAAATGCGCAGAACAACATCAAGCTTGTTCACGAGGAATCCCCTGTAGAGCGCAGCCGTTTCCAGTTTTACAGCAAGACTAATAACAAAAAAAGCATAGACGAGGTTGTCCTCAGAATGACAGGCTATCCTTTTGACGTAAAAAGACTTGTAAATACAACTATAGAGATTGTCGGCGATGACGGTTTTTCTGCCGGTGAAATAAAATTCCCGCAGTTAATTCTAGAGCCGATATCTGACAACTCTGTTGTAATGGGTGATTCAAACCCGGAAAGATGTGAGTATGTCCAGAATTTCCTTGACGGAAAACTCTCTGCTGTCAAAAATAACAACGCAATTAGTGTTCAGGATGTAAAAAGAAAAGTCCGTTTCGGAAACGATTGCGAACTGCAGAATGTTGCACCGAGCACAAGCTGGCTTGACGAGGGTGCAAGAGTTAAAGAAGCTTTCGGTATAGAGGTTGGACATCTTGATGTCAAAACAGAAAATGGTAATTACCGTGTAACAGTCTACGATTTAGATGAAAGCCGGAATGATTTTGAAGTTGTGACTATTAAACGTGAAAATGGCCCGGAATTTAAGGTTTCGGCTTTACGCGGCGCTAAAATTAAGATGGAAGATTTTGGTGACAAAATAGCGGATCTTTCAATTGGCGTTATTGAAGTCAACAAAAGACACAGTGACAAAACCGCAAAGCTTGTAAACAATGAACTTTTTGAAGCGCTTGCGGGATTGATGCGTGATACAGGCTACAATAAGGCATTCCAGACTTCATTAACAAATTCTGTAGTGTCAGTTTTGAATGGTGTTGTATATCCGAAAAACTAATGTAAAGAATTGTAAATAATTTGACATGTAAAGCAATTATCCGTTTTTGTATGTTTTTCATGATGTATGCACGAATAACGAGAGTATATTACTATGACTTCTTCAAATTCAGTAAAAATTACCGACTTGACTATGTTGGTTAACACAGGTGAAGTAACAACCTCTTCTCCACAAAAAGAGGCAAAGCCGAATTCGGTCATAGATAGTGGTGCGCCAAAAGTAGAAAAAAGAAAATTAACACCTGAACAGGAAGCATTCATAAGAGCAAAAGGATTAGACCCTAACAATATTTCAGATATGGAATTAACAAATTGTCTGAATGAATTTTATCAGACTCATCCGGCTTCTAATCCCGACGGGGATGTTGTTTCTGCCGCAAATACAGAAGCAGCGCCGCAAAAAGCCTCATCAGCAGGTAACGTGCAGCCTGCTGCAACAGAGACAAGTTCAACTGTTGTTAACACAACAGTAACAACTGATGCTGCTCAAACTGCAAACCAAGCATCTGCAAATACTCCCGTTAAATCAACTAATTCTGCTCCTGCAACAGAAGCCAAAGCTGCTTCCCCTGCAGGAACTCAAAATGTTGAAATTGAATCAGATTTAACATCTGAGGGCTTTAAAAGTTTCCATATTAAAGCTAACAAGGATGGACAAGAAGTTTTCGATTGGGATTTTGATGAGACCGGTGAAAATGCAAAGTTAACTGAAAAAGAAAAAGAAAATTTCTTTGTAAACAGTTTAGCAAAATACGAATATGCAAAGACTAAATTTGAAAGTATGTCTCCGGAAGAACAGCAAGCTTATTTGAAAGCAAAAGGCTGGGCGCAAACCGCAAAAAAAAACAGTAAAGAATTCTTGTATGCAAATATGCTGCCTAAATTGGCAGAAGAAGAATGGAGTAAACTTTCTCCGGAAGAACAGAATGCAAGAGCACAGGCAATGGAAGAAAAACTTGCATCTGAAATCCCTAACTGGGGCAAAATGATTCCGGAGGATAGAGTAAGTCTTGCAAGAGCATTTTTACTTAATGGTTCTTATCTTTCTTTCCGTGATAACAATCAGGATATAAACAAAAGTGATAATTTAAACACTCAGATAAACAAAGTTATTGATTATATAGTTACAGTAAGAACAAAAAAAGAGCAAAGAGTACAGGAAAATGTAGAATTTAATAAAGATGTACTTGATTTTGTCAAGAAAGAATATAGCGATTTCAAAGGTGAGGATCTTAATGACTACAAAGACGGCACCTATGTTGATGAAATGCGTTATAACTATATTAAAGCAAAAATTGCACAAAATAATGGTGACAGAAGTTGTTTAACACAAATTGAACAAGATCATTTAGAAACATATGAAAGCATAAGAGATAAAGGTCTGAGTTTACGTGAATTAGGAACATATTCACGCGATCATGAATCATCAACTTTCGCTGTTATGAAAAAGGATAAGGGTTATCAAGACAAATTTAATGAAGTTTATAAAAATAATCTTTATGATGTCAACGATGACATAGAGACTAAAAAGCTCGCACATAAACTTGCAACAAAAGCCTACCTTCAGGAAAAACTTAGATCTGTAGCAACATTTGAAAATGGTCAATTCTATGATGCTCAGACCGGAGCACCGCTTAGTCAAGAAGATGCAATAACTATGTATCAAAAAGTATTTTCCGGAATGATGGATAACTGCGAATACTTGCCGGAAAAACTCTTATTGCTTGATCTTGCGTATGAATTCCAGAATCAAAATCCAGGCGCAGGTGATATCAGTACTGTTGACAGCGAATCTGATGCAAATATTGAGATTATTGGTGCTTCTGATAGTGGAAATCCTAAGCGTCAAAATTGTGTTCTTGAAAAAATAACACATGCAGTTGGTAAAGATATAATAAAAGCAAAACCATTGACAAAATTGGTTTTGCGTCCGCGAATATTCAATGAATTACCGGCTGATAAAGTTGTGGCAACTGCTCTTGAAGCAAATGATAGAGAAGTGGATGCTTCATTAATAACTACTCTTGAGCAAGGTAATTTGACTGATGAGGAAGCTGATAAAGTTGGTACTGCTCTCATTGAAAATAAAGAGGGTAAATATTCTCTGGAAACCCGTACTAATTATGCGGCTAACTTGCATGTTGTTAATGAAGGAATCCGCGACCAGCAGGTTGAAAAAACTCTTAAAACCGGCGAAGTCGATATGATTGATGCTTTTGGCGGCAGTATACATAAACATACTAAAGAAGATCAGGCTAAATATTTCCCTAAAACAGTTGACGCTGCTAAGAATTTATCTAATAAAGAAGATTCTATAAGAGTTGGTAAAACTCTTGCAAACGAAATTCCATTGTTGCATAAAGATGTTCAACTTCCTGCTCATGAAGAAATTATGACATTCCAGTACGAAGAAGTTCTGGAACAGGCAATCAATAATATCAGCAAGTATGATTCCTCTATACAACAGGAAGCTATTGAAATTGCTATAGAATTTGCTAAAGAAACAGGCAATGAAAGATTACTTGATGCAGCCACCCGCGTTTCTAATGAAATTGCAGCAAATGAAAGTGTTTCTAATTCTTCAAGCTCATCAAGTTCTTCAAATTCTGGCGTTCAAAATAGCTCTTCTATTCAGCAGGTTATTGCTGAAACCGAAGCAAAATATACTCAGCAGATTGTTTCTGATGTAGCTGATGCGGTTATAGAACATAATCTTGATGCAAGCAATCCAGATGTTGCTAATATGACTCAGGAAGAACGCCGCAAATACTATTCAGAAAAATTCAGCAATGTAAAAGACCTCAGTGCTTTCATCGACAGACTCTCTGATGGTAATAAAAAAGAAGCTTATATTAAAATAGCAATGTATTGCCCGAATTTGCTCAAATCAATTGCAGCTAACCACGGTTCCGCTATCTTGAAGATTCCTGGACTTCCTCTTCAGGTAATTAATATTGTGGCTATTGCAATGTTGAATTCCGGCGGTGAGGCTAAAAAAGAAGGCGCTAAATTTATTCTTAAGTCCAACTTCTTCTCTGCAAATATTGAAAAAATCGCAAGAGAAGCTATCTACGGTGATGAGCAAAAACAGCAAAAAGATTCAGCTGCACGCAGTGAAATTCCTGCATATGAACAAATGTATGCAACTATGCCGCAGATTATCTCCCCTAAAGCGATGAAAGCAATTTTCGCATCTAATTTTAATGATATTGATTATAGAAGATTCTATAAAGATATGCCTCCGATTAAAGGATAAAAGGTACAAAATTTGTAGTGGTTTGTAAACGTCTGATTTTTGAAAAAGTCAGGCGTTTATAATATCCGAAGTTTCCGGCATTTTTATTGCTGGGGTGAAACAATTTTGCCCTGTTCTATTTTGTATATGAGTACATCTTTCAAAAATTCTTCTTCAAACAGCACTGTATCAACAGAAGTTATTATTGTCTGGGTATCGCGGTTTATGGATTTCAGCAGGTAATTTTGTCTGATATCGTCGAGTTCTGCCAGTACATCATCAAGCAAAAGTATCGGGGTATCTCCGGTTTTTTCGGTGATGATATCAAGCTCTGAAAGTTTCAGCGCAAGGACAATTGTTCTTTGCTGTCCCTGGGAGGCAAATTTTGTTGCTTCATTGTTGTTTATGAAAAACACAATGTCATCTCTGTGCGGTCCTACACAGGATTGTCCCCTGCGCATTTCTTCCGAACGCCGCTGTTCAAGAGAATTTCTGAATGATGCGGCTATTTCTTCAACCTCATTTTCATCCCCGCTTAAAAAAGAACAGTCGTAAGTGATTTTTAAATCTTCTGTCTCGCTTATAATTCTGTGTTTTTCTTTTGCTGTTTTTTCAATTTCATTTAAGAATTTTTTTCTGAGATAAATTATATTGCTGCCTGTGATGACGAGTTGTTCATTGTAGACCTCAAGCAGAGTATCATTGGTATATCCGGTTTTGAGATATTCTTTCAGATAATTATTTTTCTGTATGCGTATTTTATCATATTTAGATAGTCTGTCATCATAAGCCGGGTAGATTTGCGAGATGGCTCTATCCAGCCAATCACGTCTGTCCTGAGGGGTTCCTCTGAGCAAGAGCAAATCCGTTGTCGAAAATAATACTGTTTTTAATACGGTTTTAAAATCTTTCGGACGTGATTTTACCCCGTTAATTTTCAGTTCGCGTTTTTTTTCTTTGTTATATGCAAAATCAAGTTCAATATCAGTGTCAGCTTTTATTATGTTGGCGTGAACATCTGCAGTGTCGACCTCAAAATTAATAAGCTCAATGTTGTTTGAGGTGCGGGGGCTTTTTAATGCAGAGAGCAGATAAATACTTTCAAGGATATTGGTTTTGCCCTGTGCATTTTTTCCGATGATGAGAATTTTATCGGAATCAAAGTTTAGACTAAGTTCCTTGCAATTTCTGTAATTTGTTAATTTTAAATCCGCTAATCTCATATTCAAAAATATTTTATCAAATACATTTTCTAATGTATAGACGGCGTTTAAAATTTGGGATATAATTTCGGGTAATATGGTAAAAAGCCCTTTGAGGCAAGGAAAAGTATATGATACCGATTATTACGGAAGAAAATGCTGCAGCAGCATTCACGGAAATTTTTAAAGATATGCCGGCATGGCGTAAAAAAATGATTCACTATATCAAGGACGAAAATCCAGAGATAAATACAGCTATAATTGAGGCAGCCAATAAAACTTCTCTTGACCCGAAAGCCGTTGCTCTCGGTGCTTATATGGCATACAAACTCATAGAATTGGCTATGGAAGAGAATGAAGCTATATTAAATTTTAACGAATAGTAATAAGGGGATTAACCAATGCAGATAGAAGAACTTTTAGAACAACTTGTAAGCCAGAACGGAAGTGACTTGCATATTACAAGTAATTTGCAGCCGGCAGGGCGTATCGACGGTAAATTAAGAAGATTTGACTGTCCGTCGCTTTCTCCGCAGGATGTTGAAAATTTACTTTTCCCTATGCTTTCAAATGAGCAGAGAAGAAAGCTTGAACAGGAATGGGAGCTTGACTTTTCCTATGGTGTTGAAGGGTTGAGCCGTTTCCGTGTAAACATATACAGAGACAAAGGAAATTACGCTGCCGCATTCAGAACGATTACAGACACAGTCCCGTCATTTGAGTCTCTCGGTCTGCCGGAGACGGTTAGAAGAATGGCGGAAAAACCGCGTGGTCTTGTTCTGGTAACAGGCCCTACAGGTTCAGGTAAATCTACAACCCTAGCCGCGATGATTGACTATATTAATTCAACAAAAGCAGAGCATATTCTGACGATTGAAGACCCTATAGAATTTGTGCACAAGTCAAAACAAAGTATTATTCACCAGCGTGAACTCGGTATGGATACCCGTTCATTTGCAAATGCGTTGAAATCGGCATTACGTGAAGACCCGGATATTATTCTGGTAGGTGAGATGAGAGACCACGAAACCATCGCCCTTGCGCTAACTGCAGCTGAAACAGGTCACCTTGTGTTCGGAACCCTGCACACTTCATCAGCTTCCCAAACAATTGACCGTATCATTGACGTATTTCCTGAAGGTCAGCAGCAGCAAATTCGTGTACAGCTGGCAAACTCACTTGTTGCTGTTTTCTCTCAGACACTTGTTCCAAAACTCCAGCCGGACGGAACTAAAAAAGGCCGCGTTATGGCGCAGGAAATTATGATTGTAACACCGGCGATTGCAAACCTTATTCGTGAAGCAAAAGCAGCTCAAATTTATTCTACAATTCAGATGAACCAGGGGTTGGGTATGCAAACTCTTGAAATGGCACTATCTAAATTGTATAAAGAAAAACTCATATCAATGGAAGATGCAATGTCAAAAACATCACGTCCTGATGAGCTTAAACGTTTGCTCCAGTAATTTCAGATAAAACATACAAACAAGGTGCAACCCCTTTGAGGTTTGTACCTTTTTTTGTTTGTGCTAAAATTTGGTTATAAGGATTACTAAAAATAAGGAAAAGTAAAAATGACACAACAAACAGCTCACGAGCCAATTTCGGCTCAAGAACAAATAAGACAGACAAGAATTCAAAAACTTGCTGAACTTGCAGACCGCGGCATTAATCCATACCCGTATTCTTTTAATAAAGATGCAAATGCTGCAGATTTGCAGGAAAAATATAAAGACCTTGAAAACGGTGCAGAAACTGAAGATTGCTATTCAGTTGCAGGCCGTGTAATGGTTATCAGAAATTCCGGTATGTTTATAGATTTGGTTGATCCGTCAGGAAAAATCCAGATATTTTCTCACAAAGAAAATTTAAACGAAGACCAGATGAAACTTTTAAAACTCATTGATATCGGAGATATTGTCGGTTTTACAGGTACAATCAGAAGAACTCCGCGCGGCGAGCTTTCTATCAAAGCAACTTCTTTGAAACTTTTATCAAAAGCCCTGTTGCCGCTTCCTAACAAACAAATCAGCAAAGAAAAACTTGAAGAGTTGGAAAAATTCCATACATTCAGCGATGTTGAAACTAAATACCGTCAAAGATACGTGGATATGATTTGTAACGAAGATGTGAGAAAAACTTTCCAGACAAGAAGTTTGATTATCCAAAAAATCAGACAGTATTTGACATCACAGGGATTTTTGGAAGTAGAAACTCCGATGCTCCATCCGCAGGTAGGCGGCGCTAATGCAAGACCGTTCATAACTCACCACAATACGCTTGATATGGACATGTATTTGAGAATTGCGCCGGAACTTTATCTGAAACGTCTTATGGTTGGCGGTATGAGTGAAAAAATCTTTGAAATCAACAGAAGTTTCAGAAATGAAGGTATCGACACACGCCACAACCCTGAATTTACAATGGTAGAACTTTATCAGGCATACGTTGATTACAACGAAATGATGGTATTGATTGAGAACCTTGTGTCAACTGTAGCGCAGGAAGTTCTGGGTACTATGAAAATTCAGTACGGTGATAATATAATTGACCTTACACCTCCTTGGGACAGAAAAACAATGCTCGGTGCTGTAAAAGAAGCAACAGGCATTGACTTCAACCAGATTTTCACAATTTCTGATGCCAGAGCAAAAGCAAAAGAAGCCGGAGTTAACGCTGATGATTGCGAAAACTGGGGACAGGTTATCGACAGAATTTTTGAAGAAAAAATTGAACCGACATTAATTCAGCCGGTGCACATCATAGATTATCCGAGAGACATATCACCGCTGGCAAAAGTTCACAGAGATAATGACAGATTGACAGAACGTTTTGAAACCCGTGTTAACGGCTGGGAAATCTGTAACGCGTTCTCAGAACTTACAGATCCTATTGACCAGAGAATGAGATTTGAAGCTCAGGCTCTTGCAAAGGCAAACGGGGATGAAGAAGCAATGGAAATTGATGAAGACTTTATCTGTGCATTAGAGCACGGTATGCCTCCGACAGGCGGTTTGGGTATGGGTATTGACCGTCTGGTTATGCTCTTGACAAATTCTCCGTCAATCAGAGACGTCATTGCATTCCCGACTTTGAAGAAAAGAGACTAAAAAATAAAGTTCTTAGTGAAAAATTTAATAAAAGAGTTGAAAGGTTGGATGAAAATTGTCCAACCTTTTCTATTGCAATATTGTCATCCTGAAAGCGTAGAAAATAGGTTTAAAAAGGACGTTAAGAGGTTAAGTCAGTTTCATTCTTCTGTCACCCTGAACTTGGTTCAGGGTCTGATATTTTGGCGTACTGACAAGATTTTCGGAATGGCAAGATCCTGAATAGCTTGAAAATCTCGTTTTTCAAAAATAAAACGGATTTTCTACGCTTTCAGGATGACATGTTAATGTAAATTTCTATTCACTATTCACTAAAAAAGCTTCTTCACCCCTGAATTGTCACCGGGGTCAGAATGACAGATACAACAGAATACAGAAAACTTATTTGAGGACGATAGCGAGAGCAGAGCGGGAGCGTGTTCCGAAAATAAGTGAGCAGAGCGAGTTTTTGTAGGTCAGGCACTGCCTGACAAAAATAATATTTGTTTAAAATTGACATATAGGGGGGGGCTTTGATACGATAGTGAATATGAAAAAGATTTTTTTATTAATTCTTTCTTTGTTGTATACAGTGAATACTGCGCATTCTGAACAATGGTTAAATCTTTCGGAAGATAGCAAACTTACGGTGTTGCTTGATACAGATAGTATTGAAAAAACTGAAAATTTATACAAGTACAGAGGGGTTGTGAAATTCTATCTGGATGGAGAGGATGTTTATATATATAATATCTCTGATTGTGAAAAGAATATAGCTGAAACTTATTATTATTCAAATTATTCCCAGGATAAGCCTAAAACAACTCCGGATTTTCCGGTACATAAAACAGCTTTAGAAAAATCTCTTCCATTGCATAATTA
>CALUVE010000018.1 GCA_944324135.1 Candidatus Gastranaerophilales bacterium | reverse complement strand
AAACTCTCCATTGTCAGAAAGTTTTTATTTCCTTTGTCCTATATCTCTATAGAACGCTCGAACTCTTTTCGTTGTCCTGTCATTTCTTCTCGAATCAACAAGTTTTTTCGTTTTCAGCTATTCTGTTTTCAATGTGCGTCCGCTATTTGCCGACAGAGATAGATCTTTATTTTTAAAGTTCAGAAGTCTCTTTGGGGCTCCAGCATAGTGCAATTCGGTTTTCACCGTAATTATCATCTTAGTACATAAATTTTTCTTGTCAAGTAGTTTTTTAAATATTTTTTAGAAAACTTTTTTATTCAAGATCCCTAAGATTTCATTGCGTTTCCGCATGGAATATCTTAATCTGAAAAAAAATAAATTTCAAGTCTTTTTTCTATATTTTTTAACATGTTTTAACAATTCTTTCGGTGACATATTTTATCAGAACTGGAAGTATAGAAATTCACTTATTTTGTTCAGCTGAAGTATTGAAATCAGCAGCAGGGAGAACGTTATTACTGCATACAGCATATTTGGTTTAACGCGTTTGGATAGTTCGTTTGAATTCGGGAGACACAGCAATATACATGCTCCGAGGAGTAGGAACAAACTCAATTTCAGTTCGCCGTTAAAAAACGAAAATCGGAGTTTATCTATGATTACAGGCGCAAAACCATTCATGCCTGTCATTGATTTCAGGATATCAAAAGCACGTGAGAGGTCTTTTGCTCTAAAAAACACCCAGGCAAAATTAACAAAAAGGAAAGTCAACGCGACTGAAAAACATTTAGGAAGAGCGGGCATAAATTTTACATACAGGCGGTTTACACAGCCAGCGAGCCCATGAAGTGCGCCCCAGATTATGAATGTCCAGTTTGCGCCATGCCAGATTCCGCCGATTAAGAAAGTTAAAAACACATTTCTGTAGGTTTTCAAATCTCCAAGCCTGTTGCCGCCGAGAGGGATATAGATATAATCTTTCAAAAATCTTGAAAGGGTTATGTGCCATCTGCGCCAGAAATCTTGAATGCTCTCCGCCTTATACGGCGAATTAAAGTTCTGCGGGAGGGCTATGTTGAACAGATACCCGAGTCCGACTGCCATATCACAGTAACCTGAAAAGTCAAAATACAACTGAAATGTATAGCTTAATGAGGCAAGCCAGCTTTGGAAAAAGGTCAGATGAGTCTCTATATCAAATGTTTCCTGCACAAACGGCGAAAAATAATCCGCTATCATGACTTTTTTAAACAACCCTACCCCAAGAAAGAACAAACCCGTAGTGATATTTTTATGGTTAATAAAACGATTGCGAAGTTTTGCAAACTGGGGCATCATTTCCTTGTGATGTACAATAGGTCCGGCAATTAGCTGAGGGAAAAAGGTTACAAACAGAGAATAAGTCAGAAAATCGTATTCTTTTGTTAAACCTTTGTAGCTGTCAACAACGTAGGCTATTTGCTGGAATGTGAAAAAGCTTATACCTAAAGGAAGCATTATATGCATATAGTTGAAATCCGAATGGAACAGAGCATTAACATTCTGTATAAGAAAATCAAAATACTTGTAATACCCGAGCAAAGCTACATTCAGGGCAATCCCGCCGAGCAGGACAAGTTTCCGGTTTATTTTCAATTTTTCGTTAGAAAGTGTTGTGCCAAGGGTATAATTAAATATCATGGAAAGCAGAATCAAGGGAAGATAATCCGGCTTCCAGTATGAATAAAACGCCAGAGACGCTATAACAAGCCAGCCTGTAGCAATCGTAATCAGCTTAAGCTTATTCAGTGCAAAATAGACAAAGAATGTAACAGGCAAAAATATAAACAAAAATTCTACTGAATTAAATAGCATTTAACTTCCTCTTCTAAATTCCGTTTTCTCTGATTTGGCGTATTCTTTCCACAAGCTGAGGGTTTTCTTTTTCCCATTTTTCCAGAGCTTTGCGGTGTTGTGTATTTAAAATTTCAACATTGTCTGACCTTACAAGATAGCCGTAGCCGCCTTTATCCAGAAAAATTTTATCCAGAATCTTTTCCCCGAGAAGATATGTGCAGTGGGAGGACTCAAAGAAATACTTCATATCCGGCGAAATTTCTTCATTTGAATACTCTGACGGATAATAAAAATCATAAAAAGGCTGAATTTTGGCTAATTCTTTTTTGAAAGTTTCAACCTTATCCCACGCGCCATTTTGCTTTACAACCTCGTACATCGTTGTATGGAGCGGCTGGAGAACCAGTATGACGCTCACACCTTTTTTGTTTAAATCTTTTACCAGATGTTTAAGCAGCGTCAAATCCGGCTGCGGCGCATAATTCAATCCTGTTGATTTATACTGCTCTATTGTTTCATCAAACTGATGTTCGATATTTTTGTTATGATAAACAGCTTTCACGCCGTTTTGGAGATAACCTTTGTTATATCCTTTGTTCAAACTTTTAAATAGCGTCTTGAACGATGCTCCAAGTGCATCCGCAGACAGCAAAAGTGAGGTATAATTATGCAGTCCGTCTCTGTCATAATTTTCAAGACTTCCGGTCTCACTTTCCTGCAGGTTATATGAAAAATCAAAATCAACCTCGATTAGAACAGTCTTTATATCAGGCAGGTATTTCAGGGCTTTGTATATCATATACTTGTGTTCGGAAAAGTCAGATTTTTCCAGTCCCAAATTCAGCGCCCTTTTTCCCGTAATCTTTTGATAATAATCGTAAGGAAGTGAAAAATCCACACGCGAAGTTCCGATAAAAATTGTGTCGCAGGACTTGAGATTTCTTATCTCCATCTGCTTGGTCAAACGCTCCTGACGGTGTATCCCGGGGCGGACTCTATTTAACAGGCTCTGGTTTTGCGGGAAAGCATTGAACGGATTCACAAAATAATTTAAAATTCCGGTAAAAACCAATACACCGCCTAAAACGGACAGTAGTCTGATATTGTACTTTCTGTATTCCATTCACCTCTCCTGAAAATAATTTTCTGTCCAATAAAACAAAAAATTATATTTAAACTTCTACATTGGAGCATTTTTAAAGATATTCATGTCACAGAAAAGCAATTTTGTCAATTATTATTGCGCCAACACAGTGTTTAGTTATTTGAATGAAAACGCTATCCTTGATATAGGAAATATCATGGGACAACTCAGTAAAAAAATCGGAAAAAGAATAAAAGAAATAAGAGAAGGACTCGGGATAAAACAATTTGAACTCGCCGAGATGCTTGAGATGGAACCGTCTAATCTCACAAGGATTGAAAGCGGCTACCAGATGCCAAAAGAAGAAAATATTACTAAAATTGCCGAAAAATTAGGAGTAAAGGAACACGATTTATTTGACTTTGAACATTTTCAGAATAAAGATGCTCTGATAAAACAGATAAACAAAATTCTCGCCGCTTCCACACAAAAAGAAGTCGAATTTATTTACAAACTGCTCATAAACACAAAACAGTTACTCAAATAATTTTTTACTGAAAATAATATTCCAACTCGGCATCTAAATCCAGTTTGCGTGCATCTGAGCGGAAAATCTTTGATTTGATTCCCAATTTAGTAAGAAAATACTCAACACTGACCCCCAAAACCCCGAAGCCATATTTGCAGGAACGTAAAAAGTTTATGGAGGAGGCTTCTTTGAAATATTTTGTAGGGCAAGATAGTTCCCCTATCGAGAATTTGTAATAGAACAAAAGCGCTATCATCTGGTTGTCAAAAATAAAATCATCATCACAGTCCTCAAGCGGAAGAGTTTCCAGAACCTTGCGCGTGAATCCTCTGAAACCTGTGTGGTATTCGGATAATTTTTCACCGGTCATAAAGTTTTCAAACGCTGTCAAAAATTTATTCGCTACAAATTTGTACAAAGGCATCCCGCCTTTGAGAGCGGAATTACCGAGCATTCGGGAAGCAAAAACCGCATCGTACTGCTCGAACGCCATCATAGAAACTATTGCAGGTATTAATTTCGGAGTATATTGATAATCCGGATGCAGCATCACAACGATGTCTGCTCCGGATTTCAATGCTGCTTTATAACATGATTTCTGGTTGCCGCCGTATCCTTTATTTTGCTTGTGTACGATTGTTTTGATGTTTAATGATTTTGAGATGTTTTTGGTATTGTCCTGAGAATTGTCATCAACCAGGATAACTTCATCTACAAAATCCTGATATATTTCATCGTAGGTTTGTTTTAAGGTTTTCTCCGCATTGTAAGCGGGCATTATTACGACGACTTTTTTACCGTTAATCATAGTGTTTTTTCAATAAATTATTCTTCTACAGCTGCGACTTCTTCTGTTTCTTCTTCGCTATCTACAGAGCTTACCGCATCTGTTCTGATTGAAGCTTTGTCTGAGGACAGATTTTTGTCTTTCATTTTTTGGATTTGTCTTGCTAACTTAGCGGCAAGCAGGTCAATACTTGCATACATAGATTCGCCGGCTTCTTCACAGTGGATTACGCCTGAATTTGTTTTGCAAGAGACTTCTGCAATATGCTTGCCTGATGCAGCAGGATTTTTAATAACAGTGAGAACAACATCTATACCTTGAATCTGGTCATAGTGTGCTGCTACTTTACCGATTTTTTCTTTTACGTATGCTTTGATTGCATCCGTAATTTCAATGTTTCTGCCATTTACGTGAATGTGCATTTAGACCTCCTATTATACTGCGCTTATACAGTATAACATATATTTTAGAATTTTTAAAGGGTTTAGGACTAATCTTCTAAAATAAATTGCTGCAATTCAACGTTTGGAGTGCCGATTACTCTAACCAATTCCAGAACAGATGCTTTCATCTGGCATTTTTGAGAAGAACCGCTGAAGAAATCTCTGTAAAAGCAACCCTCACAATTACAACCACGTTTATAACATTCAAGAGCCGTCGGTGTCCATCTTCTAACAGCTACAGCTCTGCCCATATCTCTACTTCTAAACACTTTATATTTTATCTCCAATAATTATCTACATATCCCATGAAAATCCATGACGTTTTTAGTCGTCTGAACCTCCACCCCTGAGGGCGTCATGCACCTCTTAATTACATTATAGAAAATAACCCATGTATTTCAAGAGGATAACATGTTATTATGAACATTTGTAACGAAACGCTGTGTCCGAGCTGTTTTAAGGGTTTACAGAAGTCAATCATGCTCTAACTTAAGCAATGACATGATTTGAGGCATGACACATCATGAAATCATGCTCCGAGCATGCTTTTCCATGATTTAAAACCGCATTAAGAAATGTAAATAATTTTAAAAATCCGCCATTCCGGCATGCCACAATAGCTAGATTGCAGGAATATGTTATAATAATAACAATGAACGAAAAATTAAAACAAACTCTGAAACTCTTGCCGGAACTCCCCGGCTGCTATATCTATTACAACAAAGACAATGAAATAATATATGTAGGCAAAGCCAAAATCCTCAAACGCCGCGTAAAAAGTTATTTCAACAAAAAACATGACAGCGTTAAGGTTCAGGTGCTTGTTTCACAAATAGACAGGCTTGAATACATCATCACAAACACCGAGGTTGAAGCACTAATCCTCGAAAGCCACCTCATTAAAAAACACAAACCCCGCTACAACATTCTTTTAAAAGATGACAAAAAATATCCGTATTTTCTGGTAACAGACGAAGATTTTCCGCGCATATCGGTTGTGAGAAAAAAGAATATGAATCCGGAAAAAGGCAGATATTACGGCCCCTATACAGATGTGAGAGCGATGTATTCCACACTTGATTTTCTGAAAAAAATTTTTCCGCTCAAACAGTGCAAAACCCCGAAATTCAAAGACCGTCCGTGTCTTTATTACCAGATAGGGCGCTGTATGGCACCGTGCCAGAACCTTGTAACCAGCGAAGAATACAAAAATATCGTTCATCAGGCAGAACTTTTCCTCGCCGGTAAACAAACCGAATTAATGAACCAGCTGATGGCACAAATCCAAAAATATTCGGACACTCTCCAGTTTGAAAAAGCTGCACGATTGAGGGACAGCTACCTTGATTTGAAAAAGACACTGGAAAAACAAAAAGTAGTGTACGAAAACACAAAACTAAACGAGGACGTAATTTCTCTGATGGCAGAGGACGGAATTTTTGCGATAGTAATCCTCATGGTGCGAGAGGGGCGGCTTATCGACAAAAAAGACTTTGTTTACGAAGTTGAAGAGGACGACAGGACAGAATTTTTTGAAACTTTCTTCAAAGAATACTACAGCACGCTCTCGCTTGAGTTTCCGGACAAAGTCATCTCCAATGAGCTTGAGGCTGTCGGGAACAAGGCGCTCTATGAAGAATGGCTGGAAATTCTGGCAGGCAAAAAAGTCAAAATCAGTTACGGCAAATCTGCACAAGGAAAGGAACTTCAGGCGCTCGCTGACAAAAATGCAAAAGTTGTGCTGGACAACGCCAAAATTTCCAAAATGTCCAAAATCAGGGATGACTTTAATGAAATAGGCTCATATCTGGCGGAAAAACTGCGGCTCAAAAACTTTCCGCACAGAATTGAATGCTATGATATTTCACATATTCAAGGAACAAATACAGTTGCCTCAATGGTTACATTCATCAACGGTTTGAGCAAAAAATCGGAATACAAAAAATTCAAAATTAAAACAACCGAGGGAAAACCTGATGATTTTCTGTCTATGAAAGAAGTGCTCACACGCCGGCTCTCACATCTGGGAGAAAAAAACTGGGACAAGCCGGATTTGATGATTATAGACGGAGGCAAGGGGCAGCTTTCCAGTGTTATGGAAATCATAAAAGAACTTGGAATTGAGGGGATAGATGTTGTCTCGCTTGCCAAGCGTAATGAAGAAGTTTTTCTGCCCGAACAGTCCGAACCTGTAATCCTGCCAAGAAATTCCAGCGCATTGTTTCTGTTCCAGCGGATAAGAGATGAAGCGCACAGATTTGCCATAACTTACCACCGCAACCTGCGCTCTAAAGCACTGAAACATAAATAAGCCGGATGTGGTTTCAATAATTTACATAAATGAGTTAGCTGCGTCATTAAAAAAACTTTACAAAAAAGCAATTCCCGATGAAAAAATACTTTTATAAAAGTATGATAAAACCGATTCAACTAGCGGACAGTATTATAGAACTGGGGCAGAAAGCAGTAAAAGGGAACGAAACAGCGGAAAGTATTACCGAACAGGTAACATCTCAAACTGCAAAAGCAGGCAGTGAACTTTTGCAGGCTTACCACGGCGTAAACACAAAAAAATTGTTTGAAAACTTTTCTGATTTTGTAGCAGATTTTAAAACGAAACTTGCGACATTCAAGGGGTTCGTGCCGGATGAACTTATCGCAAAACTTGAAAAACAGGTTGATGCTAATGATTTTTCACTGCAAAAAACCGTGTCCGAACACTACTCGGGCTTAAACCAATGTAAAACACTGGAAGATGTCAGAAAACTTTATCCGGAAATCAACCCGCCTAAACTCAATTTTGAAGAAGAAATTGAAACAAAAATAAAAAACATCGTCTCAAAAGAGATTTGTGACGGAGTAGCAAAATTAAAAACAAGAGAAGAAAAACAAGCACTTCTGGATGAATACTTCAAGAAAAATATCTCAAAACAGGTTGAAAGCTGGGAAATTTACCCTGAATTCAAAGCAATACAAAATAAAGTTGCAGATGAAATAATTGACGGCAAATACGTAAGTACAAGTTCACAAACCGGCACATACAGTGCATTTAACCAGAAAATGCCGCTCCGGTACAGATTTATTCATACAGAGGATAGGGAAAAAGCGTTCATAGAAATGCTTAAAGAACATTTCATCAACGGCAAAGGTTATACCGAAATAGCGATAAAAACAACTGACGGCAAAGAAATAAATGCCCAGCGTCTGAAATACAACTTCAAGTTCGGTGAACTTGACAAATATTTCAGAGGACTTATCAAATCAAGCGAACACAATGCCCAACAATTCCAAAACCTCGGGAATCTGGACAGACATGAAATAAGCTCGGCAATAATGACAAAAAGCTGGAGAACCAGCAAGCTGCGGGTGGATTTAGGGAATGAAACCGCCTACAAAAAAGACTGGAGTCTGGTAAAAGCCGTATGGCAGAAGACTATGTTTCCGGAAACCACATATTATCCGACAGAAAAACTTATAGACGCATATTTGGTAAACTTGTTCAAAAACGGCAAAACAACAGGGATTAACCCGAATCCTTTTGCAAAACATTTAGAAACACCGTATATGGACAAAACAAAAATAATGCTCCTAAAACGGCTGTACAAATCATCAAAGGATTTGGATATGGATAAGAACCTGCTCAAAACAGAAAGATTTCAAGAGTTCAAATCACAATTCAACATTGAAGAAATGAAAAAAACAATAGAAAGTTTGGAAGAACATTACAAAAATGCGTTTTTCAAACGATTCTGGACGGACGAGCGCAAAAACCGCTTTGCAAATGCTTTAAGAGAAAACAGCGAACTTGCCAGCCAGAACATAGAAATTTCCGACAAAATCCTGCTTGATGCTATGGATAATTTGTTCACGGAAATATAAAATTCCACCGGTTATAAACATTTTGACTGCAATAAATATTATACAGCGTTCTTTTTAGCCTTTTTAGGCTTCAAAAGGAACAGTACCGGTATAATAATCACGCACATTAATGCAAGAAGCGCAAACGCATCATAAAATGACGCCAGCCGCGCCTGCTGCAAAAGTTCCCTATACAATGTGCCGCTGGCTTTTCTTGCCGCTGTGAACTCTGAATAGTGGATTAAGAATTTGTGCTGAAGCGCAGTCAATTTCACCAGAAACATAGGGTTGTGATGCGCAAGATTTCCTACCAGATATGTCTGATGCACCTGTGATACACGCGCTATAAATGTTGCTGACATTGAGGTAGCTATTGCAGTTATTATATTCTTGAACAAAGCATGTAATGCTGCAGCATCCGCGTTTTTGGTCGGATGGAGCGTCTGGAATGACATCGCAGTTATCGGTACAAATGCTGTCGGAACACCTATACAGAGCAATATGTTCGGCAAAATTACGCTCTCTATTGACGCCGTCGTGTTCAGTTGGGTAAGCATCAAGATTGAACCGCCCATTATTAACAACCCCGTGACAGCAAGTATTTTGGGTTTTATATGTTTTGAAAGTTCTCCGACGACTAACAGTCCGATTAAACATATTACGGCTCTCGGAAACATTGCAAGCCCTGATTTTGACGGGCTGTATCCGAGCAAACTCTGTACAAACATCGGAACAAGCAGCAATGTTGAATACAACATTACGTTTATAAAAGAACTTATTATTGTTCCGAACAAAAAGTTTCTGTCCTTAAAAACTCTGATATCTATGACAGGGTATTTGTATTCCAGCTCCCACACATAGAAAAATACAAACGAAAATATACATATCCCCGTCAGCCAGCAAATCCAAGAGGTATCAAACCAGTTGTACTGCTGACCTCTATCCAGTACTATCTGCATACAAGCCATAGCTGTAACTATTGACAGATAACCGACTATATCAAATTTCTTCTTATATTTTAATTTTTCCGGCTTATCCGAACGGACAAAAATTTTCACCAGCAAAAACGCCAGCATACACAGCGGAATATTTATGATAAAAACCCACTGCCACGAAAGGTTATCCGTCAAATAACCGCCCATAAAAGGCCCTGCAAGCGGGGAAAACATTGCCGCGACCCCGAACAAACTCATTGCAACTCCGCGCCTGTTCGGAGGAAATACCTCCAGCAATATTGCCTGACATAACGGTAATATCGCACCGCTTCCTATTCCCTGAACAATCCTTGCCGCAATCAATGCCTGCAAATTCGGCGCCAACAAACACAACAAACATCCGATACAAAATACCCAGATACTGTAAAACATTAACAGTTTTTTCCCTATAAGTCTAACCAGATATCCGGTAACAGGCAGCATAAGCCCGCCTGAGATTATGTAACATGTTATTACCGTATTTGCCTCATATTGTGTGGCACCGTAAAATCCTGCAATATGCGGCTGGCTTACGTTAGTAGCCGATGACGCTGCCAGCGCCAAAAATGCGGGTAATAATACGGACAACGCAACAATATAGGGGTTGTATTCCTTTTGCGTTTTTTCTTCTTCCATTTTTCCCTCTAATTTAAAGATATAATAAAAATTTTTATTTTTGAAGTACTTATGAGATAATTGAAAATCAAGGAGGGGATAATATGGATTTTACGGGGATTTTAGACAAACTTTCAAAAAATATTATTTTCAGACTGTCACTGACAGGGCAGGAACTTTTTCACCAGAACTTCTGGGGCTGGCTGCTTGACAACCACTGGGAAGAAACTGCCCGCGTTTTTGATTCCGAGTTTGAAAATTCCCCAAAACCTGAAATTCTTCTCCGCAAAAATGAGCTTAATCTGTCCCTGAAATTCCCTGACGGGCTGTATATCATAGACAACAAATACAATTCAGCACTGAATAAAGAACAGCTTGAGTCATTGTGGATTGACACGGCAGAAAAAAATTTATCTCCCCAAAAAATCCTCAGAATCTCTTACCCCGAACCTGCATTTATTACCAAAAAATGGAAAAAAGAAGATGATTACGACTACAGGAAAAACTACAATATAAACACGGATTCTCTGACTTACAGCCAAATTTTAAAAGGTTTACAATCAATAAAGACTGATAATCCATATATCAAAGGTTACACAGAATGTCTTGAACTTCTGGAGAGCCTGAAATCTGCGTATAAATGGGAGGACGAAAGCTGCTACAGAGATTTTTTCAAATTTTATTCAACCTACAGCGAAAAATTGGCTGATATAAATTCCGACACAACTTTTATTAACCTGTCGCTATCTAATTTCGCAAAAAAAATCCTATCAGGAACTGAGATAGAAAATGATGTGCGGATTTCAATCGGGGCAGACCCGGGAGAAAGATTTACGTTTGAATTCTGGAAAGAGGCGGAAGACAGAATAATCGAAGATATAGGAATAGCCGTCCACGGCTATGAATACAGATACTGCGCGTTTGTCTTTAAAGAAACAGATGAGGGCAAAAGCTCTGATATCAGAAAAAAATATTCCGAATTGCTCCAAAAAGAAAGCCGTTTTAAAGATTTCTTCAAAGGTGCTAAAAAAGCAGACGGTACATTCTACAATCAGGATTTTCAATTGTACACAATGTTGTATTCTAAAGAAAACCTGCCGGAAAACATCTCCGTAAAAGAACTTGTCGAAAAAATCCAAAAGGACTTGAATTCACTTAAATAAATTTTATACTACAATTCAACATCAGATTCTTCTATCGGAGCACCGATTACTCTTTCAAGCTCGGCAGCATTCACGTTGTAGGTCAGGAGGTTTGAATAATAATCGAGCTGTGCGTTGAGATAAGAGTTTTCAGCATCTTTAAACTCAATCGCATCACCGAGTCCTACCTGATATCTTCTAAACGCCTGATATTGACGCTCTTTTGCCTGTTGGAGCGCGAGTTTTGCAACGTCAAGACTGTCGTGTGAGTTCATAAGGCTTATGTAAGCACTTTTAACTTCCAGATATACGTTTTGTTTTTGCTGTTCGTAATCAGCTACGTATTTTTTGTAAGTTGCAGTAGCTTCGTCAACCTGTTTTTTCAAAAGCATTACATTGAATGCGTTGTAGTTCAGTTGAACTCCGAATTGATACCCGTAGTCGCTGTCTATCTGGCGTCCGCCGTAGTTGTAAGAGCCGAAAGCACTCAAATCCGGAGTAAATGCTCTTTTGGCACTTCTGACATTCAATTCTGCCGCATCCATTAATTTTTTAGCGGCAAGAAGTGCCGGACGGGCTTCTTCAGCTGTTTTCAAAAGATCTTCAAAATTGACATCATAAGCTTTCGTATTCAATTTGTCCTTTAATATTACATTTTCAAGCTCCGGAATACCTACAGCATTTGCAAGTTCTGCAGCGGCAAGCTCCATGGTATTTTTTGCTTTGATAAGGTTAACCTTTGCGTTGCCGAGGTTATATTCCGCAGTAGTGACATCTATTTTCGCCTTTTTACCAATCTGATAATGAGCGCTTGCCTGTTTGAGCTGGAGTTCAAAATCTTTTACTGTATCTTCGTAGACAGTCTGCTGAATTTTGGCAAACACGAGGTTGTAATAAGCAACTTTTACGTTATAGATGACACTTTCAATGCTTGTTTCCGCGTCATATCTTGATGCTTCGTAACTTCTTTTTGCTGAATCCGCTATGGCTTTTGTTTTGCCGAAGTCGAACAGAAGCATATTTGCAGATATGGTCGGAACGTAAAACATATTATATTTTTGAACCATCATTCTGGACATGCCGGAAGGCATATTAGACATCAGCATATCGTTTCTTGAATAGCTTGCGCCGGCGCTGATTGTCGGAAAGTAATTAGACCATGCCTGCCCTATTCTGGATTTATAGATTTCAGCATTACTGATGGCTGACATAATTGTAGGGTGGTGAGTAATGGCAAGCTTGATACAGTCAGACAGAGTAACTTCGCCGTTCATATCAGTGTATTCTATCTGGCTGTTAATTGCCGGGAACTTCGTTTCATACATTCCTTCTGCTTCTTTAGAAGTTTCCTTTTTTGTTTTGGCATTTTCAGCGTTCTTTTTGCGTTCTTCTCTCTTGTTAACCTTTTTTTCTTTTTCCGGTTTTACAATATGAACTTCTTCAGGTTTTTTAGCGATATCGACCTGAGAGGGCGGAACTTCTTCCACTGCATTGACAGCTGCGGAACCAACCGCAAGAACCGAACATATTATAAATAAGTTTAGAACCTTCTTCATTTTTCAGTAATCTCCAACTCTTCATCAGTTATTTCTTTTTTAGGAAACATATCAACAAATTCCTGAACTATTACGTAGAAAGCAGGTGTTAATACCGCACCGAGTGTACAAGCAGCTATCATACCGCCAAATACTGTTGACCCGACTGAAATTCTTGAATTTGCGCCGGCTCCCTGTGCAAACAGCATCGGCATAACACCGATAATAAATGCAAGCTCTGTCATCATAATCGCTCTGAATCTCAGTTTTGCCGCTTTTATGGCTGCATCTTTGACAGCAAGTCCGTATTTTTCGTGTTCTTCTTTAGCAAACTCGACAATCAGGATGGATTGTTTTGCAGCAAGCCCGATGAGTGTAATCATACCGACCTGTGAATAGATATCAAATGACTGGTTAATCATCATCTGGAATATCAATGCCCCGAGCGCTGCTACAGGAGAAATCAACAATACGGCAATAGGGATTGTATAACTTTCATATAGTGCAACAAGGAATAAATATACAAATATCAATGCCATACTGATAATCATAGTAGTTTGTCCTGAGGCTTCTCTTTCCTGAGCGGAAGTACCTGACCAGTCAAAAGTCATATCCGCAGGAAGAACTTTTTTCGCAAGAGCTTCCATAGCGTTCATAGCATCGCCAGAACTTTTGCCTGCGCCCTGCTGACCTTGAATTTGTACGGATTTATACTGGTTATATCTTGAAATCGCGGCAGTACCAACTGTTTGTTTCAATTTGACAACCGATAATATCGGCACCATTACACCGTTTTTGTTTTTAACATATATTCCGGAAAGGTCTGTGGCTTTGTTACGAAAATCGCTTTCTGCCTGCATTTGAACTTTGAATACACGGTCATATTTGTTAAAATCGTTTACGTAATAAGTACCGAGCATTGAGGAAAGTGTTGAATACAGTTCCTGCAGGTCAATATTTTGAGCAAGTGCTTTTTCAAAATCAATGTCAATAATATACTGAGGAACGTTTGCCTGGAAAGATGTATTAACGTTTGACAATGACGGATCCTGGTTAGCTGCTGCAATAAGCGTATTTGCCCATTTTTCCATATCTTGAGAGGTGTATTCTCCCTGTGAGAGCATCTGGAACTCAAAACCGCCCATCATACTCATACCGGTAATTGCCGGAGGTGAAAATGCCATTATGGAGGCTTCTTTTGTATTTGCAGCGATTGCTCTGACTTTATTCAATACTGCGACGTGAGATAAATCCGTTGCCTGACCTTTGAATTTTCTTATAATCCACTGGGCAGGTCCGATTTTTCTGTCTTTATGTTCATACAGCTGAATGATTACGGTTGACTGGTTAACAGCACCGTCGCCCCCGAATACTGTCAATTTTTCTTTGTTAATTCCGTCTATATCTTTAATCTGGTCGATAAATTTTCTGGAAACTTCTTCAGTTCTCTGGAGAGAAGCGCCGTCAGGAAGAGTTATTGTCGCAAGCAGTACTCCCTGGTCTTCATCAGGAATAAAACCTGTCGGAATTGTTTTGAATGAAATCAGTGTAAGCACAATAACTATTGCATAAGTAATTGCAACAAGTTTTTTATCATATACGAATTTCTTTACGTATTCCATATAGAAATCTTCTATTTTAGAAAACATTTCATTAAATTTGACTACGCAAACAGCAGTTCTCTGCCCTATTCTTTCTTTAATATGATCTAAAACTTCAAGGAAACGGAATTTATATTCGCCGTGCGGTTTCTTTTTCTGTCCGAGGAAATGCGAACACATCGCAGGAGAGAGTGTCAGTGCGCAAACAGCAGACAAAGCAATAGAAACGGCAATACATACCGCAAACTGTTTATACATAACCCCTGTCATACCGCCCATAAAGGTAATCGGAACAAATACCGCCATCAACACAAGCGCCATTGCAACAAGTGCAAACCCAACTTCCTCCATTGTTAACTGGGTTGCCATAATGGCAGACTTGCCCTCGTCAATGTGTCGTTTAACGTTTTCAATAACAACTATGGCATCGTCAACTACAACTGCTACCGCAAGTACAAGTGCAAACAACGATAACAGATTTATTGACATATCCAGTGCCTTTAAGACAAAGAACGTACCCACAAGCGACACCGGAATCGTAACGCAAGGTACGAGTGTCGCCATTCCGTCTCCAAGGAACAGGAAGATAATTATTACAACAATCAAAGCTGTCAAAAGGATAGTAAATTCAACTTCTTTCATAGATTCGTGGATAAAATCCGCATCATCTTTTACATAGAGAATTTTTATTCCGTTTGTGAGTCTTGCATTTAATTCATCCACTTTAGCCTTAATAGCTTTTGACATATTAATAACGTTTGCATCAGGCAGCTGAGAAATAACAACAACCGCAGACGGTTTGCCGTTTACAAGACCGAGGTTGGAATAAGATTCAGCCCCGAGTTCAACGCGTGCTATATCTTTAATTCTGACATTTGAGCCATCGGAATTAGAACGGATAATTATATTTTCAAATTCTTCTACATCAGAAAGCCTCCCCGGAGTTTTGAGAGTAAGCTGGAGAGCTCTTTCTTCATCTGTCGGAAGCTGCCCGAGTGCACCTGCGGCGACCTGCGTATTTTGGCTTGTAATTGCGTTTTTGACTTCACTTGTAGAAATATTCAAACCTGCCATTTTCTGCGGGTCGAGCCAGATTCTCATTGAATAGTTTCCGCCGCCGAATACCATTACATCAGCAACGCCCTCAACACGTTTGAGTTCGTCTTTAATATATATAGAACCGTAGTTTGTCAAATCCAGCTGAGTCCAGTCACCGGATTCAGGATATAACGTCAGGATAACGGCCCCTGAACCTGAAGAACGGCTGATTGCCGTAACACCTGTTCTTTGAACTTCTTCCGGCAATTGGGATTGAACTCTCTGAATAAGGTTCTGAACATTCATCAGGTTAATATTTTTATCGGTGCCGACTTTAAAATACAATGTCAATGTATAACTTCCGTCATAGGATGTTGAGGTCATATAGGTCATATTTTCAACACCGTTGAGCTTATTTTCCAGCACAGTTGCCACGGAAGATTCAATAACCTCCGCGCTCGCGCCCTGATAAGAAGCAGAAACCCTGACCTGCGGCGGGGTAACATCAGGATAGCTTTCCTGTTTAAGACTCATAAGAGATATGAGCCCCAGAATCACTATACAGATTGAAATTACAAGTGCAAATCTTGGTTTTCTTATGAAGAAATACAATTTTTCCCTGTCAAATATTTTTTTCATACTTAAAATTCCTGCTCGTTATTTTTTGTCGGATTTATCTATAATTTTGAGTTTTTGCCCCTCGGTATTGATATTCTGAATACCTGATACAACGACAACATCAGTGAGTTCAAGCCCGCTGTCAACTACCCAGTTATTATTAATATCATCAGAAACTTTTATATTTTTTCTGACGGCTTTATTATCCTGAACAGTCCATACATAGTATCCGCTCATCGGGTCGCCTTTTGTGCAGGATTGCGGAACTGTCATATATTGAATAACTTTCGGAGCTGTTAATTTAACTTTCATATAAGTTCCCGGAACAAGCCAGCCCTTTGGGTTTTCAAAAGTGGCGCGGGAGGTTATTGTACCGGAATCTTTGTCAACTTTATTATCAACAAAGTTGATTTTACCGGTATAAGGATACCAGTCGCCGTCATCAAACTGAACTTTTACTTCAACATCTTTCAGGCGGTCGCTGGAGCGCAAAAGGTTCACAAAATCGTTATCCTTAAGGCTGAATGTTACATAAACAGGGTCGGTACTTGAGATATTTACTAAAGAACCTGATGTCGGAGTAACATAGTTGCCTTCTGTAATATTAACTTTACCTATCCTGCCGTCTATCGGAGATTTGATAGAGGTATAACTGAGGTTGACTTTTGCAAGTTCAAGCTGCTGTTTTGCAGCATCAAGGAGCGCTTTATTCTGGTTTCGCAAAGCAAGGCTCTGGTCAACATCAGAACGGCTTATCAAATCTTCTTTTATAAGAGCGTTGGCTCTGTTGAGCTCCTGCTGGGCGTTTTTCAGCAATGCACTGTACTGATTAACATTTGCGGCAGAGTTGTTAACTTCTATCTGGTATTCTCTCGGGTCAATCTGAAATAACAGCTGACCTTTTTTAACTGTATCCCCTTCTTTAAAATACTTTTTCAACAAAAATCCGGGAACACGAGCAACAAGGTCAACAGAATATTTTGCCTCTACTCGTCCTGTGGCTTCCGCTGAAACATTCACATCCTCCATATGAGGATAGTCAACCTCAACTTCTTTTGGCAGACGCATCAATTGCTGCTGAATCATACCTGCAATGAACCCTGAGGTTTTGTTATAAATAATAGGAACAATTATTACCAGTAATATCAGTATGCCCCATTGTTTTCTTGATAAGCTGAACTTCATACTTCTCTCCAATTTTTTTTAATTTTTAGCCGCATAAGTATACAATTTTCTACTGTTATCGTAAAAAATTTAAACAGGGATGTCATCCAACATATAGATGACTCGCCTAAAGCCGGAGTTATTAAGGGTTTCGGCTAAAATAGAGACAATTGACCGGAGTGTTCTTTTTCCTGATATTGTTTTTCAAATTTGGAAAGTTTCAGCAGGTCTTCTTCTATCTTTTTCAAAAACGGAGAAATAAGAGGATGTTTAAGCTCACCGTATACAAAACGTTTTTCGGCACGGCTTAAAAATAATCTTTGTTTTGCACGCGTCATCCCGACATACAAAAGTCTGCGTTCTTCTTCGATTTCCTCTGGGGTTTCTGCACGATAAAAAGGAAGAATTCCGTCCTCCAGTCCTGTAATAAATACACATCTGAATTCCAGACCTTTTGAAGAATGCAGCGTCATCAAAGAAATTCTGTCGGCACGCTTATCAAGCGTATCTGATTCTTTTATCAGCGAAACTTCATGGATAAAATCCGATTTGTGCGGATATTTTTCTGAAAGTTTTTTCAAATATTTCAGGATATAATCTTCCAGCCCGCCTCTGATACTTTCAGGTAGACTGTCCAGCTGTTCATAAACAGGAATGTCCTCTTTTAGATTCTTAATCAAATCGCGGATTTCTTTTTTATCACACAGCAAATCATCAGAAAACTTGACATACGGCATACCTGAGCGATTAAGAGCCTCAATCAATGTCTTAAGCTGGGAAGAAGTTCTATAAAGAATCGCAAAATCAGAGAATGAATAATCCTCCTCCTGCCCCTCGGAACGTGCTGAATCTATTGAGAAAAAGCTATGTCCGCCGATAAGATTTTCTATTGTACTCACGACAAATTCCCCCTCAGACTTATCTGTCGGAGCTGTGTGGATAGTAATTTTTTCATGTCCTTTCACATACCGTGAAACAGTGTTGTAACAATCAATCATTTGATTGGAAGCGTTCACGATACTTTCAGTGGAGCGGTAGTTGTTTTTCAAATTAATTATTTCGACATTTTTATAATCCTCTTTAAAGTTGTTAAAGAATTTTGAACTGCCGCCGCGAAATCCGTATATAGCCTGATTAGGGTCGCCGATTGCATAAATATTACCATCTGCAGAGACTAACAAACGTATAAGTTTGTACTGGTAAGTGTCAATATCCTGATACTCATCAACTGAAACGTATTTATAACGGTTTTGATAAGCTGTAAGAATCTCCGGATACTCCTCAAACAATTTGACTGTAAAAGTGATTAAATCGTCAAAAGTCAGAGCATTTTCAGGAAGTTCTCCATCTTTATAAAGTGATTTTTCCTGTTCGCTGATTACTGAAAAGCCACCGGAAAACCCCGCCTTTTCCAAATTTTCCCTGAGAATTGAAAAACACAATGAATGAAATGTATGAATATTGATTTTAGTAAAATTATCAGGAACAAGACGGGAGAGTCTTTCTCTCATTTCTTCTGCGGCACGGCGCGTGAAAGTAATCGCAAGACAGTTTTCCGGCGAGACGACGGCATCATTTATAAGATGTGCAATTCGCCGCGTCAAAACGGTTGTTTTACCTGAACCGGGCCCTGCTATAATCAAAATTTGATTGTTAAGATTTTCCACTGCAGCCTGCTGATATTCATCAAGCCCGCCTGATTTTTTCTGTTCTTCTGCGGCTATTTCCCGCACAGCCTGAGGGATATTCCAGGTCTTTGTACTCTTATTCTCTCTCACCTTAGGAATGTCAATATTAAGCTTAAGATTAACTGCGGATTTTTTCTTGTTTAATTCACCGTCCTCAAACAATCTGATAACACCATATTCACCGTCATAACCTGCTTGTTTGATAACTTTTCCGGCTCTGAGACGGGAAATTGCTTCCCCGAGTAGTGTTGACTCTTTTGTTATTTCATCCACCGGAACATCCTGTAAAATAGAAAGTTCCGACCCAAGTTTATGTATAAGTCTTTCATATTCCGTGACGACAGATTTGCTGGAGGTTCCGACCTGCAGGATTTCAGAGATAATTTCCTGCAGAGGAACCAGGCTGTAAACTTTTCCGCCTGTCTGCGGTTTGAAATCCGAGTTGAATGGTCTGTCAGAGAGTTCGTGAACTCTGTATGAAACCCCTATGGTGAGCGGTTTGCCGCAAACAGGGCAAATTCCGCCTAATTGTTTTGTTTCCTCAGGCGTCAGGCAGACATTACATTTTCTGTGTCCGTCCTCGTGGTATTTTCCCTCTTCCGGAAAGAATTCCACAGTGCCGGTGTAACCGTCTCCGGTTTTGAGCGCATTCATAATGCTGAAATAGTCAGGGTTGGTATCAAAAACTGTAGCTTCCCGCGCTAACTTCGACGGGGAGTGCGCATCAGAGTTTGAAACAAGCCTGAATCTGTCGAGTTTTGAAACTTTCCAGTTCATTTCAGGGTCAGATGAAAGCCCTGTTTCAACAGCAAAAATATTATCCGCAAGATCGCCATAGCATTCTTCTATAGAATCAAACCCCGACTTTGACCCCAGAACCGAAAACCACGGAGTCCAGATGTGTGCCGGAATTATATAAGAACCCTCGCCTGATTCCAGCACGGTCTCCAGAAGATTCCTTGAATCAAGCCCAAGAATAGGACGCCCGTCTGAATTAATGTTTCCTATAGCACCGAGTTTGTTCCTGAAATTTCCGGCAGCTTCCATATCCGGCACAAAACAAACGTGATGTACTTTTCTTGTTTTGTCACCTTTTTTGTAAATCGTAGAGATTTCAACAGAGAGAAGAAAATATACAGGGTTTCCGCCTGATTGCAAAACCGATTTTTCAATCTCCGGTTTAAGCCTGAAAACACCGTTACCTGCTGGTATAAGTTTTTCTTGTATTTCCTTAAACCACGCAGGATGTGTAAAATCACCTGTTGAAATTACGCTCAAACCTTTCTTCTGCGCCCAGAGAGCAAGCTCCTCCAGATTACAGCTCTTGCTTGTCGCACGCGAATACTTTGAATGGATATGTAAATCAGCATAAAAAACCATCTTTTTAACTCCTCATCTTATCATCTTAACAAAAAGATTCACTCCCAACAATTTATTATTGATAATCGTTACAATTATTCTACGTAATCATTTGTTATGGTATAATTGTACTATGGGGAAGAAAGACAAAAAGACATATATAAGTTTATTCAGCAGCGCCGGAGTCGGATGTTACGGATTCAAACAAAACGATTTTGACTGCGTTGCAACAAATGAACTTATTGAGCGTCGTTTAAATATCCAAAAATTTAACAATAAATGCAGCTATGACTCCGGTTATATTCCGGGGGACATAACTGCACCTGACGTAAGAGCAAAACTCTTTAACCAAATTGAATTCTACAAGAAAAAAGAACAGATAAAAGATATTGATGTAGTTATCGCAACCCCGCCGTGTCAGGGGATGTCCGTTGCTAACCACAAAAAAACTTCTTATGAAATACATAGAAACTCTCTTGTTGTAGAGGCAATTGACATTATTAACGAAATTAAGCCTAAATTTTTTATATTTGAAAACGTTCAAGCATTTATGAAAACAAAATGCTATGATAAAGGAATCCAAAAAACTATATCAGAGGCAATTTTTGATAATTTATCCCGAGATTATGACTATGCCGATAAAATAATGAATTTTAAAAATTACGGGTCAAATTCAAGCAGAACAAGAACCCTTGTCATCGGGGTGAGAAAAGATTATTCAGATGAAATATTGCCGTTTGAACTCTTCCCTGATTACAGAGAAGAAAAAACTATGCGGGAATTAATTTATGACCTGCCGCGCCTGAGCCAAATGGGTGAAATTTCAACCGGGGATATTTATCATTTTTTCAGAGAATATGCTCCTAATATGCGCCCCTGGATTGCAGATATCAAAGAGGGTGAATCCGCCTATGACAACAAAGATATAAACAAACGTCCACATACAATTGTTGACGGAAAAATTGTTCTTAATGTTAATAAAAACGGGGATAAATATAAAAGGCAGTACTGGGATAAAGTTCCGCCGTGCATCCATACCCGCAACGATATCTTAGCAAGCCAGAACACCGTTCATCCGCAAGATGACAGAGTTTTCAGCATTCGCGAACTTATGACATTTATGTCTATTCCATCGACTTTCAAGTGGAGTGAATTAAATGAAGACGAATTAAACACCCTTTCGCTTGAAGAAAAGAAAGCCTTTTTGAAAAAAAATGATATGAATATAAGACAAAGTATCGGAGAAGCTGTTCCGACCGCAGTCTTATACAATATTGCACAAAAAATAAAGAACTATCTGGATTCTGAATATTTATCGGATAAAGAAATAAAAAATCAAATTAAAAAAAATAATCTGGAAAAACCGGAAAATCTCATAAAATTTCTGAAAACAAATAAAGAAAAATATCTGCCTGCAACTCTTGCAAGATTTGCAGAACTTGCAAACACGCAGAGAACAGAAAATGCAGCGTTCTACACCGATAAAAAAACTCTGTTTCAAATCTATAAAAAATTGCCGGATATAAAAAATGAAACCATAAAAATTTTAGAACCTGCCGTGGGGGTAGGAAATTTTCTTCCGATGATTGCGGCTAAATACGGAATTAATAAAAATTTGGTTATAGATGTTTTTGACATAGATAAATTTTCGCTGGAAGTTTTAAAAATTTTATATTTAAATGACGGAATCCCGTCCAATATTAAATTAAATCTCTACTGCAAAGACTTTTTGCTTAATGAATCTGATACTCATTATGATATTGTAATAGGAAATCCTCCGTTCAAAAAAATTACAGACAAAAAACTGTTAAAAAAATACAGAGAAACCTTTAACGATTTCAATGCGAACAATATATCTGCTTTCTTTTTAGAAAAAGCTCTGACATCAGCTGATAATGTTTGTCTGATTCTTCCTAAATATTTTCTGCATAATACAGATTTTGCTTATGCAAGGGAGCTTACAGACAAATATAAAATTTCTAATATAATTGATTTTGGCGAAAAAGGTTTCAAAGGAGTTTTGATTGAGACCATCTGCTTGATTGTAAATACCAGATTAAAGCCCCAAAAAACAGAATGTTTTTCTGTGACACATGATTACACCAACATCATTGACCAGAAAGAACTTACTGATTCCAAATTTCCAAACTGGCTTATCTATAGAAACAAAGAGTTTAACAAAACAGCCTCCAAAATGAAATTTGATATATTCAACTGCTTCAGAGACAGACAAATTACTAACAAAAACCTTGTCTCTGACGGTCAAGTCTGGGTTATTAAATCAAGAAATATCAAACAGGACGGCAGCAAAATTGAGCACTTAAAAGATTATGACTCATATTTGAACAGTCCTGACAAAAATTTTTCAGTAATGCAATTTTATGAACGGGACGACGTATTTTTGAGTCCTAATATGACTTATTATCCGCGGGTTATCAAAAAGCCGAAAAATACTATTGTTAACGGCTCTGTTGCAATATTAGAATTAAAGAAAAATGTAAAAATAACTGACGAAGATTTAAAATATTTTTCAGGAGAAGAATTCCGGGAATTCTACAGCATCGCACGGAATTTAAGCACACGTTCTTTGAATATAGACAAAAATTCAATTTATTATTTCGGTAAAAAGAGGTAATAAAATGCTGACCACAAATGATATAATTGAATTTTGCAATACACATAATTATGACATCAAAAAAACAGGCAATGCCCGCTGGATTGACCAGAAATGCACCTTTGATGTTACTATGGCAATTGCAGACTGCATTTTAAATTTCACAGAAAATGAACCCGGCAAAATTTTTACAACAAAAGACATCTGGCTCTGCCCGTATACTGTAGAAAACATTGAAAATATCTTTAAAAAACCTGATGTTTCTTCAAATGCTGCAAAAAATGAATATGACAAATTTTTTCAGCAGCCAATGGAATTATTTGCGGCTGCCGGCATACTCGGAAAAATAAAAAAAGGCGGACGGAATTTCTATCACGTTCTCAATAGAGACCTGTTAGAATATATTTCTTTAAGAGAAAAAAACTCACTTCTATTCTTACAAATTTATATTGAAAAAACATTGAAAGACAGCGGTATAATAGATTTATTCAATGATTTTTTCAAAGAACAGAATAAAGACAGCTACAAAAATCTTAAACAGGGTTTTTCAGACTTTATTATAAATAACACCCCGATAAACGGGGAAACAGAATGCAACCGTATTTTTATAAAAGTTTTAAATCCTCTCGCCTACTCAAAAGGCTTAAAAGGCACTGAACACGGTAATCTATCTAAAGATAACATAACCTATGATATGCTTATGTACAACCGGTACAACTTTAGAGACACCTATTCTGACAAACCAAAACAGATTACAAGAAAAGAACACGACAAAAATTCCGGGCTTAAATATTCAACTGAGGCTTATTACAAATATTTATCTAACAAAGCCGTAAATTACCTCAAAAAATTCAATAATCAATACAGAGACGGGCTGAGCGAGCACATTGATGAATACAACAGTGGAGATGCGGCTCAAATTCACCATATTTTCCCGAAAAGTGAATTCCCTGAAATAAGCTATTGTCTTGAAAATCTTATTGCGCTCACTCCTACGCAGCACCTGAATTTTGCGCATCCTAAAAATAAAACCGATGAAACCTGCAAATCCTACCAAAAATTATTACTATTATCAAAAACTGACAGAATAAAAGAAAATATTGAAAATTCCGAGGTTGAAACCATTTATGATTTTTCAGAATTTTTACAGGTGCTGAAAACCGGTTTGAACGACGAACGTTTTTTAAAGATAAGCACAAACGATTTTGAACAGATTAAATTCTTAATCAACCAAAATTATTCTAAATACTGATTCTGAAGCCGAACATCAGAGCAATACCGTTTCTGCCTCCGTTTCTAATCATTCCCTCTAAAAATCCTGTCAGTCTGTCCCCCCATCGTTTCTGAACACCGACACCATACTGCACAAACGGTTTTACAGACAATTCAGGAAGGTAAACATCGTTTGCTCTGAATTTTGTATCGTCTATTATGTTCCAGACCATTGACACACTCAAATACGGCTGGAGATAATCTTTGAAATTTCCGATAAATTTTATCTGCGGTTCAATATGGATTGCGTGCAGCGGGTCTGAATTTATATCAACATTTGAGGAGGTTGTATAATCAAATGTGTTTATAAAAGAATATGAAGTAATTAAAGACGGCTGGATTATTAATCTTCTGTCTAAAGTTTCAAAATTATATCCGGTTTTTTGTGCAATACCGGTGTTCAACATTGTAAATTCATCCCGCCCGTCAAGTGTATTAGCTTCGGCAACATTTGCTCCTGCATTTGCAGTCCAGATAGAAAAAAATTTCCCTCTATAAAATACCGTATCCATGCCTATCAAACCGCCGTTATTGTAAATACTGTTTTTGTCATAGCTCTGATGAGAACCGTTATAAGCAGCATAAGCTCCGTACAAAGCATACCAGCCTTTTGGAAGTTTTTTCAACCCGCTTTCGCCTCCAAGCAAGGTGCCGTAACTGACATTAGAAACTTTTGGCCCGTTTTTTAGCGGAACATTTTCAAATGTGGTATAAGGTTTTATCCATACACCGGCTCGTTCTTCCGGCATCACCAGAGGTGAAAACGCAAACTGTCCGCCATTAAATGCTGTTTTATTTTCCAGCGAAAAACTTCCCCGGCGCTCCGGCGGTGTAATCATCACCATATCAAGATTTGCAAAAATATTTTTGTATGTCTCCAGCTGGGTTAAATAACCCGCTATCTGCGCAGCTACCGCCGGTGCAAATATCGCGGTATTAAAGCTTTCCCTTGTAAAATCAAAATCACCGCTTGAAGAATTATAACTTGCACGATAATTATATATAGGAGTTTTGATATTTACAGGGTCATAATCTACGTAGTCTTTCAAGACACTGTCTGCAAAAGGTATAGAAAAACTACTGCCGGACGGCGCCCCTTTCATCTCAAGACTGTTCACAAAAAGTTCACCGTTCCCTGTGACACTTGAAGCATTTATTCTATCCATCACCCGCGTATTAAAATCTAAATCCGCCTGAATATTTGTCCTGCCGTTCAACGTCAAATTCCCGAAATTTATATTGTTGATTTCATTATTTTGCATATCGAAGTTAATATTATTTGCAAACACCGTATTTTGAGCAGCAAAATAACTGCTGTCGGGAATAAGATAAACCGTTCCCTCCTCAACATTAAAATTTCCCGTAAAATTTTTGTTTACTCCGCCGAGATTTAATACCCCGCTCCCTGTCTTTGTAATAGTACCTGTTCCCGAAATCCCGCTTTTGATTGTATTATTTTCACCACCGGCAAATTCAATTGTCCCGTTGTCATTATAAATATCATTAAGCTCACCGTTCCTGTCAGTATTATTTTCAAGAACCGAATTTTCAAATGTTAATTTCCCCGCATTATAAACAGCTCCGCCCTCTCCGCTTGAAGAAGCCAGACTGTTATCTTTTAGTATTGCATCCGTAATCGTGGCACTGCCGCTTGCTCCGTTATATAATGCTCCGCCATAAGCGCTATTGGTACCGCTCACGGAATTCCCGTTTAAAGCTCCGCCATCAATCGTCAATGTACCGAGATTATATACAGCGCCCCCATCGCCATCATTACCCGAAACTTTATTTGAATTAAAATCCGTATCTTTTACCGTCATAATCCCGCCGGTCTCGTTATACAACGCACCGCCTGAGGCTTCCGCCCCTCCGATTGCGGAATTATTTTCAAACAATCCGGACTCAATAGTTATTGTTCCTGAATTATAAATACTTCCGCCAGCCGTCCTGGCATCAGTACCGCTTTTGGCATAATTGTCCTCAAAAGTCGAATTTTTAATATCAAGATTTGCAGTATTACTTATAACTCCGCCATAGGCAAGAGAATAGTTGCCGGCAGTGGCATAATTCCCTGAAAAACTGCTGTCTGAAATCTCTCCGGTACCCTCATTTGTAAAAGCACCGCCATAAGCATAGGCACCCTCAGGGCCTTCCGAATAATTGCCGGTAAACTTTGTTCCGTTCACCGTGATATCTCCGTTATTATAAAGCGCACCTCCATGCGGAATCAAAGAACCGTATGAATAATTATTCTGAAAAATTGAATTATTAACAGTCATCACCGCTTTTGCGCCCTGCCGGTAACCGTTTGCAACAGCGCCGCCGTAAGAAGATGCTCCGTTTGAATAATTATTTTCAAACAGAGTACTGTTCACCGTTATTTCCCCGCCGTTCAAATTATAAACAGCTCCGCCAACCCCGAAGTTGAACCCCGCCGCATCTGTAAAATTCCCGCTGAACGCTGATTCTGTTATCTCTAAATTTCCTCCGCTGTTATATATCGCGCCCGCAAAATTTGACCTGTTGTATTCCTGACCTTTACAATTCAAAATTCTGACACGGTTGAATAAACTGTCCTCATTCAATACAAAACCGCCAAATACACTTCTGCCGTTAATAGAATAATTGTTGCCCGCAAATGTAATATCAAGATTGTAAAAATTACGACCTATCGTCGCATCAGAAATCATATTATCAGTAAATTGCAAAATATCTCCGCTTGCAGGCCGAGAATCCATCAGTTCTCTAAACGTCGCAACCTGAATATCTTCTGCATATACAGCTGATGTTATGGTCAACAGTGCAATTATGGTTAATAAATTTTTTCTGTGATTTTTCATACAAATGATAATAGAATTTAAAAAAGGCAGCATCTATTATCCGGTTGAGCAGTTTTTATACAATTTGCTATTTTTATCTTATAATAATTCTATGAAAGGAAAGGATGTTATGGTAAACGAAACTATGGTTAAAAAAATTGCAGACATCAATGTTAAATTTACAGGTGTCGATTTTTCAAAATATGAAGCAAAAGTTTCAGATTTTGTAAATGAATTTTCAAAACGCGCAAATCAAAAAGGACAATTCTTAAACTGGGTTAACCTCCCGCAGGTACAATTGTCAAGAGTTAATGAACTTTATGATTTAGCAGACAAATTAAAAAAACAAACAAACGCATCAAGACTTTGCGTAATGGGTATAGGCGGTTCAAAACACACCGTTGAACATATGTTAAGCATCAACGGCTTGAATATATGTTCTGAAGATGTTGTATTCTATTCTGATGTTGATTCAGCAAGTCTTGCACGTTTCTTATACAAATTAGGCAACGATGTTACATCTGCAAACTTTATGATTGCATCAAAATCAGGCTCAACTTTTGAAACAAAAGACGGATTTTTAAGAGTATGGGAAATGCTCGAAGATGCATACAAAGCTAAAGGTCAAACAGCAGAAGAAGCTAAAAAATCAGCCAACAAACACTTTATCGCTGTAACAGATGCCAATGCAGAAAAAAGTGAACTTCGCAGAACTTCTAATGAAAACGGCTGGTTAGGCGATCTTTACATCCACGATGATGTAGGCGGCAGATTCTCAGCTTTTGATGACCACGCACTGTTCACACTTGCTTATGCAGGCATGAAAAAAGAAGATATGATTGAAATGCTTCAAGCTGCACAAGATATGTCAGCATTATCACTCACAGCTGATTTGAATGTAAACGATGCACTGAAAGAGGGTATTTTCTGGGCAGATGCTAAATTAAACGGAATTGAAGCATCCGTTCATCAATATATGGGTTCAATCTTTGAAAATACTGTTTACTGGCACGCTCAAATGCAAAATGAATCAGTAAAAGACACCCTTAAACAGGTAGCAAAAGTTCCGGATGCAATGCACCACAGCGCAGAAGCACACTTTAACCCTGCAAACAAATTCGCATTTGCTCTCACAGTTCCGAAAGATAACGGCGTTTGCAGAGAAAATGCTGAAGCCTATATCGGCGCTCTTGACAAATCCTATATCAGCACAGGTAATTTCTTTAACGAAGAAGTTAACACAAAAGGTATGGGCTTGACTCCAAAAGCAGCAGGTGCAATGACTCAATTGAGAGCATACGCAACAGTTTATCAGGAAATTATTGAAAAGACTGTAAAAGGAATTGCATTCCCTGAAGTTCTTGACAGCGTACTCCAACCGCACGTTGAATTCTACAAAAAGAATCTCAAAGGCGGAGTAGTTGTCCCGGGAAGAATTTCTAAATAACAACAAACCAATATAAAAGCCTAAAAACTTTCGCTGAAGTTAATTCACACATCAGCGAAAGTTTTTTTGTATATTGCCGTAACATTTTTTTACGTTCACTTCTCAAAACAAAATCCACAGCGTATAATGAAAAGTGTAAGAAGAACAATATATTTTATCAGACTGGGGAAAGAGGAGAAATAATGCAAGGTTATAGTTTTGAGATAATAACAGGTCCGATGAGCTGCGGAAAAACAGAAGAACTTTTGAGACGTATCAGACGCTGTATTATTGCCAAGAAAAAAGTAAAAGTTATTTCTCCTGATATTGATACGAGAGCAAAAGGGGATTATATAGAATCCAGAAACGGACTGTGGCTTGATGCTATCAAAGTTAAGCACGCAATACAAATTATGAGTATTGTAAAACCTGAAGATGAAGTTGTTGCAATAGATGAACTTCAATTTTTTGATTCCAATATTGTAAAAGTCATCACAAAGCTGATGGAAGAGGGGAAAAAAGTTATCGGCACCGGTCTGGAACTTGACTTCAAAGCAGAACCGTTCGGCAGCATGCCGGAACTTATGTGTATTGCGACAAAAGTAGACAAGTTACACGCAGTATGCATGAAATGCGGCTGCGATCACGCGACAAGAACACAAAGATTAATTGACGGCAAACCTGCAGATAAAAATTCGCCGCTCATTATGATTGGGGGAGACGAAACGTACGAAGCAAGATGCATTCAGTGTTATGAACTCCCTGACATTGAACACGAAAAACAAAAACGCGGTTTAAAACTTTTACAATTCCAGCATAAATAAACTGTGCGTTCTCTTTAAAATATGCTATAATTGGGTATAAGTTAAGGAGAAATTATGTACAGAATAGGATTGGGATACGATATACACCAGCTGACCACCGGTAGAGATTTGATTATCGGAGGGGTAAAAATTACCCACGAAAAAGGATTGCTCGGACATTCTGATGCAGATGTACTAATCCACGCCATAATAGACGGAATGCTTGGCGCTCTGGCGCTGACAGATATCGGCACACTCTTTCCTGACACTGACAAAAAATATAAAAATGCGGATAGCACTGTCCTGTTAAAAAAAGTTTATTCAAAAATAAAAGAAAAAGGGTATACCATAAATAATATTGACAGCAATATTATCGCTCAAGAGCCTAAAATGATGCCTTATATACCGAAGATGAAAGAAATTCTGTGCAAAATTCTTGAAATATCTTATGAAGATTTGTCTATAAAAGCCAAAACCAATGAAAAAATGGACGCCGTCGGACAAAAACTTGCAATAGAAGCACACTCTGTGGTTATGCTGAAGAAAAAAGAAGCTTAACCTATATTTATGCCGGAGAATTTATGAATACAATAAAGAAAATGTTACTGGAACAGGCTGAGGAAAATTACCGTGAATTTTCCTCGGGAATTATCCCGGATGTTCATAATATTCTCGGGGTCAGACTTCCCGCTTTACGCAAAATTGCAAAAGAAATATACAAAAACGGAAACTGGCAGGAATTTGTAAACTCCGCTGAGAGCGAATTTATGGAAGAAACAATGCTCCGCGGAATACTTATCGGATTAATCAAAGATAAGCCGGAAAAAATTCTTGAATATGTAAAAAACTTTGTTCCGCAAATCACGAACTGGGCAGTGTGTGATACTTTCTGCAACAGTCTCAAATTCACCAAAAATAACAAAGAACTTGTGTGGGAATTTCTAAAACCGTATTTGAAATCCAAAAGAGATTATGACATCCGATTCGGAGTTGTAATGCTTTTGTCATTCTTTATAGAAGAAGATTACCTTGACGAAATCCTGAACTTATTAGAAAATATCAGGCATGAGGGATATTATGTAAAAATGGGTGTTGCCTGGGCTGTGTCAATTTGTTATATAAAATTCCCTGAAAAAACACACAAATTCTTAAAAAACTGTAAACTGGACGACTGGACTTTCAACAAATCAATCCAAAAAATAATAGAATCCTACAGGATAGATAAACCAACAAAAGAGACTTTGAAAAAAATGAAACGCAGGATAACAAAATGAATATAGAAACAGAAAAAAAATTAGCAGCAGGACTTTCCATAGTATCAAATACAACCATAATAGTTCTGAAACTAATCGCCGGATTTATCTCAGGGAGTATAAGTGTAATTTCTGAAGCGATTCATTCCATGAGTGATTTACTTGCGTCATTTCTGACTTTCTTTTCCGTTATGAAGTCTGCCCGACCGGCAGACAGCGACCATCCTTACGGTCACGGAAAATATGAAGATATGTCAGGTTTTTTGGAAGGGATTTTGATTGTCCTTGCCGCTATTTATATCATCTATGAGGCTGTACAAAAATTATATATGAATACCGTCGCAGAAATTGAAACACTCCCTGGTATAATCGTTATGATTGCAGCTGTTGTTGCAAACTTTCTGGTTAGCAAATATTTATTCCACGTTGCAAAAAAATCTGATTCTCTTTCACTTCTTGCGGATGCCGAGCACCTCAATACCGATATTCTTTCTTCCCTCGGTGTACTTGGCGGATTGGTCTTGATTAAATTTACGGGGCTGCATATCTTAGATGCTGTAATTGCAATCCTTGTTGCGGCATTTATTATGAGAACCGGTTTCTTTATAACAAAAAAAGCACTGAACAATCTTCTTGACGGCTCGTTGCCCGAAGAAACCGTTAGAACCATAGAAATGGTTCTTGATGAATTTATTAAGTTGAAAAAAATTGCCGGCTATAAAAATTTGAAGTCCCGCAGAGCAGGACCTAAAAAAAATATTGAATTAACTTTGTTCTTTCATAATGATATAAAAATCTATGACTGCCACAGAATTTGTGATGAAATTGAAGATGCCATTGACTCAAAACTCGGCGGCAACACAGTTGTATTTATCCACGCCGAACCCGAGGCTTACTGCCACAGATGCTCTAAGAAGTCTCATCGGGCCGTTTAATTCCCCAGGCATCTGCCCTGTCATCTAAAAATTTCTTTAATTCAGCCTGCGTAATTTTTCCGTCTTTATTCATATCAAATGGCCTGTTGGAACGGTAATACTTTGCAGTTTTAGGGTTAGTTTTTGATGCCAGCACTGATTTGTTCGCATATCCGGGCAGGAAAAACAATGCGTACAATTCCCCGGGCTCAAGTTTTTCATTTGGACCTATGCCCGCAAGCCGTTTAGCATTTACTATATAAGCCTCTATGTACGGAAGCTGATTTTCTCTTGATAATTGCGCAAAACGATTGATAGACATTGATGTGTTAACATCTATATCCAATTTTTTTCGTTTAACATTTTGCAAACTGTCTGTAAGAGAAATCTGAGTCATTTGTCCAAGACCGTGATACATACCTTTTTTTGCACGCGGATTAAATTTTGACTCCTGATAGAGAACTATTGACAAATAAACAGGGTCACATTTTACTCTTTGTGCAATTTCTACAATTTGTTTATAAAAATCGTCAGAAATCCCTTTTGCAACAGGCGACCACATATCTTTCAGCTTTTTAACTTCTTTTGCTGTAGTATCTTCCGGCTTTGCTGCGGATTCGCTATGTTTTTCAACACCGCATCCTTTAATTACCTCCGACTCTTCTGCCGCGCCTTGCAAACCGCCCTGCAAAGCGGCTTCTTCACTAGCAGATAAACCTGTACTTTTTTTACCGCCGGCTGAAACCGGAGGATCAGTTTTGCCAAATGACACATTTTCTGTCTTTTCTATTCTAAACATTTACATAAACCCTTTCACAATTGTGTTTACGGTATAAAACAGAAAAAACTTTAGAAATTATTAAGAAATATGACAGGCAGGGTAAACTTTTCTTATTTCTTTTCCTGCGGCAAGTGAAATATCCGCATAAATTGCAGTCTCTTCCTCTTTCGCATCAGCAAGAACGCGCCCCCACGGGTCAGTAATCATGGAATTACCGATTGAATAAAGATACGGATAACTTTTCCCGAAAAGATTTGATGAAATAAAATAGACAAGATTTTCTGTAGCTCTTGTAACATTCAAAGCGCGCCAAGTGTTCACAAAAGCAGTTTTGTCCTCATCGCTTAAACTGGCAGGATAGCTGAATGCCGACGGCGACACAATAATTTCTGCACCACTTTGCGCAAGTTTTCTATGATGGAGAGGATATCGGATATCAAAACATATACTCAATCCAACACGGGCAAAATCCAAATCTATAATAACTTCCCTATCACCCGGAGTGAGAGCTTTATCTTCTGTACCGCCCATATAGGCAAACAGGTGAATTTTTCTATACTTTCCGATTATCTTACCTTCTCTATCCAGAACATACATTGTGTTATAAAGTTTGTCACCATCTTTTTCTATAACAGTACCGGAGATAATATTAGTCTTGTATTTTTTTGCGAGCATAGAGACAGCCTTAACCGTTTCACCGCCGTCGGAGTTTTCAGGTGTTGTATACATTTCATCACAAATACCTGTTGAAAAGAACTCCGGCAGAACAACTAAATCCAAAACTTTATCAGTATTAGCAGAGAGCATATCAGTAACTTTTAAGATATTCTCTTTTTTATTCCCCGGAACTTGTTTGTATTGCAGAGATAAAATACCAGCCATCGGAAAACCTCCTGTTTTTTAGAAATTATATCATGAACAGAGCTTTTTTATGATATATTTTTGCTATGAAAAGCAGGTCTGTAAAAATACTTGATTGTACTTTGCGTGACGGCGGGTATGTGAATGACTGGAATTTTGGGATTGATAATATACGTGATATTGTCAGCGGACTTAATCGTGCTGAAATTGACTTTATAGAATGTGGTTTTATGAAAGACACAGACTATAACATCAATAAAAGTTTGTATAACCTACAAGAAAATTTAACATCAGCCATACCGGCAGATATACCACGGGAAAAACTTGTTGCAATGATAGACTACGGGGAATTTGACTTTACAAAACTTTCCGATAAAAATGAAAAATCTATATTCGGATTCAGGATTATTTTCAAAAAAAAACATCTGACAGAAGCACTGACAGCGGCCGCAAAAATACAGGCAAAAGGATACAATATTTTTATTAATCCGACTTTTATAAATCAATATACAAAAGAAGAATTTACAAATGTAATTGAACAGGTAAATGAGATAAATCCTTATGCTTTTTCAATCGTTGATTCAATGGGAATTATGCATAAAAATAATGCACGAGAACTTTTTGAACTTGCTGACAACAAGCTAAATCAAAATATTACTCTATGCTTTCATTCTCACAACAACCTACAGCTTTCGTTTACAAATGCGCTTGAATTAATAAAAATAAAAAGTACGCGTGACATAATTATTGATTCAAGTTTATTTGGAATGGGACGAGGTGCAGGTAATATTAAAACGGAATTTTTAATAAATTACTTGAATGAACATCAAAAAAAACATTATAACCTTGTACCGGTTTTATCTTTAATCCATAACATCATAAACAAGTTTTTTGAAGAAAAACCTTGGGGATACAGTGTTCCATATTATATGGCAGCGCAAAATTTCTGCCATCCAAATTATGCATCTTTTCTAATAGAAAAAAATTTGGCTTTTGAAACAATTGATAAAATTTTAAAGAAAATTCCTGAAAACAAAAAATCCTGTTATGACAAAAATTTGATAGAAAATTTGTACAATACAATCACCGGAGAGCCGGTATGCTGAAACTATACGAAAAATATCTTGAAGTCATTGATAATTATCTGCAGCAATGTTTTCTGGAACAGAAACCTTTTATTCACTGTAAAGCAGGATGTACTGATTGCTGCGAAACAGGTGAATATCCGTTTTCCCGTCTTGAGATGGAATATCTTATGGCAGGATTTGTAAAACTTCCCGCTGAAACCAAACAAAAAATTAAAAAAAATATCACAGAACTGCTCGCAAATAAACCGTCTGATGGTAAATTCCTGCACAGATGCCCTTTCTTAATTGATAGTAAATGCGCACTCTATGAAAGACGCGGAATAATATGCAGGACTTTCGGGCTGGCTGCATTTGACGAAATCAACGGACAAAAAGTTGTGAAACTTCCTCAATGCTGTAAAATAGGACTGAATTACTCGGAAATTTATGACAGAGAAAATTCCCTTGTTGATATGGAAAAATTTAACTCTTACGGCACAAAAAATTTCCTCCCCCACCCGCCTGACTTAAACTATATGATTAATGAATTAACAAAAGGAATTGACGGATTGGAATTTGGTGAAATAAGACCGCTTCTTGAATGGTTTAAACAAAACTAAAAAGACTAAAAATTATTTTTTATCTATCATTTTTTTAATTTTTTTCAATTTTATTTTGGAAGCCTTTTCTCCAAGGAACTTTTCAACCTGTTCTTTCAAATCCATAAAATCGACTTTCCCGATATTTTCTACAAATTTATCCTGATGCTTGCCTGTCAGAATATACAAAGTTCTCCTCCACTTAGTTTTGTCTTTAAAAAACACAAAACTATCAGGAAAAGCTTCTTTAATAGGATGCACAAGAGGACGCAACTCACTTGCAGGCCCTTTTACTTTATAAAATCCGGTAAATGTCGGGGTAGAATTGCAGCCGGTTGTTGAAATCATTTTTGTCTCCGTTATTTGAGTACGTGATAAGATAAAATATGAAAAAAAATTTTTTTGCCACATGTACAAAATTAAAATACAAAATAACAAAAAAATTTTTTCTATAACTAAGATTAAAATATTTTATAAATCAAAAAGTAAATTACGGAAGAAATAATCATACATGCCGGTATAGTCAGAACCCAGGCGGTAACAATATTCCCTACAATATTCCATTTAACGGCGTGAGCGTGGAGAGTAGAGCCGACACCCATAATTGCCGTAGAAATTACGTGGGTTGTACTCAACGGAATCCCGAAATGAGATGCTGTTAAAATCAAACCTGCAGCAGAGGTTTCAGCCGCAAACCCGTGGATAGGTTTCAGTTTGATAATTTTATGTCCCATTGTTTTGATAATTTTCCATCCGCCATTCATAGTACCTGCAGCCATTGTCAACGCACAGATGATAATTACATAAATAGGGATTTCAAAATCACCTGTCGGACTTTTGTGGAGGACCCCGCCGGCAAGAAGTGCCAGAGTAATAATACCCATTGTTTTTTGGGCATCATTTGAACCGTGGCTTAATGCCATCAAACCGGATGAGAGAAGCTGCAGCTTTCTGAATTTTTTATTAACCTTATCCGGATGCACCCGTGTCAGGAGAATAAACCACGCTAAAATCAGCATCAAAGTAAAGCCTGCACAAAATCCAAGAACCGGAGATGTAAACATCGGGATTATAACTTTGTCCATCAATGTATGAACATGTACTGCATCAACACCGGCTTTTACAATAGTAGCCCCGAGGAGTCCGCCGATTAGAGCATGAGAAGAACTTGACGGAAGTCCGAGCCACCATGTGAATAAATTCCATATAACAGCAGCAGCCAGTGCGCAAAAAATTACAGTGAGAGTAATCATTTCAGCATTTACAATGCCTGAACCTATAGTCTTGGCAACGTGAGTACCTGTGAGAGCTCCGACAAATTCAAGACTTGCGCCAAACAATACTGCCTGTTTCGGGGATAAAACTTTTGTGGATACCACAGTCGCGATTGCGTTTGCACAGTCATGAAAACCGTTTATAAATTCAAACACAAGAGCAATCACAACTACAGCTATTAAAAGTAATATTGTTATAGTCATAAATTACCTACGATTGTTTTAATACGACATTCAAAATAGTGTCTGTTACATAGAAGCACGCATCAAAAGCATTTTCAATTTCTTTGTACATATCTCTGAGTTTAATAACTTCAATAGCTTCATACTTGCCTGAGAAGAGATTACTCATTGCGCGGCGGTGAATTTCATCACCGTGTGCTTCTATTTCTTTCATTTCAATATTCAGTTTTGTAATTTTTTCGACATCGGAAACTTTTTTGAAAATTTTAACAATTTCTCCGAGTTTTTCGGTTGCCTGAACCAAAGTTAAAGCCTGTTCTTTCATTTCATCAGTGTAATTATTTAATCTATACACTTCCAAATTAAGACAGGCTTTAATAATTTTTTTATTGATTTTATTTAACTGAACCGCAATGGTTTGAATATCTTCTCTCTCCAGCGGGGTTATAAAACTTTTGTTCAACTGTTTAAGAATAGCTTTATAAGAAAGTTTTCCTTTTTTCTTGTATTTCAAAGCTTTTTCTTTATACTCATCGGTCAACTGATTATGCATAATATTGTCATAAAGACAGGCTGACTTTCTGCAAATTTCTGCACTATCCTGAAAATAAGTAAAGAACATTTTGTCCTCAGGCGGCATAATATAAGACATCAAATTAAATTTAGGCATGATAAATCTCCTTATTCATACTCACGGATAGCATACTTAAAACAAAGCTCTTTGCATAGTATTTATTTACAAATTGTAAAAATGCCGGAGAATTCTCTGTATAAAAAATTTCCGCCGGCTATAATAAAATATGTTTGAACAAATTGTACCGGACGATTCAAACCAGCCTAAAAGGCACATCACGTGCAACTTTTAGGATTGGATAAAAATATTATCATATAACTACATAAAGGTTAAACAATTATGGACAAAGTTTTTTCGGATAAAATCAACCTCTTAAAATGTCTGGCAATTTCTCTTGTCGTTTCAGGACATCTGGAATTTTCACTGTTCGGAATGTTTCCGCCGTATTCGTTCCAGCTGTCTTTATTCTTTTTTATCTCCGGAATGTTGTTTAAAGACAAATATCTTGATGCTGTTTTTGATTTTATAAAAAGACGAATCAAAAGTCTGCTTGTATTATATTATCTGTATTCAGCATTTTATATGGTGATAACAATAATTATCGCAAAATACACAGGGAAGTTCTGGGGGATGGAATTAAGCTGGAAAAACTTTTTCCTCACTCCGTTTTTAAACGGTCATCAGTTTGATTTGTCCTGTCCGATGTGGTTTGTGCCGCAGTTATTCATAACAATGATTGTGTTTCTTTTCTGCCAGAAATTTTTCCGTAACACCAGCGAAATTGTCAGAGGGATTTTCTACACCATACTTGGACTTTCCGCAATCCCGCTTTCCAAGGTTATTGACATTTCATCATGGAACTTGGTTTTAATAAGAACGATGTTTTCTATATTTTTTGTGTATCTTGGACATTTATACGTCCACAAAATCCGCGGCAATTACAACATTTTTTCTCCGAAAGCTGCAGGATTTGTAATTTGTCTACAGGCAATACTCTGGCACTTCAACAGAGATTACACTCATGAACACGGCATCGGCCTAAGTTATGTGCTTGTATGGGCAAGATTTGACGACCAGATAATAGTTCCGATACTCACAAGTTTGACCGGTATTTGGTTTTCTCTGTTGTTTATTGATGTTACTTACAAATACATTAAGGATATCAAATTCCTTAAACTAATCGGCGAAAACACCTATCACATTATGGCAAACCATCTGCTTGTTATGTATTTGATGACAATAACAATTCTTACAATCAACAAACTTCCGCTAAATATGATAGAGGCACACGACATCTACTGGATTTATAACCCTGTCCAAAACACTTACCTGTACTTTGTACTGACAATGCTTATAACTACCTATTCAGGAGTTGTTTTAAAGTTTTTGAAAAAGAATACTGTAGATAAACTTGCAGCATGCCTGATTTATGCAAAACAATAGCAAAAAAATTTTTTACGAAACTTATATAGATACAATTCACTTGAATAAAACCCGTAAAAATGAAAATTCAAAACATCCAAACATATACCACGCCAAAAATACAGCCAAAAACAACTACCGCACCTGCGGCTATACAGACACGGTATAGCGTTATATCAGACAATTATATACAGTCAGATCCTGCGCCCGTAAGCTTTAGCGGAAATCCATTAAAAGAATTTCAACACATTGCAGAATATTTGCACGCACAAAGTGCTGTCAAAAAGCTGAAAAATTATATTGAACGAACCAACCAGCAGGACAGTTTCTGGCTGAGAAATTACAGTATGGAATATATAGAGGGACTGCAATACGGAATAAAAGTATTCAAAGGTTTGACGATGAAAGAAATCCAGTATCTAAGCGAAAATCTCCACGTAATTGCAGTCAAACGGGGTTGCAAAAATATGTGCGCCCACTGCTATGCAGACGCTAAACCACAAAACAGAGAAATGAGCTGGGAAGATTTCACAACAATAACAAGAGGATTTAAAACCCTGCGCAAAAGATTTCAAGGGCTTGATATTTACGGTCAAAACAACCCTGTAACACGAAAAGATATAATAGACCAGACAACAGAACTTTTTTATGACGCAGACTGCATGGATTTGGCAATAAAAGATAAAAAAGGGCGCGTGTATGATTTTACGGAGCTTTCAACAGAACTTTACGAATCACTTGGCAGGCGTACAGCCTTTGACACCTCCGGATGGAATCGCAATAACACCAAAATGCAGCAACGCGCAGAAAAATACGCAGAATATTTTTCCGCCCCCCAAAATATGGAAAAACTGAATGCCTTTAACCTTTCAATCAATGTATTTAATGCCTCCTACGTGGCTTCAAGAAAAGCTTTCAAAAACGGTGACTTTGATAAAGCTAAAAGGCTCCGTGAACGCTATGTTGATAATATGGCAAATACCATTTTCACATTCACCCCGCTGATTGAAAACCCTAAATTCCATATACTTATCCGCAGCTTTGACTCTAATGCCCAAAATGCCGGAGGATTTACCACAAAAAATCTCCGCAATCTTGCAGAAGATATTATAGAAAGGGTTGGCGAGCTTTACAACAAAGACTTAAACGGCAGCCGGAAATATATTAAATCGCAGGATATGATGGATGAAAAAATGGTAAATCTCCTCCTGAAAATAAACCACCTTGATACCTCTTTGAATTCCTCCGGCAGAATGAAAAAATTTATGGAGGAATTCGGGATAAAAGCCCCTCTTCTGGAATATGATGCCACCATGAAAGAAGTTATCAGAAATTTGCAAGAAGACGGACGTTACCACAAATACATTATGGAAAGGCTGATAGACACAGACGGTAAAGTTTATCACATGAATTACGCAAGGTTTATCCCGACAGAAATTCAGCTGAATATCCCGCAAAAAAATATCCCCTCCCCAAAACTTGCAAATATGCAGGAGGATTTTGTAATAACAAAAGAACTCATAAACCGACCGGAAGTTATAATCAAAAAAGAAGTTTAAATTATCACAAACCTGCTTTATTAAAAAACTTTATCATCTTTGCCATAAATGGCTTTTTATAATATAATTAATCTTATAAAAATTTTATCAGGTTATAATACAGGAGAGAGTATGAAAAATAAAATTTTGGCATCCGCAAAAACTTCGGGTTTTACTCTGGCAGAAGTCTTGATAACTTTGGGAATAATCGGTGTTGTAGCAGCGCTGACTATTCCTACACTACTAAACAATGTTCAGGATAAAGTATTAGAAACACAGGTAGGAAAAGCCAAAACTATTGTAGCAAACGGATATAAATTAATGATGGCGCGGGATGAACTCTTTGAGACTGCAAACCTAAAATTTCTTTCAGGCTGTAATGCTATGAATAACACCTCCTGTGTATCAACAGAACATAAACGGGCTTTTCAAATATTTAATGATTCCACAGGAAGCCTCAAACCTGAGATAATGCCCGCAGAATATAAAATTGAAAATGAAGATACCCCGTCTCCTTTTAAATGGGAAGATACAAAATATATGTATATGACAGGCGATGGTATGGTTTTCGGGGTAACTCCCGATGATAACCTTACAAGTTTTGATGTTTTTGTAGATGTCAATGCAAAAAGCCAGCCGAACACTGCATTAAAAGATTTACGTAAATTTAGATTTTCAAGCAAAGGTCAGCTTTTCGATGTAAGTGAGGAATTAACCCAAACCAATGAATGCCGTTTTGATAATATTGGAGCCTGCACATCAAAAGAATTGTGCTACTCTATAGAACTGCCCGAAGATGACGAAAACGGAATGTGGGCTGTTACATGGGAAGGTGATTCTTGCAGAACTTATCAATACTGGTAATAAGTAAGATTTTCAAGCCGATTTTTGAGTAAAATCGGCTTGTATAATTATAATCAATGATTAAATCACTTCAAAAAATAAAACCTATATATATTTTTTTCATTATTTATGCTGTAGGTGCAGTTTTCAGCATATATTTCTCAAGTGTTTATATTTTTGACATCTATAAATACTTAGACGAACAAAAAATGTTAATGAATATACTGTGCGCAGCTGGAATTTTATTCAACATATTTGTTTATAAAACCTACAATATAAAAAAATTCTTGCTGCATCTGGTAATTACAGCTCTCATACTGCTGTCAACTTCAGGCTACAAATCTTCAATGGCTTTTTTATGGTTTTTGCTGCTGGCGGTTCCCCCTGTGAACTTTACAAAAATTTCCAAAACCGTTTTAGCCGTAACTACTGCTGCCATAATACCAATCCTTATAATGACAGCTCTCGGACACGGAGAAATAATCTCGTTTCTTCGCCCCGGAACTAATTTAATAAGATATTCATACGGTTTTTTAAATCCAACTTTATTTGCTGCATATCTTTTTCAAATTTGTATGGCTCACATATACCTTAGATGGAAAAATTGGGGCTCTAAAGACAATATCTTTACTTTTTCAGTTTTGTGCCTCACGTTCTTCTTTACAAATTCCAGAACATCCTCTCTTTTACTCGTCATTCTCCTGGTAATTATGAATATAAAAAAATATCTAAACAAAGATTTTCTTACATACTTTGCAGAAAGTCTGCTCATTTTATGTCCGGCACTTTCTGTTATTATGACAAAACTATACTGTATAGCAAACCCGCTTGGCCTGCTGATTGATGATTTTCTTTCTTATAGGTTAAGAAACTCATGTTATTGTTTTGCCAGTTTCCCGCTTAAATTCTTTGGAAATCATATCAAAATTACACACGATATGATGTTAATCAAAAATTTTTATATAAATTTGCTGATAAATTATGGTGTATGTCTGTTTTTTATATTTATTACAGCGTATGCCATATTAATTAAAAAAGCTTCAAAAAATAATGATATGGCATTAATTAGTATTTTAATATTAAGCCTGTTCCAAGGCATCACAGAAAATCTGCCAGCTGTATATTACTTAAATTTTTCAATCTTAGCCTTTTCAGCCTTACTTAACAACTATAAACTCTTTGAAAAAGACTAAATCTATATCTCTAATATTAAGGAATTAAAGACTGCATTTTGTCCAAAAGCCCGTTTATAACATTCAAAATTTCTTTATCAAATCCTTTTTCTGCATACCATTTTCGCAGCATTTCCAGTTTTTGATGAGATTGCGAATGCGATTCAATTTCTTCCATTATATCTTTCGCTCTCACATCGCATATCTTGAAACTTGCCTGCCCTTTATCGCTAAAACCTAAAGCTATTCTGTCATTAGGAATTTCATACAAATGACCTTTATACCCTACGACTTCGGGCAGCTTTGAACTGTAATGACGAACATTAACAACAGCTTTTTTGTTACTTGCCTTAATAGCTTGCAGCATAACCGGCAGAGTTTCAAAATGGCGCATATACCATGTGCGCGACCCGGGTAAAATTTCTGCGCTGCTAAAACCCTCTGACATAAAATTCTTTATCAAAAAAATAAACTCGTCTTCCTCCATATTGTAATATGAATGGTACAAAAAATGAGTATTTGTATCTTTATTAAACAAATACATCACAGAACAATCATGAACCGATGATGTAGAAATGGGAGTATCTGCAGAAGACTTAAGAAAAGCATCCGCCCAGGCGTCAGTGTTTGTTGAAAGCCCTTTTTTGTACAAACCTTTAATTTCCTTAAGCCCGCAGCTGTATTCAAAAGGCTCTAAAGGTGTAGAATACTGACATTCCGTACCGTATCTGCCGGGGCGCAGATTTTTTATTTTAGTAACCCCGTTCACTGGACAGGCGGTATGTTTTTCAAAAATATCAGACAACAAAGCCGGCATCTTGAAACTAATGCCGAAACTCGGAGTATAACTCTTATACTCCGTATGATAAATAGGGGTGTTTATATATTGACCTGTTATTTTCATTACGACAGAGTAAAAACCTCTAAAAAAAATTTTTTGTTATTAAAAACAATAAAAAAAAATCGGAACGACAGGATTTGAACCTGCGACCTCTACCACCCCAAGGTAGCACGCTACCAAGCTGCGCCACGTC
>CALUVE010000017.1 GCA_944324135.1 Candidatus Gastranaerophilales bacterium | reverse complement strand
CCTTAAACTTCATTTATACTTAAATAAAGTATTTTTAGCGGAAAAAATTGATACGCGGGCATCGCATCCTATCCTATGAGGGAGTATGACAGGGTTTCAGGTCTTTTACAAGTCATATTTACATTTTGTTACAATTAAACAACAAATAACAACTAATCATTTGATTTAACCTTACAACATGAATTTTTGAAAGTTTAATAAAATACTATTGCATTAACTTAATTTTTTTGTGGGATATATTTATATCCACTATAAACCACTTCTAAGTTCCCGGTTTGAGGGTTTTGTCGAGATACTATAAAAGGTATTTTTTCAAAACTATTGATATCATCATTACACTTAAATACTTGTTGAAGCTCTTCCGGCGTAGCTTGCAGCTCATCAAATATTAAATTACCAAAAGTATCAGGTGTACGTTCATCTTCAGGTGTATTGTAATAACTTTTGTGCATAATAAGCTGCGTAACAGCGGTATCATCACAGCCCTCCAAATAAGCATCTTTGCCGATAGTACGCGGCGGTTCGCCATTTATTTGAATAACATCACCGTTTTTAATATTAATTTGACCTTTCGGACTATGCTTGTCAGGATTTAGACTGTGCTGAATTGTAATATCACCGCTCAAATTATCTGCTAATTGTTGATACCCGTTTAACCAATTCTTAAAGCCCGGATTACTTTGAATTGTAGCAGCATCAGTATATTCACTTATATTTTTTCCATAAATTTCATAATCTTCCATACCATCAACATTTTTCACAAAATAAGACATTGTTTTGAGAGCAAGAGTTTCGCATTCAACTTCCTCCGCTTTTGTAGGGAAATTCAAAGTTCCATCCTGAGCAGATTTTCTTTGTAAATATGCATGATTTGCTTCATGTATAAGTAATTTTGTCATCTGCGCAAGAGTATTACATTGTTCATTATTTGTTTCTATATGTATAATTCCGGCTTCTGCGTGACCTGCACCTTGTTTCTCTTTATCATAGACGACTTCTTTAAGGCATTGTAAAAATAATTTTTTATCTTCAGGAGTTTTAAAATGATTGCCCAAACCTGACTCATCAAAATATTCTTCAATACATTTTACAGATTGTTGAACAACTTCTCGATGCTGCTCTTCTTTTTGTTCTAAAGTTAGATTTGAATTATTGGACGGCGCTTGAACAGGCTGTGAGTCCACAAGACTTTCATTCCGACTAACACTATTTAAATTTAGTCCCATATTCTGATATATTTGAGAACTGTTTATAGCAGGCTGCTGAATTTTTAATCCGAACATTCCGGCAAGAAAATTCCCGAACTTACTGCCCCAGAAAGAGTTTGGCTGCACCATAAATTCATATCCGCCGCAAAATCCGACAGGCTGAGATGGCATAAAAGGCTGAACAGGAAACATCGGAGTAAAATTATTTGCCATATATCCTTGCTGATTACCAGACTGATAAATTTGTGTGTTAAATAGATTAGGATTAATTGCTTGCCATTGAACCATAGCTCTCTCCTGTTTGAATACTTTGTATATATATAAAGTATTTTTAGCAGAAAAAGTTGATACGCGTGCATCGCATCCTATCCTATCCTATCCTATGAGGGAGTATGACAGGGTTTCAGGTAGTTTGCAAGTTATATTTACATTTCGTTACATAAATAGATTTCTTCGCTTTTGTGCATCTCATAAGTTTTACCTAAAAAACGATAAAGAAAAATCATTTTCGGGACACGCTCTCGTTACTGTCCGCAGATATTTAAAATTATTTGAACATCTAATACAGACGACAATTCCAATCTCGAGGAGTCGTATTGATGCAAACTTATGTTTGCACCTCACCCCTACCCCCTCTCCTACTAAGGAGAGGGGAATATGGTTTCTACAAAAGCCGATAACTTCAAAGATATTTAAAACGACTTGAACTTTTTTAAAAGACAACTTTTTGAAAGTTGAAGAGTCGTGTTGATGCAAAACCCTACTACTCTCCCTCACAGAGGTCAATCTGACGGGGCGGGAAAATCTAGTCCGTCATACTGCTGCAAACGATTCGTTTGCCCCCTCACCCGCCCTACGGGCACCCTCTCCAAATCAGGAGAGGGAAGAATCGGTCTATACAAAAGCCGCCTATTACAAAGATGTTTAAAGTTTTTAAATATCTTTAAATAGGCGACTTTTGGAAAGTTGTATAGTCCTATTGATGCAAACACAACGTTTGCTAATAGTTAGTTTGCGCTTATTCTTCGATTAAAGCGTTGATATCGGCAACCATAGCTTCAGGATCAAATCCGTGAACCTTTGCACCGGCTTCAAGGTTTTCAAATCTTGCTGCAGCACAGCCAATGCAGCCTAATCCGTATTTTTGGAATACTTCAATGCTCTGCGGATATGCTTGAACAATATCCATAATATTCATCTCTTTTGTAACTTTTCCTGCCATAATAATTCTCCTTTTTATTGACTTTTACACATCTGTCATTAATAACATTATACACGAAAAAAAGAAGGAGTAATATGGAGCTGTTAAAAAAATTATTTAAAGATGAAGAAAGAGCCATCGGATTAAGTTCATTCAGAAAATCAGACGAAAAAATCTATGATTTTCGTCCGAACTTCAGTATTGACAAACAAATCTATCGTACAAATTACGAAAAGAACTTTTTCCTGCTATGATATTTTTTATTTGCTGAAATATAAAGGAGAAATGTTATTTGAGGACGATAGCGCGAGCGAATGCGAAACGCGTGTTCCGAAAATAATTTTTCTCCTTTATATTAATCATTATAATTTAAAATTATTTACCCGAGCAAATCTATTGTGTCAAAATCGCGTTTCGGGCAATCCAAACTGTAATGCTTGACAGCAAACGGATTGCTGGCATAAGATGTTTTTTCAGGTGCAGCTTCCTCCGTCGATTTCGTTGACGGTGTAAATGACGGCGCACTTGTCCCAAAAAATGACGGCTGACGCCATTTTATAGGTGTCGGTGCTACAAATGAACTACTTATTGCATCAGTTTTGAATGTCATAGTTTTCCCCAATATAAATTATCCCTATATTATAATAAAGTATAACTCTTAGGGGAAATTGCCTGAAACAGTTCAAATATTAAGTTTTGTTACGCAAATAAATCCAAACGCTTTGAAACTGCCGTATTTTCGTGAGACGGTCTGTTCAGATTGTAACCGGATGCGTTCAGCTGATTAAAAAATCCGCTGTCATCCTGCGCACGCCTTGGATTTTTTGCTCCAGCCTCGTAAAAATTAACAGGCTGAACCCTGAAAATATTACGCGCCTGAATGGAATCAATCGCTTGTGTGTTCATAGTCTTATTCTCTCTCAAATATATAAAACGTTTTTAATATGCCGGAATTTCAGTATAAAAAATTATTGTAACATTTGTTACAATCAGCAAAAATCATTAAAGAAATTTCTAAGTACTGCCGATAAAAAAATTATAATAATATTTTTTAATAATTTCTGAAAGAGGTTAGCATGGCAGACATTGATATCCACCACATTTCAAGTGCAAAAATTTCAAGAGCTGATATAGAAAAGCAATTTGCAGGAGACAAGCGTTTGGATAAAATTCTTTTGATTTTTGACAAACTAAACGCATTTGACAAAAAAGAAGGCGACACTTTATCATCTTTAGATATTACTAATATGCAGGGCCTTACAATTTATCACAACAAAAATAAAGAAGACTATACCCATGCTTCATTGGATAATAACCATGATGACAAGATTACCGATTATGAGCTGAATTTGTATTTTTCCCAGGCTAAGGAATTTTACGGTGATGAGATTGAAATTGAAGATTTTAGAAAATTTTTAGGTTTTGTAGCCTCAAAAGGGGATGCTGCATACTCAAAACGGCTTGAAGAGGCATCTAATAATTTAGGGATGTCAAAAGAATTGATACAAAGACTCGGCGGACCGTCATTTGCTGAAGAATATAAACAAATTGAAAGAAACGGACAAATTTGTTATGAGCGGACAATAGATGGATATACGGAACTGCGTGACCAAAACGGGAAACTTCTTGAACGCAGAGAAACTGCCAGTTCAATCATCGGTTACGAAGGCTGCGAAGAAATTAATACCTACAATGAAAAAGGCGAAACCTCTACTACGTACATAAACCACAAAACCGGTGAACAAACAAAATTTCAATATGCACAAAATCCTGAGGAAAAAAGCTATAAAATGCACATAAAAGACGGGGTTGCTACAAAGCAGTCGCTGATAGATGAAAAAAATTCACAGCTTGAAAATATTGTATTCAATGCAGGCAGACCAGATTCTACAAGTGTCGCCTTTAAATACGATGAAAATAATCAGTTAACAGGTATAGATATAAAAGATAACTCTCTTGAAGAGGACAAACCACGCGGTTTTATAACAGACGGCGATATCTATCTGACACATGTTCCAAAGAAAACAACCGTTGACAACGCAACAGTTGAAGCCTTAAAACAAATGATAGACGGCGGGGCACGCTACGGTGAAGATTTTGACCTAAAAATTGAAGACGGAAAACTTAAAATCGTACCAAAAATAAAAAATGAAACCGGTAAAGAAACACCTGAACTCAAAGGTGCTGCAATGGAAAAATACAAAGACCTTGTCGGCAAAGGAATCCACGCAACAGAAGACTTTGACGTTGAATATGATAAGGACGGAAATTTCCGCTACCATCTGAAAAATAATCAGGCTAAAGGATATGATGCGGACTACAGAAGTGAAGTTTACGATAAAGACGGGAATTTTGTATCGTCCCTCACCGTAAAAGGCGTAGAAATTATCCGTGAAACAATGGTTAACGGTCAGAAACAAACAACAAAAATGCCGTTTGATGAAGCATTTATGCAGCTTTTAACAGAGAAGAATTTTGCCGTAGCCGGAGAAATTCTCGGTAAAGATGATGTACTTTCTGGCGGCTACAATATTTATCCGGCAGCAGAAAAGTACAAAGAACTAACCGGCAGAGAACTTATCGGAGATGTTTATGACGCAATCCATACAGTAGGACAAGACGATAAGAATATGGATGGCGTTTATAACCTTATGGCAAAACTTCAGCCGCACTGGCCAGGTTTTGGTGATACTAAAGAAGACTTTATCAAAAACTATTATGACGGATACAATCAATTTAAAGAAGTATTGAATTTTGATCCGAAAAATTCACCAATTGCAGATATGCTCCCTAAAATTTCAAGGACTCAAACCGGCTCAAATTCTTATACAGAAACAGTAAATAATGACTCATTTGCTGTACAATTTAACAACGGACAAATAACAGTCAGCAAAAACGGAGCGACGGCAAAGAGCATTGATATTTCTCACCTGCCTGATAATTACGTCAAAAATGTACTTTCACAAGTTCCGTCAGTTGTACTATATGATATAGCATCCAGCGGAACAAAGCTTACCTTGAACGATAGCATGAATGATAATTCTATGGGCGGAACGACAAATGGGTATTACATGCCGGCTGATGGCGGAGGAATCATTGTATTAGACCCCAATGCACTTATCGGCGAGCGAGCTGTCAAGACAATTGTCCACGAAGCAGGACACATGTGTGACCATATCGATGATAAAGACAATGCAATTAAAGCTATAAAAGAACAACTAAAATCGCCAACGGCGGATTTTGGCAGAGATAAACCTTTGACTGTACAGGAATTACTCGACAACCAAGGAACCTTTCAAGGAGTATCCCCTGCAGACGAAAAATTACGTGAATTATTTGATAAAGAGTATGCAAATTACAGAAAAAATCCACCGCAAGTAAATTCTAATGCGACGTATGCCACAGAAAGCCCGATGGAATTTTTTGCAGAATCCTATGCACTTTTAAATATGGGTACTTGCAAATCTGAATATGTAATTGCAAACTATTTCCCGGAAACTTTCGCCCGGGCAAAAGAAATAATGGAAGCAAACAGGGCGCACAGAGAACAGTAACCAGCTAAAAGCCGGCAATGAAGCCGGCTTTTAGCAATATAATCATTAAAATATTTACTGATCGCTTTCGTGGTGGTCGTTATCTTTTAACAGTTTTTCAAAATCTGATGGTTTGAGGCTCTGTACAAAATTTTTAAACTCCTGCGCTTCTTCTTCATCTTTTGCACTATCCGTAGAAACTGAGCCGCTTGAGATTACGTTAGCAGTCACGAAAATAGGCGCATCAACACGAATAGCAACCGCAATCGCATCAGACGGACGTGAATCTATTTCAACGGTTTTGCCGTTATCATCCACGAGATATAAAGTTGCATAATAGGTTTCTTTTTCTACATCGTTAATTTCGACTCTATCAAGGGTATAACCGGTTTTTTCAATTATATTGATAATCAAATCGTGAGTCATAGGTCTTGCGACAGTAAGATTTTCGATTTTTCTGATAATAGCGCTTGCTTCAGCAGAGCCAATCCAGATAGGAAGAGCCTTTCTGTTCGCCTTGTCGTGAAGAACAACAATAGGAGAACCCGTTCTTGTATCAAGTGCAATACCCATAACTTTCATTTCTATCATAATTGTATATACCTCTTCTCTCAAATTTCATTTATAAGAACATTATAAACTCAAAAAGTTTTTTTTTAAAGATTTTCAAAAAAAAATATTTGTGTTATCATAAGCACATAGGGGCATTATACAGAAGCCATGACAAATATAATAACACGGAGAAGTGGCCGAGTAGGCTGAAGGCGGCACCCTGCTAAGGTGTTATGTGGAGTAATCTGCATCATGGGTTCGAATCCCATCTTCTCCGTTTTTTATTTGGGCTTTCAGGATTTTTGTATTCTTGATGTACTTTTTTGTCCAGTTTAATTTGTACGGGTAGATAGTCTGTAGGTTGCGGTAAATTAAAATTTACCGCAACAGAAAAGGTTTCGATAATCAAAGATTACCAAAACCTACTACTTGAAATGTTGGTTGTTTTTTTATACTCTCAAAAAATTTTTAATCACATCCTTAATTCATTTTCGGGCTGCGTTTGAGGTAAAAATTTTTCTTTCAATTTTTCTAAAAATAACGCAGCTGCATGAGAAAACACCTGAGATTTTTTCCAGACAATATCCAGCCCTGATTCCAGACGAGGAGAAAGCGGGCGGAAACAGAGTTCACTTTTTTCTGACACATCGACAAGTTTGTCAAGAGTAATTGCATAACCTATACCGGCCTTTACCATTACTGCAGCGTTATACACAAGGTTGATTGTACCGACAGTACGGAGGTTTTCAAACTCACCTTGAAACCATTCTATAAATTCATTTTTTGATGAGGTTTTTCTCATAGCCTGTCTGGAATTTATAAGCGGGAGTCCGTACAAATCTTTAAGTTCAACAAACTCTTTTTTAGCAAGCAGACTGTCTTTGCGCATCACAACACCCCAGACATCTTTCTCTGGAAGTGTTATATTATCGTATTTTGCCAAATCTACCGGCTGAATTAACACCCCGAAATCCAAAAGTCCTTTATCCAGTTTTTCCGTTACATCCTCTGCATTGCCGGAATGGATATGAAATTTTATATCAGGATAATCAGTCTGAACCTCTTTTATAACCTCTGCTATATATTTCATGCAGTCAGATTCCCCGCCGCCTATATAAATATCTCCGCCGATAATATCATTAATTGATTGAAATTCTGCCTCTGTTTTCTCGACCATTTCAATTATTTCTTCTGCTCTTTTTCTGAGCCTCAGCCCCTCCGGAGTAAGTGTAACCTTGTATTTGCCCCTGATTAGCAGTTTTTGTTTTAATTCTTTTTCCAACTCTTGCAGCTGGCGGGTCAATGTTGGCTGGGTGAGGTGGAGAGAATTTGCGGCCCTTGTAATACTCCCCTCTCTTGCTACTGCCAGAAAATATTTTAATACCCTGATTTCCATATCTTCATTTTACATTTTTTAAATATACCCGTCAAGCATTTTTAATTATTTAATATAAGTATTTGCTATTTTTAGAAAAATAGTAAATAATGTAAATAAGGAGCATAAAATATGGACATAATAAAAGTTGTTACCCCGAGAGGACTGGAACTGAAAGGCGCGATTTTCGGCAATAATTCAAACGATACCGTACTCATTATGATAACAGGCATTTGTTCAAACGTATTCCAAAACGAACTTTTGTATACAACAGGCAAACTCCTTGAAGAAAACGGTATCAGCTGTATAATTGCACACGCACACGATTCTTTTTCCTGTTTTGCTTACAGCGATTTTTCCATAGGTAAACAAAGACACGCAGGAGTTTTTAATGACGATTTCAATATGGTTTACGAAGACGTGGAAAGCTATGTGAAATATGCAAAAGAAATGGGCTTTAAAAATATAATTCTTGGCGGGCATTCACTAGGCTCTAACAAAATTATCCACTACCTGGGAAACACACCCGATAACTTTGTAGACTATTTTATAGTATCCTCGCCTGTCGATATTATGCACTGGTGGGAGGTAATGCCGAACATAAACAAATGCTATGATATGGCAAAATCCTGGGTAGAAACTGGAAAAGGGGATGATATCTTACCGTTTTTATTCGGAGGGTTTTCGCCAATGACGGCAAACACTGTTTTAGGGTTTTACCACGCTGATAATCTCAAAAACTGCCCGGTGCTGAGTCATCAAGGAGAAATTAATTCCCTCTACAACATAAAACCTGAGGGCACATTTATAATCGGCTCAAAAGATTCTGTGACAGGAGAGAACCCAAAAAGATTTATGGAAACTCTGAACAGCTGGACAAAACATCCGGAATGTAATCAAGTAATTGAAATACCTGATGCTTCACATATTTTTTACGGCAAACACGATATCTATGCGCAAACTATTCTGGATTGCATATTGAAACATTTTTCACCGGTGGGCGTATAGGCAAATAAAGGAGGTTTTGTATTGAAAAAGCTGCTAATTTCGATTATTTCATTGATACTACTGACAGGAGGTGCAGTTATGGCAAAAAATACTGACTGGGACAAAACATTCCCTAAAAGCGATAAAGTAAATGTTGAAAAAGTACATTTTAAAAACAGATACGGAATAAATTTGACAGGTGACCTGTACACCCCGAAAGAAAAACCGGAGGAAAAAATGCCGGCAATAGCCGTCAGCGGGCCTTTTGGTGCGGTAAAAGAGCAGGCATCAGGGTTATACGCACAAACACTTGCAGAACGCGGATTTATCACATTAGCCTTTGATCCGTCATACACAGGAGAAAGCGGAGGAGAGCCTCGTAACGTAGCTTCTCCTGATATTAACACAGAAGATTTTTCAGCTGCTGTTGATTATCTTGCAAACAGAAAAGATGTTAATCCTGAAAAAATCGGCATCCTCGGGATATGCGGCTTCGGCGGATTTGGTTTGAACGCTGCTGCAATTGATACGAGAATCAAAGCAACAGTCGCTTCAACAATGTATGATATGACCCGCGTCACAGCGAACGGTTACTTTGACGCAATGGATGAAAAAGCTCGTCAGGAATTAAGAAAATCACTTAACAAACAAAGAACAGAAGATTTCAAAAACGGTACATTCGCAAAAGCTCCGGGATTACCTGAAAAATTAACAGGAGAAGAACCGCAGTTTGTTCAGGATTACTACGGCTACTACAAAACACCGCGCGGATTCCATAAACGTTCTATAAATTCCAACGGAAACTGGAATGTAACCTCCTCTCTGTCGCTTTTGAATATGCCGATACTGCAATACAGTGACGAAATACAGAGCGCTGTACTCATAATTCACGGAGAAAAAGCTCACAGCCGTTACTTTTCTGAAGATGCTTTCAAAAAACTCAAAGGGGATAACAAAGAACTCTATATAATTCCGGAGGCTAACCACGTAGATTTATATGACAATCTTGAAAAAATTCCGTTTGATAAAATTGAAACGTTCTACAAAGAATACTTGAAATAAAAAAACTAATAACAGAATCATTTATAAAGGCAGAAAATATGAATCTATTTCTATTTTCTGCCTTTTTTGTTATAATATCAATTGAAAAAGAGAGGTGCAAAATGTCATTAGGTATAACCGAAATACTTCTTATATTACAAAAAATTTAAACAGGTGTTAACAGTACAATTATAGCAGCAAAAGACAAAACTCAAAAAAAATCAATCCTCCGATTTGTTGACAAAGATTCTAATCAGATTTAAAATATTTATACCAATTTAAGGAAAGCATGGGTGAAATTCCCACACTGGACCGCAGCCGTTATAGTCGGAATGCTTATCTTGGTTGATGTTACCACGGAAATCTGGGAGATTTTTTTATGAACAATACCGTTTATTCAAGCAACACGAATGTTGTGAATTTAGAAACCGCCAAGAAGAGTTACATGTCAAATACGGTTACGAGCAGTAAGGATGATAATATTGCTCTTGTTGACAATTACCTGAAACAATTAGACTGGAAAGTAAACGAAAATTCTAACATGTCATATTCAATTCAGGGGCTTAATAATTACATTGCGTCAGAAATCAGCAAACAATACTGGCTTAACAAAATTTATCCGGCTCATATCAAAAATGCACATGTAAACGGAGATATCCATATTCACGATTTGAATATCATTTCAGTATACTGCGTTGGCTGGGATTTGAAAGATTTATTGACAGAGGGCTTTACCGGAGTAAAAGGGAAAGTTGAAAGCGCACCTGCAAAACACTTTAGAACAGCTCTCGGACAGATTGTAAACTTTATGTACACAATGCAGGGAGAAGCTGCCGGTGCTCAGGCATTTTCAAATTTTGATACACTGCTTGCACCGTTTATAAGACACGATAACCTGACTTATGAACAGGTAAAACAAGCAATGCAGGAATTTATTTTCAATATGAATGTTCCGACACGTGTAGGTTTCCAAACTCCATTCACTAATATAACAATGGATTTAACAGTTCCGTCATACTATGCGGAACAACCTGTCATCATCGGAGGTGAACTGCAAGAAACAACCTACAAAGAATATCAGCCGGAAATGGATATGCTGAACAAAGCATTCTTTGAAATAATGATGAAAGGCGACAATTCCGGCAGAGTTTTCACATTCCCTATCCCGACATACAACATAACAAAAGACTTTGACTGGGATAACAAAAATATAGAGGGGCTCTGGGAAATGTCAGCAAAATACGGCATCCCGTACTTCTCAAACTTTATAAATTCAGATATGTCACCGGAAGATGCACGCTCAATGTGCTGCAGATTAAGAATAGATAACAGAGAACTTGAATACCGCGGCGGCGGACTCTTCGGTTCAAATCCTCTGACAGGTTCAGTCGGTGTTGTAACTCTTAACCTGCCAAAAATCGGAGCTAACGTAAAAACAAAAGGCGAATTTTTTGAAAAACTTTCACAAAGGATGGAAATTGCAAAAGAAAGTCTTGAAATTAAACGTAAACTTCTTGAAGATTTGACAGACAAAGACCTCTATCCGTATACAAAATTTTATCTGCGTGATATCAAAGCACGTTTCGGGGTATACTGGAAAAACCATTTTTCAACAATCGGTTTGATAGGTATGAACGAAGCCTGCCTGAATCTTATGAAAGAAGATATCGGCACACCTGCCGGCAAACAATTTGCGCTTGAGGTAATGGATTTTATGCGCGCCAAAATCATTGAATTTCAAAAAGAAACAGGTAATAACTACAATCTGGAAGCTACTCCGGGTGAGGGCACTTCTTACAGACTTGCAAAACTGGACAAAGAAAGATACCCGTATTACACAAATTCAACCCAGCTTCCTGTAAATTATACCGATGATATTTTTGAAGTTCTTGACCATCAGGACGAACTACAAACCAAATACACGGGCGGAACTGTAGTACATATCTTCGCTGGCGAAAGAATTCAAAATACGGAAACAATGAAAAATCTTGTGAAAAAGATTTGTAACAACTACCGCCTGCCATATTTTACATTCTCACCGACATTCAGCACCTGCCCTAACCACGGGTACGTCGCAGGCGAACACTTTACCTGTCCTGACTGCGGTGCGGATTGTGAAGTTTATTCCCGTGTTGTCGGCTATATAAGACCGGTAAACCAGTGGAACAAAGGTAAGAAAAAAGAATTTTCCGACAGAAAAACCTTTGAAATTGAGGAATGCTCATGCAAATAGGCGGAGTTCAAAAGACTTCACTTCTGGATTTTCCTAACAAAATAAGCGCCATAGTATTTACAACAGGGTGCAATTTCAGGTGCGGCTACTGCCACAATCCTGAACTGATAGTCAAAGGAGAACAGGTATGGACTGTACCTGCTCTCCTTGATTTTTTAAAAACACGGCAGGGAAAACTTGACGGAGTCGTAATCACAGGCGGGGAGCCCTGCCTGCAAAAGGATTTAGAAGAAGTCATAAAAGAGATTAAAGCTCTCGGCTTTGCGGTAAAACTTGACACCAACGGCAGTTTTCCGGAGATTATAAAAAAACTTTTGCCGTTTCTGGATTACATTGCAATGGATATAAAATCTCCGTTAGAAAAATACTCTGAAATTACAAGGGTAAACATCAACACTGAAAATATCCGAAAAAGTATAGACATGATAATGGATTCCGGAATTGATTACGAATTCCGTACAACTGTTGTAAAATCCCAGCTTAATTTTCAGGATTTTGAAAAAATAGGACAATTAATCAAAGGCGCCAAACGCTATTATCTGCAAAAATTCATCCCATCTAAACTTCTTGATGAAAGCCTGATGAACGAAACCTCCTATTCCAATAAAGAATTTGAAAGAATTATAGAAATTTTAAAACCTAACATTCCTGCGACATTCCTCAGGGGGTAAAATTAAATTTTATACTCCGGCAAAATTCCGGCATCCGTAAAATATTTCTGCAGTAGTTTTCTGTGCTCTTCACTTGATACAAAATGTTTATCAGGAACGCTTTTATTCTTTGGTTTTACAAAATTTTTCTGATAATACCCGTGCTTATCTTCATAGCCGAATTTCTGCAATAGAGTCTGATAAAGCTCCTGATTGTAATAATAAAGCATAAAGAAAATAATATACCCTCTGTCAAGACTTTGCCGGCTTTCTAAATCAAAATCCACAAAATAAAATTTGCCGTCAGCACCCAGAATAAAATTATACAAATGACAATCAAGCAGCTTTCCGGAAACATTCTCCGGATTTTTGTCGTCTCTATAGGTTTCAAATACGTAATTAAGCAATTTTGAAACGACTTCTATCTGAAATTCCAGCGGTTTATTCTTAAGATAATCACCGACAGTAATTCCTTTTATATATTTTCTTTTGGACTCTCTAAGGACATGACGAATATTTGAAGAATCTTCGCGTACATTATTTTCTTTTACGTAGGAAGAATGGATAAAAATTTCTCCATTATCACAGGATATATAAGAATGTCCGATATAAAAATTTCTATTAACGTATTTCCAGAGAAATTCACCATTTTTTATACGGTTAATATGTTCTTTGTACAACGCAGAAGTTTTTTCAAGCTTAATCAGCTCAAGTATATTATTAGAAAACCCGAATAATGCAACATAATCCTGAAAAAAATTGTAATCAAGATTAAGAACACCTTTATTGAAAATAAAAATTATATCTTTCGTTCTCAGACAAAACAAATCTTCTTCATTTGCAATAGGCAGCTGATTATACAGAAGAAAAAGAGTGTTTCTGTTTGCAACAACAGTGCGTCTCAACAACTCTCTTTTCATATCGTAAAGTTTTATTTTAAGTCCGAGAAAAGTTATTACCTTTCTTGAGGAATCCCCGCCATCACGATTAATAGAAAAAATCCAATCTAAAAAATTTCTGCTCATACTTACTCCGGTACATAAATTATATCAAAAAAAACTTATCGGGTAAATCCAGTTTATCCAGTAGTTATATATCAAATTCCAGTAGTTATATATCAAATTCCACTGATAATAGCTAAAATTGTCACCCTGAACTTGTTTCAGGGTCTTGCCAGTGGTAAGATTCCGAAACACGGAGTTCAAGCCGTCGTTCAAAATGACAGTATGCTTATCTAAATCTATGTAAATGTACAAAATATATAGTTTTATGAATAAATAGTCACAGTGCTCATTCTGTGCAATAATAAAAACGTACACAAAGGAGGAGATTATATGAAAGACAAAACTTTTTTAATGATACCGGGACCTACACCTGTACCGGAATCTGTAATGTTAGACATTGCAAAACACCCGATTGGACACAGAAGTTCGGAATTCTCCTCCATACTTAAAGAAGTTTACGCAAACCTTAAATACGTTTTTCAAACAGAAAATGACGTATTTATGTTCACCTCAAGCGGAACCGGTGCTATGTGTGCAGCACTGGAAAACCTTGTAAACGAGGGGGATAAAGTTCTGTCTCTTGTTATCGGAAACTTCGGTAACCGCTGGGCTAAAATTGCAGAATCCCGCGGAGCTGTTGTTGAAAAAATTGAAGTACCGGCAGGAGAAGTTATTAACCCAGAAGTTCTGAAAAAACGCCTTAGTGAAGATACAAATAAAGAAATCAAAATCGTAACCCTGACACATAGTGAAACTTCAACAGGGGCTGCTAATGACATAAAAACACTCTGTGCGCTAATCAGAGAGCACGGCGCAATTTCCGTTGTTGACGGAGTTACAAGCGTCTGCGCAATGCCTTGCAAACCTGATGAATGGGGAGTTGACGTACTTGTTTCAGGCTCTCAAAAAGGATTTATGATACCTCCGGGACTTGCATTTTTAACAGCAAACGAAAGAGCCTGGAAAGTTTACGAACAATGCAAACATCCGTCATTCTACTTTGACTGGGCTGCTCACAAAAAAGCAGTACAGGGCGACACAACACCGTTCACACCTGCTGTTAATTTGATTGTCGGCTTGAATACAGCATTGAAAATGATTAAGGAAGAGGGTATTGAAAAAGTAAATGCACGTCACAAACGGCACGCAATGGCACTCAGAGCTGCAATTCGTGCACTTAATCTGCAATTGCTTGTCCCTGATGACACAAAAGCAAGTTATGCAATAACATCAATTCTTCCGCCTGATGGAATTACAATTCCGGACATCAGAAAAACTCTGAAAAATGATTACGATATAGAAGTTGCAAACGGTCAAAACCAGCTCAAAGATAAAATTTTCAGAATGGGCACACTTGGTTTTGTATGCGACAGAGATTTAATAGCCTCTGTCGGCGCGCTGGAAGCAACTTTGCAAAAGCTCGGGCACAAATTCACAATCGGCGCCGGCTTGCAGGCTCTTATCACTAACTTGAATAAATAAAAGAATGGAGTATAAATGAAAGTTTTAGTAACAGATAAAATAAACGAATCTGCCGGTAAAATTATAGAAAAAGCTGCGCAGGTAGATTTTCTCCCGACAATGACAGAGGAAGAATTAATAAAAATAATACCGGACTACGATGCACTTATGGTTCGCAGCCAGACAAAAGTGACATCAAAGATTATAGACGCAGGCAAAAATCTTAAAATAATAGGACGCGCAGGGGTCGGAGTTGATAATATTGATGTAGATGCAGCAACCCAGAAAGGTATAATCGTTGTTAATTCTCCTGACGGCAATACAATGGCAGCAGCAGAACACACAATAGCTCTGATGCTTGCGATGGCAAGAAACATTGCACCGGCAGCGACCTCCACAAAAGCAGGCAACTGGGACAGAGCTAAATTCACAGGCACAGAACTCTACAAAAAAACTCTCGGGGTAATAGGTTTCGGCAAAATCGGCACTCACGTTGCAGAAGTCGGTCTGGCTCTCGGGATGAAACTTGTTGTATTTGACCCGTTTGCCTCTAAAGAAATTGTTGAAAAAACAGGTGCAGAATATGTTCAAAACCTCGACGATTTCTGGGGAAAATGCGACTTTATAACCGTCCACGTGCCAAAAACAAAAGACACTCTGAATATGATTAACAAAGACACAATCAGCAAAATGAAAACCGGAGTCCGTCTTGTCAATTGCGCCCGCGGCGGAATTATAAACGAACAGGATTTGAAAGATGCAATAGACTCCGGCAAAGTAGCAGGAGCAGCTATAGATGTTTATGAAAACGAACCGAATATAAAAGAATGCCCGCTAATTAACTGCACAGGGAATATCGTGCTGACCCCTCACCTCGGTGCGAGCACTCAGGAAGCACAGATTAACGTAGCAGTAGATGTTGCAGAACAAATCAGAGAAGTACTTTCAGGCGGTTCTGCATCTTCTGCCGTAAACATTCCGTCTCTCAGACCTGACAAACTTGAGCCGGTTAAAGACTATATGCAAATCGCAGAAAATTCAGGCGAACTGGGTATGCAAATTGCTGACGGTGTAATTAAATCAATAGAAATCACCGCACAGGGCGACCTTGCTGAACTTGATATTCAGCCCCTTGAAGTTGCTGTTTTAAAAGGTGTTTTATCCGCAATGTTAGAGGGTGTAAACTACGTAAACGCGCCGGTTCTTGCTAAAAAACGCGGCATTGACATAATTTCAGCCCGCTCAAAAGTCAAATGCAATTTTGCAGGACTATTGACAATCAAATTGACAACAGACAAAGGAACAACAACCGTTGCCGGAGCACTTGTGGCAAAGGATATCCCGAGAATTGTTAAAATAAACGATTACGAAACAAGTATCCGTCCGCAAAAACACATGCTGCTTGTTCCGCACGTAAACAAACCGTCAATGATTGCTCAGGTTGCAAAAGTTATCGGCGAAAACAACATCAACATCGGATCTATGAACGTTGTCCAGAAAAATGACAAGCACGAAACCGAATCAATTATGGTAATCAACATAGATTCAGAGGTTAACGCTGCGGTGCTGTCGGAAATCGAAAAAATCGACGGGGTTCATAACCCTAAATACGTAAAACTGAACGCAAAGGAGTAAAATCGTACAGATGAAATTAGCGGTTTTTGACTTTGATTCCACACTTATGGACGGCGAGACACTTGAGATTATCGCGCGTAAAATCGGTATAGATAAGGAAGTAAAAGAAATAACTGACCGGGCAATGCGCGGTGAGCTGGATTTTTTTGAAAGCTTGCAATACCGTGTCTCTCTTCTTAAAGGAATGCCGGTCAAGACCGTTAATGAAATCTGCCGAAATTTGCCTGCTATGCCTGGAGCTATGGAAACTATCCGTGAACTAAAGAAAAGAGGGTTCACCGTAATATGTTTTTCAGGCGGATTTAAAAATGCAACTATTCCGTTTAAAGAAAAATACGGGCTGAATTGTGAATTTTCAAACATTTTACACGAAAAAGACGGCATTCTGACCGGACTTGTCGGCGGTGAGATGATGTTTAACAACAGCAAAGGCGAAATGCTCAAGCGCCTCCAGTCAATCACCGGTACATCTATAGAAGATACAATAACCGTTGGAGACGGCGCAAATGACTTGAGTATGTTCAAATATTCAGGCACAAAAATCGCTTTTTGCGCAAAACCTATTCTGGAAAAACAGGCTGATATTATCATTAAAGAAAAGAATTTATCTTTGATTTTAGATAAAATCGCCTGATTTTCCGATATAATAAAATTAAAAAAAATGATGGGAGAAAAATGAGAGAAGAATTATTAGCAATTATAGAAAAAAACAGCAGAATAGATTTTCAGGAACTTGCAGTGCTGCTGGGAGCGTCAGAAGAAGAGGTTCTCAATGAATTAACAGCACTTGAAAAAGAGGGGATAATCTGCGGCTATCACACACTGATTAACTGGGAAAAAACTTCAATAGAAAAAGTCACCGCGCTGATTGAAGTAAAAGTAACCCCGCAGAGAGGACAGGGCTTTGATAAGATAGCAGAACGGCTTTACAACTATCCGGAAGTAAGAGCCGTATACCTGATTTCCGGCGGCTATGATTTGCTGATAACTCTGGAAGAAAAATCGCTCAAAGAAATAGCTGGCTTTGTATCTGATAAATTATCAACCCTTGAGAGCGTTCTGAGTACAGCCACACACTTCGTCCTCAAAAAATACAAAGACCACGGAACAATATTCAATCCGAAAAAAGAGGATGAAAGAGAGGTCATCACACCATGAACAAATATCTCTCCAAAAAAATAACAGCCCTGAAACCGTCAGGTATCCGAAAATTTTTTGATATTGTAAGCGAGATGAAAGACGCAATATCATTAGGAGTTGGAGAACCTGACTTTGACACGCCGTGGCATATTAGAGATGAGGGGATTTATGCACTGGAAAAAGGCAAAACCTTTTATACTTCAAACGCAGGTCTAAAAGATTTACGTATAGAAATTTCTAATTACATAAAAAGAACTCAAGGGGTCGGATACAATCCGGATAACGAAATCCTTGTAACCGTTGGCGGCTCTGAAGCCATTGACATTGGATTGAGAGCCGTAATAAATCCCGGTGATGAAGTAATAATTCCACAGCCGTCTTATGTCTCATACGAACCCTGTGCAGTATTAGCCGGAGCAAAACCTGTTATCATCAATCTGAAAGCCGAAAACGAATTCCGGCTGAAACCTGATGAGTTATTAAACGCAATAACAGACAAAACAAAAATTTTAATTCTTCCTTATCCAAACAACCCGACCGGCGCGATTATGGAGGAGGATGACCTGAGAGCAATAGCAGAAATTATTAAAGAAAAAGATATTCTTGTAATGTCTGATGAAATTTATTCTGCCTTGACATACAAAGAAAAACACACCTCTATCGCATCGTTAGATGGGATGAAAGAGCGAACTATATTAATCAACGGATTTTCAAAAGCATACGCAATGACAGGCTGGCGACTGGGGTATGCCTGCGGCCCAAAAGAAATTATTGAGCAGATGACAAAAATTCACCAGTTTGCCATAATGTGCGCACCTACAACAAGCCAGTATGCGGCAGTCGAAGCACTTAAGCACGGAGACAAAGACGTTGAAGAGATGAGACAGGCATACAACCAGCGCAGAAGATTTTTGCTGGATGCGTTCAGAAAAATGAACCTCGAATGCTTTGAACCATACGGAGCGTTTTACGTATTCCCTTGTATAAAAGAATTCGGGATGACAAGTGAAGAATTTGCGACAAGATTTTTGCAGGAAGAAAAAGTAGCCGTCGTGCCGGGAACAGCGTTTGGCGAATGCGGAGAGGGTTTTTTGAGAATATCTTACGCCTACTCGCTCGAAAGCCTCAAACTGGCTATCGGACGGCTGGAAAAATTTGTAAAGAAATTACGAAAATAACATATAAAATACCGGAAGAAAACTTCCGGTATTTTATATAATTCTTTCATCAATACTTATTTATTTTGCGTTGTATTCTTTATCAGACACGTGTTCAAGCCAATCCGGCTGGTTGTTATCATTCAAATTTATTATTGAATAATGTGTCATAGCAACATCTTTTGACGCACCATGCCAGTGTTTTACATTTGCAGGAAACCATACGGCGTCCCCCGGATGAACTTCTATAATCTCGCCGCCCTCCTGCTGTACAAGCCCGACTCCGGACATAATTAAAACAAGCTGGCCTTTAGAATGTGTGTGCCAGGCTGTACGAGACCCGGGTTCAAACGTGACAAGCCCGAGAGAAATATTTGATTCATGTCCGTTCGGGACAACTGAATCCACCCTTACAGCCCCTGTAAACCATTCAGCTGGTCCTTTAACAGACGGGATAGAACCGTTTTGGAATACTTCTATTTTCTTCATATCAAAACCTTTCCTTTCTTTTGCCTGCGCTGTCATAACTGATACTGTCATAATCAACACAAGTGATAAACAAATTAGTGATAATTTTTTCATACAAATTCCTTTACTGTTCTTTAACATTTTCCCTCCTAGGGCAATCAAACTACTTTACCTTTAATGTATTATGGGCATAATAAATATCAATTTTGTAATCTAATTTATCAATAGACCGCTGTATTGTATCTCTTTTTTCAATGAGTTCTTTTCTTTGTTGTATAAGCATATTACGCCGTTCTTCCGCGGTATCGTCTCCCTGCATACAAAGCGCTATATATCTGCTTAATCTCTCAACAGGCATACCGGCAGATCTCATACATTTGATAAATTCAATCCTCTCGCAATCTGTATCACTGTAATCTCTGATGCCGCTGGAATTCTTTTTTATATTTGGTAAAAGCCCTGCTTTTTCATAATATCTGAGTGTATCAATAGAAAGTTCATACTTTTTGCTGACTTCTGAAATCTTCATAATTAACCTCCGAATTTATTTTACAACTTGGAGTGGGCTCCAAGTCAATAGACTTATGTTAAATTAATTTAACATTACACAATTGTTTTAGCAAAAAAAGTTTTTATCGTTTTTAATACGCATATGAAAATATACAATATACCACAGACCCAAACATTTACATCTCTAAAAATTTCTTCATCAGTACTTGATTTAAAACCTAAAAACAGGGCTAAAATTGACGTTGTAAGAGATGTTGCAAGCAGCAGACCTGACATAGATTTCACTATTGAATCAGACATCCACGGAGATTTGCAGGTAACTGTTCAAAGAGCAAACCCTCTGGATTTACTCCTTGCATGCGGAATAGTTAAATTTAAGACAAATGATTTCTATATGATAGAGGCGATGAAAGCTGCCCAAAGAACTTATAATGACATATATGAAATAAAACAAAAAGATTATAAAGAAACCATTCCGGAGGAAGCTGACGCTGAAGAAACTGCTTTTATATTAGAAGACATGGCAGACATTCTGCTGGAAGAAATTGACCCTCCGGAGGTTAGTTAATGAGAGTTTCAGTAATAACATTTACCGGATATGACGCAAGACCACTTGACGGTTTTGTGATGAAATCAAACCATGGTAATATTGCCAACGAAATGATTGACATAGGACAAAAAGAGGGATTTAACGTATATTTTATTAAAGAAAATCCCGAACAAGACACCTATGAGATAACAACAAATAAGAAACAACCACTTGAAGAAAGAGTAGGCGGCTGGCCACAGGATTTGTGGGGATTTATAGGCAAAAGACTTCTGTTGTTTGAAAACGGCACGCAGACAGATGCCATTACAGAAAAATTTGAGCTGCAAGAAGATAAAACTCAACGCTCCCTGCGTATTGGGAAAAATCTGCCCCGATACTACGGGATAATGAACACACTGATAAACCTGCCGCATGTTAGTCTGGACGGAAAAGACGGATATCTGCTTGCAAATCCGCAGACCGGAGAATTAGCAGTACTTTCGGAAGAGTTTGTAAAAGAGGAATATACCAAATGTTCAGATGCAATAAAAGAAACTCTTCAGAAAACACATATTGCAGGCGGAAACTATTATTTTGCCAAAAATAAATCAGGAAAAGAACTTGCTCTCGTAGGGAAGAACGAGTTAGATAAATTTTCTGACGAAATAATAAAAAATATGCTCGGAACAGACAACCTTGTCTTTGTTCCGCAAATGGATTACCACATGGATTTATTTTTGAGACCGCTGGACAAAGGAAGAGTTTTGCTTACGGATGACAGACTCACTAAAAAAATGCTTGTTGACGGTTTTAATAAAATCAAAAACGCCGCCGTCCAATTAAACCAACAAAACAGAATGGATGAGCTGAAAAAATTAGAAGAACCTTTTGTCCAACTTGGAATCTACACAAGAGGGATTGACGATATAATAAATTCCAACAATTTTGCTCAGACTGATGAAACGGCAAAAGTATTGGAAGATGCAGGATTTGAAGTAATTCGGGTACCTGGCAGATTGTATGAAACAAGAACAAGCGGGCTGAAAAACGGGGTATTTTTGATACAGCTGTTTAATTTTATGAACGCCAACGTTCTTCCGAATAAAAACGGAGACCTCGTTTACATTACAAACAAGTCGGATATAGACGAAAATACTTTTGGCATAACACCTGAAATTGAAAAATTAACAGGATTCAGCGTACAGAAAATATTCACAGAAGCCCTGAAACCGTATATTAAAGAACAAAACATATACTTTATCTCAGGCGACAATAACGTAATGAGCGAAAACCTGAAAAAATATCAGGGCGGAATACATTGTATGTGCGCAGAAGTTCCGAAATACTAGAACATTCCCGGCATCATACCACCCATACCGCCTTGCATCATCATCATACTATTGCTGCTGTCATAATTTTTAGGGAACTGTTCGTAAGTCATAGGAGTACGCTTATCCATTGCATCAGCGTAAGTCTGTCCCGGTTCCTGAAACTCCTCTTCATCGTCAACTGTATTCACTTTAATCTGTCTTGCAGGACGCTTAACTTTTGCAGGAGGGTCAAGTAAAACTTCACTATCATCATCAACGGCAGGAGTTTTGTTCAAGCCGTAATAATTTGTCACAGCAGAAGATGAACCAAATCCGCCGGTGGATGAAGAATTGTAATATCTTATAGATTCAGCACTTTGAGAATCCATAGCAAAAAGCGGAAGTCCTGCTGTCAATAAACATACAACTAACATTATTTTTTTCATAATATACCCCTGTTTAATCAAATTTAACCCTACAAAATAAATGTACCACAAATTGCATTATTCATCAAATAATTGTTAAGTGCTTTGCAAAATAAAAAAATATCTATATAATTGACCTATACAATTAAAAGCGGAGATTTCTTATGAAAAAGATACTATTAATTATCATGGCATTTTTAACAATGAATTGCGCTTATGCAGACGAGCAAACAGACTACCGGCTGCACGATATGAAATCAAATATGATAGATGAGGGGCAGCAGGTAGGATATAAAATAGAAACTAAAAAATGGTCACGTGACCTTACTGATGCAGACAGAATTTTTACAAAACACTGGACAACAGGTTCCGGCGGATATTCTGTTTACACGTGGGAAAATCCTCCGGAAACAGAACCTGAAATTATATCGGAATCTGAAAAAGAGTTGTACGGAAATAAAAAGCCTGAATTTGAAACAGATACGAACTTTGAATTTTTATGCCATAAAAGGTTAATCGGATGCAATATTCACAAACTTCAATTTTACAGATTACACTTTGACGGCACACAATTTATACGCCAGCCGATTAGTGACGAAAAAATCAAAGCTCATTTTCCAGGTGTTGAAATCGTAAAAGTATCACAGTTCAAAGATAATGAAATCACCCTGTACAAACCTTTCTTTGCAAAAAAAACCTATATGTTGATTAATGATACTGATAGAGAGTTTTACAAATATTTCTTTGAAAACTACGTTGGAGAGGACAACTTTTTCAGAAACATTTTTGAAATAAGAATTCCGCGAACTCTTGTGTACTCACACTTCAAAAGCAAAGACCCTTCAACTCCGCCGTTAGTTATCCATATAAAAGGTACATTCCTTAAAAGAGATTAGATAAATACTCATAAACATCGTCAAAAACTCCCCTCCAATCGTCGGGAGTTTTTTGTTTGAAAATTTTGACACTATCATACCAGTCGCAAATATCTAAATTTATGTGCCAGCGCCAGTTGTAGACATAAGGTAAAAGTACAAAACACTTTTTCCCCATAGAACCAGCAAGATGCGCAAGAGAAGAATCATTGCTGATAATCAAATCCAGATTATCAAGAGCGGCAGCAGTGTCTGAAAAATCTTTAAATGTCGCGCCTAAATCAACTATATCATATTTTTCTTTAATTTTTTCTATTTCTTCAGATCCCTCAAAAGTCTGGCAGGAATAGAATTTTGTATCAGGCAGTTCAAATAATTTAAAAAATGATTCGACTGTAATAACACGTCCTCTGTCGTACATTGTATTTCCCTGCCATTTTATGCCTATTTTGAACTTGTCATTATCAAAATATTTTTCTTTATATTCTTTTGATTTTGGCTCCTGAGCGTGCATATACCCATTCCTCAGGTTAAAAACCCCCTCGCCTTGCAAAGAAAGTGCATAAGGCAGACTCATAATCGGAATATGATAGTCAAAATGTATTTTTTCTTCGGGCAAAAAAGTACCCATAATTTCGCAGCCAAAATTATTCTCTCTAAAGAGATTAACAAGCTCGCGCTGAGGTTTAAAAATAACGTGCCCGACACGCTCTTTCAAAAGCGGCAGGTACCTTGCGAACATAATCATATCACCGAAACCCGCCTCATAATATGTATAAACTGTTTTATCCTTTGAGATTTCTCCGTTATACACAGTGGCTGATTTTGTAAGCTTCGGATAAGTTTTCATCTGGGACATAATACTGCTTTTGCGGCACAGCCTGCTTTCAAAATATTTTTCACCCTCAAAATAGTTTTTCATCTTGAAATATGCCAGAGAAATAAAATATTTTACCTCTGTATCATCAGGATTAATTTCAAGAATTTTTCTGTAACAATCAACCGCTTTTTGACACTCATTACGGTCATAATAAATAGTTGCAAGATTAAAATAAGCTTCCGTCAAATCTGGATGAGCTGCAAGAATTTGAAGATATAATTTTTCAGCCTCATCAGATTTGTTATTCTGCTTGCACAGAAGTGCCTGATTAAAAAGTCTCTCTAAATCATCCATACCAGAAAATAATAAAATACTCAGCCCCAAAACTCAATACAACGGATTTAGTATATTGCACTGCCGCCTAGTGAATATTTAAAAACTCGGCGATAATTTCAGCTGCATCTGCTATAAATTGTTCACAAGGTCTAACTTTGTAATACTCCTCCGTGCGTTTTGACGGAACAGGAGAATCCGCACCCTGCGGAAGTCCTAAAAGTTCACGACAGATAATTGTCTTATGTTTCTTTTTAAACTCTTCCGCAAGAGTCTGTATTCTTGCATAATGTTCACCTTTAATTATATCGTTATCCGGCTCTGTATAACCGCATTTTATGCCTGCAATCATAAACATAGCACTCACAGCACCGCAAACTTCTCTGAGCCTGCCCATTCCGCCGCCGAAAGAAGAGGATAGTTTCAATGCCGTTTCAAAATCCATGCCTGTTTCATCACAAAAAGCACAAAATACGGATTGTGCGCAATTATATCCGCTCCTGAAAAATTCTCTTGCTTTTTTTGAGTATTCATTTTCCATAAAAATATTATACCCGGAAAATAAACTTCTTTATAAATATTGCCTTATTCGGCAATTTATTCAAATTTGAAAGCTGATTATACTTGCAGAGTTATGATAGAAAAATTTATAAAATTCTTTTTAAATTACAAAATACATATCTCAATATTATTCATACTAGCTCTAACACTGTGGGGGCTGAATAATATGACACACAAACATATTACCGCGGAATTTACTGAGCTTGCCCCGTTTTCAAGAAACATGCCTGTCTACTATAAAGGTTTCAAAGTCGGCAAATCGGTCAGCATAAAACCGAACAAAAATTATACGGCAACACGAATCCGCCTTGTACTGTATCCTGCGGATTTGGTACTGCCTGCAAATATCATAGCAAGGGTCAAAAAACGGGATAAAGAATTTGATTACATAGAAATAGAATATCCGACAAGTCCCGCCATAAAAAAATTGCGCAGCGGGGATGTGATAGAGGGAAGAACATCAATTGATTTTAAAGATATTCTCCAGCAGCAGGCAGATTCAGGAGCCTTAGATGAAGTCGGAGATAAACTCTCCGATGTGCTGGACAGCGTAAAACAAACCAGTGATGCCCTAACCGGACTATTTGAAATATTACAGGAAACTGTTGCGCAAAACCAGCAAAACCTCAAAACAACAACATCAAATCTTGCCCAAATGTCCCGAAATATAAACAATTTGACTTACAAGGTAGATGATTCTCTAACCCAAAAGCAACTGAAAAATATCTCCAACCGCTTGAGTCTTACCAGCAATCATCTTGAGCGTACAACCCGTAATCTGGAAAATATAACAAAAAATATAAATGACTCAACACAATCTCTTAACCAGACTATGAACGGGATTTCCACATCAGTGGAAAACGTTAGCGGAATCACGTGCGATGTCAGAAAAATCACTTACGGACTTTCAAACACAATGCAGAAAAACTTTTCCGGATTCAGGCTGCTGTTTGGCAAAGCCGTTGACCTCCCTGAATCTTGTAAATAAATCAAATTTATGAGATAATCCCTGATAGGTTCAGGGATTTTGGAAATGAATTGTATTAAAAATTTTATTGAAAATTACAGACAAGATATTATAGCACTTTGCATTGTCATTACTGTTTTAGCCGGAATCTGTATAATAAAATGGGGGTGGTTCGGTTCTCTATTCGTAGATTGCGGCAGAGAAGCATATCTGCCGGAACTTATACTTGATGGCAAAATACTGTTCAAAGATATCTTTGCGATGTACGCCCCGCTGCCTTATCAGATTAATGCCTGCGTCTACAAAATTTTTGGAGGAAGCTTTAATGTACTTCAAGGAATTGGAGTATCAATAGTATTTCTGGCTGTTTTATGCCTGTATAGAATATGCCGTTTTTTCATTAACAGTTTCTATTCGGCTGCAATCTGTATAATTTTAATTTCTCAATTTTTTACAATTAATACACACTGCATGAATTACATATTCCCTTACGCTTATGCAATGACTTATGCTGTTTTATTCTTTCTGGCATCTGCAATGTTTACAATGTATTTTATAGACAAAAATAAACCGCTGTATTCTTATCTAGCAAGCCTGACTCTTGGAGCATCACTAGCCTGTAAGCCAGAATTTACACTGTGTTATCTTGCTTTTTTAACGGCACTTGTATATAAAAGAATAAATTTTAAAACAATCTTGTTCAATATATTATTTTATATGCTGCCATCAATTCTGAGCTGGGGGATCTTATTTTTACAAGGGTTATCAATCACAGATTTTCAAAACTATATGTCATTTCTGAACAATTTTTTTGCTACGGAAGAACAACAATATTTCCAGAATATTTGCTTTCAAAACCCGCTGAAGTTTTACGTACTTGCAAAATATCTAGAGGCTTTTTCGTTTATTTTTCTCTACTCCGCACTTCATGTCTTTCTGCTAACAATGTATGACAGATATAACAACAAATTAACCCGACAAATTCAAAAAAAAATATTGTTTCTATTTTTCGGACTTATACTGTGCGCAATCAACTTTCAATTCGGTGTAATCGTCTGGGAGCACTTTCAGCTCAAACTTTTCAGCTGGATATGTTTTGCATTGTTTCCTTTAAGTGCTTATCTGATTTATAAATTGAAAAAACAATTTGACAATACAACGTTTATGCTGCTGATACTTTCTCTATTTGGTATTCTGGCTTGTTACAGATTAAAATTTAATCTTCTTGCTGCATATTCACTTTATATAGTAAGTTTACCGGCTGCGGTAATTTTTATCTACTTTATATCAACAGTAAAAAATAATATAGTAAAAAAATCAGTAATAATATTTCTGATACTCGCTTCTTTTTTTAATACATTGCATTTATATAAGCTATATAGCCGAGGAAAAGTCCCCATTACGACTTCAAAAGGAATCCTTTATGCCAGCAAATACGAAACAAACACGTTGCAAACCGCTCTGAATTATATATACAAAAACACAAAAGAAGATAATACCGTTTTAATGCTTCCGGAGGGGTGTATTGTTAACTTTATCACAGGGCGCCCGACAAACACAAAACTATACCATCTTATCCCAAATCATATCGCAGCACTTGGTGAATCCAATATTGTACAAGAATTTCAAACAAATCCGCCGGATTTTATTATGCTAAATAATGTTAACTATGGAATGTATGGTAAGCCTTTTATATGCAAAGATTTCGGGCTGGATATCTGCAAATTTATATACGAGAATTATCAACTTGCAGAATCAACCCAAAACTTAAAAATATACAAACGGGAAATGCTAAAAAATTAAGCTATATAATCCAGCTTCTTTTTCTGTTTGACATGTTCCGCCTCAGAACGGATATTTCTAGCCTGAGCCGCAACCCTGAAGTCCTGTCCTGACGGATCTGCCGGAGCCATAGCAGCCCTGACTACAGTATTTGCATCATCAATAGTTTTTTGAGGATTTTCAACATCCAAAACAGGCATCATAATAGCAACATGTCCGCCGACAGGAATGCCCTCCTCATTTGTTTCAATAATAATTGCACCGGCAAGAGGCCCGCCGGCAGCCTTATGTGCGCTTTCGTGCACAAAAATATCGTGATAATTTTTATCAATAAGAGCCTGACGCGCATCATCACGCTGCTGCTGATAACTCTGTACAGCCTGTGCTCTCATTACCGGATTGGAAGCAAAACTTATTGCACTGACACCACTGACCATAATTCTACACTCCTGACTCTTTTACCTGCTATCATTGTAGCACATATAAATAAAAACTTCAACCTTTTTTAAACCAATTCTAAATTTTTTGTAATAAACGGACCGATAAAATTATAACCGGAATTCCCAGAAATTTTGCATCTTATTCTTCCGTCCGGGAATTTGCCCGAATGATAAACAGATGTGAGCACCATAACTTTTGCAGCATCCAGCATGTTCATAGAGGATAAATCAACTGTTATATCAGGACTGTTGACTCCGGCTAAAGATTTTTTAACCTTGTCTGATATCTCCTCGGATTTTTCTATCTTTAATTCTATATAATCAGATTTGTCTAATTTTCTCTTCATATTCAATTCAACGAATAATTCATAAGAAAATTTAACCTTTTTAAAACATATCGTACTTTTAAAGGATATTTATTGTATAATAAAAAGAAAAGCGGGAGTTAATATATGATTATGGACACAAAAAGTATCATTGATTTGGCAAAAGATGTTTTGAAAATCGAGGCAAACTCAATCCTTAAACTTGTCGATACAGTGGGAGAAGAGTTTGATAAAGCCGTAGAAATGCTATACACCTGCAAGGGCAGAGTAATCGTAACAGGGATGGGAAAATCCGGTCTCATAGGTAAAAAAATTGCAGCAACCTTAACTTCAACAGGTACACCATCATACTTTCTTCACCCTGCAGAAAGTACACACGGTGATTCCGGCATTATTACACGGGATGATGTTGTAATAGCAATATCAAACAGCGGAGAAACTCAGGAACTCTTAAACCTGCTCCCGTTAGTAAAACGCTTTGGAGTCAGAATGATAGGTATGACAGGGAATTTAAATTCAACACTTGCCAAAGCAAGCGATGTCGTTATTGATATTTCTGTTGAAAAAGAAGCCTGCCCGCTGAATAAAGCACCGACAGCCAGCACAACCGTAACCCTTGCAATGGGAGATGCACTTGCTGTATGTCTTTTGGAAAAAAGAGGCTTTACAAAAGAAGACTTCCTCATCTTCCACCCATCAGGCGCGCTCGGCAAAGGCTTTACTTTCCGCGTAAAAGATTTGATGCTCACAGGAGACAGACTGCCTGTTGTTAACGAAAACGAAGATTTTACAGATGTCATAGAAATTATTTCCAAATACAAACTCGGTATGGCTATACTTGTAAACTACAACGGAGAACTCACAGGGATTTTAACAGATGGGGATATAAGACGTACTCTTATCAAACATCCGAACGTACAAAACCTCAAAGTAAAAGATGTAATGACGATAAACCCTAAAGTTATTTCTGCAGAAGATTACGGTGCAAGTGCGCTTCACTTGATGGAAAAATATTCAATCACCGCTCTTGCAGTTGTAGAAAATAACAAACCGATAGGAGTAATCCATATCCACGATTTATTGAAAGCAGGTATTGCATAATGAATAGAGAAGAGTTAATAGAAAAAGCAAAAAAAATTAAATTGATGGCATTTGATGTTGACGGAGTGATGACTGACGGAAGCATCACTTACGATGAAAACGGAGTTGAATACAAAACTTTCAATGCCAAAGACGGTCATGGACTTGTCAGAATGGCAAAATCCGGTTTTGTGACAGCAATAATTACAGCACGAAATAACGGAACCGTAAAACATCGTGCTGAAAACCTTAATATAACAGAATTATGTCAGGGACAAAAATTCAAACTTCCTGCGCTTGATGCCCTGAAAGAAAAATACAATCTGACTTATGATGAAATTTCTTATATGGGAGACGACCTGCCGGATGTATGTGTTCTTGAAAAAGTAGGACTTGCCTGCTGCCCGTCAGATGCCGTGGACGAAGTAAAAGCACTTTGCAGCTTTATTTCAACAAAAGGCGGCGGAAAAGGTGCTGTCAGAGAATTATGTGATTTTGTGCTGGATGCGCAGGGCATAAAAAAAGAATACATCATCTGTGAAGGCAAAGACAGATAATAAAAAAGAGGAGCAATTACTAATGTACGAAATAAAAACACAGGCATTTTTTGCCGCAGCACACCACCTTTTAAACTACGAGGGAGAATGCGAAAACCAGCACGGACACAACTGGATGGTTGAAGCTTACGTAAAAGGCGAAACGCTTGATAAAAGTAATATTTTGATTGACTATAAACTTTTAAAAAAAGAACTTAATGCAGTGCTTGATCTGCTTGACCACAAAGACATAAACGACCTGCCGGAATTCAAAGGAGAAAGCCCGTCAAGCGAAATGATTTCAGCTTTCATCTACCACAAACTAAAAGAAAGAATTGTTCAGCTCAGCAAAATAACAGTCTGGGAAACCCAAACCTCCTGCTGCAGCTATTATGAAGAAGAATAAAAGAGGATAGAGACAAAATGAATTTAATACAAGCAATATTAATGGGGATAGTCCAGGGCTTGAGCGAATTTTTGCCTATTTCAAGTTCTGCACACCTTGTTTTCACATCAAATTTTTACAAAGTATTCAAAGGTATAGAAATAGTACAGCACTCAAATGAAGAAGTATTTTTTGACATAATGCTCCACTTCGGCACCTTAATTGCAGTATTGATATTTTTCAGAAAAGATATCATGGCAATCTTAAAAGCGCTTTGGAACGGAATAAAAACAAAAGATTTTTCTGACAGGGAGGCTAAACTCGGATTGTATATCATCATCGGTACAATAATAACGATTATTTTAGCACTTCCGATGCAGGGATTTGCGGAAAAACTTGTATTTTCACCGGAAATTGTCGGTATTTTACTGGTTATAACCGGTATTTTACTGTTCTGTGCAGAACATTTTTCCAAACACCATCAAAAAAACAATGAAATGACTCTAAAAAATTCAATACTTATCGGGCTTGCGCAAGGGTTAGCCGTACTTCCCGGTTTTTCCCGCTCTGGCTGGACAATAGCCACCGGATTATTCTCCGGATTAGATAGAGTAACCGCAGCCAGATATTCATTTCTTTTGAGTATTCCGATAATCCTCGGCGCATCCATGTTATACCCTGTAATCAAAATCGACCTCCACGAAGCTTTGACCTACAACTGGATTGCAATTCTATGGGGGACAATTGCTTCAGGACTTGTCGGGTATTTATGTATAAAATATTTTATGAAATTTCTGGCAAAATTTTCACTTGCTATATTCGGATACTATTGTGTAATTGCAGGTCTGCTCACCGCAGTATTCTTTTATCTCAATTAGACTGTAGTTAAAATATCAGCTTTTTCAAACATTTTCTTAGCCTCGGCAGGTCTGTCGAGGTTTTGAAATGCACAGCCTTTCAGGTAAAACGCCTCTGCATTTTTTCTGTCCAGCATTATTGCCTGATTTGAAAACTCAAGACACTCATGCCACATGCCAAGCTGTGAATAGCAATAAGCAGCCGCAACATAATTGGAGGGGTTGGAGCTGTCAATTTGAAGCAATTTTTTAAATAAGGAAACAGCCTTTTTAGGTTCACCCAGCATAGTGAGAGCCTGCGCTTTGTAATAAATCAATACAGGATTATCCTTATTCAACATCAAACCGGTGTTTGCATACTCCAAAAGTTTCTTATAATTTTCAACAAGCGCGTAGCACTCACAAATATCTTCAAAATTTTCCGGATCAGTCGGATCCATTTTAATAACACGCTGAAAAGCCTCAATTGCAGGAGTATACTGTCCGAATCTTGACAATACAAACCCTTTCAGATAGTACGCATAAGAATCATCAGGATTAACCGCGATAGCAATATTTGCATACTTCAACGCTTTGTTGTAGTCCTGAAGATTTGTATACAGGTAGGAACATTTTGTATAAAATTCACTCACGCTGGAATTTGCCTCAATTGCTTTTTTACATGCTTCAAGGGCAGCTTCATGCTTTTCCATATCAGTTAAAATCTGACATTTCATAAAACTGTTTGCAGCATCATCTTTTTTAAACATCAAAGCCTGATTAACATACTCAAGAGCTTTGTGATAACGTTTCATATTATATGCAGCAAGAGCCATGCCGCCATATATAACATTATCTTTATGCCCCAAATCAACACATTTTTTCAAAACTTTCAAAACGTTACCGTTCATATTCAAAGCAACATAAATTTTTGCAAGCAGATAATACGCCTCATAATCCCCGCTGTATATTTTTACTGCAGCCTGAGCCCGCTTCAAAGCTTCTTTATAATCCTGCATCACAAAATACAAATCCGCCAGCTGTAAATTCAATCCGTAAAGCTCGCAATATCCGTTATTTTCGGCTAGCAGCATGTAATCAATTGCATTTTCATAATCCCCGATATAATAATAAACGCATGCCTTTGTATAATAAAAATCCGGAGAACTGACGCTAATATTTTCCAACCTCTCAAGAAGCATGTCACGTTCTTTATCCATGCCGCAGGAATTGAAAAGAGAGATTAAAATCCTCATAATAATGTAATTATCGCCGCATAATTTTAAAGCCTTTTTTGCATACTTTACAGCGTTTTTAACATCCTCGAGAAAAATATAAGCATACGCCGCTCTTGCAAGCCCGTAAGCATAATCCGGTTCTAATTTTACAGCCTTTAAAGCCTCCTCAAGAGCCGGCTCCAAACGGTCAGTCCGCAAATAAATTTTTGAAAGATAAGCATGTAATTTTGCACAAGCATGCCCGTTTGAAAGTTCTTCCAGGATATATTTTTCCGCAACAGTCTCGTTCTGAGTATTCAGAATCATTATTGCCGTATCGTAGGTATCATTAATATTATCGTACATGCACACTCTCTTTCACAAATATTATCGGCAAAAAATAAAAAAACTTTAATGAAAATTTTTTATTTTTGTATTATAATTTTTACGCAAATGTAATGCGTGTAAGAATTAATCGTTTTCAGACATTTGGGGATTATAAACTTTGTAAAAAAATGTTAATTTATATATTACATTTGGCAAAAAAAATCTTTTACGGATTTTGAAATAACAGACTTGTATGTGGAGTAAAAATGATACCAGCAGTAAATAGCTTAAATAACACTATTCCTTTTTCTGCAGGCGACAATGCAAACGAAAAAAAACTTGCATATACTAAAGACACACTGCTGAAAAACAACCTTATGACACGAACCCGTATCGGTTTTGATAAGCTTACAAATGCTTTCACCGTGTACACAGCAAAAGGTTTAAAGGGGAGCAAAAACGCAAATTTCTATGAATTTTTGACAATGGGAACAGTACCTTACATCGTCGGAAGCGGTATGCTGATGGCAGTATTCAATACCGTCAACACAAAATACGCAGCCGATTCAGTCAAAAGTGCATGCCGTTTAGGTAGAAAGATGGCTCTCGGTGTATTGTTTTACGGACTGATGAAAAGTATCTCAAAACCGTTTGTAACAACACCGGTCAAATGGTTTACCGGTGTAGATACACAACTTCCGTACGCAAAAGTTAACTATGAACTGCCTGAAGATATCAATGATACAGATATAACAAGCATTGAATACCACAAGGTATTTGAAAGTGTTGAATTCCCTCGCTGGGATTTACTCTACGGCGACGAAACAAAAGGCGAAAAACGCAACTTCCGTTATGACAAAATAGCTAAAAAGTTAGGACTCGGTACAAACCTCAATGACTCAGATCAGGAAGTTAAACCGCTTGTAAAAGAAATTGTTGTAAAAACATCAACAGCAACAAATATCTCACAATACTTATGGGCAGCATGCGGCGTAGCATTTGCATTCCAGAAACCTTGGGAAAAATTCTTCAACGTAATGAGTTTCAAATTCTGGAAACCGGAAGCTTTTGCTAAATCAGCAATACAATTCGGCAGAAGCTTTGTAGAAAGTGCAAAATCATTCTACTTTGGCAACGGGTCATCATTTATGAACCGTCACGGAGGGAAATTATTACTGGGAACAGCGATTGCAGCCTCTGCACTCGGAGTCATTAACGCATCAACCAGTGCAAACAAACCATCAAAATTGGATTCAGCGGACGTTATCGAAAAAGATAGAAAGTATGTGGTGAACTAATGACAAGTCTGATTAATAACTACATAAATACTAGAACAAATATTCCGCAAAATACAAATACCGGTAAAATGGTAAATACAAATGTGGAGGAATTGGATACAAGAAATTACCTTAAACCGTTAAAAGGGAGAGGACGTCTTGTAAGAGGCAACATTTTTGATGCACCTGCAAGAATGGTTAGAGATGCCGCATACAACGTAAAATCTTTAAAACATGCCATAAAAGGGAACGCCAACGACCACGAACTCGGCAAAATCAATGATATGGGAATGTTCCTCGGGGGGCTCGGTATAGCATCCTACTTGTTCACAAAAAAACAAGCACCTATGGAAAAAGCAATGGAATTTATCGGGTTAGGTTCATTCTTTGCAGCAATGGCAATATGGCCTAAACTGGCTATTCAGCTTCCGGCTCAGTTAATTCACGGGATAAATGTCCAGCAGGAATATATTGACAGCTTTGGAAGAAAGAAAAAATTCCACCTTGACCCGCAATTCAAACCGTGGGATTTATATCCTGAACAAAAAATCTATAAATACGCAGACAGATTAGGCGTGCCGAAAGATATTCCTAACAGAAAGGCTTTCACTCAAGAAAAAATAAACAAAATAGCAACACAATCCAATACAATGTGGATGTTATCAGCAGGTTTTGCAACCGCAATACTCAGCGGCTTGATTTGTAATAAATTAGAAAAACCGGTTCAAAACGGCTTGAATGCAATCAACAACTACCGTGCTGACCAATTGCTGGAAAACTTCCCTGACAGCGTAACAGATGCTAACACAAATTATGTGAAAAATAGCATGCAGAAAATTATAGAAACTAACAAAGGTCATTCTATAGATGACAAATTGTTTACTGAAATTTTGAATCTGCTTGCTAATGATTTTGGGCCGGTAACCAAAACAGGTATAGAAAAAGACCTCAGAAAAATTCTCTATAACAACAAGTTTGCTGTCAACAGCATAACTGTAGAAAACATGCTGACAGAATTAAACAAACAGTTGAAAGGTACAAGATATCAGCCTTTAAAAGATATTATCATTCCGGATAAAGATTCTTTTATAGCAAAATTAACAGAAAAAAATATATTTGGAAAAGAACACGACAAAAATGATATAAGAAAAATTTCCAGAAATATTTTAGCCATATTCAAAGAAAATATCCTTGAATACAACAAAACACATCCGGAAGATAAAATTGACTGGACAGACTTTGTAAACAAATTAAATAACAAAGAAATCAACAAAGCAGGCCCTATAGTAAAAGGTATAACCAGCACCCCGGCATCAAAACTGACTCCGGAAGTTCAGACAACATTAAAAGAAATGGCAACTGTTTTTGACGACTTAAATGCAGTCAAGAATGTATTGGGCAAATATGCATACCTGAAAGTTGCAGCCGCACCGGAAACTTCTCTTGCAAATTACTGGAACAATACAGCAGACAGCCTTATAAAATTGTTTAATATTACACCTGATGAAATTAAGAAAACAAGATACGACAGCGACTTAGTCTACAAATTAATCCGCGAAAAAATGACAGAAGTTGCCAACATGAACCAAGAAGATTACACAAAATTCATGTCAACGCTTGGCAAAAAAGTCGCAAAAATTAACGACATCCTGAAATCAAGCGATAGTGACTTCGGTATAAAAGAAACAAAACATGCAGGCTTTATGAATATTGTAGATTCTTCAATCGACAGAATTCTTCCTAGGTTGGAGACCGATACACTGAAAATGCCAAACTTTATAAGAAGACTCATTGGAGTTTACTACACAGAAATAAACCCTGAAACCAAGCAAAAAGTCTTTAAAACAATATACACAGGCGGCAGCTATAAAGACGTTATAAAACGTGCTGTATCAGACAGAATGCTCGGCGTAGAAAGCTCATTTATGAGATTGATAAATGCAATTGACTTGATGAGAAGAGTTGCTACAGACCAAAATGTTACACAACTCCATAACGGATACGGAGCAGAAACAAAAGAAGAACTTCTTGAAGCTGCAATCAGAAGTGTATTTAACGACCACAACGCAGATTTTGCGACAAAAGGCTACACAAAACGTAACCCGAATCCGGAACAAGGTAACGGGAACATAGTTAGAAAAGCTGGTAAAATTGTCTACCAGTTCCTGCACAAAATGCCGGAAGAAGAAAAAGTTGATATTCCGATGGATGCTGGATTCTTCCAGGAAAAAATCAAACTCATCTTCGGCAACCAGCCTCATGAAGATACTAAAAATGCCTTAACAGGACTTAATATACTTGAAAAATTGGAAGCTTATAAAACACACGTTATTGAAGATCTTGCAAACGATTTCTACTTTGCAAAACCAAACCACTCAATAAGCGGCAATAAAAAATTCCTCTCATCAAGATACAAGTTCAATATATGCGGAATTTCAATTACCGAAATGTTCTACAACTTGTTCAACCAGAAATATAATACAAACAAATGGTTCAAGGTATTCGGAGGATTTGCAGCCGCCCTTACAACAGTAACCGTAGGCTCACAATTCTTCTTCGGCAGAATGAAAAATCCTGAAAAAGCACAAAAAGGGTAAGATATGATTAATACAACAAATTTACTTGCACAAAAACTGAATTTACCTAAAACACAGCAGCAGACTGTACAACCCCGGCAGCAGAACAACGTTCAACCTCAAGGGGATAAATCAAACCTGCTTTCAGCATATCTTACATCAATGGCAACAATCAACAAACCTGCAGTAAAGAAACCGGAATCTGAAATCAAAACTGAAGCCGTCAAAGAAACTCCCTCCGCACCAATAAACTACCATAATGATTTGAGAACATTGTTCAGAAACAACAACGCAAAAATCATGATGATAATTCCGAGATGCTTCAACGCAAACGACAAAAACGGCAACGATATGATTGACGGCGACGAAGAACACGGCACATTCAAAAATGCGGTAAAAAGACTTGATGAAATAGTAGCCGGCGGCTGCAATACCATACACGTTCTGCCAATAAGCACACCTGGTAAAATAAAAGCTATGGGTACAGCAGGTTCTGTATATTCACCAAAAGACCTTCTGGAAATCGACCCGATGCTGCTGGATAAAAATGACCCGCGCACCCCTCGCGAACAATTCAAAGCATTTGTTGACGAATGCCACAAACGCGGCATCCACGTAATGCTGGATTTACCGAGCTGTGCATCTTACGACCTGTTTATCGAGCGTCCGGAACTTATGGCAAAAGAACGTGACGGACTTGCAAAAACCCCGCAAGGATGGAATGATATCAGAATGTTCCAGCCTTGGAAAGATGAGGGTAAAAGAACCCTTAATCCTAAACTTCTTGAATACCACAAAGAATTTATAGATATGTGCATAGAAACCGGAGTTGACGGCATAAGAGCAGACGTTGCAAGAGCGAAACCAACCGAATTCTGGGATATACTGATACCGTATTCAAGAAGCAAAGACCCTGAATTTGCTTGGCTTGCAGAAACTTATACATACGAAGATGCATCTCCTCAGGCAAATATGCCGTATGACAGACCTATGGATTCACTCAGAGCAGGCTTTGATGCATTTTACGGTCAATTCCATATTTTCCACGAATGGTCAAATGCAACCCAGTTTATGGATTATATAAAAGAAAACCTTAACATGACATACAAACTTGATAAGGGTAAATCTCTAATCGGTTCATTCGGAACACACGATGACATTTCACCAATGTTCCACGGCGGGGTGGATTATTGCAATATGACAACTGTACTGCAGGCAACCCTACCGATGCTGAATCCGTATTTTGTAGACGGATTTGATTCCGGCGACTACTATACATACGACTACGCAAATAAATTTTCTACAGATACAATGACAGATAACCACATTATGGATGTCCACCACGGACGCCCTGATATCTTTAATCTTTCAAGAAGACCCGGAGGCAGTCATCCGGAAATCGGCAACTTTAAAAAAGCCGCATTGACAGATTTCAGAGATAATCCTAAATATAATTCTATTATTACAAAAGGTTCATTGATAGAACTGGAAAAAGAAGGGGACAAAAACGATCAGATTATTGCATACGCAAGACACCTGAACGGAAAAACACTTCTCGTTCTTGTAAATAAAAATGTAGACAGAGCGGTTGCCTGCACGGTAAAAGTTCCGACATTAAAAGAAAGCCAGCAGATGCTGAATCTTTTACCATCCTACGGCAAAGAAAGTATAATTCAGCCTGCAAACGGAGAAGTCAGAATTGATTTAGGTCCAGCAAGAGGACACGTATTTGAAATTGACACACCGTACATAGAAAACCACGTTGCTCCTGATAAAATTTACAAACAGAATCTCTAATATCCACATAAAGGCACACATTAAATAAACAACACACAAAAAGAATACAGGCTAAAAAATTTGTCTGTATTTCTTTTTTTGTTTGAGATATAATTAACAGGCGAGGTAGAAAAAATGTTACAAGAATTTTTACATTCCAAAATACACAGAGCCACAGTAACGGATGCTAACCTGAATTATGTCGGCTCAATTACAATAGACGAAAAATTGATGAAAGCTGCCGAAATAAAAGAATGGCAAAAAGTTGATATCCTTGATATCAATAACGGTGAAAGATTTCAAACATACGTAATCAAGGGTGCTGCTGATTCAGGCGAAATTTGTCTGAACGGAGCAGCCGCAAGAAAAGTTCAACCGGGAGACAAGGTTATCATCGTATCATACGCCTATTACACACCGGAAGAAATTGAAACACACAAACCGGTTATTGTAATGGTTGACGAAAAAAACAAACAGATTTAATTGATAAAATTAATCTGTACTACAACAAAAAAGACCGCCTGAGCGGTCTTTTTTGTTTCTATCTGTAATTAGTAAACTGAAGCGGATAATCATATTTATCTTCATTCGCGCGTAACATTTTGATAACTGCCTGCAAATCATCTTTGTCCTTGCCTGATACTCTGACCTGATCACCTTGAATTGATGCCTGCACCTTTAGTTTGGTATTTTTAATATCGGCAACGATTTTTTTAGCAAGCTCCTGATTAAGCCCTTTTCTTAAATTATAAACCTGTCTGACATTACCGCCAAGAGCATTTTCAACAGGCTGCGGATCGAGGATACGTATGCTGAGATTTCTTTTTACAAGTTTAGATTGAAGAATATCATAGATATTTTTCAACTTCATATCATCGGAAGTAGTAACAATAACAGCCTTATCGCCGTCAAGAGTGACATCGGAATTTGAATCTTTCAAATCAAAACGTGAAGAAATATCACGCTTAACCTGATCAAGGGCGTTCAAAAGTTCTTGCTTGTCGAACTCAGAAACCACATCAAAACTACAATCTTTAGCCATAAACCCTCCTTATATTAGTTTAAATCAATTATACCACAAAAAACCGCAAGATAGACTTGCGGCAAATTAGGAATATATAAAACAGAAGGAACACATTATATTTAAGGCGTCGGCGCCGAACGTGATTTTTTAAACAAACCTGCAAGTTTGCCTAAACCTTTGAAAATCGGTTTTGCGCAGATAATACCGGCGATAATGAGCGGTATCTGCCACATTTTTCTATTATCCTTTTTCTCACGTTCTTTGTAAGATTCAAAAGTATCTTTAGGCGGCTGATCAAATATTTTTGTACCGTTTAGATAATTTGTACACATATAAGGAGACATAAACCCCATTCCCATATACGGCATTGGAGCAAAGCCCATGGTCATAGCGCCTAAATCCCTGTCAATTACGGGAGTATGAATATTAAACATACTATTTTCCATAATTTTTCTCCAGTTACACAACCTTACATATATATAAAGTTAATTTGCATCCGGAAATTGACATTTATATAAAGTTTTGTAAAGTAAAGTCAAATTTTTCGATAGGAACGTCAAATCGGAAACAGAGCTTGAAAAAGGAATTTAATATTTCTTAAAAAACTAGCAAAAATTTCTATGAGGATGTTTAATACCTATATGAATCCAGGAGCTATCAGTTCAAATTTAGAAAATACCGCCAACAGAGTTTGGCATGCGACACGACCAATTAAATGGAGCGGGGAAAATCCGATTAGATTTGAAAAATACAAACTCCATACAAAATTGGGCGAAAATCTACTAACGTTTAATTATCCTGATGATGAGGGGCCGTTTAACTATTTGATAGCTGTTGAAAATCCGGCTGGATTTGACTACGGCACGGAACTTTTGCACTTTAACATGTTCGACCGATATATATACAGCAAAAATGTTAAAGTAGGAGAAGCTTATCAAGACAGCGGTTTCAGGATTGGTGAAATATTGAAACTCACCAGTATAATGATGATGGTTAAAAACAATCTTGAAAAAATTAAACTATATTCACCGAATCCGTTTGTAATGTTTCACGCGAAATACAAATTTGAGCCTGATATCCACACCCTGAATGAGAGCAGAAGTGTTCTTAATTCCGTATTAAAATCAAAAGAACCTAACATGAAAATTATACAGGAACAAGCCGGTGACATCCGTAATGCTCTGACCAAACGAAGCAGAGAGGGGAATTCTTGGGATATAGCAAAGATTATAAATGATACAAATACGGCAGTGAATAATTTTATGCTGCAAATGTTCAAAAACGGCAGAAAAATTACCCCGCAAAGACAACCGTTTGATGAGGGATTCAGTCTGGTTTTAACAAAAGAACAAGTCGCTAAAAATAAAGACTTTTTCAATGAATTATATCGAAAACACGACATTGATTTTCAAATTTAAAATATATAAATTGCAAGAAGAGCAAATATAATCAACGGAATATTAAAATGTAGAAACGTTGGAACGCACGTATCCCAAATGTGATTATGCTGTCCATCGGCATCCAAACCTGAAGTCGGCCCGAGAGTTGTATCAGAAGCAGGAGAACCTGCGTCGCCCAGAGCCGCAGCTGCTGCAAGAACAATAATAGTTGCCGCCGGGCTGAACCCGAGACCTGAACAAATAGGAACGAACAATACAGCCAGAATCGGGATTGTACCGAAAGAAGTGCCTATCCCCATCGTAATAAAAAGCCCTATAAAAAGCATTAAAGATGCCGCCAGAAATTTACTTCCTGACATAAACGGCATCAGAGCGTTCACAAGGACGTCAATTCCGCCGGTTTGTTTTAACACCATTGCAAACCCTGCTGCGATGAGCATAACAAAAGCAACATACCCCATCAAACCAACGCCCTCATTTATAAGTTTATCCATTTTCTGGTGGTCAATTGCACCGGTGCCAAAGATTATAGTCAAACCTACAAGCGCACCGAGAGGAAGCGAATTGGTAAGCAATTGAACAGCAAGAGTAGCAAACGCGGCAAACAGCGTTATATAATGATTTTTTTCGAATTTTAAAGCCTCTTCTTCGCATTCATAGTCGCAAGATGCTTTTATCGGCAAATCTTTATATTCTCTCGGCTTTCTGTAACTGACAAAAACTGCAACAAGAAGTCCGACAACCATTGCTAGTCCTAAAAACCAAGTTGATTTCCAAATTTCATTTTTAACGACAGACATTCCGTTCTGGATAATATTATCCGCAATAAGCCCCTGAAATATCAGCCCGAATCCTGCAGGGATAGCAATATAAGGAGCTTTCAAACCAAACGCCAGAGCGCAGGCAGCCGAACGTCTATCCAATTTCAATTTATTCATCACCGTCAAAAGAGGCGGGATTAATATAGGGATGAAAGCGATATGAACAGGGATAAGGTTTTGCGAAAGCACCGCAATACCGGCGAGTATAGCAAGCAAGAGGTACTTATTATTTTTAATCACAAGAGCAATTTTTTTAGCCAATAAAGGTGCCAAACCAGTATGAGTCATCGCAGCCGCAAAAGCACCTAGCAGAATATAACTCAAAGCAGTCTCGGAATTTCCGCCCATACCGTTAATAAAAGTATTCATAACATCGGAAATATTCATTCCGCCGGTCAGCCCTGCCGCTATAGCAGCTACAATCAATGCCAGAAGTACATTAATTCTGCACAGACATAATACACATAATAAAACTACTGATATAACTATAGGGTTTAATAAAATTTCCATACCTTTAACTTTTCGTTGTACAAGCAACATAAAGAATAACATAAAAATTTTCAAGATTAAAACATTGATAAATATTTTTCAAAGTTCTATAATACAGAAGAGAAAGGAGACAAGATATATGTATCACGTTTACACAGAAAAGAATCACTCAGAATTTTCAAGAAGTTTAGTTATAGAAACCCCGGATTATGATTTAGCAATGGAAAAAGCAGAAAAAGCAATTGAGGGCAAACCTGAATTGAGATATATAGTAGAAGAAACAGACGGTTCAATGAACAGCTACGGCGAACTTGTTGCAACAGTAGTTGCAGAAAGCGACTAATCTTGTTTTTAATCACTCATTAAATTGATTTTTCCGGAAATTTAATATATAAAATTATTAATTGGGAGAATAAAATTAATGAGAAGAAGATTCATAGGCGTATTAAACGGCGCAATAGCAGCCGCAAGTTACGGAACTAATCCGCTTTTCGCCCTGCCATTGTATGGCGGAGGAATCGGTGTTAATTCCGTTCTTTTTTACCGGTATGCTTTTGCAGTTGTTATGTACTGGGTCTGGTTAAAATTTGTCAAAAAAACTTCCCTAAAAATTACCAGACAGGAATTTTTGCCTTTATTTATACTTGCACTGTTATTTTCACTTTCTTCTCTGACACTTTTTGAAGCTTTTAAATACATTGAGGTAGGTATAGCCTGCACAATTTTATTTATTTATCCTGTGCTGGTCGCGATTATCACTGCAGTATTTTTCAAAGAAAAAATAACAAAAACTGTTATATTTTCAATTTTGCTGACATTTACAGGAATTTCTCTTTTGTATAAAGGGAATTCCGCGTCCGGATTAAACCCATACGGAGTCGCAATAGTTTTTGCGTCAGCGCTATTGTATGCCTTATACATCGTAGGCGTCAGGAACATAAAAACCGTAAAGCACATCAAAATAGATAAACTAAGTTTTTACGTAATGCTTTTCGGGCTGCTGGTTTACGTATTCAATCTCAAGTTCTGTACCGAACTACAGATTATAAAAGAACCGTTTTTATGGCTGAACGCATTTGCCCTGGCACTTTTCCCGACAATAATTTCACTGGAGACATTATCAGTTTCAATAAAACTAATAGGTTCTACTACAACTGCAATTCTTGGAGCGCTGGAACCTCTAACTGCAATATTTTTCGGGGTTGTTGTATTCCATGAGCAATTAACCGTACGCATAGGGATAGGTGTTATGCTGATTTTGCTCGGAGTTTTCCTGATAGTAACAAGAAACACTCTGAAAAAAGCCTGCCCGATTAAAGTAAAAAATAATGAATAAATAGCAAGCAATTCTCATAGCTTATTGTAAAATAATGTAAAAATTACCCTGAGAAAATTAAAGTTATTTTACCTGTCATCCGTAGATAGATATATAAGGGCAGACTGTGCCCGAATTCGGTAAAAGGTAAAATGAGTACACAAGGCGTAGAAAAA